>NZ_JAWFZC010000005.1:0-328658 GCF_032550575.1 Dermabacter sp. | reverse complement strand
AAACAATCAACATTACGCTGACCATCCAGAAATTGAACAAGAAATTCAATGTTCCTGCCAAAAAAATTGGCATCAATAAACAGACACACTATTGAGATATCAAACAACACACGCACACCCCACTCACCCCATTTTCGTGGGGCCCGCGAGGAGCTGATGTTCGCCGGAAGTTCACTCGACCTCTCGGCGCGAGTCACTAGCTTAGCAACCCTTTCCGACCCGGTCAAGTTGACTCACCGTGTTTCGTGCCACTCTTTACCGGATGCTCACCCGGGGTTCGTGCACGATCTTCACGGCGGCCACTTTCGGCCGCGGCTGGAAGTCGAATTTCTTCGGCTTCGCGAACCAACGAACAACGACATTACGCGACCCCACACCCCTGGTCAAGCCACATGGGCGCACGCGTGCTCACCGCCACAATGCAAAGCGCCTGCGGCCCTCAGCGAGGGGGCAGCAGGCGCTAGATAGGCGAGTTCAGCAGCAGTTCACCGCGTGCTCAACTTGCAACTTTCACCATGGCGGCATTCTTCTTTCCACGCCGCAGCAGCAGGTAGCCACCGGCAAGCAGGGTGTACGCGCCTAGCTCGGTCTCAAGAACGTCGACGTCGCCCGCAATCTTTTCGCCATTAACCGAGAGGCCCCCTTCCTTGAGCGCCCTCCGCACTGCGCCGTTCGAGTTCAAAAGCTCGGTAGCTGTAAAGGCCTCGACGATGTTCGCCGTCGCGGGAAGCTCCACACACGGAAGCTCCCCTGCGATCACGGCAACCGTCGGACCATCGAGCTCACGCACATCTCCGCGCCCAAACAGCACCGATGCCGCCGACTTCGCCTGGGCCGTGGCCTGCTCGCCGTGAACGAGGGTCGTCATATCGTCCGCGAGAAGCTTTTGCGCCGCACGTTCATGCGGGCGCTCGGCCGTTGCCGACTCGACCGCTGCAATTTCTTCCTCGGGACGGAACGTAAAGTACCGCAGGTACTTGAGCACGTCGCGGTCGTCAGCTCCGAGCCAGAACTGGTGGAAGGCATACGGACTCGTGAGCTCGGGATCGAGCCACACGGCGCCGCCCTCGCTCTTACCGAACTTCGTTCCATCGGCCTTCGTCACGAGCGGGGTCGTGAGGGCATGCGTTTGCACGCCCTCGACTTTGCGGATCAGTTCTGCACCGCCAACGATGTTGCCCCACTGGTCATTTCCGCCGTACTGAAGCGTCACGCCGTAGCGTCGGTACAGCTCAAGGAAGTCCATCGCTTGGAGAATCTGGTACGAGAACTCGAGGTAGCTGAGGCCCTCTTCGGAGTTCAGTCGTTTCGCGACGATTTCCTTCGACAGCATCGTGCCCATGCGGAACTGCGAGCCGTAATCGCGAAGGAAACTCAGGACGTTGAGATCCTTGGTCCAGTCGTAGTTATTGACCATCGTGACCCCGAATTCGCCATCGGGATCGAGGAAGCGCTCAATCTGGCCGCGGAGCGACTCAACCCAGGTCGCCACGATGTCGGCCGAGTTCATTTTGCGCTCGCCCGACATGCGGGGATCACCCACGAGCCCCGTAGCGCCGCCGACGAGGGCGAACGGCTTGTTGCCCGCGAGCTGAAAGCGGCGCATGGTGAGGATCTGTGTGAGGTGCCCAACGTGGAGGGAGGACGCGGTCGGGTCAAAACCGCAATAGAGCTTGATCGGGCCCTCGTTTGCTGCGGTGCGGATCGCCTCGATCCCGGTCGAATTCACCAGCAGGCCACGCCATTCAAGCTCGTCAACGATGTTGACCATCGTGCCTCTCCATTCCTTTCGTCAGGGCGGCTCTCACACACCGCGCATCTTCTCCACAGTAGCGCACGCCCCCTAGAGAGGCTTCGCGAACTCCCGCAGTTCGCTCGAGGTCACTTTTGCGTGTCGAAGCTGGGTCGCGACGCTTTTTCGCCCCGTTCCCCCTTTCGAGGAACGCGAGTCGATCGATCCGAGGGTTGTGAGAACGCCGCGCACCTCGGGCTTGAGAGAGGGCGAGACCGACGCGAGATCCTCGTCGCTCAAGTCCCACAGCTCTTCGCCTCGCGATTCTGCGAGTTGGACGCATCCGCCGGAAATCTCGTGAGCCTCGCGGAAGGGAACTCCCTGGCGCACGAGCCATTCGGCGATATCTGTTGCCAGGGCAAAACCGCGCGGCGCGAGATACGCCATTCGTTCGGTGTTGAAGGAGAGGGTACGCACCATGCCCGCGAATGCTGGCAGGAGCAATTCGAGCTGGTCGGTCTGATCGAACATCGGCTCCTTGTCTTCCTGCAGGTCGCGGTTGTAGGCAAGGGGCATCGCTTTGAGCGTTGCGAGCAGCCCGGCGAGATCGCCGATGAAGCGACCGGCCTTGCCGCGCGTAAGCTCGGCGACGTCGGGGTTCTTCTTTTGCGGCATGATCGATGATCCGGTCGAATAGGCGTCGTCCAGGGTCACGAAGTCGAATTCCTTCGTGTTCCACACGATGATCTCTTCAGACAGTCGCGAAAGGTCGACTCCGAGCATCGTGAGACACCACGAGTACTCGGCGTACACATCGCGCGCGGACGTGCCGTCAATCGAGTTTTCGCTCGCCGCATCAAAACCTAGTTCGACCGCTACTGCCTCGGGGTCAAGCCCGAGTGACGATCCCGCGAGGGCGCCCGAGCCGTAGGGCGAGATCGCTGCGCGCGCGTCCAGGTCACGTAGCCTCTCGACGTCGCGCATGAGCGGCCACGCGTGGGCGAGAAGGTGGTGCGCGAGTAACACGGGCTGGGCGTGTTGAAGGTGGGTGCGGCCCGGCATGGGAGCCTCGGGGTATTCCGACGCTTGCTGAATGAGCGCGTCTACGACATCGAGCGTGAGTGCCGCAATCACGCGGGCGTGGTCGCGAATATACATGCGCCCAAGGGTCGCGACTTGGTCGTTGCGTGAACGGCCCGCGCGAAGCTTCCCTCCGAGGGCCGGGCCAGCGATTTCAAGGAGGCCTCGCTCGAGGGCGGAGTGGACGTCCTCATCGCTCACGTGTGGCGTAAATTCCCCGGTTTCAACTCGTCGCCCGAGCTCGTCGAGGGCCGCGAGCATGTCGCGAAGCTCGCTCTCACTCAAGAGCCCCGCGCGTGCAAGGACGCGCGCGTGCGCCCTCGAGCCGCGCACATCGTACGGCGCGAGGCGCCAGTCGAAGTCGGTGGACTTGGACAGGGCGGCCATGACGTCGGCGGGACCGGAGGCAAAGCGTCCACCCCACAGGGCGACGCGATCGACGGATTCCTCCGGCGCATCTGTGCGCCTGTGTGTCTCGTGTGTATCGCTCACGTGTCTCACTCCTCGCTAGCGCCGACGTTAGCCTCGAGGGAGGGTGCGTTGCCGAATTTTTCATCGCGAGCCGTTGCCTGCTTCGAGCCGAGACCGTAGATCTCAATGAAGCCTTTCGCATGCGATTGGTCGAAGGTGTCGCCTTCGTCGTAGGTCGCGAGATTGAAGTCGTAGAGACTGCTGTCGCTGCGGCGACCGGTTACCGTCGCGCGGCCGCCGTGCAAGCGCATGCGAATCTCGCCACTCACGTAGCGCTGGGTGTCGTCGATGAAGGCCTCGAGTGAGCGCTTGAGGGGGCTAAACCACTGGCCGTCGTATACGAGATCAGTCCAGCGGTCCTGCACCTCTCGCTTGAAGCGCCCCTGCTCGCGCTCGAGGGTCACACGCTCGAGTTCGCGATGCGCCTCGATGAGCGCCATCGCTCCCGGGGCCTCATAAATCTCGCGCGACTTGATACCTACGAGTCGATCCTCGACGATGTCGATGCGGCCAATTCCCTGAGCTCCAGCACGGCGGTTCATCTCTTGGATCGCTTCGAGCGGACCCACTGCACGAGAGTCGATCGCGACCGGGATGCCGCGCTCGAACGTCACGACGAGCTCATCGGCGACCGGTGGAAATGCCGGGTCATCCGTGTAGTTGTACACGTCTTTCGTCGGCTCGTTCCAAATATCCTCGAGGAACCCGGTTTCGATCGCGCGTCCCCATACGTTCTGGTCAATGGAGAACGGGTTGTGCTTCGTCGTGGTGATCGGAAGGTTATTTTTCTCCGCGTAGTCGATTGCCTTGTCGCGAGTGAGTGCGAGGTCGCGCACGGGTGCGATGCACTGAAGTTCCGGGGCGAGCGAGGTAATTGAGACCTCGAATCGCACCTGGTCGTTACCCTTACCGGTGCAGCCATGGGCGACGGTGCTCGCACCGTATTTCTTCGCGGCCTTCACGAGGTGTTTTGCGATCACGGGGCGCGAAAGGGCGGAAACGACCGGATACGCGTCCATGTACAAGGCGTTCGCTTTGAGGGCGGGCATGCAGTATTCGCTCGCGAACTCCTCACGTGCATCGGCGACGTATGCTTCGACGGCTCCGCAGTCCAGTGCACGCTTGCGGATTACTTCGAGGTCTTCACCTCCCTGGCCAACATCCACCGCGCACGCGATGACGTCAGCGCCCGTGGCATCGTGGATCCAGCCGATAGCCACGGATGTATCGAGACCGCCTGAGTAGGCAAGAACGATGCGTTCTGTCATGGGATTTTTCCTCCTATGTCGAGTGGATCGGGGTGGCTCGCATCCGTGTTCTACGTGTGGTCGTCGGCTGTTATCCGGCGACCGTCGGCGAGCTCGCGCAGCGTAGACGCGAGTTCGCGCCCCTGCGCTGCGCCGCGAGCGACGATGAGGATCGTGTCGTCTCCCGCAACCGTGCCGAGGATCGAGGGAAGCACGGAGTGATCCAGTGCGCTCGCGAGATACTGTGCCGCCCCGGGCGGCGTGCGCACGACCACCAGGTTGTCGCTCGCCTCCGCGCTCACGAGCAGCTCTTCCGCAAGGCGTTGAAGCCTCGCCGCGTAGTGTTCTTGCGAGGGTGGGCGTCGCAAACTGTGAACCCGCTCGCCTCCTTCGGGAGGGAGCATGTACACGAGAGAACCGGAGCTCGAGCGCACCTTTTCGGCACGCAGCTCCACGAGGTCGCGCGACAGCGTCGCCTGGGTAACGCTCACGCCGTCTTTCTCCAAAAGCGCGAGAAGAGCGGTTTGCGATGTGACCTCGGTGCGGTTCAGGATGTCGACGATCTTGCGTTGGCGCGAGATCTTGGTCTGCGGTTGCTGCGGCTGATCGCTCATCGATGTCCTTTCATGCCGAGGGTCCTCGCGCGGGCGGCACACCGCGCATCACCAAAGCATTCTATTGCAGTCGCATGCATGACTATACATAAAAAGCCTGAGCCCCGCCGCTCAATGCAAGCGACGGGGCTCAGGCCGACTGCTTACCCGCGAGGGGCGAAGTCCTTAGGCGCGCAGCTCACCCCCCACGGCCGATTCAACCGCGGCGATGGCTCGGGCACGAATCTCGTCGATCTCGGCGCCCTTGAGCGTCTTCTCATGAGGCCTAAGTCGCACGGCGAATGCGAGCGACTTCTTGCCCTCAGGGACCTGGTCACCGCGGTATTCGTCAAAGAGGCGAACCTCTTCCGCAACATCGCCAATCCCCACGATGAGGGCCGCACGCACGGCCTCGGCAGGCGTGTCGTCATTCACGACGAACGCAAAATCTTCCTTGGCGATCGGGAACGTCGAGATCGGCTCCGCCGGCACCACGGCGGGTGCGGACTCAATCACGGCTTCGAGATCAAGCTCAAACGCAGCCGCGTTCTTCGGAAGACTGAACGCCTTGATGACCGCCGGGTGAAGCTCGCCGGCAATGCCCACACGCTCCCCCTCGATGGTCGACAGGATCGCCGTGCGACCCGGATGGAAAGCACTCGCCGTTCCCTGTTCGACCACGAGTTCGGTACCGGCAGCGGCAGCGACGCGACGCGCGAAGGCAATCGCATCGGCCCAGTCCCATGCACGAGGCTTGGTCAACGGTCCCGCAGCAGTGATGGGGCCGCCCGCCACGAGAGCAACGTGGCGATCTTGCTTTGCGAGCGAGGAAGCGATCTCCTCCAACTCGGCATCGCTGGGACGTGAGGAAGCGCTCGGCAGCGGAACGCGTTCGCCTCGCTTTTCGAAAACGAGACCGGACTCGAAGACCGCAACCGAATCCTCGCCGCGCGCGAGATTGCGCTGGGCAACGGGAAGAAGAGTTTCGAGAATCGCCGTTCGCATGAGCGGTTCATCGTCAGCGAGCGGATTGAGCAGTCGCACCGCATTGCGCAGCGGAGAATCCTCCGGCAAACGAAGCTTCGCGAAAGTTTTGTCGTTCGTGAACGGGAAGCTCACGACTTCGGTCGCGCCCGCCTCAGCGAGGGCATTTGCGACCGCACGCCTCGCCCGCTGGGCGCGAGTGAGGCCGCGCCCGCCGGGGGCCGACGGCAGCCTCGACGCAATCGCGTCATAACCCTCGAGCCGCGCAATTTCCTCGACGAGATCCTCGGGGATGCGAAGATCGCCGCGCCACGTGGGCGGAACAACCGTGAGAGTTTCCTCTCCGTTGTCTCCGCCGGCGGCGGAGGAAACGGTGCAGCCGATCTTCTCGAGCGATCCGACGACCTGCTCACGCGTGTATGCAACGCCCACAACACGCTCCGCGTAGTCAAGAGGCAGCGAAATCTCGGTCGCGACCTCCTTTCCGGCGCGCGCGTGCGTTCGGTTCGAGTCAAGCGTTCCACCGCCGTACTCGACGAGGAGCTGGGCGGCACGCCGGGCTGCAACCTCCACCAGCGCAGGATCGACCCCGCGCTCGCCACGCTTGCCGGCCTCGGACACGAGCTTGTGGCGGCGCGCGGTGCGCGCCTGAGTCGTCGGGTCGAAATGCGCAGCCTCAATCACGACGTCGACGGTCGAGGAGTCGACCTCGGTTTCGCTTCCGCCCATGACGCCCGCGAGCGCGACGGGACGTGCGCCGTGCCCGCCGGTCGAGTCCGCCACCACGAGGTCCTCGGGGTGAAGCGTGCGGGCCTTGTCGTCGAGAGTAGTGAGCACCTCGCCTTGCTTAGCGCGGCGCACCACGATCGGTTCCGTAAGCTTCGCGGCATCGAACATGTGCAGCGGCTGGCCGAGATCGAGCATGACGTAGTTGCCGACGTCGACGATGAGCGAGATCGGGCGCATGCCAGCGAGCGAAAGACGCTGCTGCATCCAACGAGGGCTAGGAGCCGAGGTGTCCACGCCGTTCACGCGCTGGGCGACATAGGAGGTCGCGCCGACGTTGCCGCGGATCGGGGCGTCATCTTCGAGGAGGACCTGAATGCCCTCACCGCTTGCCTCGGGCACCTCGATCTCAAGGGCGGGGTCGGTGAAGCGCGCCCCGGTCGCGTGGGAGTACTCGCGTGCAACGCCTCGCATCGAGAAACAGTAGCCGCGATCGGGCGTCACGTTGATCTCAACGACTTCCTCATCGAGGCCAAAAAGGGCGATCGCGTCATCGCCAGGCTTCGCTTCGATACCGTCGGCGATCCCGCGGCCGAGAACGATGATGCCGTCCTCGGGATCCTCGCCGAGGCCCAGCTCGCTGGTCGAGCAGATCATGCCGTCGGAAATGTGACCATAG
This sequence comes from Dermabacter sp., assembly GCF_032550575.1. Taxonomy (NCBI): domain Bacteria; kingdom Bacillati; phylum Actinomycetota; class Actinomycetes; order Micrococcales; family Dermabacteraceae; genus Dermabacter; species Dermabacter sp. The sequence goes on along the minus strand of NZ_JAWFZC010000005.1, from coordinate 321,146 downwards.
GTCTTGCGTGCCGCAATCTCGAAGTTCCCGGGAAGAACGGTTCCGGGAAGTGACACCACGACGAGGTCACCTTCGACGAAGTTGTGCGCACCGCAAATGATGCCGCGGCTCGGCACTTCTTCGCCGGGCTGCGGATCTTTCGGGTTGTCGAGTGCTTCATTGTGCGCGTCGCCAACGTCGACGCGGCACCAATTGACGGTCTTACCGTTTTTGTGGGTTTCTTTGACGAGGTTCAAGACGCGGCCCACGACGAGGGGCCCCGTAACCTGAGCGCCAAAGATACCTTCTTCCTCGAGGCCGACGGAGACGAGCGAGGCTGCGACAGCCTCGGCGGTAGCGCCATCGGCAAGCTCAACGTGTTCGCCGAGCCATGAAAGGGGAATGCGAGGCATTGCTCAGATCTCCGTTCCGTAGTGCTGGGAGAAGCGCACGTCGCCCTCCACGATGTCGTGCATGTCCGTTACCGAGTTGCGCAGCATGAGGATGCGCTCAATTCCGAGGCCGAACGCGAAGCCGCGGTATTCACTCGGATCGATCCCGCAAGCGCGAAGCACAGCGGGGTTGACCATGCCGCAGCCGCCCATTTCAATCCAGCCCGTTCCGCTGCACACGCGGCACGCGGGATCCGCATCGGCATCGAGACCGTTCTTCGCCTCGCATTTGAAGCATCGGAAGTCCATCTCGGCGCTCGGTTCGGTGAACGGGAAGTATGAGGGTCGCAGACGCGTGATCGGCTTGCCGCCAAACAGAGCCTCGGCGACTTTGTCGAGCGTGCCCACGAGATCCGCCATCGTCAGATCCCGGTCAATCGCGAGCCCCTCGACCTGGTTGAACACGGGGGCGTGGGTGGCATCGAGTTCATCGGTACGGAAAACTTTGCCGGGGCAGGCGATGTAGAGGGGAACGCCGCGCTCAAGCAACGTGCGCGCTTGAACGGGAGAGGTGTGCGTTCGCAGCACCTGACCGCTTCCTTCGGGCGCCACGTAGAACGTGTCTTGCATCTGGCGCGCAGGATGGTCCTCGTCGAAGTTGAGCGCGTCGAAGTTGAACCACTCGGCTTCGATCTCTGGGCCTTCCGCGATTTCCCAACCGAGGCCAACAAATACGTCCGCGATGCGGTCCTGGAGGATTCCGAGTGGGTGGCGTGCACCGCGCGGAAGCCGGTCAACTGCTGTCGTGACATCCACGCGATCCTTCGCGAGCGCCTCGGCTTCCTCCTTCTCGGCGATCTCCTTCGAGCGCGCCGCGAGTGCCTGCTGCACGCGCCCCTTGGAACCGCCGATGAGCTTGCCAGCAGCGGCTTTCTTCTCGTTGGGTAGATCCTTAATGCCGCGGTTCGCGCGTGAAAGCGGGGAATCGTCCCCGACATGGGCGATGCGCACCTGCTTGATCTCGGCCGACGTCGTGGCCTCCGCAATCGCGGCGAGCGCAGAATCGACCGCGCGCGCGATCGCCTCCTCGCTCATGTCCACACTGTTCGTCACATCTGACACGAATTCTCCACATCCTCACGTTGACACAGCACGCGCGCATGCCCGCACTCGATCGCCGCTGGCATCGGATACATACGCGGGGTGCACGTTCTTTGCATTAGTAATGATACGTGGGCGATACGGTGGGGCTTGCACGCCCTCTCAGCGCAAAGCTCCGCACCTGGCGGCGCACGCGCACCCTTCCGGGCGTTCCCCCGCGCCTTGAACCGCGCGACAACAGAAAGGCTCCCCTCATGCCCACGACAGTCCAAGGACTCGTCTCCTTCGCCGCACATGAACCCGCGGAGGTCGTCGACATTATGATTCCCGAGCCCGGCCCGCGCGACGTGATCGTCGACGTGAACACGTGCGGGGTGTGCCATACCGATCTCGCCTACCGCAACGGAGACATCACCGACGACTACCCGTTTCTGCTCGGTCACGAGGCAACCGCAGTCGTAAGTGAGATCGGCGAGGATGTCACCCACGTCGAGGTTGGAGACACCGTCATCCTTAACTGGCGCGCCGTGTGCGGGCAGTGCCGCGCATGCAAAAAGGGCGAGCCGAAATACTGCTTCGACACCTTCAATGCCTCGAAACCGATGACCCTCACCGACGGCACCGAACTCACGGCCGCCCTCGGCATCGGCTCCTTCGCCGAAAAAACCCTCGTTCACGAACTCCAGTGCACGAAGGTCGATCCCAATGCCGATGCGGCAGCCGTCGGCCTCCTCGGATGCGGCGTCATGGCCGGAATCGGCGCGGCGCTCAACACGGGCGAGGTCCAGCGTGGTGAGTCGGTTGCGGTGATCGGCGCGGGTGGCGTCGGACTCGCCGCCGTTGCCGGCGCAAAACTCGGTGGCGCCACCACGATCATCGCTCTCGACCTCGACGACAAGAAGTTTGACAAAGCACGCGCCCTCGGAGCCACCCACACGGTTGCCACGAAAGGGCTCGAACCCGAGGAGGTTGCCGAAAGAATCCGGGAGCTCACGGGCGGCTTTGGTGCCGACGTCGTCGTCGATGCCGTCGGTATCCCCGCCACGTACACCGCAGCCTTCTACGGGCGCGACCTCGCGGGGCGTGTTGTCCTCGTCGGCGTACCAAACCCGACCGCCGAAATCACGCTGCCCCTGATCGACGTGTTCAGTCGGGGCGGCTCCCTCAAGAGCTCGTGGTACGGGGACTGCCTGCCCGAGCGCGACTTTCCTTACCTCGCTGATCTCTTCGCACAAGGCCGCCTGCCCCTCGACGAATTTGTGAGCGAACGCATCGCGCTCACGGATGTCGAGGGCGCTTTCGAGCGCATGAAGGGCGGCACCATCCTCCGCAGCGTCGTGGAAATGCCACGCGCCTAGATCCAACCCTCACGCACATCACCGAAAAAGGACTTCACCATGAACCTCCGAATCGACCATGCCGTCACCGAGGGCACATTCACCCTCGACGGCGAGACATTCGACGTCGCCAACAACGTGTGGGTCGTCGGCAACGACGAGGACTGCGTCGTGATCGACGCTCCACACGACATCGACATCATTGAAAAGCTCGTGGGCGAGCGTACGCTCCTCGCGATCCTCTTGACGCATGCCCACGACGACCACGCGCGTTTTGCCCCTAAGCTCGCCGAGCGCTTTGACGCACCGATGCTCCTGCACCCGGGCGATAAGAAGCTGTGGGCACTCACCCACGGGGATCTCGAATGGGATGCCGACCTTGAGGACGGCGACGCTTTCAGCATCGCCGACCACGAGCTCAACGTCATCCACACGCCCGGGCACTCCCCCGGGTCGGTGTGCTACCTCCTGCGCAGCACCACCGAAGGCGAGCCCGATCAACTGTTCTCCGGCGACACGCTCTTCGAAGGGGGCCCCGGCGCGACCGGACGCTCCTACAGTGACCGAGGGCAAATTGAAGACAGCATTCGCGAAAAGCTCTTTAGCCTCGACGACGCGACCATCGTTCACACGGGCCACGGCCCGGATACAACGATCGGCGCCGAGCGTGAGCGCGCGAAGGGCGACTGGCTCTAAACGCGCCTCACGCCGCGATTATCGCGAAGCGAGCTGGTCGAGGGTCTCCTCGACCAGCTCTTTTTCTCGCGCTCCATACGTGCCAGCGAAAGCGCTGAGCGCCTCTCGGCCCGGCGGCATACCGTGCGCGGCAGCACCCGCAACGCGCGCAGCGGCGACGAGCTGCGCAAAATCGAGAGCCTCCCCGAGCTCACGCCCCGCGACCACCGCGGTCACGAGCGCCGCCACGAGCGTGTCCCCCGCTCCCGTCGCATTCGCGCGCTCGACGACAAACCCCGGCCTCTCGAGCACCTGACCGCGACCCGCATCGATCGCGACAAGCCCCTTTCGGCCACGAGACACCACGACGAGCTCCACCCGATCGGCAAGTGCGCGCGCGGCCTCGAGCGCGGAATCGGTGCGTGTGTAGCGTTTGGCTTCCTCGTCATTTGGGCAAAACGCGTAGCAATGCTCGAGGTGGCGCAAGATCGCCGGATCCCACGCGCCCGAGTCGTCGTGGCCAACGTCGGCCCAGATTCGCGTGCCGCGCTCCCGCTCCCCCGCAAGCAGAGGCATGGTGTCGCGCTCGAGCGAGACCGTGAGGTGCTGCGCTTGCTCGGCAAGAACATGCTCGGTCGTCGCAAGCGGAGCGCTCGGCAGGCCCCCCGTGTAGAACATGCGATCGCCTTCGTACGGGATCGCCGCTGTACACGGAACATCCCAGCCCGCGCGCCTCACGCTCGCTCCGAGTCCCACACCGTCGGCCTCGAGCATCGGCTCGACGAGTCGGGAAATGGGCCCTTCACCAAGCTCGGTTCCGAGCGTGACGTCCATATCGAGCGCCGCCGCGGCACGCGCAACGTTTGCCGCGCCTCCAACAGCGAGGGCAACGGACTGCGTATGGCACTCCTCGCCAAGCTCCGGGAGCTGGGTGAAAGGCGTGAAAAGGACATCGAGGAACACAGGTCCCACGCATGCGAGATCACGAAGCGATAGGGTCGTTGGTGCCGCATCGTTGCAGGCTAGATCTTGATTCAGGTTCGTCACGTAAAAAGGCTATGGCGCGCACGGGCGCCCGTCAAAGACGCGAGTGCACCTGTCGCACTCGTTCACACCACACCCATGAGGAGGCCCTCACATGAAACTCACGCTGCTCGGTGGAGGAGGCTTCCGCGTCCCGCTCATGGTTCGCACGCTCCTCAAGGACAGCTCCGAACAGCGGGTTCGCGCCCTCACCCTGTGGGATGCGAATGAGGAGCGTTTGCGCACGATGGCGCGGATCGTCGAGGCCATGACCGCCTCGGTGCCCCACGCGCCGAGCGTACGCATCGCTACTGACATGCGCGATGCAGTGCGCGGAGCCGATTTTGTTTTCAGTGCGATTCGCGTCGGCGGCACCGATGGCCGCGCGCAGGACGAGCGCATCGCGCATTCGTGCGGCGTGCTCGGCCAGGAGACGACGGGCTTCGGCGGCCTGAGCTACGCACTTCGCGGTATTCCCGTGGCGAGGGCCATCGCGGAGGCAATCCGCGAAGAAGCCCCAAGCGCCTACCTCATCAACTTCACGAACCCCGCGGGAATCATTACCGAGGTCTCGAGCGAGATTCTCGGTGACCGCGTGATCGGCATTTGCGACTCCCCCGTGGGCCTCGCCCGCCACGCCCTCACAGCACTCGAAGATGCCGGCGAGGTCGATACCGGCACGAGCAGCCGCATTTTCGAAACCGGCGGTCCGGTACACATCGACTACCTGGGCCTCAACCACCTCGGTTGGGTGCACCGCATCCTCGTGAACGGCCGCGATGTTCTCCCCACGGTTCTCGAGCGCCCCGACCTCATTGAATCGTTCGAGGAGGGCAAGCTTTTCGGCGCCAAATGGGTTCAGCACATTGGCGCGCTGCCGAACGAGTACCTACACTACTACTATTACGCGCGCGAGGCTCGCCTTGCCGACGACCGCGCGGAAGCAACGCGCGGGATCTTCCTCGCCGCCCAGCAGGCCGACTTCTATCGCGAAGCCGCGCAGCTCGACGGGCACGCGGCATTCGAGGCATGGAACCGCACGCGTGAAGAGCGCGAAGAAACGTATATGGCGACGAACCGCGAAGCCGCGGGTGGAATCGAGCGCGAGGCCGCGGACATCGAATCGGGCGGTTACGATCGCGTTGCGCTCGCCGTGATGAAGGCCCTCGCCTTCGATCAGGCGACCGAGCTGATCGTCAACACGCCCAATAGGGGCCGCATTCCGTCGCTCCCGGACGATGCCGTCGTCGAAGCTCCGTGCCGCATCGACTCCAAGGGCGCGACGCCACTGGACGTCACCGGGCTCACGGGCCACCAGCTCGCACTCGTCACCCAGGTAAAGAACGCCGAGCGCACCGTAATCGCTGCTTCCCGCGAGGGAAGCGCCGATCTGGCCGTCGAGGCGTTCTTCTCCCACCCGCTCGTCGACGGCGTCGGTGTCGCGCGCGAGCTGCTCGCGAAGGCCAAAGAAAGCTTCGCCGAGGACCTCGCCTACCTACGCTGAGCGGAATCAGACTCATCGCCTACGTGCGTGCCCTCGCCATCCTGTAGGGCACGCAAGTAGGCGTTGTAGTTTTCGAGCTCAGCCCCACCGTCGCGCTCCGCCTTGCGGTCATAGTTACGGGCCGCCCTCTCTTCGCTGCGCGACCACTGGATTCCCGCGATGAGGGCATAGAACGCCGTGGGGACCTCGCTGATACCCCACATGATCGAGCCGCCCGCAAATTGCTGACGCTCAAGTTCAGCGCGCGGGAACATATTGAGAAGCGTGTACCAATCTCCGCCGATGAGCCAGGTCGCGCTCACGACAGCGATGCCAAAGAAGGCGTGGAACGTGAGCGTCACAAGCAGCGTGACGAGCTTGAGTACGGGGCTTATGGGCTTTTGGGCGGGGTCGATGCCGATAATCACCCACGCAAACAGGTAGCCCGCAAGGAGGAAGTGGACGGTCATGAGGAGGTGACCGACGTGTTCGAACATCGCCCACGTGAAAAACGGGGTGAAATAAAACAGCACGAGCGAGCCCGCGAAGAGGAAACCCGCAATCGGCGGGCTTGAGACGACGGTCGCGTAGCGCGTGTGAAGGATCGCGAGGATCCACTCGCGCATGCCGCGCGAGCCGTCGCTCCTGGGCGTCGCGGCCCGGCTGAGCATCGTGACCGGCGCGCCGAGTACGAGAAGCGGCGGGACAATAACCATGAGCGCCATGTGCTGGGTCATGTGGGCATCGAAGCGCACGCGCCCGAACGCGGCCGCACCACCGCTCATCACCCAGAAAAGTGCGAGACACCCCGCAAGCCAGAAGATCGTGCGCGAGTGCGGCCAGTGGTCTCCGCGTGCACGCAGACGGGCAAGCCCCAGGAGGTAGAGCACGGCAAAGAGAGCAGCAACGCCCGTGAACATCCAGTCCATCTGCCATACGGTGACGAGGCTCAGGAGGGAGAACTCGCCGCTCGGAGGCTCGTATCCCACGAGAGAAAGTACGCGATAGGTCTCGGGCGGCACGTACTGGGGTACGGGCGGCTCGGAACGGCCGAGGGCACTTGAGGCGCCGAGAATGACGGCAGCAATGAGCACCTCCACGCGCGCGAGGCGAGCGAAAGCGCGGCGGGCTGCGCGCTCGACATGCGCGTGGGCCGGTCCGACGGTTCCCTTCATCCTGTCGCCGCGCGCGACGGAGGTGTAGGTATTCACAAGCGGGGTGAGCGCGCGGCGCCGTTGCGCGTACCCAATCGCGGCGATGGCAACCGTAAGCAGGGCCTTGAGAAGCACGAGCCATCCGTAGCGAGTGGTGACGAATTGCGCGGGGTTTTCCAGCCGGATCGCGGCGTTGATGATCCCGGAATAGACGAGCGCGAGGATGGCAAAGAGAGCCCACGGGCTATAGCGCTTGAGCCACGTTGCGAGAGTCGCGGTATCGGTTCGGTGTGCTTCGGCAAGAAACACGAGGAGCGGACCGAGCCACGTGAGAACGCCAAGGAGATGCGCGATCATGGCGTTGACGGCGTTGAGGTGGTCGGTCGAGTTGCCGGCGTGCCCGAGGAAGCCGAGGGCGATGACGCTCAGGGCAAGCAGGGCGGTCAGCCACCCTGCTCCGCGCAGGTGCCTCGTGAGGGCGCCGATTCCCGCGGATAGGAGCGCGAAGACGAGGGCCCACACGGTGGCGCGCCCCAGGTCGGTCCTCCATATGAAGTATCCGAGCTGCTGAGGGGACATCGACCCCCGCGCGTTGGCGTACGTGAGATAGGTGCCGAGCGCGAGGAGCAGCCCGTAGCCGAGGGTGAAGCGTACGGCGAGCCGGCGCTGCCGATCCTGCATATCGCTCAGACGAGGGCTCTTGTGGCCGCGCGTGCGGCCGACGCCCGGTTGAAAGAGGCTTAGCGTGAGGGCATAGCCGAAGGCGAGGGCAAGCGCGAGGTATTCGGCGCAGTTGACGGCGACGACAAGGTCGTTGGTAATGGTGCCAAACGTGCTCGCAAGCGGTCCGTTTGCTTCACCGGTGAGGGTGAGGCCAAGGACCCCGGCGAGACCACCGGCAACAATGACGAGGACGCTCAGGGGCAGGAGAGTGCGCGAGAGTCCTTTCACCGCGCACCTGCTCGTGCGCGCGCCGACTCGAACAAACACAGGGTTGTGGCCGTTGCAAGGTTGAGAGATTCGGCGCTCCCGTAAATCGGGATGGCCACGCGAGCATCGGCCGCCTCGAGCGTTGCCGCGTCAAGACCGTGGGCCTCGTTGCCCATGAGCCACGCGAGGCGCTCGGGAGGAGTCCAGTCAAAAAGATTCTGCGCACCGCGCGGGCTCGTCGCTGCCGTTGCGATGCTGCGAGAGCGCAGCGCATCGAGGAGTTCCCCCATGGGGACCTTGCGGGCAAAAGGAACGTGAAAGAGGCTTCCGGCACTTGCGCGTACAACCTTGGGCGCGAGCGGGTCGACAGAGCCCTCGGAAAAGAACACGGCGTGGGCACCGGAGGCGTCGGCCGTGCGCATGACGAGCCCGGCGTTACCGGGGTCCTGAAGGCGCTCGCACACGACGATCGTCACGGGCCCCGTCCCCTGGGCATCGAGCAGATCACGCCAGTCACGCTCCACACTTCGCGCAACGGCGATGGCACCCTGAGGATTTGTGACGCTCTGATGGCCCTGCTCGCGCACCATGGCCTCAATGACGTCGGGGGTGACGAGGCGCGGGCGCGCGCCGACCGTCTCAGCAAGCTGCTCGAGCTCCGGATGTGCGTCGCGCGCTTTTGTCGTCAGGTAGAGCTCGTCGAGGATGCCATCCCGCCCCTCGGCTCTGTCGCGAGCTTCGCGTTCGAGGAGTGCGCGTATCGCTTGGGGCCCCTCCACCCGGAATCGACCTTCGCGCTGACGCACTGAGCGCCCGGAAAGGGCGGCGATTTTTCCGACACGCGCACTGCGCGGCGTCAGCATCGCACCCTCCGGGCGCTCAGAGTGTGTCATTGGGTAGATCAGGCTACCGGTGCGTTGACGTCCTTCGGGAGGGCGTTCTTCGCGATGGTCACGAGCTGGGCGAAAGCAGCCGAGTCGTTCACGGCGAGTTCGGCGAGCATACGGCGATCAACCTCGACACCCGCGAGGCCGAGGCCCTGGATGAAGCGGTTGTAGGTCATGCCGTTGGCGCGTGCCGCAGCATTGATGCGCTGGATCCAGAGGCGACGGAAGTCGCTCTTGCGAACCTTGCGATCGCGGTAGCTGTAGGTACCCGAGTGGAGCACCTGCTCCTTCGCCTTGCGGTACAGGCGCGAGCGCTGACCGCTGTAACCGGAGGCCTGTTCGAGGATCTCCCTGCGCTTTTTCTTGGCGTTGACCGCCCTTTTCACGCGTGCCACGTGATTCTCCTTTGGTCGAAATGAAAAGTCTTATGGGGTGCTGAAAACTCAGCGGCCAAGCATGCGCTTGAGGTTCTTGACGTCGCTCTTGGCAACGTCGGTCACGCCGGCGAGGCGGCGCTTGTGGCGCGAGGTCTTGGCCTCGGCCTTGTGGTACGCGTTTGCGCGTTGGCGCTGCAGCTTGCCGGAGCCGGTGATGCGGATGCGCTTCTTCGCACCGGAGTGCGTCTTGTTCTTCGGCATAGTGCCTGTTCTCCTTCTGATTAAGCGCCCTATTCGGCGCTGGCTTCCTTCGCTGCGGCCTTTTCCGCATCGCTCTTGCGCTTGCGGGCTTCGGCGCGAGCCTGGGACTTCTTCTTGTGCGGCCCGAGCACCATGACCATCGTGCGGCCATCGACGCGCGGGTGGGATTCGACGAAGCCTGCTTCAGCGACGTCCTCAGCCATTCGCTGCATGAGCTTCATGCCCATTTCGGGGCGCGACTGCTCACGGCCGCGGAATCGAATCATGACCTTGACCTTGTCGCCACCGTTGAGGAACTTCTCGACGTTGCGCTTCTTGGTCTCGTAGTCGTGCGTGTCAATCTTGAGGCCCATGCGAATTTCCTTCTGCTGGGCATTGACCTGGTTCTTGCGCGCCTCGCGAGCTTTGAGCTTCGCTTCGTATTTGAACTTTCCGTAGTCCATGAGGCGTGCGACCGGTGGGTTCGCACCCGGAGCAACCTCGACGAGGTCGAGATCGGCTTCGTTCGCGAGCCGCAACGCGTCTTCGATACGGACTTCCCCGACCTGTTCACCGTTGGGCCCCACAAGAAGGACCTTGGGCGAGCGGATCTGCCCGTTGATTCGCTGTTCGCTGATGACTGCTCCTCACACAATAGAAATGCCTGGAACATCAAAAAAGGCCCCCGTGCATGCGGAGGCCCAACTCACGCGAGGGTGCGTGAGTCTCGTACTGACCCGGCAGCCTCGGCCGCTCGGGTGGGAGTGGGCTCCACTTGTAAGGGAACGCGAATGTTCCGAACAACAACGTTAGCAGGCGGCGCGATTGTGCGGAAGGGATGGCCGCGCCCGTGTGGCAGGCCTTACAAGCCCGACGCCACCCATCCCCTACGACTTTCCCGTTCGCCACACTTCTCACACATCACCAATTAAGAAATCCTGATTTTGCATAATCGGCGCGGCCTCTGTAAGGATAGGGCAGCCTTACCTCAGTCGATGAGCGACCGAGGACGACACAGAAAAGAGACTCTATGACGTCCATGACGCGCCGACAGCTCGGCCTCTTCACCCTTGCCGCGTGCTCCACGGGCGCCCTCGCCTCGTGCAGTGGCGACTCGACAAAGCAGGACGCCCGGTCGTCAAGCGACGCGAGCGGCACCCGCACCGTCACCGACGCTCGCGGCAAAGTGGACGTTCCCGTATCACCGAAACGCATTGGTGCAACCGACAACCGGATCTTCCGCAGCCTCGAGGCATGGGGAGTCGACCTGGTCGTCGCGCCGCGCCAGCTCATGCCGAAGGGCATTTCCTACAAGGATGACGAGAACATTCTCGATTCGGGATCACACCGCGAACCCGACCTCGAACAGTTCGTCGCTGCCGATCCCGATCTCGTTCTCAATGGCCAGCGCTACGCGCAGTACTACGAGGACATCAAGGCTCTCGTGCCAAACGCGGCGATCGTCGACACCGACATCGACACTGAGAAGAAACCGCTCGACGACGAGCTCAAGCGCCAGATCACACTCCTCGGCGCCACCCTCGGACACGAAACCGAAGCGCAGAAGCTCATCGAGGCTTTCGAGGCCGCCATCGAGCGCGTCAAGACGGCATATTCCACCGACAACACGGTCATGGGGCTCATTACCTCGGGCGGAACGATCAATTATGCGGCTCCCAAAACGGGCAGGGCCGTAGGCCCCCTGTTCCCCGTCCTGGGCCTCACTCCCGCGCTCGAGGTCGAAGGCACGAGCGATCACCAGGGCGATGACGTCTCCCTTGAAGCCATCGCCTCCGCGAACCCCGACTGGATCATCGTCATGGACCGCGACGCGGCCGTCGCCGCCGACGAGGAAGGTTACAAGCCCGCCGCCGAACTCATCGAGAACGCTGAAGCCCTCGCGCACGTCACGGCCATCACCGAAGGTCACGTCGTGTACATGCCCTCGAACTTCTACATCACCGAGGACATCCAGGCCTACACGGAATTCCTCGAGACCTTCGCGGACGCTCTCGAGTCGAAAAAGAGCTGACGCACAAAGGACTGCATGAGTGTGACAGAAGCCGCCCCACCGGCGGAGCGGAGAAGGCCCGCGAGCGGAACCTCGCTCGCGGGCCCTCGACGCAATCGCATCGCCCTGATCGTCGCTCTCTTCGCGACCCTCGCCCTTCTCGTGCTCTCACTTTTCGTGGGCGTCTACGACATCACGGGTGGCGATCGTGGATGGGACATCTTCCTCATCACGCGCGTCCCACGAACGCTTGCGCTCGTGCTGTCGGGCAGCACGATGGCGATGTGCGGCCTCATCATGCAGCTGCTCACGCAAAACAAGTTCGTTGAGCCCTCCACGACGGGCACGACCGAGTGGGCGAGTCTCGGCCTCATAGCCGTGATGATCCTCTTCCCTACGGCAGGGCTCGTTCCCCGCATGGTCGGTGCGATCATCTTCGCGCTTATCGGCACCCTCGTATTTTTTGGGTTCCTCGAGCGCGTAAGCCTCAAGAGCTCTCTCATCGTGCCCATCGTCGGCATCATGCTCGGCGCTGTCGTCGGGTCACTGACAACCTTTATTGCCCTCGAAACCGACACGCTGCAAAGCCTCGGCATCTGGTTCACGGGAAGTTTCACGGGTCTTGTCCGCGGCCGCTACGAGCTTCTCTTCCTCGTGCTCCTCGTTCTCGTCGCGGCGTTCATCGTCGCGGATCGCTTCACGGTCGCGGGCCTCGGCAAGGATGTCGCCACTAACGTGGGCCTCAACTATCGCGCCGTCGTTTTTCTCGGTGTCTTCCTCGTCGCAGTGGCCACCGGAATTGTCACCGTGATCGTGGGGCGCCTGCCCTTCCTCGGCCTCATCGTCCCGAACATGGTCTCAATGATCCGCGGAGACGATCTGCGCTCAAACCTTCCCTGGGTCATGCTGCTCGGGGTGTGGGTCGTGACGGTCTGCGACCTCATCGCACGCACGATCATCGCCCCATTCGAGATGCCCGTGAGCGTCGTGCTCGGCATCATCGGCGCGGCAGTTTTTCTCGCCCTTATCGTGAGGAGGAACCGTCGTGGACGATAGCACCCGCGAGCCCACCCTCCATCCGAGCGCGGCAACTCTCAAGGATCCCTCGCTCGCGACCGTCACCGACATTCGCGACGTCGAGAAAGCACAGGAGCAGCGCACACACAAGGGCATTCCCAATCTGCTGGCAACCGTCGGACCAGCGCGCGTAAGCGCGTGCGCTCCCGAACGGCACTCCGGTCCCTTCATCACCCGTTCCTCACGCACCCGATACGCGCTCCTGCTCGCGAGTCTCGCCACGATCGCGGTGCTGACGACCACCGGAATCTTGGCGTGGAACAACCCGCTGCCCTTCGGAAGCGAGGGTTTCTGGCGGATCGCGACGATGCGCGCGAGCGCGATCGTCGTCATGGCGGTGGTCGCCACGTGCCAGGCATTCGCCACCATCGCCTTCCAAACGGCGACGGCGAACCGCATCATCACGCCCTCGATCATGGGCTTCGAGTCGCTGTACGTCCTTTTGCACACGTCCGCGGTATTTTTCCTTGGCGCGGCGGGGATTACGCAGCTCACGGGTACCGGGCAGTTCTTCCTTATGGCGGCCCTCATGGTGGGCTTCTCCGGGCTCTTGTACGGCTGGCTGCTCAACTCAAAGACGGGCAGCATTCACGTCATGCTCCTCGTGGGAATCGTCCTCGGCGGCGGCCTGGGCTCGCTCTCAACGTTTATGCAGCGGCTGCTTGATCCGAGCGACTTCGACATCCTCACAACCCGCATGTTCGGCAATATCTCAAACGCCGAACTCACCCACCTCCCGTTCGTGATCCCGATTGTCGTGCTCACCGCAGCACTGTTGTTCGCTTACTCGCCTCGCCTCAACGTTCTCGCACTCGGGCGCGAAACGGCGACCAACCTCGGCGTTCACCACAAGCGCGCAACGATCCTCGTGCTTCTTCTCGTCTCGATTCTCATGGCGATGACGACCTCGCTCGTCGGCCCGATGACCTTCCTCGGCTTCCTCATCGCCGCCCTCACCTATCAGCTCACCGACACCTACGACCACCGGCTCCTGTTTCCCGCGGCAATCCTCATCGGCTACGACGTCATGACGCTCGCCTACTTCATCCTCCGGCACGTCTTTAACGCGCAGGGCGCGGTCACCGTCATCATCGAGCTCATTGGCGGGCTCGCGTTTTTGCTGTTCATTCTCCGAAAGGGGCGCCTGTGATTCGCGTAGAGAACCTCACGAAAAACTATGGGCAGGGCGTACAGATCGGTCCCGTCAACGTCGAGATTTCGAGCGGCCTCACCGCTCTCGTGGGCCCGAACGGCGCGGGCAAATCTACTCTCCTGACCATGATTGGCCGCCTGCTCGAGCCGGATTCGGGCACGATCACGATCGACGAGCGCGATATCGCTACGATGCCCTCGCGCGAGGTCTCGACGATGCTCGCGATCCTCCGCCAAGACAATCACTTCGTCACTCGCCTCACGGTGCGCCAGCTCGTCGCTTTTGGTCGCTTCCCGTATTCGCGTGGCCGGCTCACCGTCAAAGACGAGCGAATCGTGTCCGAAGCGATCGATTTCGTGAACCTCACGCCGCTCGAGAATCGCTTTCTCGACGAGCTTTCGGGAGGCCAGCGCCAGCGCGCATACGTCGCGATGGTGCTCGCGCAAGACACCGAATATCTGCTGCTCGATGAACCACTCAACAACCTCGACATGCAGCACAGCGTGCAAATGATGAAACAGCTTCGTCGCGCGAGCGACGAGCTGGGGCGCACGGTCGTGATCGTCGTGCACGACATCAACTTCGCGGCCCATTACGCGGACCACATCATCGCGATGAACGACGGCAAGGTCACTGTCCAGGGCTCGCCCACCGAAATCGTGTGCGGCGAGACCCTCTCGCGCGTGTTCAAGACCGACGTCGACGTCGTCGACGGACCGCGCGGGCCGCTCGCCGTCTACTTTTAAGCCTGCCGGGCACGCCACCCGAGGGAGAAAATCCGGCGGGCGGGCCGGGAATCAGGGCACGTCAGGCGGCTACCTGGACCGTTTTGGGGCCGACGGTCGCCTAGGCCGCCTCGATGCCGAGTTCTTTCGCGGCGCGCGCCCTCACGCGTGAGCGATGCACGCGCATGGCCACGAGCCCGCACACGGCGACGACGAGACCGAAAGCACCCGCGGAAAAGAACGCCGCGCCGGCGCCACCCGCGTCGATGACGACGCCCACGATCGGGCTGCCAAGGCTCGAGCCGATCGTCATGGCACTGCCGTGCCAGCCCATGGCCTCGCCGCGCGCAATCTCGGGAACGCGCCGCGAGATCGCTTCGCCCGTTGCGGCGATGCTCGGCGCGATCCCGAGCCCGGATATGAAGCACAGGATGAAGGCCGTGGGAAGGTTCGATACAAGCGCGATGGGCATGGTCACGATCGACAGCCAGAACAGCACCCACAGCGGGTGAAGATCGTTTTTCATGGCGCCGTAGGCGAGGCCACCGATCGCGCTGCCGAGGCACCAGATCGCGACGACGGGGCCGATGAAGTCTTTGTGATCGAGTTCTTCCATGAGGGCAACGATGCCCAAGTCCCCGGTGACGAGGATGACGCTGCCCACCGCCGTCGCGATGAGGATCGCGATGCCGCCGAGCGAGAGGAGTTGCCTGCGCGCGAGGGAGCGGGCTTCGTCGAGCGCTCGCGACGTTTCGGGAGAGGTCTCGTCGAGGTCGGCCTGGGACAGAGCGGTGATTTGACCGGTTTGTGTGTTCTCGAAGGCGATGCGCTCAGCGACCGCTGCGGGCGAGCGCTCGAGGCCGCTCTCAGCAACTTCGAGCGGCTCGGGCATACGTGTGGGCAGCACGATCTGCTCGCTCGAGAGGGGCGGGTCAACGATCATGAGCCCGATGCCGGCGATGACAACCGCGCCGCCGATCACCCACATCGCCACGTACGAGCCCCACGTGAAGACAAGGACGGTTCCCGCAGCCGGGCCGAGCATGAACACGAACTCGGTGATAACGGAGTCCAGAGCGAACGCGGATTTACGGATTTTTGCGGGGATGACGACCGAAAGGGAGGTACGCACGATCGAAAAGACCGGGATCGAAAACAGCCCCGCAACAAAGACCGCTGGGAGGAGAAGTCCGAACGGCAAAAACGGCGCGATCGCCCAAAAGGCGAGGTTGACGATGATCGGCGGGATGAGGGTGCGCGCAAGCCCCTTCGTATCCATGAGCCGCCCTCGCCACGGCGCCGAGATCGCTGCACCAAGGGTCGAAGAGGTCACGACGAGGCCGGCCATCATGTAATTCTGGCCGAGGCTCATGACGGTGTGGAGCGTCAGCACGAGACCCGTTGCAGAAAACGGGAAGCGTGCGAGGAACCCAAGGAGATAAATGGAGGGTGCCTTGGGAACCTGGAGAACCTCGCGGTACGTCGAAAGAGCCACCAGACGATCCTATCGCCGCGCGGGGATCACGGTGATTTTCAGGGAACTGACTCGCTCCGCGATGACCTGGGAGTGGGCGAGGTAGGTGTGGACCCGCGCCATGAGTGCATCGAGCTCTGCTTGCTCGAGGCCGGGAGTGAGGCCGAGCTTCAACTCGACTTCGCGCTCCTGCCCTGCCAGCACTTCGGCACCCTCAACTCCGTCGATGGCAGCCACGAGCGCCTCAATTTCGTCGAGCACCGTCGAGTCTTTGTAAGGCGCGCACCAACGCCTGCCCTGCGCGATTGCCCAGAGCGCCGATCGGCGAAGAACGAGCGGTGCGCCGTCGCGTCCGAGGTCGAGGGCGAGGCACGTGCACCCCTCGGCGACGGCCGACTGAGCTGCCTGTTCGAGCACCATCGGCACGGGTCGGGCCTCGGGACTCCACGCGGATAGAGCCGCGGCGCTTGTGAACACGGGAAGCGCCATGTGCCCATCGCGCAGTTGAAGCTTGAGCATAGCCATGTCGGAGGCGTTATCGGCGTGCAGCCCGCTCGCTGTTGTCGCGGTCTCGGTTGCGATCGCTTGGATTGGAATGAGCACACGCGTGCCGGCTAGGGCCTCGACGAGCTTTTCGCGTGTAGGGTCCTCCCCCGCATCGCACGCGTCGAGCGCCTTGGCGACACCCTCGTGTCGCTCCCCCACATCACCGGGGAAGTGTGAGGGCGTGAGGTCGCGCCCGTGCCACGGTGTTCCCGCGGTGTCCGCGCGCTGATCCTTCGTTGCGAAATGCGGGGGTAGCGTGCGCGCGACCTTGGGATCTTGTCTCCGAAGGCTCATTTTTTCCTTTCCGACGGTTGCTCGGCACCCTCGCTTTCGGCTCTCTGCACGCATGCGAGAGCCTCCGCGAGACCAAAGCGCCCTTCGAGGAGGGCACGGCCCATGATGGCACCCGCCACTCGGGTGTGGCCGGCAAGCCGCGCGAGCTCCTCGATGTCTTTCAGATCCGCGATTCCTCCCGATGCGATGAGTTCGGCGTCGGTCGCCCTCGAGACGCTCTCGAGGAGGGCAAGGGGCGGGCCCGAGAGAGCGCCGTCGCGATCGATCTCCGTGACGATGAGGCGAGCGCAGCCCGCGTCGTTGAGAAACGCGAGGATGTCCGTGAGCTCCCCGATGGGGTCCGCGCTTCCGCGAGGGTGAACGAGGGTTCCGCGCACGTCGACGCACACGGCGATACGCTCTGCGTGCATATCAATCGCCTCTCGCACAAAGCCACGGTCCGCGAGCGCGGAAGCGGAGAGATTGACGCGCGCACACCCGGTTGCGAGCGCCGTGGTGAGGGCATCGGGAGAGTCGATACCGCCCGAACACTGGGTGCGAACCCCGAGGTCCTGTGCGCCGCGCACGATCTCGGCGAGCAGCGTGTCATTGCTCCCTCTCCCAAAAGCCCGGTCGAGGTCAGCAAGGTGGATCCACGCGGCGCCGCTGCGCGCGAAGAGGCGCGCAGCCTCGGCTGGGTGCGGGCCGTCGTGCCCGCGCGGTGCGCGCGCGAGAGCCCCATCCGCGATGTCAATAGCGGGCAGAAGGGTGAGCTGAGACATGCTCCATCCCTAGCCCATCCGGATACGCCAAAAGGCGACGAGAACGCACGCGAGGCCAGTAACTGCGAGCGCGATGACAGCGAGAACCGGCTTCTTTTGCTTCGTGAACGAGTAGGCGCCGCCGAGGAGAATCCCTCCAAAGGCAAGCATGACGTAGGCGAGAATCACTTGCGTCGCCCGCCCGCGATCCACTTCACCGCTTCGAGGCGGCTGATGCTCGAGGGATCGTACGTCTCCTCGAGATCCTCGAGCGCATCGACGCCGAGGAGAAGATCCTCGACCTCCCCCGCGAGCGCGCCGAGCACGAGTGCCGGTGAGGTCTCCCCTTCGTTGCGACCCGCGCGGTAGCGGAACGCAATCATGCGATCACCGCGGCGCCAAAACATCACGACGCCTTGGCGCTGAAGCCCGAGGGACACGAGGCGGGCAAGCGTGTGTGCCTCTTCCTCATCCACGTGGCCCGTGAGGATCGCGCCCGTTTCCGCCTGCGCAGTGACGGCTCCCTCGGGAAACGGTGTGCGATCGTCTTCAGCGGCGAGCGCAAGACGCACCACGCCCGCGAGCGCCTTCGCCGACGCGAGTGGGGTTGCGACAATGGCGATCGGGGTAGGGGCTGCCGGGTCTTCGGCCGGCGCGGAATCATGGAGGGTCGAGAGATCGTCGGGGACCTCCACGTCATCGCCGCTTCCGCCGGGCGTCGCTGGAGTGGGGCCCGTGAGCGAGCCGGCGCTTCCCGGCGTGTTGGGTCCCGTTGGCTTGCGCAGACTGCCGGGAACCGCGTATCCGGTGGGCGGTTCGTCCCCTGAGCCTAGGATCGAATCGTCGATGTCGATCCCCCGCATCATCGCCTCGAACTCGGCATCGATTTTCGCCTTATCGCGATCGCTCTCGCCGTTCTCGCCGTTGCTGGGGGTCGCGGTCATCGTGCGGGCCTTTCGTCGACGTCGGTGGGCGGGTCCGTCACCTTCACGGACCCTCACGTAATTTTACGCCCCGGGAAGGGGCTAGGGTGGCGGGGTGAGAAATTACTACAGGGCCCTCGCGGCCGACGCTTTCCTTGTTGTCCTCTTTTCCGTACTCGGAACTCTGAGCCACAACGGCGCGCTCACGCTCGTGAACCTTGCGCGTGTCGCGTGGCCATTCCTCGCGGGACTCGTGCTCGCCCACCTCGTGCTGCGCGCGTGGCGGGTCGAACCATGGCGGCTGTGGCCCCACGGCGTGTTCATCGTTGCCATCACGGTCGTGACCGCGATGCTTCTGCGCACCCTCACGGGCGCGGGCACCGCGCTGCCGTTCGTTCTCGTCTCCTTCGCCGTCAACGCGCTCTTCCTCCTGGGCTGGCGTGTGATCGCGGGGCTTGTGACGCGACGGAAGCAGGCAGACGTCGGACACAGCTCCACGCACTAAACCCGCGGCCGCACCCCGAGCGCCCCTAGTTCAAGCACTGCGCGCCCAGCAAGGTCTTGAGGGAGGCAAAAAGGGCAGGCGAAGGCGCCACCGACAGTCGCCGGTCCACGCGCATAAGCGTCGATCGGCCGGGCTCGGTAAGACGCAGGCGCACCTCGCTCCCGCCCGGGTTATCCTCGAGAATCCCCCGGAGCTGCTGGGCGACCTCGCTCGTCATGCGTGAATCGGGAACGGTGATCATCAAGGGACCATCGGACATCGCCCCGGACGTGTCAAGCACCCGCAGCTCCTGCACGCGCATCTCGGGTGAGCCCTTCGAGTTATCGACGCGCCCCTTCATCGAGACGACGAGATCGCCCGCGAGCTCCGTCGCAACCTGCTGATACGACTGCGGGAACATGAGACAGTCGATTGCACCCTCGAGATCCTCGACGGTGACGATCGCCCACGTATCGCCCTTCTTCGTGATCTTGCGCTGAATATTCGTGATGAGACCCGCGATCGTGACCATCCCAAGCGAGTCCGTATCCTCGGCTTCCGCGAGGGCTGTGATCGAATGCGAGCTCGCCTGCGCAATAACGTGCTCAAGGCCCTGAAGGGGATGATCGCTCACGTAGAGGCCAAGCATCTCGCGCTCAAACGCGAGCTTCTGCTTGCGATCCCACTCGGGAAGCTCCGGAATCTGAATCGTCGCGGCGCTACCCGACGCATAGTCGTCGCCGAACATGCCGCCGCCGAAAAGGTCATCCTGCCCCTGAGCTTCCTTGCGTTTGACGTCCACGATCCCGTCAACCGCGTCCTCGTGCACGAGGACGAGCGAACGGCGGTTGTGACCGAGCGAGTCAAACGCGCCGCCCTTGATGAGCGAATCGATCGTGCGCTTGTTGCACACCGAAAGCGGAACCTTGTCGAGGAAGTCCGTGAATGACGTGAACTCGCCCTTCTCCTCACGCGTCTTGATGATCTCTTCGACGACGTGCGCGCCGACATTCTGAATCGCCGACAGCCCGAAGCGGATATCAGAACCGACGGCCGCGAAGTTCATGAGCGAGGAGTTCACGTCCGGCGGAAGCACGGTGATGTGCCGGTGGCGGCAATCGCCGAGGTAGAGGCCGAGCCGGTCGCGGTTGTTCTGGGTCGACGTGAGAAGCGCCGCCATGTATTCGGTGGGATAGTTCGCCTTGAGGTAGGCGGTCCAGTACGACACGACCCCGTACGCCGCCGAGTGCGACTTGTTGAACGCGTAGTCCGCGAACGGAAGCAGCACATCCCACAGGGCCTGCACGGCGGAATCGCTATAGCCGTGGTCGAGCATGCCCTGGCGAAAGCCCACGTACTGCTTATCGAGTTCTGCCTTCTTCTTCTTGCCCATGGCTCGACGAAGAATGTCAGCTTGACCAAGCGTGAAGCCCGCGACTTTCTGCGCGGTCTGCATGACCTGCTCCTGGTACACGATCACGCCGTAGGTCTCGGCAAGAATGTCGTGAAGCGGTTCTTCGAGCTCCGGGTGGATCGGCGTGATCTCCTGGAGTCCGTTCTTCCTGAGCGCATAGTTCGTGTGCGAGTTCATACCCATCGGGCCCGGACGATACAGGGCTGACACGGCGCTAATGTCGCCGAACTTATCGGGTTTCATCTGGCGAAGCAGGGAGCGCATGCCCGCACCATCGAGCTGGAACACGCCGAGAGTATCGCCGCGTTGAAGCAGATCGAATGTCGCCGGATCTTCGAAGCCAAGGTGGTCGAGGTCGGGGACCTCTTTGCCGTTCGATTCGATGTTCTCAATCGCGTCAGAAATCACCGTGAGGTTACGCAGCCCAAGGAAGTCCATCTTGAGCAGGCCGAGGGTTTCACACGTCGGATAGTCGAACTGCGTGATGATCTGCCCATCGGAAGGGCGACGCATCATCGGGATGATGTCGGTGAGGGTCTCGCTCGACATGATCACCGCGCACGCGTGTACACCCCAGCCGCGCGTGAGGCCTTCGACGCCCTGCGCGATATCCATGACGCGCTGCCACGAAGGATTCTCACGATACTGACGGCGGAAATCCTCAGCCTCCGCGTAGCGCTTATCGTTCTCGTCGAAGATGCCCTTGAGCGTGATGTCCTTGCCCATCACGGCGGGCGGAAGCGCCTTCGTCATCTGGTCGCCGAGCGCATACGGCTCGCCGAGCACGCGCGCCGAGTCCTTGATCGAGTTCTTCGTTTTCATCACGCCGTACGTGATGACCTGAGCGACCTTGTCGTCTCCGTAGCGTTCGGTCACATACTCGAGCACCTCGCCGCGACGGCGATCGTCGAAGTCCACGTCGAAGTCGGGCATGGACACGCGATCTGGGTTGAGGAAGCGCTCGAAGAGAAGCCCGTGAGGAAGGGGGTCGAGGTCGGTAATTCGCATCGCGTACGCCACCATCGAGCCCGCACCGGAGCCACGACCCGGTCCCACGCGGATACCGCGTTCCTTCGCCCAGCGGATGAAGTCGGAGACGACGAGGAAGTACCCCGGAAAGCCCATGCGCGTGATGATGCCAACCTCGTAGTCGGCGCGTTCCTGCACTTCGTCGGGGATCCCGCTCGGGTACCGTTCGTGAAGACCCTTTTGGACTTCCTTCACGAACCAGGAGTGCTCGTCCTCTCCCTCGGGAACCGGGAAGCGCGGCATGTAGTTCGCGCCCTCCGCGGTCGTCGTGAACTGCACGTCGCACATTTCGGCGACCCTCAGAGTGTTATCGCACGCCTCGGGTAGCTCACGAAAGAGTTCGCGCATCTCGCGTGCGCTCTTGAGGTAATAGCCCGAGCCATCAAACTTGAAGCGCCCCGGCGTATCGAACGTCGAGCCCGAGTTGATGCACAAAAGTGCGTCTTGGATTTTCGCGTCATCTTCGTACACGTAATGCAGGTCGTTGGTGGCAAGAAGAGGCGCGCCAATCTTCTTCGACAGCTCGATGAGGTCTTTTGTGACGCGCCGCTCAAGCTCAAGACCGTGGTCCATGAGCTCGACGAAGTAGTTCTCCTTACCGAACATGTCCTGGTATTCGCCAGCGGCCTTGACGGCTTCGTCCCACTGCCCGAGGCGAATGCGAGTCTGGATCTCACCGGACGGGCAGCCCGTCGAGGCGATCAGACCATCGGAATACTTCGAGAGAATCTCGCGGTCCATGCGGGGCCACTTGCCCATTTGACCATCGAGCGAAGCGAAGCTCGCGAGCCGGAACAGGTTGTGCATGCCCGCGGTCGTGCGGCTCAGGAGTGTGAGGTGGGTGTAGGCACCGCGCGCCGAAACATCATCGCCGGCATCCTGCTGCGCCTTCGTGCCCCACTGCACGCGCGATCGATCGTGACGGCTCGTGCCGGGCGTCACGTACGCCTCAACACCGATGATGGGCTTCACGCCCGCGGCTACAGCGTTCTTGTAAAACTCGTAGGCCCCAAACACGTATCCGTGGTCGGTGATCGCGATTGCCTTCTGGCCGGCTTCAGCGGCGGCGTTCACGAGCTTGCTGATCTTCGAGGCCCCATCGAGCATCGAGTAATCGGTGTGGACGTGAAGGTGAACGAAATCCTCTGAAGCCATGCCCACGATGGTAGTCGGCCGAACGCGAATAGGCGGCCTCAGAAACCCGCGCGTGCGATCCTGCTCTTAGCTTGAGCGCAACACCTCGAGCGCGTGCTCGAGATCCGTCGGGTACGGGGCCTCGAATGTTACGCGCGTATGCCTCGTGGGGTGCTCAAACGCGAGCGCTCGCGCGTGCAGCCACTGCCGCACGAGGCCAAGCTTTTCGGCGAGTTTCGGATCGGAACCATACTGTGGGTCTCCCGCAAGGGGATGCCCAGCGGCACTCATGTGCACGCGTATTTGGTGGGTCCTGCCGGTCTCGAGTTTGATGTCAAGGAGGGAAGCGCCCGGAAACATCTCAATCACGTCGTAGTGTGTGACCGACGGCTTTCCGCTCGCCATGACGGCGAACTTGTAGTCGTGCTTCTGGCTGCGCCCGATAGGTGCATCGATTGTGCCCTTCATGTTGTCGAAGTGCCCCTGGGCGAGAGCGTGGTAACGCTTGTCGACGAGCCGATTGCGAAACGCGTTCTTCAAGACCGAGTAGGCGACTTCGCTCTTCGCGACAACCATGAGGCCGCTCGTACCCACATCGAGGCGGGAGACGATACCGCGACGCTCCTGCGCGCCGCTGGTCGTGATAGCCACGCCCGCGCCAAGCAGGCCGCCAAGAACGGTTGGGCCTTCCCACCCGACGCTCGGATGCGCGGCAACGCCCACGGGCTTATTGACCACAACGATATCGGCATCCTCGAAGACGATGTCCATACCGTCCACTTTTTCGGGGGCAACATCGGCGATGTCACGCACCTCGAGAAGCGTCACCGCGAGCTCCTGGCCCTCGCTCACGCGTTCCGAGCGAGCGGGGACCTCCCCGTCGATGAGGACGTTGCCCGACTGCACAAGATCCGCAACCTTCGTGCGCGAGAGCCCCAGGAGGCGGGAAAGAGCGACGTCAACGCGCTCCCCTTCGAGCCCACCGGGGACGAAGAAAAGTCGCTCGCCACTCACTCGCTCACCTCGATCTTCTCCCCCGCATCCAACGGGGCGTTGACAAGGGTGAGGAGCACGAGCAGAACGGCTCCGCTCGTGACGGCGATGTCCGCGACGTTAAAGATCGGCCAGTGCGGGAGCTCGAGGAAATCGACAACGTGACCGGTGAGCGGCCCCGGGTCCCGAAAAAGGCGATCGACGATGTTTCCGAGTGCGCCCCCGAGAAGAAGCGAGAGCGATATCGTCCACGCGCGCGAGCGCACGGAACGGACGAGAACGACGATAACGGCGAGCGCGATCCCGATCTGAACACCGGTGATGATCGGGGTGATCGAACCGCCGAGCCCGAAAGCAGCGCCCGAGTTATAGATGAGGCGGAGTTTGAGGATGTCCCCGACGAGGGGCTGCGCGACGTTGTGCTCGAGGGTGTTTTCGGCCCACAGCTTCGACAGCTGGTCGAGCACAAAGACGATCGTGGCGATCACGAACGCCACGATCAGTGTGGAACGGGCGGAAGCGCCGGCCGCACGTGCGGTTCCGGCGCTTCCCTTCATCGTGTTGCCGCTCACAGGCCGTAGTTGGCGGCCTTCTCCTGGCTTTCGCCAGTGTCGAGATCGCGAAGCTGGTTCTCGAGGTAGTTACGCAGGCGAGTGCGGTAGTCACGCTCGAAGGTGCGCAGCGATTCGATTTCCTTCTCAAGTTCGCTCTTGGTGCCTTCGAGGCGCTCGAGCGTGGTGCGCGAGGTCTCGTTGGCCTCGTTGATGATGCGCTCGTGCTCGGCGGTACCCTCGCTGATGAGACGATCGCGCTCGGCCTGACCGTTCGCAACGTGCTCGTCGTGGAGGCGCTGCGCGAGCGAGATGAGCTCGGAAGCGGAATCGGTTTCGCCAACGCGAGTCGCGCCTGCGGCCGCAGCGGGAGCAACGGCAGCGACAGCGGTTTCGGTCTCCGGCTCGGTCGCGGGGGCCTCGGTCGGCTCATCGGCACTTTCGGTTCCGACGGCTGCCGGCGTGACGGCACCGTCGCCTTCCTGGTTGACGCGGGCCTCGAGTTCGGCAACGCGGCTCTGTGCTTCCTCGAGCTCGCGCTTCAGGCGGTCGTTTTCCTCGATGAGTTCACGAAGGCGGGGAATGACGTCGTCGTCGAGGTACTTGTCGACCTCGTCCATGTCGTAGCCCTCGGTAAAGCGCACGGGAGTAAAGCGCTTGTCTTCGAGATCCTTTGGCATAAGAGCCATGGGTTCCACCTCTTGTCGTTTGAACAGATGATGACTATTTAACTCTACCTGAGAGTGCGGGCGCACCCTGAAAACACGGTTCGTTTCCCGCAGCTGTGCTCACAGCACGAAGGGAGCGACGAGCATCGAGATGATTGAGCACACAAAGAAGATCACGAGGACGCTCACATCGAGCGCTACATCGCCGAGCCTCAGTGGCGGAATCACGGACCTCAGGGCCTTCACCGGAGGGTCCGTCACCGTATAGATCAACTCGCATACGACGAGCACAAAGCCGCGCGGCTTAAACGATCGCGCGTACGACTGGATCATCTCGAGGCCAATCCGCACGAGCAGAAGGATCGAGAAAAGATACGCCGCGAGGTAGACGACAGAGGCGAGGATCGCCATGTTCAGCTCTGGTTGTAGAACGTGCCCTCGTCGGTGCGGGACTCACCCTCAACTTCGATAAACTCCGGCGACAGCAGGAACACCTTGGTGGTCACGCGCTCAATCGTGCCGCGAAGACCAAACACAAGACCCGCCGAGAAGTCCACCATGCGCTTGGCATCAGCTTCACTCATATCGGAGAGATTGAGGATAACGGGAACGCCATCGCGGAATGATTCACCGATGCTCTTGGCGTCGTTGTAGGAGCGGGGGTGAATCGTCGTGATGCGCTGCATGGTCTCCGGTGCGGCCGGCGCAAGCGAGACGCCAGTCTGGTGCGGACGAAGCGGGGTCACGTTTGCCTCCTGGACCTTGGGCTCCGCGGTGCGCTCCGGGACGCGCGCAGCGTGCGTGTCCTCGGCCGCGTAGCTCTGAGTGTCGTCGTAGTAGGTGTCCTGTTCTTCGGCGAGCCCAACGCTCACCATCAAGTTGCGCAATGCGCCCATCGAAGTTCTCCCTATAAAGAAGCCGGTTGTTCGCCCCTGGGGAAGCACGGGAGTGCGGGGTCTTTCTTGAAACTACCGCAGGAAACCCTGGCGCCGCGGAATTTACACGCGTGTCGCACGTTGCGCTTAGGCGCGATTCTCACACGGCCCGGGGGCTCCGTGTAATGACGCCCGCAAAGCGCCCGGTTCGTGGATCACGGCGGTAGGAAAAGAGTTCTTCGCTTTCGAGCGTGCACCGCTCGAGAACCTCGATCCCCTCGGGCGCAAGACCCGCGTCTCGCAGCGCGGCGACAGCACCGGCAGGCAGGTCGAGCGCCGGGGTATTCCACGACGTGCGCGAGGCTAGCGCAGGCTGAATCTCGACCGATTCCCGGAACATCGGCTCGGGAACTTCGTAGCATCGCCCGCACACCGACGGGCCGATAAGTGCGCGGATATTCGCGGGGCATGCACCGAGGCCCATCATCGCCTCAACACTCGCACCGAGAACTCCGCCGAGAAGGCCGCGGCGCCCCGCATGCGCTGCCGCGATCACGCCACGCTGTTCATCGGCGAGCAGCACCGGAACGCAATCGGCGACCATGATCGCAAGGGCGACGTCGGAACGGTCCGTCACGAGGGCATCCGCGACGTGCTCGTGCTCCCGCATGGCATGGACGTCCCGCTCGCTGCGCACGATGGCGACGTCCGCGGAATGTACTTGTTCGACGAAAACGAGAGGTACCCCGAGTTCGCGCTCGAGAACCTCCCGACGCGCACGCACCCTATTCGGGTCGTCGCCTACGTGCAGCGCAAGGTTGCCTTCAGCAACGCCCGTGAAAAGGGCGCGAGCCCCCGACAAGTCGAAGGCCCGCGCATATGATTCGCTGCTCATGGTTCAGCGAAGGAACTGGGGAATATCGAGGTCGTCGTCCGGGTTCGAATCCTGCTGGATCGAGGGAACATTGGGCACCTGCGGCCGCTCAACCTGGACTGCGCCTTCCGCCTCAGCTGGATCCTGCTGCGCACCCTGAGCCTGTTCGGTGTTGACCTGCGGCGAGCGAGCCGGGATGTAGCCCTGGCCCTGCGCGGGAGCCGAAACCCAGTCGCGGCTTGAGCTTTGCTGCTCGGGCTGGGCGGGGGCGGCCTGCGGGGCGCTATTCGGCACACCCTGCTGCTTCTGCTGCGCGGCATCCTCTGCGCGCTCGGGCTTCGGGTCGAAGCCCGCGGCGATCACGGTCACGCGGACTTCGTCGCCGAGGGCATCATCGATGGCGGTACCGAAGATGATGTTCGCGCTCGGGTGAGCGGCTTCCTGGATGAGGCGCGCGGCATCCGACACTTCGACGAGGCCGAGATCGCTGCCACCCTGAACCGACAGGAGCACGCCGTAGGCGCCGTCGATCGACGCTTCGAGCAGAGGGCTCGAGACCGCGAGTTCAGCGGCCTGGAGGGCACGGTCGTCACCGCTCGCGGTGCCGATACCCATGAGCGCCGTGCCGGCATCCTTCATCACGCTCTTGACGTCAGCGAAGTCGAGGTTGATGAGGCCCGGGGTGGTAATGAGGTCAGTAATGCCCTGCACGCCCTGAAGGAGAACCTGATCGGCGAGCTTGAACGCGTCGATCATCGACACCTTGACATCGGCAAGTTGGAGCAGCTTGTCGTTCGGGATGGTGATGAGCGTGTCGACCTCGGCCTGGAGGGCGTCGATGCCCGAATCGGCCTGGGTCGAGCGGCGGCGGCCCTCGAACGTAAACGGACGCGTCACCACGCCGATTGTGAGAGCACCGAGCGAGCGAGCAATTTTCGCGACGACAGGCGCGCCGCCGGTTCCGGTGCCGCCACCTTCACCAGCGGTCACAAACACCATGTCGGCACCTTCGAGCGCCTCGGCGATTTCGTCGTTGTGGTCTTCGGCAGCCTTGCGCCCGACCTCCGGGTCAGCACCGGCGCCGAGGCCGCGGGTCAGTTCCTTGCCGACATCGAGCTTGACGTCGGCATCCGACATGAGCAGCGCCTGGGCATCGGTGTTAATGGCAATGAACTCGACGCCCTTGAGGCCGGATTCGATCATCCGGTTCACGGCGTTGACGCCGCCGCCGCCGACACCGACGACCTTAATGACTGCGAGGTAGTTCTGCGATCCGTCCACGTGGATGTCCTTGCTTTCGTTGCTCCAGCTCCACCCCATCACACTGCCTAGTGCGCCTCCCGCGCCCGGCGCGGACAGGACAGAAGAGACATGGAGTGGCACATTTGTCTCGTACTCGACGCTATTGCCTGACAGGCGTCTAGGGCAACATTGTCGGGCGCGTGTCTTACACGAATGTCATTTTCTCGTCACAGCCTCCACGGAACGTGGGAACGACGCGCGCGTAGTTGGGCGTACGTGCTTCCCTTTAGCGAATCGTCGGGGCCTCCGGCGAAGAGACGTCAATCACCGCGCCAGGCTGGCTGAGAAGTGCCTCGAGCACCTTCGCTTTGAGCTCGGAATCCTCGGGGCCTCCCCACACGACCGTGCGAGGGCCCGCTTCCGTGGAAACTTCGAGTGTCACGTTCGACGGCGCGCTCGCCGTGGCCTTCGTGAGGGCGGCACGCAAATTCGGCGGGAGTACGCGCACGATCTCGAGGAGGGCCGCTTCGGTCGCCTTCGTATTCGCCGATGCCGGATCGACAAAAAGGTGCGGCAGATCCGCCGGGTTCGCCGCAGTCGAGGGAAGCGCGGTGCCCGAGCCATCCACGAGCACGCTGCGGCCGCCCGAATCGAGGTTGGCGATCGCGGTCCGCTCCGTGACGACGACGCGGATCGTGCTCGGCCAGTGACGCGATGCCTTCGCCTCCTTGACCCCTGGAACAGCGGCGAGGTCCTTTTCGAGAGAGTCGAGGTCGGCAAAGGCGAGAGCCTGACCCTCACGGGCGCTCCCAATCTGTTCCAGGGCGCTCGCATCGACGTACGTTGCGCCAGCCACGCGCACCTCGGAAACCTTGAGCTGCGGGAGAAAGGCCAGGGCGAGCAACGCGAGAACGACAAGCGCCACAATCGTGCCGACGGTGAGAGTAAGCCAGTGCCGGCCCTGCTGCCACGGCTTCCTCCGCACGCGACTCGTGAACCTCTCCCTTGCATCGACAATCGGCCCGTCCGAGGGTCTCGTTCGGGAAGGGGCGTGGGCACCAACGGGAGTCTTTTTTTTCTTCCGACGGTTGCCGAGCGCACGCCAGGGCTTTGGGACTTGGCTGCTCTTTGCCTTCTTATCCCCCGCGCGTTCGGGATTCACGGGCGGACGAGGGTGTGCACCCGAGCGAGGCTTTGCCACGACTCGAGACTGTTGGGCGGATTCGTGGGAAGCTTCGGCGCTCGCGTTCGGCGCGGCCTTCGCACCTGAACGGGCTGAGTGTTCCGTCCTGCGCGTGGGGCGCACGGGGCGCGGCGGGCGTTTTGCTGGGCTCATGCGCCCCTCGCCTTGAGCGCCTCGAGCACGCGCGGGCTCACATCCACGATGTCTCCGGCCCCCATCATGAGGATCACGCGCGCGTCATGCGCGTGCTCAGCGAGGTAGTTGGGCACATCGCCCGCCTCCAAAACGCGGGCACCGCCGTCCACGAGAGCGGCGATGTCCTCGCTTCGAATACTCGGATCGAAATCCTCGCGTGCCGGGTAGATCGGCAGGAGAACGGCTTCATCTGCGAGGCTCAGTGCCTCGGCAAACTCGCGCGTAAACGCTTTCGTGCGCGAGAACAGATGCGGCTGAAAGACGGCAACGAGCCGCCCGCCCTCTGCACGCTCGCGGCCCGCCGCAAGCGCAGCCGCGACCTCGCGCGGGTGGTGCGCATAATCATCGATCACGGCGACATCATTCACTTCGCCCGCAACCTGGAAGCGACGATCCGCCCCCTCGAACTCGGCGAGTCCGCCAAGGGCGCTCTCGCGCTCAATGCCCAGGACGTCGAGAGCGGCGAGCACGCCGAGGGCGTTGAGGACGTTATGTCGGCCTGGAACGCGCAAGGCGAGGTCGACGTTCTGCCCGTTCGGTGCGACGACCTGGACGTGAGCGCCGGAAGCATTCGAGTGATCGGCGACAATCCGCCACGTCGCTTCGGGGTGTTCGCCATACAGCACGACGCGAAGGCCTGCGTCGCGCGCGTCCAGGGCAAAGGCGTGCGCGCCGGGGTCGTCCGCGCACGCAACGAGCGTGCCGTTCGTCTCTGAGAGCCTCGCGGCGAACGCCGAGAGCACCGCGCGGAGGTTCTGTTCGGTGCCGTGGAAGTCGAGATGGTCGGCCTCGAAGTTCGTGAGCACGAGAACCGAGGGAGCGAAGGCGACAAAGGAGCCGTCGGACTCATCCGCCTCCACGACCGCATATTCACCCGCGCCCTGGCTCGCGTTCGCACCGAGCTGCGCGACCGCCGCACCAACCGCCCAGGCGGGCTCGGCACCCGCTGCGCGCAGGGCCAGTGTCGCCATCGCACTCGTCGTAGTCTTGCCGTGAGTGCCCGCGACAGCGATGATCGCATGCGTGCCGAGGAGACCCGCGAGCCCCGCCGCCCTGTGAATCACGGGGATAGACAGCTCGTGCGCGCGTCGTACTTCGGGGTTATCGGCACGTACGGCAGTCGACACGATCACGAGATCGGTGTCCTCTTCTACGGAGTCAGCGTCGAAACCGACGGTGATACGTGCACCGAGTTCGCGCAGGGGCGGCAGGAACCGACCCTCTTGGGATTCGGAGCCCGTAACTTCGAGGCCCGCTTCGAGCGCGAGGCGCGCGACGGCGCTCATACCCGCCCCGCCGATGCGGATCACGTGGACCTTCCTGACGCTCTCTTCGGGCCACTCGGCAGCAGTCACGACTGCGCCGGGCCTCAGCATAGTGCGCACCTCCCCCGGGGAGAACGGGCGAAGGCGAGAGAGAAAATCGCTCGACGTGGTCATCGGGCACCTCCTTTGGGGCGCTGAGTCGCGAGCGCCGGAATCGTCGCAGCGATGCGGTCGGCGACCTTTTCAGCAGCATCCCGCTTGCCGAGGGAGAGAGCCGCTTTCTCCATCCGCCCGCGCACTTCGGTATCGAGCAGGCATTCACCGACGGTCTCGACGAGAAGCTCGGGGGTAAGGAGCGCATCCTTGATCATGCGCGCGCCGCCGGCCGCGACCATGTCGGCCCCGTTGAGCGCCTGTTCGCCATTGCCGATGGGGAGCGGCACGAACAGCGCGGGCAGCCCGACGGCGGCGAGTTCACACACGGTTCCCGCTCCCGAGCGTGTGAGCGCGAAATCGGCGGCTGCGTAGGCGCCTTCCATGCCGTCCACGTACTCGACCTGCACGTAGTGTTTTCCCCGAGCCGGGATCCGCTTGCCCTTGCCGGTGACGTGGAGAATCTGCACGCCGAGGCCCTCGAGCGGGCCCATAGCCGCGATCAAGGTTTCGTTGAGGCGCTGCGCGCCGAGCGAGCCGCCCGTCACGAGAAGGGTCGGCTTGTCGGGGTCAAGGCCGAACGACTCCCGCGCCTCGGCCCGCTTTGCCTCGCGATCGAGATGCGCAATCTCCGGTCGCATGGGCATTCCTACCCACTCTGCCTGTGAAAACGGCCCCGACGTCCCGCTCATATCGAAAGCGGTCATGGCGCGCGCCCCGAGCCGCACCCCAAGCCTGTTGGCCATTCCGGGCCGCTTATTGGCCTCATGGACCACTAGCGGAAGCTTGGCGTGCCTCCCCGCAAGGTAGGCGGGCGGACACACGTAGCCACCAAACCCCGCGATCGCATCGACGTGCTCGGTGCGAATGAACCGCCGAACATCGCCCAGTCCGCGACCGAACTCGCGCGGAAATCGCAAGGCTGCGGCGTTTGGACGGCGAGGGAATGGCACCTTATCAATCGTGAGGAGCTCGAAGCCCGCCGCCGGAACGAGATCCGCTTCGAGGCCGACCTTCGTGCCGAGGGCGACCACTCGCACTCCCTCATAGCGCTCCGTTAGTGCTCTGGCAACCGCGAGCATGGGCGAGACGTGTCCCGCGCTTCCGGCGCCCGCGACGAGAACGGTTGCCTCGGCATCTGCCTGGATGCTGGGTTGAGGTGTCATGAGCGCGATCCCTTCGTGGCACGTGTTTCCGACGCCGGCTTCGCGACCACCGTCGCCGACTTCTTCGAGTAGTTCGCGTGCGCCCGAAGTGCCTCGGCCGCACCGGGTTCCGATTTCGCAAAGGCGAGTAGCACGCCGAGCGCGAGCATCGAGGCAATGAGCGCCGATCCACCAGCCGACACAAAAGGTAGCGGCACGCCAAGAACCGGCAGTAGGCCCGTCACAACGGCCATGTTCACGAACGCCTGCGCGAGAATCCACGACGTGATGCCCGCGATCGTGATCTGTACGAAGGGATCGCGCAGGCGGACCATCATGCGGTACAGCATGAGAGCGAGCAGCGTAAAGAGCACCACGATCAAGAGCGTGCCGAAAAGTCCGAGTTCCTCGCCGATGATCGAAAAAATGAAGTCATTGTCGGCCTCGGGCACACGCCCCCATTTTTGGCGGGACTGCCCGATACCGACGCCCCACCAACCGCCTGTCGCGAGCGCCATGAGGCCGTTGTCGGCCTGGTAGCACGAATCGCCAGCGCACTCTCCGTGCAACCAGTTGAGAGCGCGCGCCATGCGGTTAGGGCTCGCGAGGACGAGTCCTATGACGATCGCGGCGGCACCGCTACCAGCGATGAGGAACCAGCGTTTCGGCACGCCGGCAACCCAGAAGGCTCCCGCGGCGAGAATGCCCACCATCATCATCGTGCCGAGGTCTCGGCCGAGAATAATGAGTCCGAGCGCCGCGCTCGTTCCCGCGATAGCGGTTGCGAGCACGGGAAGTTCGCGCAGCCGGTCGCGGTTCTTCGACAAGAACGCGCCGAGCCACACCGCGAGTGCAAGCTTGAGAAATTCCGACGGCTGGCCACGGATCGGGCCGATGTGGATCCAGTTCCTATTGCCGCCCTTGCCGAGCCCGAGAGGCGTGAACACGAGCGCCTGGAGGAACAGGCCGAGAACGAGCAGCAGCGTCGCAACGCCGATGTTCTTGTACCACCTCACCGGAGTGAGCGCCGCGGCAATCAGCAGTACAAGGCCGATGACGGCAAAGGCTCCCTGGGTCATGAATGACGCGTACGGGGAGTGTCCTTTCGCGATGTTGGTCACCGAGGAGCTGGACAGCACCATCACGAGACCAACCGTGATGAGAATGCCGCCGATCACGGCGATCGCGTAGAAATCAAGCGCGGGCGACTGGAGCCAGCGGCCGAGCGTTGATTTCACTTCGCCGCCAACGTCACCGAGCGGGTTTTGCTCGCTCGGGCGTTGCGGCGTGCGTGCGCCCCGCTGCCGTGCGCGCTCGCTCACGGCGTGCCCCCGAGCCCCCGAGCAGCTTCCGCGAACAGGTTCCCCCGCTCGGCGTAATTCGTGAACTGATCGATGCTCGCAGCAGCCGGCGCCAAAAGCACAACGTCACCGTCGCTCGCGTGCGACGCTGCTTCGGTCACGGCCGCCTGCATAAGCGCACGCGTGTCCCCGTATTTTTCGGGGTCAATCCAGACGCGAGGGACATCCGGGGCGTTGTCATTAAGCGCCGCGGTGAAAGGCTCCGGATCGCGGCCAATGAGCACGACCGCCTTGAGCCGTTCGGCCTGCGCGGCGACGAGGCTGTGGAGGTCCGCCCCCTTGGCGTCGCCGCCGGCGATCCACACCACTGACTTCGCTGCGCTGAGCGCCGCCGCTGCAGAATCGGGGTTCGTCGCCTTCGAATCGTCGATGAAGGCGACGCCGCCCTCAACGTGGACGATTTCGCTTCGATGTTCCCCAGCGCGATACGCCGCGAGACCTTCGCGCACGTGGATCGGTTTGACGCCGAACGAGCGCGCGAGGCCGGCCGCAAAAAGGGCGTTGAGTGCAACGTGCGGCGGGGCGCCGTGGGGACCGAGGTGCGCAACGGTATCGAGGTTCGCGATCTCCGCTGCCTGAGAGTACCGGTTCTCGCAAAAAGCGCGATCCACGAGGAGATCCTCAACAAGGCCAAGTTCGCTCGGCCCCGGCGAGGAAAGCCCAACGCCAATCGCGCGGCAGCCTTCGACCACATCGGCATCCTCGAGTGCACGGAGCGTGCGTTCGTCGGCTTTGTTGTACAGACACGCGTGCTGCGTCCCGGCATAAACCTTCGCTTTTGCCTGCGCGTAGGCGTCCATCCCCCCGTGCCAATCGAGATGATCGGCACCGATGTTCAGGATTGCGCTCGAATGAGCGCTGAGGTTGTCCGTCCAGTGAAGCTGGAAACTCGACAGCTCCAACGCAATCGCTTCGAAGCCCACGGGATCGAGGGCCGCTTCGATCAGCGGGAGCCCGACATTGCCCGCTGCGACCGCCCGAACACCGGCATGCTGCAGAATCGACTCAAGCATCGTGACGACCGTGGTTTTCCCGTTCGTCCCCGTGACCGCGAGCCACGCCGGGCCATCGGCCTTTTGCATGCGGCGCGCGAGCTCGATCTCCGACCAGATCTCGATGCCTTCGTTCTGCGCGGCAACGAGAAGCGGGTGGTCGGGCCGCCACCCGGGAGACGTGACAACGACGTCGAAGGGGGAACCGTCGGCGTTCGTGGGAAGCGCGCGAGTGTGCTCTTCGCCGAGCAGGATCCGGGCTCCGAGGGTCTCGAGCACCTTGGCACGCTCGAGGTTCGATTCTGATCGCGACGCGTCCACGGCGGTGACGTGCGCTCCTCGCTGAAGGGTCTGGTCCACGATCGCGTAGCCCGAGACTCCAAAACCCGTCACGAGAATGCGGGCGCCCGACACGTCGAGACCCGGGAAGGGGCGCTCGGGAAGTCGCTTAGATGTTTCAGATGCAGTCACGCGATGCCACCTGGCAATTGGTCGAGAACGGACGTGGGTTAGATAAAGCGCAAAGCGTCAAGGTAGAACAGGCCGAGGCCGAACGCCGCGAACACCCCCGCGATGATCCAGAAGCGCACGACGATCGTCACCTCATTCCAGCCTTTGAGCTCGAAGTGGTGCTGGAGAGGCGCCATTCGGAAAACGCGCTTGCGCGTCAGCTTGAAGCTCGTGACCTGAATGATCACGGACAGCGAGATGATGACGAAGAGGCCGCCAATGATTCCGCCGACGAGCTGCGTGCGCGACAGGATTGTGAGGGCCGCAAGCACGCCGCCGAGAGCCAGCGAACCCGTGTCGCCCATAAAAATGCGTGCGGGCGAGGTGTTCCACCACAGGAAGCCCACGCACGCCCCGAGCACCGCGGCAGCGACAATCGCAAGGTCGAGCGGATCCCTCGCGGCATAGCACGAGCGAATCTCTTCGATGCCGCACTGCTGGCGCCACTGCCAAAATGAAATCAGCACGTAGGCACCCGCAAAGATAATCGTGGCCCCAGAGGCCAGACCGTCGAGGCCATCCGTGAGGTTGACCCCGTTCGACCACGCGGCAACAAGGAAGTTGGACCAGATCGCAAACAGGACAATGCCGACGGCCGTACCGGCAAACGCGAGATTCAGCCACGGGATGTCGCGCACGAATGAGATGTGCATCGAGGCAGGCGTGTGCCCCCAGCGATCGGGGAACTGGAGAGCAAGAACGGCGAAGGCGGTACCGATCAGTCCTTGCCCCACAAGTTTTGCGCGTGGAGAAAGACCGAGCGACTGCTTCTTGGCAATCTTGGCGTAATCATCCATGAAGCCGAGCACGCCGAGCCCGACCATGAGCAAGAGTGCAAGCAGGCCCGACACTGACGGCGCGCGAAGAATGCTCAGGTGCCCCATGCCGTAGCCGATGAGGGTCGCGAGGATGATCATGACGCCGCCCATCGTGGGCGTTCCACGCTTGGTCGCGTGGGTCGTGGGGCCGTCGTCGCGCACAAACTGCCCGTACTGCTTCTTCACGAGGAAGCGAATATAAAGCGGGGTCAGGGAGAACGACAGGACCGCGGCTACGGCCCCCGCGATCAAGATTCCGATCATGCCTTTTCTCCTGCGTCTTCCGCTTTCGTGGGCTCAGCTGCCCACGTGCGCACGAGGGACTCACCAAGTTTCGCGAGACCCGCACCGTTCGATGATTTGAGCAAGAGGGTACTTCCGGGCCTCTTCACCGTTTCTAGCACAGCGGGCGCATCCTCGAGGCGTTCGACATACACCGCGCGCTCGTTCTCACCGCGGGTTTCGGTCACACCTTGGTGGATCGCATGCGCCCCGCACCCAATCGTGACAATGACGTCGATCCCCTGCTCTACTGCGAAAACACCCATATCCCGGTGTGCCTTCTCGCTCTCGGGACCGAGTTCGAGCATTTCGCCAAGGACCGCAACGGTGTGGCGTTCATGACCAAGAACCGCAAGGGCGCTCAAGCCCGCGCGCATCGAATCGGGGTTCGCGTTGTAGGCGTCATTGATGAGTGTCACGTCGCCCGGCAACTCGCTCACCTGCATGCGCCCTGGGGAGCGCTGTTCGGCGGAGCGAAGCCCTGCGACGACGTCCTCAAAGCCCACCCCAGCAGCTGCGGCCGCGGCCGCGGCTGCAAGAGCGTTTTTCACGTGATGCTCGCCCGTGAGCGTGAGAGAGACGGGCGCCTTCTTACCGCCCATATGGAGCATGAAGCTCGCCCTAGCGGCGCCATCAAGGCCGACATCGCTCGCGTAGGCTTCCGCGGAGTCGTCAGTAAGGGAAAAGTGCACGACTCGAGCGCACGTGCGCGACTGCATTGCCTTTACCCGCGCATCGTCGGCATTAAGCACGGCGGTTCCGGTTTCCTCGAGAACCTCGACGAGCTCCCCTTTCGCGAGGGCGATGTTGTCGAGGCCTCCGAACTCGCCCACGTGGGCCGAGCCGACGTTAAGAACAAGGGAAATATCGGGGCGCGCGATGTGCGTGAGATGGGCGATGTGCCCAATGCCCCGTGCCCCCATCTCGAGCACGAGAAAGCGCGTCGTTTCGCTGAGCTCGAGGACGGTGAGGGGAAGACCCAGCTCGTTATTGCGGCTTCCAATGGGTGCGATTGTGTCCCCGACTGGCGCGAGGATTGCGTGAAGCAGATCCTTCGTGCTCGTTTTACCGTTCGAGCCTGTCAGCGCGATCACGATCGGCGGCCTCGCACTCGCACGTGCTTCGGCCAACTCGTGTCGTGCGAGGATTTCGAGCGCCTCGAGAGGATCCGCGACCTGAATAGCGGGAAGCTCGAGACCGGGGACAGCCTTCGTCACGAGAGCCGCAGCGGCACCGGCCCTCGCGGCCGCGCCCACATAGTCGTGACCATCGACGTGCTCGCCTTCGAAGGCGACAAACAGGTCTCCTTCACCGATGACACGCGAATCAACGCTCGCCTTTCCGTGGACGCTTTCGTTGCCGTGAGCGCCACCGACGAGTCGGCCGCCCACGAGACGCGCGATTGCGCCAACCGTCGTCTTACGCATCGCGCACCTCCGTCGTCAGGTCCGCCTTATGTGCACGCTGCCACGCCGCTAGCGCCGTGCGTGCGTGGACCCGGTCGTCGAACTCAATCGTGCGATCGGCGAGTACCTGTCCACTTTCCGCGCCTTTGCCCGCGATAAGCACGACGTCACGCGCGTCCGCTTCGCCGATCGCTCGTGCGATCGCTTCGGCACGATCTCCCACGTTCTCGACGTCGGCACGGCACGTCGTCGGAATGCCCGCGAGCACATCGCGCCTAATCGATGCCGGATCCTCATCGCGCGGATTGTCGTCCGTGACGAACACGCGATCAGAAAGTCGCGCAGCGATCTCTCCCATGATCGGTCGTTTGAGCGAATCCCTGTGCCCACCCGCACCGAAAACCGTCACGATTTTTCCGACGCCCTCGAGGGTGTGGAGCGTCTCGAGAGCCTGCTCAAGCGCGTCCGGAGTGTGCGAATAGTCCACGACGACGCGCGGGCAAGCGTCGGACTCGGCGACCCTCTCCATGCGCCCCGGGACCGTGCCCGCCACCGCAAGCGCCCGACGCACCGCCTCCCCCTCGAAGCCGAGCGCTCGAAGGACGAGTGCGACCGCGAGGGTATTGGCTACGTAGTGGGTTCCCGGAAGCGCGCTTTCAAGCGTAAAAGGTTCGCCTTCCGACGGTTGCACGGTGAACACCGTTCCGTACTCTCCGCGGCGGATCTCCCCCACCGTGAAGTCGGCTTCGTGTCCTTTTGCGGAGTACGTCGTCACCGGAACGCTCGCATGGGCTGCGAGACGACGGCCCCACTCGTCGTCGACACACACGATTCCCCGCTTCGCATGCGCGGGCGTAAACAGTGATGCCTTCGCCTCGAAGTACTCCTCCATGTCCTTGTGAAAGTCGAGGTGGTCCTGGCTGAGGTTCGTAAACACCGCAACCTCGAACTGGACGGCGGCTACTCTGTGGAGCACCATCGCGTGGCTCGATACTTCGAGCGCGGCACACGTCATGCCCTCGTCGACCATGTGGCGCATAAGCGCGTGGACGTCAGTCGCCTCGGGGGTCGTGCGCTCCGTCGGAATTTGCTCCTCGCGCCCGCCTGCCCAGGCGAGAAACGTCCCGTTCGTGCCGACGATTCCGGCACTTTCACCGAGCTCTTGGAGCGTGCGCGCACACATCGTCGTGACCGAAGTCTTGCCGTTCGTTCCGGTCACACCGATTAGCGGGATGGCATGCGAGGGCTCGCCATACACGAGATTTGCGGCGAAGCCCGCGAGCGCGCGGGGATCCTCGCACACGAGCACCGAGTAGTCGCCCCCCGGATGCGCGTCGTTCACGATCGCAGCGCCCGCTTCGTCCGTGAGAATTGCGGCGCAGCCCTGGCTGAGCGCCGCCTTGGCGTAGGTCGCTCCGTGCGCGTTTTCACCCTGAACGGCGACGAAGAGAGCGCCGGTTCCCGCCTTGCGGGAATCGATCGTCACGGATGAGATCGGCACACTCCTACCGCGCAGCTCGAGTACGCCCGCTCCAGGCGCCCCTTCGAGCTGCCGGGCGAGATCTCCCAGCATGAGATCGGTGCGATCACTCACGAGTTTCACTTCCATTCGTTCTGAAGTTGAGTTCCAGGCTCGCCGGAGGGGGCGATGCCGCGGCGTTGAAGAGCGTAGCCAAGGAGTTCGGAAACCGCGGGGCCCGCCACGACCGAGCCCGACTTGAACCCCTTAATTCCGTAGACGAACACGCCGACGACGAGTTGCGGGTCATCCATCGGGGCCATCGAGATAAACGATGAGGTGTACGTTCCCCCGGGCACCTGCGCCGTTCCGGATTTTCCACCGACCGCGTAGCCCGCGACGCTACCGGCAGCCTTGCCATCATCATCGACGTCGTTATCCATGAGGGCCCTCATGGTCGCAGCGGTCTCACTCGAGACCACGCGAGTGTGCTCTCCCTCGGGCTCCGGGGTGAAAGAGCCGTCATTAGCGACGCGTCCCTTGACGATGCGCGGCTGAATGTGCACACCGTCGTTCCCAAACGTCCCCACCGCCGAGGTGATCTGTAGCGCGGTGACGGCGTATCCCTGGCCAAAGGCCGTCGCGTACTGCGTACGCCCGCGCCAGTCCTTCGCCGCGTGGAGGATGCCTGCGGATTCACCGGGGAGGTTCACTGCAGTTTTCGCGCCGAACCCAAACCCCCGCAAGTACTCTTCCCGCTTTTCCTTCGGGACCCGCTCAGCGATTTCGACCGTGCCGACGTTGGAGCTGTGCTTCAGGACTCCGGCGAGCGTGTAGTGCGCTACGGGGTGCTCGTGCGAGTCCTTGATACTCTCTCCGCCAAATTCCTTGCGGTAGGGGATCGTGAAGTGGTCGTCGACCTTTGCCTTGCCCTCGTTGATCACCGTAGCCACGGTGAACAGTTTGCCTGTGGAGCCGGGCTCGAAGACGTTGGAAACGGACTGGTTTCCGCGGTACTTTGCGTCGGACGCGCCCGGGTTGTTCGGATCGTACGTGGGGTAGTCCGCGAGCGCGAGAACATGGCCGGTCTTGGGATCGATCACCACGGCCGAACCGCCGCTGCCACCAAAATCCTTGACGCGCTGCGCAAGAATTTCCTGGGCGCGGTATTGAAGGTCTCGATCGATCGTGAGCTCGATGCTTTCACCGTCGATCGCTTCTTTTTCATGGACCTTAGCCGAGGGGATGAGTTGGCCGCCCGCACCCCGCTCGTACTGGCGTTCGCCGTCGGTCCCTCGCAGAATCTTGTCGAATGACAGCTCAGCGCCCGCGAGGGCCGTGCCGTCGGAGCCCGTGAAGCCCACGATATTACCGGCGACCTGGCCCGCCGGGTACAGACGCTCGGCGACTCGCTCCGAGGTGACACCACCGATCTTGAGTTGCTTGACGGCAGCCTCAACCTCCGGACTCACGTCTTTCGCGAGGACGGTGTAGCCCGATTTACCCGTGAGCTTCTCTTCGAGCTCCTCCACGCTCATCTGCAAAAGAGGTGAAAGCTCCATCGCGACGGCCTTGACTCCCTTGACCGTCGCCGTTTGAGACTTTGCTCGGTACTCGGGCATCTGACGCTGGTCCACAATGATCGTGTAGCGCTCGGTGCTCGTCGCGAGCACCTGCCCGTTCGCGTCGAGAATATCGCCGCGTAGAGCTGGAACTGGCTCGGTGTGCAAGCGCTTCGCCCGGGCCTCAGCCGCGAGCTCCGCCGAGTTGATGCCCTGAATCCACACCAGGCGCAGGCTGATCGCGAGGGCCGCAATCAGCATGAGCGCCACGATCACGCGGTGGCGGCGATAAGGCTCATACCCGTTCCGGGCACGCGCGGCGCCGGCCGATTGACGGGAAGCGTGAGAACGCCCGTCACGCACGGTGCGCGGCGGGCGGCTGCGAGAATCTCGCGGCGGACGGGAATTCGGCACGTCTAGCGCGCCCTCTCGTTACCCATGCCGTAATCGTAAAGATTCTTCGGCGCTTTTGTGACGTGCGGAACGAGCGCGGCCGCTCCCTGCGTCGCGGCCGCAGCCTCACCGATGATGCTGCCGTTCGCGAGATCGATGTAGGCGACCTTCCCTGCAGGCACCATCCCGAGCTCACGTGCCTGGCGCTCAAGCTCCTGTGGTGTTCCGAGAAGATCCGACTTCTCCTCGAGCATCTGCGTCTGCTCGCTCAGTTCACGCGATTCGCGCTGGAGCTTCGCGACCTCGTAGCTCATGTTCGTCATCGAAATGTTGAGCAATAGGGTCGCGACCACGGCGCCGAGCAGCACGAGGGTGCACAGCACCGTGAACGGGATGGAGCTGCGTTGGATGTGCGGGCGCGAGACAAGCGCGAGGTTCGCCTTGCGCGCATGAGCAGGGGCGAAGCCAGCACGCCTGCGTGAGGCGGGGGATGCAGCGAGCTGTGCCATAGCTATGAGATCTCCGGTGGTGTTATGCGTTCAATGGCGCGCAAACGCACGCTTGCGGAACGGGGGTTGGTTTCTTGCTCGCTCGCTGGCGCCTTCATGGCGCCACGCTTCACGAGCGAAAAATCGGGGGCAAACTGAGCGAGGTCGACGGGCAATCCTTCGGGGGTCTTCGACGAGCTCGCCGCGGTGAAGGCTTCCTTGACCATTCGATCCTCGAGAGAGTGGTACGACTCGATCACGAGCCTCCCTCCCGGCGCGAGGGCCGCGAGAGCGTTGTCGAGCGCGCCGTGCAGGATGTCGAGTTCCTCATTCACGGCGATGCGCAACGCCTGGAAGGTGCGCTTGGCCGGGTGACCGCCTGAGTGGCGGGACTTCGCGGGAATGGACTTTTCGATCGCACTGACGAGCTGAGGGGAGCGCTCGAAGGGTTCCGACGCTCGTTCCTTCACGATCGTGCGCGCGATGCGCCTGGAAAACTTTTCTTCGCCGTAGCGGTAGAGGATGTTCGCAATGTCCTGCTCCGACCACGTGTTGAGGATGTCCGCCGCGGTGAGCGCATCTCCATCGGGGTTCATACGCATATCCAGCGGGGCATCTGCGCTGTATGCAAACCCGCGTTCGCGCGTATCAATCTGAAAACTCGAGAGCCCGAGGTCCATGAGGATGCCGTCGGCCCTATCGCGCCCCGCGTGTGCGAGCGCGTCGGCAACGCGATCGTACGTGGTGTGTACGAGAGTGAAACGCCCCTCGAAGCCTTCGCTCGTGAGCCGCTCACGCGCGAGACCAAGCGCGGCGCGGTCGCGGTCGATACCGACGAGATGCGCATGCGGGAAGGCTTCGAGCACCGCACAGGCGTGGCCAGCCATTCCAAGGGTGCAATCCACGTAGGTGGATTCTTCCCGCTCAAGCGCCGGTCGAAGGAGTTCGAGGCACTCCTCGCGCATGACGGGTGCGTGAAGCTGGGATGCGTCCATGCCGTGCCTCCCTTCGCGCTTCGCTTACTTTCGCCGTTGCGGCGCCGATGTCGTGGTCGTTTCGCGGGTGACGTCATACCGTCAGACATCTCCTCGCTTGCGTCCCGCCACCGGGGAAGATGCGTCGGGGCGCAAGCGAAGAGATGCCTCGCGGCACGTCGTCTAGAACAAACCTGGAACGATTTCGGTTGCCGTTTGAGCGAAGGCCTCCTCGGTCTGTCCCAGATATGTCTCCCACGCCTCGCTCGACCAGATCTCGATGCGATTACCGGCACCAATAACCGTGCATTCGCGATCGAGTCCCGCATACGAGCGAAGGTGCGAAGGAATGGTCACGCGCCCCTGCTTATCCGGCACGACGTCTTCCGCTCCCGAGAGGAGCACGCGGAGGTAATCGCGCGCGTCCTTGCTCGTGACCGGCGCCTGCCGCAACTGCTCGTGGAGACTCTCAAACTCACGCATGGGATACACCGTCACGCAGTGTTCCTGGCCGCGGGTCATGACGAGTCCAGCCGCGAGCTGGTCACGAAACTTTGCCGGAAAGATGAGCCGCCCCTTGTCATCGAGCTTGGGCGTGAAGGTGCCAAGAAACATGGGCACCTCCATTCCCCCGTTCAATTCGGGTGGACCTCTCCTTACGCCCCCACTTTACCCCACTTCCCACCACAAACAACACCCCCTCCCCCACTTTGTCACGAAATCGGCATAAAACTGCAGTTCATGGCAGTGGAGGCAAGTGGAGGAGATTCCCCGCACAGCTCTTCAAGCACCCAAAATCGGAGGGTTTTCCCAGACTCACCGCACTACCCGCAAGGAAATTGCGCGACACCGACCGAGACGCATTTACACACAAAATGCCTGTTCAGAACAGCTAATTGGCGCAAAGAGTGCACCGTCGCACCAAGGTCGCAGGATCCTGGAGGGCAACGCGGGTGGAGGAAAGTGGGGAGAGTGGAGGGAAGTGGAGGAGGCAGTGGAAAGTCAAGGGCGAGGGAAGCACGCTCTAGGACTTAGAACCTAAGGAATGCAGTAGAGAGCCGGGATCGAAGGACGATGCCGGTTTCCTTTATCGCTAGCGCTTGCCTACACAAATAAACCGGCTTCCCTTTCGTGAAGCCGGTTCCTACAGGACGATCCGGGCAACGGCGCCCGGGAAACGCTAGCGGTCGCGACCGCGTTCGTCCCAGCGATCTTCGAGTTTCTTCATGAAGCTCGACTGCTGAGACCCCTTGGAATTCTTCCCCGCAACTCCCTGCGTGAAGGACGGGTGCATCCGTCGAGGGTCATCGAGGGGAATGGTCTTTGGCTTTTCCGCTGAAAGACACACGAATGCCCCAACGACCATGACGATAAAGGCAAGAACACCGAGCCACACTGCCGGCAGCGACACCGCAAAAATCAGAAGCGCGAGACCACCGACGATGATGCCACCACCGAGCGCGATGCGGCGCGGGCTAAACGACGACGACTTTTCAGCCCCACCGAACTGGTGCGCAAGCGTGGGGTCATCGCTCGAGAGCTGCTTTTCGAGCTCGTCGAGGATCCTCTGCTCTTTTTCGGAAAGTGGCATTGGTGCCTCCTTACACCGAGACAAAGTAGGCCCTATCCACGCACGAGAGTGAGGGGCGCTGCTCGGCGGATCGTCGTGCCTTCAGTGTAGGCAGCAAACCTGAGATTCGGAAAACGCACTGCTACCGAGAGCCCCCGCCTCGCGTCTCGCCTGTGCCCGCATCCGTGCCGTCCTTCGCCTCA
Source organism: Dermabacter sp. (assembly GCF_032550575.1). NCBI lineage: Bacteria > Bacillati > Actinomycetota > Actinomycetes > Micrococcales > Dermabacteraceae > Dermabacter > Dermabacter sp. The sequence goes on along the minus strand of NZ_JAWFZC010000005.1, from coordinate 277,402 downwards.
AGGTCACGTTTGTCGAGCCCGGACGCTCTGGCGAGCGACCTGACGCCGAAGCGTTCACGAGCACGGTCCATCGCCCGATCCACATCGCTCCACGTCGCCGATCGCCCTTCGAGATCACCCTGCGCATGCACACTCGAGGCAGGCACGAGGTGCTCGGCCCGCACCCCGAGAAGGCGCACGGCACCCACCCCCTCGAGAGCACGCTCGCACACGACGAGGGCGCGCTCACGAAACTCCTCGCTCTCCTGAACCGGAATGGGGAAGCTACCCGTTCTCGTGAGGCTCGACCAATCGGGGCGGCGAACCTTGATGGAGACGCTCTTCGCGGCCAGGCCCCGCCTGCGCAATCGGAACGAGACTTCGTCAGCCATGCTCGTTGCGATCGAGCGCAGCCGCACGGGATCAGCGATATCGGTCGAGAACGTACGCTCCTTTCCGATGCTCTTATCTTTCGCACTCGCGCCGACGGGACGCGGATCCTCGCCGCGCGCGAGCGCAAGCAGCGCGGGGGCGGCGGAGCCCACGGCTCTGTTCACAACGCTCGGAGGGAGGGCCGCAAGATCTCCGACGGTGACCACACCGAGGTTCGTGAATTTCTTCTGCGCGACGGGGCCCACGCCACCGATGGCGGAAAGCGGAAGCGGCGCAAGGAACTCAGCCGTGCGTTCAGGCTCAACGACGTCAATGCCGTGGGGCTTGGCGCGCGAGGACGCGATCTTCGCGACGGATTTTGAGATACCAACGCCCACGGAGCAGGTCAGGTGGACTTCGTCCCATACAGCCTGGCGGATGTCTCTCGCGATCGTTGCCGGCTCCCCTAGCAGGCGCTGCACCCCGGAGATATCGAGATACGCCTCGTCTACGCTTACCGCTTCCCGAAGGGGCGTAAACCGGTCGAGAACAGCCATGATCTGCGCGGACACGTCCCGATAGTGGGCGTGCCGACCGGGCAAAACAATCAGATCGGGGCACAGTGCACGCGCGCGGCTCATGGGCATCGCCGAGTGGACCCCGTATCGGCGTGCCTCGTAACTAGCGGTCGCGACGACTCCCCTGGGCCCATCGCCACCAACCGCAAGGGGGCGGCCCCGCAAACGCGGGTCGTCGCGAACTTCGACGGAGGCGAAAAAGGCATCCATGTCGACATGCGCGATGGCGCGCTGCCACGGCTCACCGTCCATGCCGCACCTCCCAACGCTTGATACTTAAGCCTACGCGGTCAGGCAGCGGCAAGAGCCTCAAGCCCGAGGAGCTCCTCCTTCACCGAGTGAACATAGGCGAGGGTCTGTTCCGCGTGCTCCTGCACGTCCTGCTCGGAGATTCGACTCGTGTGCTCCCAGTAGTGCTCCGCGCTACGGCGAAGCTCGACAAAACGCGCCGCCTCCCGTGCGCGCGCCCTGTGCATTCCGCCCATGCGCTCAAGCGCCACCCACACGTTCAGGGGCAGCTTGCGTTTCCTTTGAGTGTTTGCTCGGCGAATCGCGAGCCCCGCAATCTTGAGCGCTGCGCGGTGGACGCGCTCGAATCGTTCAGCGGCGCTCACGCCTGCCTCATCGAGGCTCGCGTGGATCTCGGCCTCGAAGGCTTCCAGACGATCCAGATCCGCGTTAAGGTCCCGAATTTCGCGCAGCGCCGCCGGCGCTGCCACTGTCATGGTCGATGTCATGATTCTTCCCCTTTCTCGACACTCACGACGATAGGAAGGGGGTGAGACATTTAAACTCGAGTCATGGCACGCAACCGTCGATCGAACCGGCTCCCCCTCCACCTCCCCTTCTTCGAGGACATTCCCACCAGCCACTCAGTCGTGCGGTTGGAACCCGAAACAGACGGCTCCTACACCGTGATCATCGACGGCATGGAAAGCTCCCACATCCACCCCGATCCCGAGCACCTCGTCTTCGAATACATGCGGTGGATCGCCCTGATTATGACGACGACGTACCCCAGTGAGACGGCACTGAACATCGCCCACCTCGGCGGCGGAGCCGCCTCGCTCCCCCGTGCTCTCGCCCATCATTTCCCCGCCTCCCGAAACTCCGTCATCGAACTCGACGCGAAGCTGATCAACCTCGTTCGCGAATGGGTCGACCTTCCCCCTTCGCCTCGCGTCGCCATTCGCGAGGGAGATGCCTTCGCCGTCCTTCCCACACTGCGCACGGCACGCTTCGACGTAGTGATACGCGACGTCTTCTCCAACTCCCGCACGCCCCTCGCCATGCGTAGCCTCGAAGCAGCACGCGAACAGCGCCGAATACTCAACGACGACGGCATGTTTCTCGCCAACATCGCCATGGACCGAGACCAGCACGAACTCGCCGATGAGATCGTCACGCTGCGCGAAGTCTTCGGCGAGATCGAGCTCATCGCGGAACCGAGCGCCATCAAGAAACGCCGCCGCTCTAACTGCATCGCCGTCTACGCGCCCGGCGGGCTCAGCGACGATGCCCGCAGAGCGATTCGAACCGACGCGGTGACAGTGCGCACTCTCGACAAAAAGACCGTCGACAAACTCGCCAGTGGCGGCAGCGTTGTTGAGCTCGGAGGCGATGCGAGCGCAGCCACCGTCGGACATTAAAAAAGTTCCGCACCCTGCACGGGTGCGGAACGAAAGCCTAGCGAGGCGAACCTACGCGAGCGAACGAACGTGCGCGGCCTGCGGGCCCTTGTCGCCGTCGACAACCTCGAACTCGACGCGCTGGCCCTCATCGAGGGTGCGGAAACCGTCCATGTCAATGCTCGTGTGGTGAACGAACACGTCAGCGCCGCCACCATCAACCTCGATGAAGCCGAAACCCTTTTCGGCGTTGAACCATTTAACTGAGCCCTGTGCCATGCGTGGACTCCCCTAACTTCTCGTACCAAACTGCGCGAAAACACGCGCAGGTACCATCATTCCACGCTGGATGTTCGCGCGCCCAGTTTCCCTTCAGCGTGTCGAGCGGATTCCTGCTGGCCACGCGAGCGCGCACACCGGGTTGGAACGCACATGAAAAGCGACCATAATGGAATGTCGCTTCCGCCTCCCGCGAAGGGACGCAAGCGAATCGTGACCCATCCTGGAAGGACCCAACGTGGCTTCCTCTGACGAGCAAATCGCCCTCGAGCAGCGCTACGCCGACCGAGTCTACGCACGCATCGACGAACAAATCGCACGCCTCGAAACGCAACTCACTGACGTCATCAGCGCCCAGACGGCGAGCACGCACCAAAACCGCAGCGAGCGAGACTCCTTCGCGACTTTCTACGAGGATCGGATCGGGCTGCTGAGGTCCGTCTCAGAGAACGCTATTTTTGGCCGGCTCGACAGGTCCGACGCCACCCGGCACTACATTGGGCGCATCGGCGTGTTCACCGCTGAAGGCACCCAACTCCTGGTCGACTGGCGCGCCCCCGCAGCCGCCGCGTTTTACCAGGCAACGCCGAGGCACCCGCAGGGCGTTCGCTTGCGTCGGCACCTCGTCACTTCGGGACGCACCGTGACCGATATCGAAGACGACGTTCTCGACGGCACGCTCCTCGACTCAGATGAGCACCATTCGAGCCTCCAGGGAGAAGGGGCACTCCTTGCGGCGGTCTCCGCGAAACGCACGGGCCGCATGGGCGATATCATCGCGACAATCCAGGCCGAACAAGATCGCATTATCCGCCACGAAACACGCGGCGCGCTCGTTGTGCAGGGAGGCCCCGGCACCGGCAAGACTGCCGTCGCCCTCCACCGCGCGGCTTACCAGCTCTATACGCACCGTAAGAGGCTCGAGCATTCGGGCGTTCTCATCGTTGCCCCCACGCGCGGCTTCCTGCGCTACATCGAGCGCGTGTTGCCCAGCCTCGGCGAAACAGGCGTCGTCACCCTCACGCCGGGCGAACTCGTTCCGGGCGTGCGGGCAGACACACACGATCGCGAAGACGTCGCCCGCGTCAAAGGGTCCCTCGCGATGGCAAAGGTTCTGCGCCGTGCCGTCAAGGCGCGCCAGCAAGTTCCCAAAGGCCCCATCGACCTCAATATCGACGGGGTCCACATCACTCTCACTCCGGGCGATGTCCGTGCAGCGCGCGCGGAGGCCCGCGCGACGGGCAGGCCGCACAACCATGCACGCACAACCTTCGTACGCGCCGCACTCGACCGCCTCGTTGAGGCCTATGTCGCCGAGCTCACGCGCCTCGAACGCCCGTGGGCAGAGGAGGACCGCGCGGATCTCCTCCACGATCTGCGAACGAACCACGACGTCAAAGTCGCCCTCAACCGGTGCTGGCTGCCATACAGCCCGCAATCCTTCGCCCGTTCATTCTTCGCGAGCATCGAGCGGCTGGTTCACGCGGCGGGCGACCACATGAGCGCGCGGGAGATCAAGCTTCTTCACCGCTCGAAGGACGCCGAGTGGACGATCGAAGACGTCGCCCTCCTCGACGAAATCGCGGAGCTCCTCGGTGAAGACGACACCGCCACGCAGCGCGAGAAGGACAAGGCTCGCACCACCGAACGCTCAAACCTCGAGTATGCCGAAAAGGTGCTGTCCATGATTGATTCCGAGGGGATCGTCAGCGCAGCTGAACTCGCCGCTCAGGTTGGCGCACGGCGCGACAGCCGCTCCCTCGCCGAGAAAGCTGCAGCGGATCGCACCTGGACCTACGGCCACATCGTGGTCGACGAGGCACAAGAGCTCTCGCCGATGATGTGGCGTGCACTCATGCGTCGAAACCCCACGAAATCGTTCACGATCGTGGGCGATGTGGCGCAGACCTCCTCGGTCTCCGGCGCCGACTCGTGGGATCACGCACTTTCGCCTTTTCTTGAGGATCGGGCCAGCATCGAGGAGCTCACCGTCAATTACCGCACGCCGTCGCGGATCATGCGTCACGCCTCCGCACTCGCTGCCGCACACGGCTTGCGAGTGACGGAGGTCAGGAGCGTGCGCGAAGGTGAACACGACGTACGTTTCCGGCACACACGTGCCGACAGGGTCATCGAGGAGGCAGTTAACGAGGCGCGCACGCTTGCCGACCTCACGCAGGGCCGCGTGGCGATCCTTTGCCTCACCGAGGATCTTGATGCCCTCTTGGCGGGAGCTTCAGCCGTATTCGGCGCCTCGGCAGTGGGCCGTGGTTCGATCGGTGTGGACAGAGAAGTTTCCGTGATGACTCCGACAGATGCCAAGGGACTCGAGTTCGACGCGGTCGTCATCGTGCGCCCCGCCGAGATTCTCACGAGCCATGCTCGCGGCGCTAACGATGTGTACGTCGCGCTCACGCGGCCGACTCAGGCGCTCAGCGTGGTCTATTCGGGAGATCTCCCCGCCGGATTAGGCGCGTAGGGCCCGGCGGCTTCTGGGCTCTGGCGGAAGCGCCCGCTTTGGCGGGGGCATGAAAGAACCGATGGCCGCGGCTTCCCCTCCGCGACCATCGGCCAAGAAAATCATACAGTGTTTCTCGAGGGCCTCCGACCACTTTTCTCAAAATCTCTCCAGCAAGGGGTCATGCCGCCAGATCCTTGCCTGCTCCGGAGGAAAAAGGCGGAAGCCCTGGCTGCTGAGGTCAGGGCAGGAAACGCGCATCGCCGATCAACCTTCGGCTCGTTCAACTCGCCCCACAGGGGTGCAGCGCCCTACTTCTCGCCCTCGGTTCGTAGTTCCTCGATGGCCGACTCAAAGTCCTCAAGGCAGTCGAATCCGCGATAGACGCTCGCGAAACGAAGGTAGGCGACGAGGTCCAGCTCTTTGAGCGGCTGCAGAATCGCGAGGCCTACGTCGTGGGCGTCGATCTCCGACACACCCTTGAGACGAATCGCCTCCTCCACGCGCTGCGCGAGGACCGCGAGTTGGTCGTCTGTCACCGGTCTGCCCTGGCATGCTTTACGCACGCCGGAAATCACCTTGGATCGCGAGAATGGTTCACTCACGCCAGAGCGCTTATGGACCGCGAGCGAGGCTGATTCCGTAGTCGAGAATCGCTTATTGCACGCAGGGCACTGCCGACGGCGGCGGATGGTCATGCCGTCGTCGGCTGTACGCGAGTCCACGACGCGCGAATCTTCATTCCTACAAAAAGGGCAGTGCACCCCGAAATTCTACCAGGGCACCCCATTCATACTCCGAGGCCCTACCCGCTAGAGCGTGGGCAGCGCGAGCTCCTGACCCGGGTGAATCACGGTGCCATCGAGACCGTTGACGTCCTGGACAAGCATGAGATAGTCGCGAACATCGGTGCCTGCAGGCGCGTTAGCCGAGACAATGCTCCAGAGGCTCTGCCCCTCCTCGACCTGAACGGTCGTGTACGACACGGCTCCCTCAGCACCCGCGACCGCCGCAGGCGAGAAAAAGACAACGCCGGCAACGATTGCCGAAGCAGCGAGTACGAGCGCAATGAGCGATGCCACGACGATGCGGCCGCGGCGAGTAAGACGAAGGCGAACATTCTTTCGAACCGGCTGAGTGCTACACGTAGAAGTAGTCATTTTTAGAATCCTTGTTCGATTGACGACATGACGAGCGTACGATCATCTGTTCGAAAAAGTCAAGACATTTTCGAACACATGTTTGGAACAAGCGTTCTGTTCCGGTACCTTTGAGGTACGCCTCAACTCAACAACGGGGGTGAGACATTTAAACTCGCCCCACCGAAAGGAACGGCGCATGGCACCCTCAGCTCACGGCTCTTCAGCTGGCGCCCCCGCCCTCACCGAACGCCAACAACGCATTCTTGAGACGATCGCCCGCTCCATCCGCGCAAATGGTTACGCGCCCACGATGCGCGAAATCGGCGAAGCAGTGGGCCTCCAGTCACCGTCGTCGGTCTCCCACCAACTCTCGGAACTCGAGCGCAAGGGATACATCCGCAAAGATCCGAAACGCCCCCGCACGCTCTGGCTCGTGGAAGCAGATGAGGAAGGCGAGCCGCTCCCGAGCGAATTCGAAGCACCCGGCTCGCCCGCCGTCAATGTCCCACTCGTGGGCACGATCGCGGCCGGCGTGCCGATCACCGCTGAGGAACAGGTAGAAGATGTTTTTGCGCTCCCGACCCAGCTCGTGGGCGATGGCGAACTCTTCCTGCTCAAGGTTCAGGGTGATTCGATGATCGATGCCGCCATTTGCGACGGCGACTGGGTCGTCGTCCGCCAGCAGAAGGTTGCGGAAAAAGGCGAGATTGTCGCGGCCATGATCGATGGCGAGGCGACAGTGAAGACTTTCGCACGAAGCGACGGGCACGTGTGGCTCATGCCCCACAACCCTGCCTTCACACCGATCCTTGGCGACGAAGCCGAAATCCTCGGCAAAGTCGTGGCGGTTCTCCGCGCGGTCTAGAGATTGCCTGGATGCGGTGGCGCAGCGAGCTCTGTGCGCAGTCGCTCGAGTGCGGCAAGCGCGACGGCGCTATCGCGCGTCGTCCACAGCGGAGGAATTGCCTGGCGAATCACGCCTCCATAGGACTTCGTCGCGAGCCTCGAATCAAGCACCGCTAGCATTCCACGGTCGCTCTCGGCGCGGATAAGTCGCCCGGCTCCTTGCGCCATGCTGAGTGCCGCCTGTCGAACGGCTACCTCGTAGAAACCGTTGCGCCCGAGTCGGGCGTATTTCTCTTGTCTCGCTGAAGCGAGCGGATCATCGGGCCGAGGGAATGGGATCCTGTCAATGAGCACAAGGCGGCAGGCCTCGCCGGCGACGTCAATGCCCTGCCAAAACGTTCGCGTCCCGAACAGACAGGTGTCACGACTCTGTCGGAATCGCGAAGCGAGCGCCGCGTTCGAATCCTCTCCTTGCAGGAGCACCGTGCGCCCGGTCATCCGTCGAACATACTCCGCCGCCTCCTCGGCCGCTCGGCGGGAGGAGAAGAGTCCGAGCGCTCCTCCTCCGGCGGCGTCAATGAGTTCGACGATGTGGTCAAGTGTCGCGCTCGAGATACCCTCGCGCCCCGGGGCGGGAAGATGCGAGGCGACATAGAGAATCCCTTGCTGGGCGTACGCGAAGGGAGAGCCCACATCGAGGGCCGACCACCACTCGCGCACAGCATCCTCGCTTCGAGTGGCACCAACGTCGCTTTCAGGCTCGGCATGCTTGTCAGCGCGAAGCCCGAAAGAGAACGCGGCGCTTTCAAACCGGCCGCCGAACGTGAGCGTCGCCGAGGTAAAAATCGATGTGCGCTCATCGAGGATCCGGGTTTTCACGAGGCCAGCGACGCTGAGTGGAGCGACGTCGATAAATGTTCGGCCGAGGGCTTCGCTGTGATTGAGGTAGACGACATCGTCCTCGTGGGGCGCGAGCAATCTCTCGCACACGTCGATGATTTGTTGCAGCTTTGCACGCACGGATGTGCGCGCCCCCGCAGTCGTCGCATCGGAGCTATCACCGGCATTTTTGGCTTCCTCGCGTGCCGACTCAGCTTCGGCGCGGATCGCCGCGAGAGTGTCTCGCAGCCGGGCTTCGAGTTCGCCACGCACCCTCCCGTCGGGGAGCGGGGCGAGAGCTTCCTGGAGGGCACTTCCCGCATCGTCAAGTTCAAGTGCGCTCACGCCGAGGCTCCTCAGCTCCCGAACGGCGCCGCGAATCGCGCCCTGATGCAGCGATTCGGTCACCGAGGACGTCACGCGGTCAACAAACTCGTGGGCCTCGTCGATGACTACGACATCGTGCTCGGGGATGATCCCGTGCCCGTCGAAGGCGTCAATGGCGTAGAGCGCATGGTTTGTCACGATGACGTCGGCCTCGCGCGCGAGTGCGCGATTGCGTTCCGCGAAGCATTCGTCGTGGAATGGGCAGGAAGAGCCAATGCACTGGGAGCCGGTCACGGAGACCTGGCGCCACGCTCGGTCCGACACCGGGGTGTCGAGATCGTCGCGGTCACCCGTATCTGTCGTCTGCGCCCACTCGCGCAGCCTCTGCACCTGCGCGCCGAGTCGTTCGGAGTCGTGCTTGACTCCCGTGACCGAAGCCTCGGCGAAGAGTGAACCTTCCTCGAGTTCGTCGGGATAGCCGCCCTCCAGCTTGTGGAGGCACACGTAGTTGCCGCGCCCCTTAAGGAGACTGAAGCTCGGCACACGCTCGAGTTTCGTCCCGAGGGCTTCAACAATGCGAGGGAGGTCCTTGGCGACGATCTGGCTTTGCAGCGCGAGCGTCGCGGTCGTGATGACGACGGGGGTGCCGCGATCAATCGCGCGTTTGAGGGCGGGAACGAGGTATGCGAGGGACTTGCCCGTGCCCGTCCCTGCCTGCACGAGGAGGTGGCGGCGCAGCTCGATGCTTCGCTCGATGGCGTGAGCCATGGCCCGCTGCCCCGGGCGATCTGCGCCGCCGACTGCGGCGACCGCTGTCGCGAGTAGCTGGTCGAGGTCCGTGCCTGATGCGTTCACTGGCGCGCGGCGGCGAGTTCGGAAGCGAGAGTTTCGTCGACGCGTGCCACGAGGCGCGTGCCCTCAGCGAGGAATTCCTCGCTGACGAGCTCGCCCTGAGTGTGCACGCGCGAGACGAGGTCGCCGCGCGTGTAGGGCACGACGACATCGATGTCGACCGAGGGCCGCGGGAGCATGTCGGCGATGAGTGCACGCAACTCCTCGATGCCTTCACCCGTGCGGGCCGACACGACGGCCGCGTGTTCCACTTGCGAGCGCAGACGCGCGATCGTTTCGGGACTCGCGAGATCCGCTTTGTTCAGAGCCACGATTTCTGGCACGTCGAAGCCTTCAATATCAGCGAGAACGGCGCGTACAGCGCGAATCTGCCCCTCGGGATCGGGGTGGGAGGCATCGACGACGTGCAGGAGGAGGTCCGCCCCGGAGACTTCCTCGAGGGTTGAGCGGAAGGCCTCCACGAGCTCGGTGGGAAGGGAGCGCACGAATCCGACGGTATCCGCAAACGTGAATTCGCGACCGTCGGGCGTCACGGACCTGCGCACGGTTGGGTCGAGTGTCGCAAACAGGGCGTTTTCAACGAGAACGCCGGCCCCAGTGAGACGGTTAAGCAGGGAGGACTTCCCGGCGTTGGTGTATCCGGCAATCGCAACAGAGGGAATGTTGTGACGTTTGCGGTCGGCGCGTTTGGCCTCGCGCGAGGGGGCCATCGCCTTGATGTCGCGCCTGAGCTTAGCCATGCGCGTGCGGATGCGGCGGCGGTCTAGTTCGATTTTCGTTTCGCCGGGGCCGCGGGAACCGATCCCGGCGCCACCGGCAACGCGGCCACCCGCCTGGCGCGACATCGACTCGCCCCAACCGCGCAGGCGCGGCAGGAGGTACTCGAGCTGCGCAAGCTCGACCTGGGCCTTACCTTCGCGGGATTTTGCGTGCTGGGCAAAAATGTCGAGGATGAGGGCCGTACGATCGATGACCTTGACCTTGATAATGTCCTCGAGCGCGCGGCGCTGCGAAGGGGCAAGCTGCCCGTCGCAGATCACGGTGTCAGCACGAAGGTCGGCCACAATCTCGGCGAGTTCCTTCGCCTTGCCCGAACCGAGGAAGGTGGCAGGGTCGGGGTGGGCACGGCGCTGCATGACGCCGTCGAGAACGCGTGAGCCCGCAGTCTCGGCAAGCGCTGCGAGCTCGCGCATCGAGTTTTCTGCGTCTTCGACGTTGCCGGTCGTGAAAAGCCCCGCGAGCACGACGTTCTCAAGTCGAAGCTCGCGGTATTCAACCTCGGTGACGTCTTCGAGATCGGTGCGAAGTTGATCGACGCGGCGCAGAGAGTGGCGCTCGGCGAGATCGAGTTGGTCGCCGTCGGCATCGCTCTCATACGTTGTCGCCGAGATCGAGGCGTCGCCGCGTGAGAGGACGCGCTGCATAATCGAGGATTCGCGGGCGTCGCTTCCCGCATTCTCGGGCTCCGCTGCCTGCGGTGCTGCGTGTGATGTCTCGAATTCGGGATCGGGGACGAAGGGTGTCAAGTGCGCCTTTACTCCAGGTTCTCTCAAGTGGGGCCTCGCGTGAGGTCTGCGTATAAGTGTGTCACGTCCGAACCCGATGCGGGAGCTTTTCGCGTTCTGCGCCACTACACTCCTTGCTGTGACAAGCGACGCCCATTACTTCTCTCCCGCGCCCGGTACGGACCTGGAGCGCCGCGACCTGCGCGTGCACCTCGCTGGTGCCGAACGGAGCCTCGTGAGCGCGAAGGGTCTGTTCAGTTTCGATGGGCTCGACAAGGCAACCGCAATACTCCTCGACCATGCGGAGTTGTTCGCACCGCTCGCACCTAAAAGCGAGGTTCTCGATATTGGCTGCGGCTGGGGCCCGATTGCACTGAGCCTCGCGCTTACCCAACCGGACTGCCACGTCACGGCGATTGATGTCAATCCACACGCACGTGCCATCACGCGCGAGAACGCCGCACGGCTCGGCCTGTCAAACGTCACTGTCGCCGCGCCAGACGAGATTCCCGAGAGTGCCCGCTTCGATGCGCTCTGGTCGAATCCGCCGATCCGTATCGGCAAGAGTGAACTGCACACTGTGCTTACGCGGTGGATCGGCCAGCTCCGCGGGACGGGTACGGCCGCGATGGTCGTCGGGAAAAATCTAGGCGCCGATTCGCTCGCCACGTGGCTCGCGGGCCAATTCCCCACACGGCCGGTCGAGAAGGTCCATTCCTCGAAAGGGTTCCGCTTGCTCGGCGTAGGCCCGGAGCGCCCAGAAGTTTAGAATCGCTCGCGCATGGGGAGGCGTCGGAATTCCGACGCCCGCCTAGCCTTCCTACTTCCCTCGCTCGCGCGCTGGCCCGCCGCAGGTGAGCTCACCGAGTTCGGCCGGGCCCGTGAGAGTCATGCGCCCGTAGGGGTCCCAACCAATTTCGAGGCGCCCGCCGCGCACATCGACGCGCCACGGCTCGCGCGTGCCGTCCCCACGTGCCTCAGCGAGAGCGGCAACCACGGCAGTCGCGCCGGTTCCGCACGAGAGGGTCTCCCCCACCCCTCGCTCGAAAACCCGCATGGCGACGTGTCGCTCGCCGCGGATCTCCACAAACTCAATGTTCGTGCCATCTTCGGGCTCGGGTTCAAGCTCGGGGCGTTCGGTGAGGTCAAGCTCGTCAAGGCTGAGGTTTTCGGGTAGCTCCACGACAGTGTGGGGGTTGCCCACATTCACATCAGTGCCTTCGAGGAAGCGGTCGGCAACGCGGACGATCCTCGTGACACCTTCAAGTTCTGCGGCCCCCATGCCCACGCGCACCTGCCACTGTGGGCCTTCCTCAAGGATCTCGACCGTGCGTACACCCGCGCGAGTCATGACGTCGAACACCCGATCCTCAACGTAACCGCGGTCAGCGAGAAACGCTGCGTAGGCCCGAACGCCGTTGCCGCACATTTGCGCAATCGTGCCATCAGCATTGCGATAGTCCATAAACCACTCGGGGACCGTGTCGAACCCCTGGCTTGCCGGATCACCGAGGCATCGCGTACGAATCGCGCGGATCACCCCGTCCACTCCCGTGGGGCCCGCGAGCTCACGCACGCGTGCGCTGTTGAGCTCGCCTCGACCCGCAGGATCGTCGATCATCACAAAATCGTTTTTGGTGGCGCTCGCGTAGCTTAGAGCCTTGCGCGCGTTGGGGCATGAAGATGCAGTGGCCATGGCTCGATCATAGGCACGCGCGCGCGGGACCTCACACCTCAGCGTTTGACGGGCACCTAGCGGCGTGCGCAATCTCGCGCTCAATCACGGCGAGCGCTTCGTCGGAATCCTCCCCCGGCACCCACGTGAGCCGCGTATCCCGCCTGAACCACGTGTCCTGCTTGCGCACGAGACGGCGGGTATTGGTGATCGTCGACTCGATCGCTTGCTCGAGACTCCAGTGGCCCCGCACGTGCTTGATCATTTGGGCGTAGCCGATCGCCTGGCGCGCCGTCACCCCGCGCTCAAGGCCCGCATCGAGCAGTCCCTCGACCTCGTCGCGAAACCCGGTTTCAACCATGCGATGCACGCGCTTCTCGACGCGCTCGTGGAGCGTGTCCCGGTCGAGCTTCACGGCGACGTACGCGATCGCCGGATCGTGGAACGTGTAGGTCGGCAGGAACGCGGAGAACGGCTTTCCGGTGAGGCGGTGCACCTCGAGCGCTCGCACGATTCGACGCTCGTCCCGCGGCGCAATTTTCGCGGCTGCATCGGGGTCTGCTGCGGCGAGCTGGGCGTGGGCGGCTCCGGTGCCGATCGCTAGCACGTGAGACTCGATCTCCTCGCGCACAGCGGGGTCCGACGGTGGAAAAGCCATCACGTCGGTGAAGGCTCGCACGTAGAGTCCCGAGCCCCCAACGACAACCGGAATCTTGCCCCTTTCGCGGATCTCGCTCGCAATCCGGCGTGCATCCGCCTGGAACGTTGCGACGCTCGCCTCTTCGGTGACGTCGAGAATATCGAGGAGATGATGGGGAACACCGCGGCGCTCGCTCGGGGTCACCTTGGCGGTCCCCACATCCATTCCGCGGTAAAACTGGAGAGCGTCAGCGTTGATCACTTCGCCTCCGAAACGGCGGGCAGTCTCGATCGCGAGGGCGCTCTTGCCCGTTGCAGTCGCGCCCGCAATCACGACAAGCGGCGGCACCTGTCCAGCGCCACTGTCGTGGCCCCCACCACCGTTCACCGCATGTGCCACGTGAACTCCCTTCGATCTCACCACTGCTCGTTCGCGCACCGAGCCGAAAGCCGCTAGCGTGGACTTCACGCAGCCACCGGCCCGGACACCACAGAAAGGCAGCCGATGCCCAACGGCCACTCACACGAAGCCGCACTCGCAGGCGAAGAACTCAGCATCGAACGTCTCAAGGAGTCCCTCGGGCGGCTCGGCTATGCCTTCGTCGAGGATGATGACACCCCCACCGTGTTGCGTGCGCGCTTTGACCACTATCCTTTCACGTTCGCAGTCGCCGGCGAGCACTCGCACATCCTCGTCATCCGGGGACGCTGGGACGAGCTACTCGCCGTGCAGCAGAAACTCGAAGCGACGCGCCTATGCAACCACTGGAACATGGAACGCATGTGGCCGAAAGCGTACGTGCGCCGCGAGAATGACTCGGTGCTCGGCGTGTACGGCGAGCTGGTCTTCGATTATTTCTACGGGGTTAGCGACGACGCGATTGACCGCGCCATCACGTGCGCGCTATCAACGACGGTAGCGTTCTTCGCGAGCCTCTCGACACAGGTGAGCGACCAGGACGACGTCACCGCCTGAGCGCGTGCCCTCACCGCCCGATTCCGCCTAGCGCTCCGGGCGCCTGAGGCTCGGAAGACCGAGGCTCACGGGCCCACCGGGGCCGGGCGTGCCGCACGAGGCCGCGTCTTCATCGCCGTTCGCGCGGCGGCGTTCCCACGCGTCGCCCGAGCGGGTGCGACGCACCTCGAATTCGCCGCCTTCGGCACCCGAGTCGGCGATCAGGTAGAACGGGGCGGCTTTGGTCACGCGAGCACGGACGACATCACCGGGGCGAGGGCGGTCCGCCTCCGCATACCCTTCGGGCAGAGCAACGTGCACGAGCCGGCCGTCCTCGGCGCGGCCAGAGATGCGGTGCGTTTCGGAGTCTCGATCACCCTCGCCTTCGGCGATGAGGACGTTGACCTCTGCTCCGACCTTCTTCGCATTTTCTTCGGCCGCAATGCGATCCTGAAGCGCGACGAGCCTCTCGAATCGCTCCTGGACGACTGCCTTCGGGATCTGATCGTCCATTTCGGCGGCCGGAGTGCCCGGGCGCGGCGAGTACTGGAACATGAAGGCGCTCGAGAAACGCGAAGCCTCGACGACATCGAGAGTCTTTTGGAAGTCCTCTTCCGTTTCACCGGGAAAGCCGACGATGATGTCGGTCGTGATTGCTGCGTGCGGGATTTTCTCGCGCACCTTTTCGAGGATCCCGAGGAATTTCTTGGAGCGGTACGAGCGGCGCATCGCCTTGAGAACAGCGTCGCTGCCCGATTGGAGCGGCATATGCAGTTGCGGCATCACGTTGGGTGTTTCCGCCATCGCGTCAATGACGTCATCGGTAAACATCGCGGGGTGCGGCGACGTGAATCGCACGCGCTCGAGCCCCTCGATTTCGCCACACGCGCGCAAGAGCTTGGCAAACGCGCCCCGGTCGCCGAACTCCACTCCGTAGGAGTTCACGTTTTGACCAAGGAGAGTCACTTCAAGAGCTCCCTGGTTCACGAGTTCCTGAACCTCGGCGAGAATCTCGCCGGGGCGACGGTCCTTCTCCTTCCCTCGGAGGGAAGGAACGATGCAGAACGTGCACGTGTTGTTGCAGCCGACTGAAATCGATACCCAACCCGCGTACGCGCTTTCGCGCTTTGTGGGGAGAGTCGAGGGGAACACCTCGAGCGACTCAAGGATTTCCACCTGGGCCTCTTGTTGAACGCGAGCGCGGTCAAGAAGAACGGGGAGGGAACCGATGTTGTGAGTACCGAACACGACGTCGACCCAGGGTGCACGCTCAGTAATGGTGGCGCGATCCTTTTGGGCCAGGCACCCGCCGACGGCAATCTGCAAATTGGGGTTGGCATCTTTCGCAGGGCGGAGCTGGCCGAGGTTACCGTAGAGCCGGTTGTCGGCGTTTTCGCGCACGGCGCACGTGTTGAAGACGATGACATCGACGTCGCCGTTCAACGGGTCGGCGCCGTCGGCGGCCGGCGTATAGCCTGCCTGCTCTAAGAGGCCCGTGAGGCGCTCAGAGTCGTGGACGTTCATTTGGCAGCCGAACGTGCGCACTTGGTAGGTGCCGCGTGCCGGCGCGTCATTGTCGTTCAGGATCGCTGTTTCGCTCATGGTGTTTCAAGGATACGTAGCCCCGTGGGTTCGGGCACGGTCAGGACCAGGTGACTCCCGCCGCATCAAGCTCGCGATTGAGCACGAAGAGCGTGAGGTTTTCCGAGTAGCCTCGGCGCGCGAGTGCGCCGCCAATGCGCCGAAGGGCCGCCCCTCGATCAAGGTTTTCAGCCCCTCCGCTTTTACGAAGCTCCTTCGCAAGCCGTTCTCTCGCGAGGATCTGGCAGCGCTCCTTTTCGCTGTCGTACGGAGCGGTCTCCGCGAGAACGGTGTCGATATCGGGCGCACCGACGCCTTTATTTTCGAGTTCTCGACGCAAAGCGGCTGTGCCAAGGAGTTTGCTCTCGCGTCGCTGCTCTACCCAGGCGCGTGCAAAGCCTTCGTCATCGATGAGTCCAGCGGTATCGAGACGCCGCATGATCTCTTCGAGAACATCAACTTCATGCACGCGCTGCGCGAGCTTTGCGCGAATCTCCGCCTCGCTGCGCTGACGGTGGCCGAGTAGGCCGAGCACATACCGGCATTCCTTGACGACGACCTTTTCCGTTTCGTGATCGCGGAATACTCCACCTCGACACGGGTTGCTGCCCTCCCCAGGTGCGGCTTCCCCCGCTTCGATGGCGGCGATGTGCTCGGCAAGCTCTTCAACGACGCCCGCGCGCCAATCCTCTTGCCCAGCCCGAACGTGGGGGCGAGGCTCAGATTTGCGCAGGGACGTCATCGTCTACGAATTCGCCGTCCCCCACAGGAGCATCGGCAGCGGCCTTCTTAGCGGACTCATCTGCATACTGGCCAATGCCGAGCTTCATAAGGATCTTCTGTTCGATATCTGCGGCGAGATCCGGATTGTCCTTGAGGAACTGGCGCGCATTTTCCTTGCCCTGGCCGAGCTGATCGCCATCGTACGTGTACCACGCACCGGACTTGCGCACGATGCCGTTTTCGACGCCGAGATCGATGAGGCCACCTTCGCGAGAAATGCCTTCGCCGTAAAGGATGTCGAATTCGGCCTGCTTGAAGGGCGGAGCCATCTTGTTCTTCACGATCTTGACGCGAGTGCGGTTGCCAACCGCGTCGGTACCCTGCTTGAGGGTCTCGATTCGACGAATGTCCATGCGCACCGAAGCATAGAACTTGAGTGCTTTACCACCCGTGGTGGTTTCGGGGCTGCCGAAGAACACGCCGATCTTTTCGCGA
Source organism: Dermabacter sp. (assembly GCF_032550575.1). NCBI lineage: Bacteria > Bacillati > Actinomycetota > Actinomycetes > Micrococcales > Dermabacteraceae > Dermabacter > Dermabacter sp. Next base: position 260,489 of record NZ_JAWFZC010000005.1, on the reverse strand, counting down.
AGCTGGTTAATGAAGATAGCGGTGGTGCCACTCGAATAGAGCGCACCGGTAAGCTTGCGAAGCGCTTGTGACATGAGGCGCGCCTGGAGGCCCACGTGAGAGTCCCCCATCTCGCCTTCGATTTCAGCCTTTGGCGTGAGTGCCGCGACGGAATCGACGACGAGGACGTCGATCGCGCCCGAGCGCACGAGCATGTCGGCGATTTCGAGAGCCTGCTCGCCGGTGTCGGGCTGCGACACGAGAAGTGCATCGATATCGACGCCGAGCTTCTTCGCATATTCCGGATCGAGGGCGTGCTCCGCATCGATGAAGGCAGCAATACCACCCGCCCGCTGCGCGTTTGCAATCGCGTGGAGCGCAACCGTGGTTTTACCGCTGGACTCCGGGCCGTAGATCTCGACAACGCGACCGCGGGGAAGACCACCGATACCGAGCGCGACGTCAAGTGCGACCGACCCCGTGGGAACGACTTCGACGGGCGGGCGTGTGTCGTCGCCAAGGCGCATAATCGAGCCTTTGCCGAACTGACGGTCAATCTGTGCGAGCGCGTTTTCGAGCGACTTATCGCGATCCTTGGCGGCAGCTGCCATGGCGGTTCCTTTCGTTTGTCACCCCGTTACGAGGTGGACTCTCGCTTGACCCTTCCAACGGTAAACGGGGGTGAGACATTTAAACCCGACCCCGGCACAGGTGTGGATGCACACGCACCGTGGAGGCCGAACAACACCATCGTAAACGAACACCTGTTCGATTTGCACGTTAATGCGCACGCGTGTTCGATTCTTGTCACGCCTTTCGCCGCCACACGCTCACGCGCGCGGACGCGCCTCGGGCGGGACCTCCCAGCGCATGTGCACAGGCACATCCATGTCATCACACAGCGCGTGCCACACTTCTTTAACGGGGTAGCCCGCCTCAATCGCCTGGTTCGGGGTTAGGTTCCCGCACGTCACAAGCGCGAATTCACGACAGTACGTATGCGCGAGTTCGGCACCAAAGACATAGGCGGCGAGCTCACGAAACTCGCTTCGCCTCACGTTGACTACCGCGCCAGCGCGTATTCGGCGCCCTGGACGCCCCGCTCAAGTTCGGCGGGAACGGTGTCGGGAATAACGATGCCCTCTTCGAGTGCCACGCGATCTGCAACTTCGCGGAGAATCACCGACATGGGGTAACCGAGAGCTTCGGTCACGGAGGCGAGCAGTTCACTCGAGGCCTCCTTTTGGCCGCGCTCGATTTCGCTCAAGTAGCCGAGCGAGACTCGCGCATCGGCCGATACCTGACGCAGAGTCTTGCCCTGGCGGCGACGCGCCTCACGCAAAACGCCGCCGAGTTCCTGGCGGAAGAGCACCATGCGAGATTCTCCCTTCCTTGTCAGTGTTCCGCGCCGCGGTACTGCCGACTCGCGGCCCAGCACGGACGCCGGGCGCGACCCCGTGGCCGTCACCCATTTTCGTTGCCTGGGAGCACCAGCTCCCGCATTTTTGTACGTATTCACGCCTGTTCAACGCACGAGGGTTCCTCGTTGTTCCGCCATCCTACGGCCTCACACGCGCTCGCTTTTCAGGTTTCCCACACCGGCCCAACGCGCCTGTTACACATTTGCGCTGGTCAGAGCCTCAATGCCGAGGGTGATCGCATCGTCCACAACACCCGCACGGATCGCCGGTCGCGAGCCCGTGAGGCGTACTTCACGCACGAATTCGCGACTTGGCGTACTCACGGCGATGTAGGCGAGCCCCTCCGGGTTGCCGTAATCGTCATTCCCGGGCCCGGCCACTCCGGTCGTCGCAAGGGCAACATCTGCCCCGTACACGCGGCGCGCGGCCCGAGCCATGCTGCTCGCGACCTCGGCGCGCACGGCTCCCTTCGCCTGCAGGTCCGCAAGGTCTAGCCCCAGAACAGACGCCTTCGCTTCGAAACTGTACGTGCACGCACCCCCCTGGACGACTCTGCTAGCGCCCGGAACATCCACGAGGCGCGCGACGAGCATCCCGCCCGTGAGCGACTCAGCCGTCGCGAGGCTCATACCCCTCTCTTCGCACATAGCAAGGAGGGCGCGGGCCGACGCCAGCTGCTCACGCGGCGCGTCCATTCTCGTTAAGCCGCTTTCTGCGCGAGTGCCTCGCGGCGCAGGCGCAGCCCGTCGTTGACATTGCGAAGCCCCGACCAGAGCGTGAGCACAAGGGCGATGGCGATAAGCGTGATGCCGATCCACCACGCGGGAGGCCACATCAGCTCAAAGGGCATGAGGCAGAAGGTGATCCCGATCGACTGCATCATCGTCTTCGCCTTGCCGCTGAAGTTTGCGGGAAGCGCGCCATACTTCAAGATCGTGAAGCGCATGACCGTAATACCGATCTCGCGCACGAGGATGAGCACTGTGATCCACCACGGCACGTACTGCCACACCGAAAGCATGATGAGCGCGGCGCCCGTCATCGCCTTGTCGGCAATCGGGTCCATGATCTTGCCAAAATCGGTAATGAGGTTCCGAGAGCGCGCGAGGTAGCCGTCGACGAAGTCCGTGACCATTGCGAGCACGAAGATCCCGGCAATGACCCACCTCATGGCGATGTCCTCGTGGTAGAGCGCGGCTACGACCACGAAGATAGGCACCATGACCATGCGCGTCATGGTGAGGACGTTCGCGATATTCCACAGCGGAACGCGCGGGGTATCGGAAGCGCTCATGGGTGTTTCCCTTCTCTTTAGCGGCGTCTTTCGCGCGTTAGCGGCCCGTGAGCTGCCAGGCGTCTTCGCCGTCGGCATCGTCGTTGTCGTAATACTCGGGACTCACCTCACGCGAGGAGTGGTCCAACGGATCATCCGAGTAGCGATCTTGGGCCGAGGAGGCGTCAGACTCCCCCGCCCCGGAACCGGAACCTGCGTGGGAAGCGTCCTGCGAGTCCTCATACAGGTCCGTGTCCTCTCCCTTGATACGCGCGATCGCGCGCGGGAGATCCTCGGGACGCACGAGCACATCGCGAGCTTTCGAGCCCTCGCTCGGCCCGACGATCTCGCGTGACTCGAGAAGGTCCATGAGGCGCCCCGCCTTGGCGAAGCCCACGCGGAGCTTGCGCTGAAGCATCGAGGTGGAGCCGAACTGCGTGGTGACGACGAGTTCGGCCGCCTGAAGCAGCACGTCGAGATCGCCGCCGATGTCATCGTCGATCTGTTTCTTCTTGGCGACCTGCTGCACGTCCTCGCGGTACTGCGGCTTCGCCTGCCCCTTCACGTAGTCGACGACTGCGTGAATCTCGGACTCGTTGACCCACGAGCCCTGCACACGCATAGCCTTCGCCTTGCCCATGGGGTGAAAAAGCGCGTCGCCCTGGCCGATGAGCTTCTCCGCGCCGGGAGTATCGAGGATGACGCGCGAATCCTGGAGGGAGCTCGTCGCGAACGCGAGGCGGGAGGGAACATTCGCTTTGATGATGCCCGTGACGACGTCGACGGAGGGTCGCTGGGTTGCGAGCACGAGATGAATGCCGGCAGCGCGCGCAAGCTGGGTGATGCGCTGGATCGATGCCTCGACGTCTCGCGGGGCGACCATCATGAGGTCGGCAAGCTCGTCAACGACCACGAGGAGGTACGGGTAGGGCGCGAGCACTCGCTCACTTCCCGGCGGGGGGCTCACCTGGCCCGCGCGCACGGCCTTATTGAAGTCGTCGATGTGCTTGAAGCCGTACTCGGCGAGATCGTCGTAGCGGTGGTCCATCTCCTTCACAACCCACTCGAGCGCCTCCGCAGCCTTCTTGGGGTTCGTGATGATGGGGGTAATGAGATGCGGGATCCCCTCGTAGATCGTCAGCTCAACGCGCTTTGGATCAACGAGCACCATGCGCACTTCCTCCGGCGTTGCACGCATGAGGATTGAGGTGATCATCGAGTTCACAAAGCTCGACTTACCGGCGCCGGTCGCGCCCGCAACAAGCAAGTGGGGCATCTTCGCGAGATTCGCAATCACGAATCCGCCTTCGACATCCTTCCCGAGCCCCATCACCATGGGGTGTTCGTTGGCGGTCGCGACACCACTACGAAGGACATCCCCGAGCGCAACAGTTTCGCGGTCCGCGTTCGGAATCTCGATACCGATCGCCTTCTTGCCGGGGATCGGCGAAATGATGCGCACATCGGCGCTCGCGACCGCGTACGCGATGTTGTTGGACAGCGCCGTGACCTTCTCGACCTTCGTGCCGGGGCCGAGCTCAACCTCGTAGCGCGTCACGGTCGGGCCGCGGGAAAAGCCCACGACCTCGGCGTTCACGCCAAACTGCTCGAACACTTCGCCGAGTGCCGCGACAACGCGATCGTTCGCTTCGGAGCGAGCTTTCGCGGGCGGGCCGGCCACGAGCATGTCGGGGCTCGGGAGCGGGTAGGCGGTCTCAACCTGGAGTTCGGGCTGCACGTGCGGCCCCTTGACACCTTCGCCCTTGGGCGGGGTCAGCTCGCGGGTCTGCTCCGCAGCGCTCACGCTCGGCACCGGCACGGTGGGGGCGTTTTCCAGGTCCGACGTTTGGCTGGCAGCCGTCGGAAACTCCTTCTTCCTGCTGTTTTCCGCTTCGAGGTAATCGTAGGGGTCAGAGCTTTTCGCGCCGGATGCGAGTGCACTGGCGGCATCTGCCTTTTTCACGAGCGGTTTCTTCTGCGAGCGCGGAAGCGTCGTCGTCTCGGCCTGCTCACTCTCGGCGCCCTGGCGATACGCGCCATCGCCTTCGTAGCCGAAGGCTTCGTGATCGACGCCGGCCTCGAGGTTCTCGGTGTCGCTTGACGACCGGCGATTTTTGCGGCGGAACAGATCGCTCATGCGCCGAGTCTTCGTTGGGCTGCCCTCGGCGTTGCCCTCGGCAGCGTGGAGAGCCTGCTGGCGTCGGCCCAAGCCGAAGGCCTCGCGCTCCGCTTCTTCACGCTCTCCCCTGCCCACGAGAGCCCCGTAGACCCCCGCGAGACGCGACCCTACTTGGCCGAGCGGCGTAGCAGTGAGCACGAGAACGGAGAACAGGGCGAGGACGACTCCGAGAGTGACGATCACCCAGTCAGGCAGGACATTCGCGAGGGGCGCCGCGACGAGATAGCCGCACACGCCGCCACCGCGCGCGAGGGCGTCAACACCATTGGACGGCGTGGGAATACGCGCGCTCACGGATGCGACCGTACAGAGCGCACACACAAGCATGAGTAGTCCCGCGAAAAGGCGTCCGTTCGCGTGAACGAGATCGGGCCTGCGGAACATCCGAAGCGACCACAGCCCTAGAAGGAGGGGAAGCAGCACGGCGATCACGCCGAACGAGCTCGCAGCGACCGTATGAATCGCGCCAAAGCCCCATTCGCGCACCTGGAACCATTCGGGAACGATGAGAATGAGCGCGAGAATGCTCAAGAAAAGAGCGAAGCCATCGCGCCGCTCTTCGTAGGCGACCTCCCAGCGCTGAATGCCGATGCCGCGAACGAAGCCGCCAACCGCGCGGGCAACGCCGAGGTACCCGACGCGCAAAGCGCGCACCGGGAGGGGAAGCGTCGAGGGATCCGTGGGCGCACCTTTCGTGCGCGACGAGCCCGAGGACGAGCCTCGGGAGGTTCCTTTCGACGCACGTGCGGGGGAAGTCGTACGTGTCGCCATACTCCACAATCTACCCGCCTAAGGGTACGAACGTCACGAGGTCAGCCCCGGCGTGTGAATCACACAGGGGGCTGACCTCGCAGCGGCATCTGCAAAAATCCGCGTCGCTAAGCCTCGACGACAACCGGGATGATCATCGGGCGGCGGCGAAGGCGCTGAGAGAGGAAACGCCCCACCACGCGGCGCATCGCCTGCTGAAGCTGATACGTGTCGTGCCCCTTCTCGTCCTCGATCGCCTTGTGCAGCGCCTTGATGACGTCGGGCTTGATGCGCTCAAACACCTCGTCATCCTCGGCGATGCCTCGCGAGTGGATCTCTGGCCCGGCAATGAGCTCGCCGGTTTCACTATTGACCACGGCGAACAGGGAAATGAAGCCCTCTTCCGCGAGGATACGGCGGTCCTTGAGATCGGCCTCGCTTACCTCGCCCACACTCGAACCGTCCACATACACGTAGCCAACTTCGACCTCGCCGGCGACGCGTGCGACGCCGTCTTTGAGGTCGACGACCGTGCCGTCCTTCGCGAGCACGATGTTCTCGCGAGGGATACCTGAGGACTGCGCGATCTTCCCGTTCGCGATGAGGTGGCGCACCTCGCCGTGCACGGGCATCACGTTCTTCGGGCGCAGAATGTTGTAGCAGTACAGCAACTCGCCCTCGCTCGCGTGCCCCGAGACGTGCACGCGCGCGTTCGCCTGGTGCACGACCTCGGCCCCGAGTTCCATGAGGCCATTCATCACGCGAAACACGTCGTTCTCATTGCCCGGGATGAGCGAGGACGCAAGAATCACGATGTCCCCCTCGCCGACTTCGACGCGGTGGTTGCGGTTCGCGATACGCCCGAGCGCGGCCATCGGCTCGCCCTGGCTGCCCGTGCACATGTACACGATCTTGTGATCCGGAATGTCGTCGGCCTTCTTGAGGTCCACGAGCGTGTTCGGGGGAACATTGAGGTAGCCCATGTCGGCAGCGATGGTCATGTTACGCACCATCGAGCGCCCCACGAACGCCACCTTGCGTCCGTGCGCGTGCGCCGAGTCGAGCACCTGCTGAACGCGGTGGACGTGGCTCGAAAAGCTCGCGACAACGATCTTCTGCTGCGCGCGCGCAAAAAGATTATCGAGCACGGGACCGATCTCGCGCTCCTTGACGGTGAAGCCGGGAACCTCGGCGTTTGTCGAGTCGACGAGGAAGAGATCCACGCCCTCTTCACCAAGGCGCGCGAAGGCACGAAGGTCCGTCAGGCGACCATCGAGCGGGAGCTGGTCCATTTTGAAGTCGCCCGTGTGGAGAACCGTGCCAGCCTCGGTACGGATCGCGACCGCGAGCGCATCGGGAATCGAGTGATTCACGGCGATGAATTCGCACTCGAACGCGCCAAACTTCTCGACATCCCCTTCCTTCACGGCGAGCGTGTACGGCTTGAGCCGATGCTCACGGAGCTTCGCCTCGACAAAGGCGAGGGTCAGCTGGCTACCGACGAGCGGGGTGTCCGGCTTGAGGCGCAGAAGGTAGGGAACTGCACCGATGTGGTCTTCGTGGCCGTGCGTGAGCACGATCGCGGCAACGTCATCAAGGCGATCCTCGATCGAGCGGAAGTCCGGGAGGATTAGGTCGACGCCCGGCTGGGCCTCTTCGGGGAAGAGAACGCCGCAATCGACGATGAGAAGCCGGCCCTCATACTCGAAGACGGTCATGTTTCGGCCGACCTCGCCGAGACCGCCGAGCGGGGTCACCCGTAGTGTCTTGTTCTTCAGTTGTGGCGGGGTCCCGAGTGTCGTGGAAAAGGGTGTAGTCACAGTGTCCTAAATTCTTCAGCTGGTGTGCTGCGCGAGGACGCTCTGGTAGGCGTCTACGGCGGCGTGGATGCGCGCCGCGACCTCCGGCTCGACCGTTCCGAGCGGGGCGCGGCAGCCAGCGTGCGGAAGCACGCCGAGGTGTGTAAGGGCTTCTTTGATCGCCATCGTTCCTGGGCCCTGGTTCATGATCGCGTCAACAAAGTCGATGCGCGATGCGTGGAGCCTTTGCGCGAGCGCGAGGTCGCGCTGTTCGAGGGCGTCAAACATAAGACGGTCGAGCCGCCCCGTAAGGTGACTCGTGACCGAAACCGTACCAACGGCGCCGATCGCGAGCCACGGCAGGTTGAGCGCGTCTTCACCGGAGTAGATATCGAGGCCCGTGTCACGGATGAGCTTCGAGGCCTCGTGCATGTCCCCCTTGGCTTCCTTGAGGGCAACGATGTTCGGGTGCTGGGACAGTTCGACGGCGCTCTCGTATTCGATAGGGATGCCTGAGCGACCGGGAATGTCGTAGAGCATCGCCGGCAGGTCGACGGCGTTGACGATCTCGAGCGTGTGCGCGATCAGGCCGCGCTGCGTGGGCTTGGAGTAGTACGGGGTGGCGAGAAGGAGGCCGTCGGCATTGCCGCCCTCTTCGATCGCGCGTGCAAGCTCGACAGAGTGACGCGTATCGTTCGTGCCCGCCCCCGCGAGGAGGGTGACATCCGCGCCAACTGCCTCGCGCACGGTCGCGAGAATCGCGAGCTTTTCCTCATCGCTCGTGGTGGGCGATTCGCCCGTGGTGCCGTTCGCGACGATGAGATCGTGGCCTTCGTCGACGAGATGGCGCGCGAGGCCGGCGAGAGCCTCGTGATCGACCTTCTCGAGATCCTCAGTGAAGGGCGTGACGATAGCGACGCCGAGACGTCCAAATACCGGTGCTTCTTGACTCACGGCGCCACCCGGCCGCCCGCGTTGAACGCCTCGTAGGTGAGGGGCATCGCCTCGGTGAAGAACTCTTCGATCTTTTCGGCGACCATCTCGATCTCGCGCTGCGGGAACGACGGGAAGTGCGAGCCTTCACGCTTGGTGCGCAGCGACAGGAAGTTCATCATGCTGCGGGCATTGACGGTCACGTACATCGAACTGAACAGCGTGAGGGGCAGAACACCGCGCGCGACCTCGCGTGCAACGCCGGCCTCGAGCATCTCGAGATAAGCGGCATACGCGCTCTCGCACTGCGCCTTGTACGCCTTCGTCACGATCTCGTGCTGCTCGGGGCTGCCCTCGTAAAAGTCATAGGCGCCGGGTTTGCCCTTCTGGACGAGCTTGCGCTCGGGACCGGGCACGTAGAAAATCGGGCGCATTTGGCGGTAGCGGCCCGATTCTTCGTTATAGGACGCGATCCGGTGGCGCATGAACTCGCGGAACACGAAGATCGGCGCTTCGACGTAAAACGTGAAGCTGTTGTGCTCGAACGGCGAGCCGTGGCGGTCGCGCATGAGGTAGTTGATGAGGCCCTTGTCGCGATCGGAGGCATCAGTGCCCACGACGCTCTTGGACTTTTCCCCCTGGGTCGAGACCCGCGCGGCAAAGATGACATCGGAATCGGAAGCCTGTGACCTCACAAGGTCGACCGTGACGTCAGATCGGAACACTATTTCGCTCATATGTATCACCCTAGTTGACCAAGCAGTTCAAAAACCGAAAATCGCCGCGTGGCGCTCACCGCGCACGAAGCACGAGCTCCCCTTCGCAGGCCTCGATCGAGACATCCGCGAGCGAAGGAATCACGAGATCGGCAAGGGGGCCGACGGTCTCCGCACTCGCACTGTTGAGAACACTCACGACGAACGCCCCCGCAGCACGAGCTGAGGCGAGGCCGCCCGGCGCATCTTCGACGACGATGCACTCCGCCGCATCGACCCCGAGTCTCTGTGCCGCGAGGAGGTAGGGCTCGGGATCCGGCTTGCCATGCGTGACCTGATCGGCGGTCACGAGGGTCGTGGGGTACGGGAGCCCAAGGGGCCGGTAGCGCGCCTCGAAGAGTGGAAGCGTGCAGCTCGTCGCTATCGCCCAGCATTCGCGCGAAAGCGCAGCCTTTGCCTCTTCGAGTTCGCCGAGGAAACGCGCGGTCCCGTCGAACGCCTCGACATCGCCCGCGCTCGCAATTTCGTATCCTTCGACTTTGGTGAAAAGCTCCTCGAGCCTCTCCTCGCTGATGTCGGGCATCGCGAGGCGCAATACTCGCCTGGCCGGTTGCCCGTGATAGTGCTTTTCAAACCGCCCCGCACCCTCGTCACCGAGGAGGGTGTCCCAGCTCGCCTCGACACTTCGAGTTGAGTCGACGAGGGTCCCATCGGAATCGAGAAGGATCGCCTTCGCACGCGCGAGAGCTGTTCCCTTCGCGCACCCGTCGAGCGTCGCCGCCATGTCTGCCACGTGTCACTCCTTAGTCGAGGGTGGGGCGCCCGTCTAGTGGGCGTCGTCGAATAGGGCGTTCGCGCGTTGAAGCAACCGCGCGAACTCGCCCCTCACGAGAGTAGCGTCTGGCCGAAGTTCGGCATCCACGAGAGGGGTGGAAGCGTCGGCCTGTCGCTCGCCCGAGCTCTCGGCTTCATCGACCGTGAGGTCGCGCCCGAGCAGTCCCACTGCACGGGCCCACTCGATATCCGCAAAGCGCGGGTGCTCCTTGGAGACGTCGCGAAAGCTCGCGATCTCGGGCGCAACAGCGGAGCCTCCCGCCGCGAGGTGCGCCGCAAGTACGCCGCGAAGCAGCCGCGCGAGGAACGAACACCCCTCCGCTCGCGTCACGGGCTGCGTCGGCTGAAAGGTCGCGTCGTACTCGCCGAAGAATACCGCTTGGCCGCGCATCCACATGATTTCGCGATAGCTGCGAGCCGTCTTCTCAATGTCGCGATACGGTTCGAGGTCGAGACCGTCACGCTCGGGGGCACCAGCGAGACGGTACAGCATGATCGCGGCGTCCTCACGCGTCACATCGGCGCTCGGAAGAAACGTTCCCTCGCGGGCTGGATCGAACAGATCGTGTTTCACGAGCCACTCGATCGCGTCGGCGTAGCGCTCCGCGGGATCAGCAACGACCTGCATGCCCGGCTTCGTCGCGGTCGCGGGCCGTAGCTTGAGCGCGGCGATCCCGGCTATCCCCAAGAGCGAGGCCAGCAACGCCCGCCGCGTCGTCACGAGGCCTGCCGCTTCCGAATTCACCGCCCTCATGCCATCCACGCGAGCTCCTTCATTTTCTCGATGAGAACCCACGAGACGAGGAGATTGCCCCAACCGCTCAAATGGATACCGTCGCTACCCCTGAGCGGGGTCGGTACGATCCCCTTCTCGAGTTCGGAACGTGTTTCTGCTCGCGAGTGCAAATCAAGCGACGCGATTGGTTCGGCGCGCAGCGCCTCCTCGCTCGTCAGGAGGGCTTGCACATCCACGAAGCGGTGCCCGTAAACCTCGCGTTGGGCGGCGTTGACCGCGTGAATGGCCCTAATTTTCTCGAGAGCATCGAGATCGTTTTTCGTGACCCACTGCCCGAGAACGATGGCATCCGTCTTCGGATCACGCGCGGATGCGACGAGCCTCTCGACGTCGCTCAGCACCTGCTCACGCTGCACGATGTTGTTCTTCCCCGTCCAGATCACGTGCCGCCAATTCTCGGTGGTGGCTTTCCACGACGATGTGAAGACACCCGATGTCGCAGGGCCGCCGTCGGACTCAAAGAACCATTGGTTTTCCGGCGTTCCCGTAAGCGTGCCGCTCGCCCCGCTCGACAGCTCCCCGTGACACGTGAACGACCACATGCCGGGAACATCCGTGTCCACGCGCACATTCACTCGCCCACCCGTGTACCCCTCGGGGATATGCACCATGGGCGTGTCGAGTCCACGAAGAATCGTCGTGTGCCCCGAAAACTGTGCCCCGTACGCGAGGTTCGTGACCGGGACGGGGTTCATTGCATTCGCAACTTCCTCGTGGACGTATACCGGTCGAGGCGTGTGCTCGGCACCGAGACCGCCTTCCATCGAACTCGAACCCCACAGTGCAAGAGGCCGTTCGGGCGCGAGTGCCGCAAAGGCACGCGCGAGGGCGTGCGAGGGCGGGTTCTCGGGCATAGAGCCTCCTCGGGTGCGTGCGAGAGGTGGGCGATCAGTTCCGACGCCACTTAGCTTACAGCGAGAGGTAGTTCTCTAGCCCCACCGTGAGACCGGGATGAGAGGCCACCTCGCGCACGCCGTGGAGAACCCCGGGCATGAAGCTCACGCGATCGAATGAGTCGTGACGGATAGTGAGCTGTTCTCCCGGGTTGCCGAAGAGAATTTCCTCGTGCGCCACGAGTCCGCGCAGACGCACGGCGTGCACGTGAACGCCGTCGATGTCGGCTCCTCGCGCGCCGTGGGGGTCGCGCTCGGTCGCATCCGGGACGGGCCCGAGGCTCGCCTGTGCGCGGCCGTCAGCGATCGCGCGGGCCGTATGCAGCGCGGTTCCGGACGGCGCATCGAGTTTTTCGGGATGGTGAAGTTCGACCACCTCTGCGCTCTCATAAAACCGCGCGGCGGTGCGCGCGAAGCTCATCGCGAGCACCGCCCCGATCGCGAAGTTCGGGGCAATGAGAACCCCGGTCTCGGGGGTGTCGTCGAGGGCTGCGCGAACGTCGGCGAGCGCCGCATCATCCCAACCGGTCGCCCCCACGACCGCGTGGATACCGTGCTCGATAAGCCACAGCACGTTCGCTTTCGTCACGCTCGGAAGGGTGAAGTCGACGGCCACGTCCACGAGCGGCGCGCCATCGTCGTCGAGAAGCTGCTCGAGGGAGTCCTCGGCCGTGATTCCCCGCACGAAGTCGAGATCGGAGGCCGCCTCGAGAGCGCGGACAACCTCGCTTCCCATACGCCCGGCTGAACCAATGACTCCAACGCGAATGCTCATAACCATCCCCTCGTGTGTGTATTCGGAATCAAGTATGTCAGGCGGCGCCGGTACGGCCGACGTCGACGCGCACTCTCAGCGCCGAAGCAACCTCGGAGGCGATCTCGCGCACGCTCTCGCGCGTCACGCCGTGGAAGGCTTCGAGAGCTTCATCAACCGTTCGATACGAACCGAGAACGAGCTCAGCCGTTGCGAGCCGCGCCATGCGCGACTGCGTGTCCTCGAGGCTGAGCGCCATCGACCCCGAGATGTGCCCGAGCGTCCGCGCAAGCTCTTCTCGCTCGATCCCGTCTGTCGCGAGCCTCTGCGTCTCCTCGAGCAAAAGCTGCGCGACCTTTTCCGCATTCATGGGACGGCACGCGGCGTACAGCCCCGCAAGACCGGCATCGCGATACGCCGCTGTAAACCCGTACACCGAATAAGCAAGGCCGCGCTTCTCACGCACCTCCTGGAAGAGCCTCGAACTCATCCCACCACCGAGGATCGCCATCGCGACACTTAGAGAATGCCGCCGTTCGTCCCACGCGGGGATCGCCGGTCCGCCAAGGAAAAGGTGGGTCTGTTCGGTCTCGCGCATAAGACGCTTCGTGACGGCTCCGTGCCGCAGCGCCTCGAGTCCATCTGTGCCATCCTCGCCGCTCGGGTACGCAAAGCCCTGCTGGGCACGGCGAGGGCGCGGCGCTTGCCCGTCGCTGAGGCTCCACCCGCCTTTTGCAAGACTGTCGAGAAGCATCGTCGCGACCTCGTCGTGGTCGACGTCTCCGACTGCCGTCACCACGAGGTTGGTACTCAAGTAATGGGCGCGGTAGTGCTCCCGCACCGCCTCGACCGTGACGGCGTTGATCGTCGCGGGCGTTCCCCCTACGGGCCGCCCGAGGGCCGTTTCCTCGCCGAGCACGGAGGCGATGAGAGCCTCGTGGCCCACATCGGTCGGGTCGTCCTCCGCCATCGCGAGTTCCTCGAGAATGACCTCGCGTTCGGTCGTGAATGCTTCGCTCGTGATCGAGGCGCTCGTGACCATGTCCGCAAGGGTCGCAAGGGCCATGGGCAAGTCGACTGAGCGTACACGAGCGTAATAGCACGTGTGCTCCTTCGCGGTCACGGCATTCGATTCGCCTCCCACTTCATCGAAGGCGCGGGCAATGTCGAGGGCGCTTCTCGTGGGCGTTCCTTTAAAGAGCAGGTGCTCGAGAAAGTGAGTCGAGCCGGCGTGCTCAGGTCTCTCATCGCGCGAGCCCACCGGAAGCCAGAATCCGACGCTTGCCGAGCGAACACCGGGGTCACGTTCGGTAAGGAGCCGCACTCCCCCGGGAAGAATTGAGCGGCGCGTGAATGCGCCCTCCTGCTCGTGCAAAACCTGATCGAGGCCTGCCGAAAGGTCGAGCGAAATTGACATGTGAAAAGCGGTCCTTCTCCTAGTGGTGTGCATTACTCTATAGGCGCGGTCACTCGCGGCCGCACGATCGTTGCCCGTCTCCCGAGGAGCAGAATGTCGAATCCCACCCCAAGTTTCCAGCCGCAGGATCCGCACACGAACCAGCCCCACCAGGGGCAGCAGAGCTTCGGCCAGCAGTCATCCGGTTCGGGCACTGGAAGCATAGAGATCCCCGGTAAGGGTACCCGTACTCTCGCGAGCGTCGGTCAACGCGCTCTCGCTCGCATTATCGATGGTTTGATCGCCGGCGCCGCCGGCGGCATCATCGGCGCCATCCTCGGCGTTATCATTTTCGCCGCGGCCGCCTCGGGAAGCGAAACTGGCTCTATCCTCACATTTGGTGTGTCGTTTGTTGTCATCCTTTTGATCGCGATCATCGGTCTCGCGTACGAAACCCTCATGCTCACTTTCTACGGTGCCACCCTCGGCAAAATGGTCATGAAGATCAAGGTCGTGAGCGTCGAAACGGGAGAAAATCCGCAGCTGCTCAACGCACTTCTGCGTTTCGCCCTGCCCGGAGTGATGGGGCTTATCCCGATCGTGGGTGGGCTCGCTGCGCTCGCGTGCTGGCTCTCGCCCCTGTTCGATAGTTCGGGTCGCCAGCAAGGCTGGCACGACAAGATCGCGAAGACCGTCGTTATCGCGAATAGCTAAATAGCTCTCCCCAGCAATAGAGTGGGCGGCCAGGATTTCCTGGCCGCCCACTCTCGTCGTGCTTTGCGCGAGAGCGCGAAAGGCTACTCGGCGCCCTGCTCGGACTCGTCCGTCTTCTCAGCGTCGTCTTCGTCAGCCGCCACAGCGAGCGAGATCTTGCCGCGCGAGTCGATCTCGCGGATCTCAACCTCGAGCTTCTGGCCAACGCTCACGACGTCGTCGACGCTCTCCACGCGCTTACCGCCGTTGAGCTTACGCAACTGCGAGACGTGCAGCAGGCCGTCTTTGCCCGGGGTGAGGGAGATGAACGCGCCAAAGTCGACGACACGCACAACCGTGCCGAGGTACCGTTCGCCGACCTCGGGAACGAGCGGGTTCGCAATCGCGTTGACGGCCGCACGCGCAGCCTCAGCCGAGGGGCCGTCGGTCGCACCGATGTACACGGTGCCGTCGTCCTCGATCGTGATGTCCGCGCCCGTGTCGTCCTGAATCTGGTTGATCATCTGCCCCTTCGGACCGATGACCGCACCGATCTTGTCCACCGGGATGGTGACGGCGAGAACGCGCGGGGCGTTCGGGCTCATCTCATCGGGCTGATCGATGGCCTCTTCGAGAACCGAGAGAATGTGCAGGCGAGCTTCGCGAGCCTGCGACAGGGCGCCTGCGAGGACGGAAGCGGGGATGCCGTCAAGCTTCGTGTCGAGCTGGATAGCCGTCACGAACTCTGAGGTTCCCGCGACCTTAAAGTCCATGTCGCCGAAAGCGTCCTCTGCACCGAGGATGTCGGTGAGAGCCGCGTACTTCGTCTCGCCGTTCACGGTGTCGGAAACGAGGCCCATAGCGATACCGGCAACGGGCGCCTTGAGGGGCACACCGGCATTCAGGAGCGCGAGGGTCGAAGCGCACACGGAGCCCATCGAGGTCGAGCCGTTTGAGCCGAGAGCCTCGGATACCTGTCGAATCGCGTACGGGAACTCCTCACGGCTCGGCAGAACCGGCACGAGTGCGCGCTCGGCGAGCATGCCGTGGCCGATTTCGCGGCGCTTGGGCGAGCCCACGCGGCCCGTCTCACCGGTCGAGTAGGGCGGGAAGTTGTAGTGGTGGATGTAGCGCTTGTGATCGACAGGCGAAAGGCCGTCGATCTGCTGCTCCATCTTGAGCATGTTGAGGGTGGTGACGCCAAGAATCTGGGTCTCGCCGCGCTCGAAGATAGCCGAACCGTGCACTCGCGGCAGCACCTCGACCTCGGCCGAAAGCTGGCGGATGTCGCGAAGGCCGCGGCCGTCAATACGCACGCCCTCCGTAAGGATCTTCTCGCGCACGACCTTCTTCGTGAGCGCACGGAAGGCTCCGGTAATTTCCTTCTCGCGCTCGTCGAGCTTGTCGGCGAGTTCCTCCTTGACCTGCGCGAGCAGAGTCTCGGTGGCCTCTTCGCGTTCCTGCTTGCCCGCGATGCTCATGACCTCACGGAGGCGATCGGTCGCCGCTTCAGCGACGAGATCGTACGCATCGTCCTGGTAGTCGAGGAAGAGCGGGAACTCACGAACGGGCTTCGCAGCCTTCGCGGCGAGCTCCTTCTGGGCCTCGCACAGCGTTCGGATGTAAACCTTGGCAGCTTCGAGGCCCTGGGCGACGACCTCTTCGGTCGGCGCCACCGCTCCCTGCTCCTTGATAAGCGACCAGGCGTTGTCGGTCGCTTCGGCCTCAACCATCATGATCGCGACGTCATCTTCAACGATGCGTCCAGCGACGACCATCGAGAACACGGCCTCATCGAGCTGGCTGAAGGTCGGGAAGGCGATCCACTGGCCGCCCTCGGCATTCGGCATGAGCGCGATACGCACGCCACCGATGGGGCCCGAGAACGGCAGGCCCGAAATCTGGGTCGAGGCCGAGGCGCCGTTGATGCCAACGACGTCATAGGCATCGTCGGGGTTCACAGCCATAACCGTGAGAACAACCTGGACCTCGTTGCGCAGGCCCTTGACGAAGGCGGGGCGCAGCGGGCGGTCGGTCAGGCGGGCTGCGAGGATCGCGTCGGTACCCGGGCGGCCCTCGCGGCGGAAGAAGGAGCCGGGGATGCGGCCCGCGGCGTACATGCGCTCTTCGACGTCAACAGTCAGCGGGAAGAAGTCGAACTGCTCCTTCGGCTGATTGGAGACAGCGGTTGCGCTGAACACCATCGTGTCGTCGTCGAGGTAGACGGCGACGGCACCCGCGGCCTGCTTTGCGAGGCGGCCGGTTTCAAAGCGCACTTCGCGCTTGCCGTACGAGCCGTTGTCGATCGTGGCGATCGTTGAATGAATGTTGTGGCCTTCCATGGTCACTGTCACTCTCTTTCTGTGGTGAACAAGAGTTTTCTTTGCGTGGGGCCGGCCATCGCCAGTCGCGTATCCCGCCTGCGCGGAAGACGTCACTGCCGAGGACCGATCCCCCTCTCATCATTGTTGCAAGGAAAACTCGATGGATGGTAAAACGCCGCCCACCCGGCGGGTGAGCGGCGGAATAAAGTCAGCGGCGCAGACCGAGACGCTGAATCAGCGAACGGTAACGCTCAATGTCGACCGACTGCAGGTACTGCAGAAGGCGCTTGCGGCGACCAACGAGGAGAAGCAGCCCACGACGGGTGTGGTGATCGTGCTTGTGATCCTTGAGGTGCTCGGTGAGGTAGTTGATGCGATGCGACAGAAGCGCAATCTGCACCTCGGGCGAGCCGGTGTCACCCTCGCTCAGACCGTATTCCTTAATGATCTCCTGCTTGACGGAGGAATCGTAAGCCACTGGCTCTCCTATCACCTTGTTGCACGGCGCACCGGGGCCTGTTCTCCCGAGCACTTAGAATCCGTGGCCGATTAAGCACGGCCTTCCAAGGCTAGCAGCAGCGTTAGGCGCGCGGGTCGCCATGGGCGGCAAGAGTGCTGCGAGTCACGGCCACATCGCGGTGCATCTGCTCGACCAGGGCCTCGATGCCATCGAAGGCAAGCGTCGGCCTGAGCCGCTCCACAAACTCCACTTTCGCTTGCCGATCGTAGAGCTCGTACTCGTGCGAGCCGAGCACGTACGTCTCCACGATCCGGTAAGCAGGGCCCTCTTCGAACGTCGGGTTCGTGCCCACGGAAATGGTCGCGGGAACTCGCTCGAGGAATCGGTCGCCGTCAAGCACCGAAAAGTAGCCCGCGTACACCCCGTCGATCGGGACGGCACCACTCGGGTGGGCACTGAAGTTTGCCGTGGGAAATCCCAGTTCCCGCCCACGCTTAAAACCATGGCGTACCGTATCGCGCACCGAGTGCCACCGGCCGAGCATGCGCGCAGCACCGGACATATCACCCGCAAGCAAACTCTTCCGAACGAGAGTCGAGGAGATGCGCTCGCGCCCTCCCGACTCCGCCTCGGTATCCGCATCGAGCTCCTCGACACTCACGACCTGGAAGCCGTACTTCTCGCCGAGTTCGACCATCGTGTGAAAGTCACCTTCGTTACGGCGTCCGAATCGCGAGTCCTTCCCGAGCACAACGGCACGCGCACGAAGGAGGTCAACAAGGTACTCGCGCACGAACTCCTCAGCACGCAGCTGCGCAAACTCGAGCGTGAAGTGGACATCGAGCAGGTCTTCGACACCCGCTTCGCACACGAGGGCATTTCGATCGTCGTATCCCGTGATCAGCATCGGCTCTTCGCTACCGGTCATGACGTGGCGGGGATGCGGATGGAAAGTGAGGGCGCGCGGCGCAAGGTCGTGAGCACTCGCGTACGACACGAGCGAGTCGATGACTCGACGATGACCACGGTGCACGCCGTCAAAGTTCCCGATCGTCACCACGCCCGGCGCGAGTTCACGCGGAACCTCATGAGGGTCGCGCCACACGCGCGAGGAGGTCACTTCGTTCACGGCAAGCTTTCGTGGGGGGGGATCGAACACATGCCACCTTAACCGATGAACAGCGAGGAGGCTTCGCGGGCGGGGTCGGTAACGTCACTCATGACACACCTCGCATACTTCCTTGCATCTTAAATCTGTCGCGCGCATTCGCTACAGTGAACGTAGTCCCCTCTCTACGTGTGAAGGATCGAGCGCATGTCAACCACCCCCGTGACACACACTCCCGCTTCCAAGAAGCACGGTCGAACAGTACTTCTCGTTCTCACGGCTTTGGCTGTCGTCATCGCACTCGTCGCGACCGGCGGCTCGTTCGCGTACGCAAAGCAATTTGAGGGCAAGGCCCTGCCCGGCACCACGATTGCCGGAGTCGATGTCGCTGGAAAAACGACCGAGCAAATTCGCACAATCGTCCAGAAAGAAACCACCGGCGTCACTGTCACCGTCGACGCCAACGGCGAGCGCACAACCGTTCCCCTCGAGGAGATCGGTGGGCGCATCGACGTCGATAAGACTGTCGAGAAAGCCCTTTCACGTGAGTCGAGCATCCCGTCGGTTGTGAGCGCTGCCCTGAGCGGCACGCACTCCATCACGCCCGTTGTCACCGTCGACGAGGAGAAAGCCCGCGCTTACGCCGAGTCCCTCGTTCCCGACAACGAAGTCGAGCCCGTCGATGCGCAAATCGTCCAGGACGACGAGACCAAGGAGTTCTCCGTCGTTGAATCGAAGGCAGGCAAGGGCGTCGATCCCGCCAACTTCGTCAAGGACGTGAAGAAACACGCGCCCGAGCTCAAAGACTTCACCGTGACGCAAGAGTTCACGACCATCGAGCCACAGCTCAACACCGAAGCCGCACAGGCCACGCTCGACAAGCTCGAAACCATGCTCAAGAGCTCCCTGGTCGTGACGGGCCCCGAGAACAAAACCTTCGAGGTCAAGCGCAAGGACCGCCTACGTTTCGTGTCGATCACCCCGAACGACAAGGGCGACAACTTCGAGATCAGCATCGATCAAGAAAAAGTCGACACGTACGTCGGGAAGATCGCCGACAAGGTTGCCACGACGAAGAAGGACGGCATCGTCGAAGTCGCCGAGGACGGCTCACGCACCGAGGTCTCCCCCGGCAAGGACGGCGTCAAGGTCACGAATCAAAAGGACATCACCGAGAAGCTGACCCACGCGCTCTCCGCGGGTGAGAACCTCGATATCGCCATGATCACCGAGGTCGAGAAGGCCGAGGTCAAGGAAAAGAAGGTTGAGAAGGCGCCCGTGGACCCGGAAAAGGTTCCCAGCGAGCTTCCCTCCTACGCTCCCGCCGAGGCCCACAACGGCGAGAAGTGGATCGATATCAACCTCGCGAACAAGACCGTGACCGCCTACGTGGGCGACAAGGCCGTGTGGGGCCCCGTCTCCGTCGTGGATGGCGGCAAGGGCACCGAAACGCCCACGGGTGAGTACGAGATCTGGCACCGTACCGAGGTGCAGAACATGGGCTGCACGCCGCGATACGACTACTGCACGAAGGGCGTCAAGTACAACCAGTTCTTCCACAAGGGGTACGCACTCCACTCGGCACCGTGGCGCTCGAGCTTTGGCTACTCCGGCTCGCACGGTTGCGTGAACATGCGTGTGAAGGACGCCAAGTGGCTGTTCGAGTGGGCAAGCCTCGGAACGAAGGTTGTCTCGCACCGCTGACAGCGGGGAACCTGCGCGCTTTAGAGGCGCGGTACAACGCTCGCGCTCTTGAGGAGGCCTCTTTTGGGGGCCGGTTCGACGATTGCCACGAGCTCACCCGTGGGCGGCACGATCGCGGCCGCCGGGTAGGTTTCGGGTTCCGACGCTTGAGGAGCCTCAATCCATTGCCCATATCTGAGCGCCGCAGCTTCGCGCTCGCTCACGGGCAGCAAAGGCAAAAACGACAGGGCCGCTTCGCCCAGCGGCGTGAGGTGCAATCCTCCCGAGGGGTCCTCTGCCGCGCGCGGCGCATCGCGCTCGGGAATTCGCTGGGCGTTGTCCACGGTGAAGTCGCCCACGCGCGTGCGCCGTAAAGCGGTGAGGTGCCCGCCTACTCCGAGGGCAGCGCCGAGGTCGCGTGCAAGCGCACGGATGTAGGTGCCGGAGCTGCAGTCCACGACGCAATCCACGTCGAGGAAGTCTCCTGCCATGCGGAGATCACGAATCTCGAAGCGCTCCACGCGAATGGGGCGCGCGGCAAGTTCGACCTCCTCTCCCCCGCGCACGCGGGCGTAGGAGCGCACGCCGCCCACCTTGATTGCGCTCACGGCGCTCGGGACTTGCTCGATATCTCCCGTAAGGTCACCGATGGCGCTCTCGAGCCTGCTACGATCCTCCTTCAGCGCACGCAGCTCATGCGCGGGGGCAACGTCGCCAAGCCGCTCACCTTCCGCATCGTCCGTGACGGTCGCATGCCCGAGTCGAATCGTCGCTTCATAGGTCTTATCGAGTCCCACGGCATAGGTGAGCAGCTTTGTGCCGTGCCCTACGCCGAGAAGGAGGAGGCCCGTCGCGGCGGGGTCAAGCGTGCCCGCGTGGCCGACCTTGCGCGTATTGAGGTGGTAGCGCACGCGTGCGACAACGTCGTGGCTCGTCAGCCCCGCCGGCTTATCGAGGAGGAGGAAACCGTGAGGCCCCTCCCCCGCGCGTTTTTACTCATCGTCCTCGTCGTCGTCCACGAGATGCTCGCCGGGGACGCGGTAGGGATCGGCGTCGCCCGCGAACTGCTTGCCGGCACGTTCGCGTTCAAGCTCGCTATCGCGGTGGTGTGCTTCGACGAGAAGATCCTCGATCGTTTTCGATGTTTCCGGGATCGTGTCCTCGAAGAACTCGAGAGACGGAGTGAGGCGCGCGGTGATGCCGCGCCCCACAGCGCTCCGCAGCATGCCCTTCGCGGCCTTGAGAGCGGCAGCGGTCCCGGCTCGCTCCTCGTCGCTTCCATAAACGGTGTAGAAAATCGAGGCGTGCTGGCCATCGCCGGTGAGGCGAACATCGGTGACCGTCACGAAACCGAGCCGCGGATCCTTGACTTTTTCATCGAGCGTGCGGGCCACGATCTTTTTAATCTGATCGGCGAGGCGCCGTACGCGGGGATTGTCGTTCATGGGTCTCTCCTTGAGTAATCGGAAGTTCCGACGCGCTATGCCTTGCGCGCAAGCGCGATGTCGCGGTCGATCGACGCATCGACCCGGTGCCTAAAGTTGCTGTCCTCCCCCACGCTCGTAAGCCCGTGCTCTTCGAGGATAGCGCGCACGTCATCCGCGGGAGTCGTGTGACGATTGTAGGCCAGCGCCACGGAGCCGCCGCGGGCGAGAACACGAGTCCACGCAGGCAGGGCGTTTCGCAAGAGATCAAGCGGTGAGCGGCTGAGGTGCGCGCCCACCTTCGCACCGTGCTGCACGCCGTAAGGGAGGTCGGCGACGATCACATCGACGCTGCGGGCTTTGAGGAAGTGATCGAGTCCGGTCGAATCCGCCGTGTAGAACTCGAGGCTCTGGCTGCGCCCCGCGCGCTGATCGCTCTTCGAGCGGGCGAGCTCAGCATGAAAGTGCCGCCCGAGTGCCTTCTTATTGATAGTGAGCTTCGTGTGCGACGTCGTGTGCTTGAGTCGATTCTCGCGCATCCACGTTGTGAGGAACGCGCGGTAGAGTTCAGCGTCCTTCTTGTCGAGGTCGACGCCCACGGGGCTCAGTCCCCACATGAGCGCCTGGTTGAGCGTGGTTCCGCGGCCGGCGACTGGATCGAGGACGCGCAACGTTCCCTCGCGCAGCGCCTGCGCTTTGCCTGCGGCATGCGCCGCGAGGTGCACAAGAAGCGCCGTGAACTGCTCATTTGTTTTCCCCTGATACTTGAGAGTCGTGAGCAGGGTACTCGGGTAGCGCTCAACGTCCGGAAGCGGAATCGGCTGGAGCAAGGGAAGCGTCGGACTTTCATCCACGTACGTGCGATCCGCCGTTGGGGCGGGCATGCGCCCGACCTCCTCGAAAGCCGCAAACACGTGCGGGCTGTAGGCGAGGGCGAACGCGAGCTCGCGCTGGACTTCGGGGCGTTCCCACGCTTCATCGTCGATGTCGAGGGCGAGGAAATCGAGGCCCGCCTCGCGCACGTCGCTCGTGCCCGTGAGCACGCCGGGAGCACCATCGTTGAGGACGAACGCAAGTTCGGCTGCAGCGAGACGCGGAGCTTCCAACCCGTACACCCTGTTCGCGCTCGGTGCGATGAGGACATTGACACGCATGTTCTCTCCGTTCATCGTCATGTGCCGCAGCATGCGGGGCAACGGCGGCGAAACGGGCGGCGCCCCGGCCTCAACCGAAGCGCCGCCCGCGTGTTATCACCGAAAGGCGATTAGTCCTTCTTCTTTTCGCGCGGCTTCTCGACCATTTCGTAGGTCGTGATGAGGTCGCCTTCCTGGACGTCGTTGAAGCTGCCCAGGTTGATACCGCACTCGTAGCCCTCGCGGACCTCGGTCACGTCGTCCTTGAAGCGACGCAGACCGGCGATCTCGAGGCCCTCCGTGATCACGACGCCCTGGCGCGTGATGCGAGCCTTCGAGCCGCGGTTGATCGTGCCAGACATGACGAGCGAACCCGCGATGTTGCCGAACTTCGAGGAGCGGAAGATCTCGCGAATTTCCGCGCTGCCCGTGTCCTTCTCTTCGTACTCGGGCTTGAGCATGCCGAGAAGGGCGTTCTCGATGTCCTCGATCGCGCGGTAGATGACCGAGTAGTACTTGATCTCGACACCTTCACGCTCGGCGTACTCGGCGTTCTGGCCTTCGGCACGCACGTTGAAACCGATGATGACGGCATCCGAGGCAACGGCGAGGTTGATGTTGTTCATCGTGATCGCACCAACGCCGCGATCGATGATGCGAAGCTGCACGTCCTCGCTCACGTCGATGCCGAGCAGCGCCTCTTCGAGGGCTTCGACCGAACCGGAGGCATCGCCCTTGAGGATGAGGTTGAGGGTCTCGATCTTGCCCTCTTCCATTGCCGCCTTGAGATCCTCGAGGCTCATGCGCTTGCGGCGCTTCGACAGCTGCGCGGCGCGCTGAGCTGCCTCGCGCTTCTCGGCGATCTGGCGTGCCATGCGCTCGTCGGCGGCAACGATGAACGAGTCACCGGCGCCGGGAACGGAGCTGAGGCCGAGCACCTGAACGGGTCGCGATGGGCCTGCTTCTTCGAGCTGGTTGCCGTTCTCGTCGATCATGGCGCGCACGCGGCCATGGCCGGTGCCACACACGATCGCATCGCCGACACGCAGGGTTCCCTGCTCGACGAGCACGGTCGCGACGGGGCCGCGGCCACGGTCGAGGCTCGCCTCGATCGCCACACCACGGGCATCCTTGTTCGGGTTTGCCTTGAGTTCGAGGGCAGCATCCGCGGTAAGCAGGACGGCCTCGAGAAGGTCATCGATGTGGAGGTTTTCGCGCGCCGAGACATCGACGAACATCGTGTCGCCGCCGTATTCCTCAGCCACGAGGTTGTACTCGGTGAGCTGGGCACGGATCTTGTCGGGGTTCGCGGACTCCTTATCGATCTTGTTGACGGCCACCACGACGGGCACGTCTGCGGCCTGCGCGTGGTTGAGCGCCTCGATCGTCTGCGGCATCACGCCGTCGTCAGCGGCAACCACGAGGATCGCGATGTCCGTGACTTTGGCGCCGCGGGCACGCATAGCGGTGAACGCCTCGTGACCGGGGGTATCGATGAACGTGATGGGGCGCATTTCGCCTTCGTGCTCCACCTGCACCTGGTAGGCACCGATGTGCTGGGTGATGCCGCCGGCTTCACCCTGGCCCACGTTCGCGCGTCGGATCGCATCGAGAAGGCGGGTCTTACCGTGGTCGACGTGACCCATGACGGTGACAACGGGCGAGCGAGGCTCGAGGTCCTCTTCCGTCTCCTCGGCAAGTTCGCCTTCGAGGTCGATGTCGAACTGCTCGAGAAGCTCGCGCTCCTCGTCCTCGGGAGAAACGATTTGAATCTTGTAACCGAGTTCCTCGCCGAGAAGCTGGAACGTGTCTTCGTCGAGCGACTGGGTTGCCGTCGCCATCTCACCCATCGCAAACAGCACGGTGATGAGCGAGGCGGGGTTGACGTCAATGCGCTCGGCGAAGTCGCTCAGGGTCGCACCGCGGCGCAAGCGGATGACGGTATTGCCGTCACCGCGCGGGATCTGCACGCCGCCCGGTGCGGGAGCCTGCATCTGCTCGAATTCCTGGCGCTTTGCGCGCTTCGACTTCCTGCTCTTGGCTGGTTTGCCGCCACGCCCAAAGGCGCCCTGGGTGCCACCACGGCGACCGCCGCGACCACCACCACCGGGGCGACCACCCGGACGACCGGGAGCGCCACCGGGGCCACCCGGACCGCCGCCGAAGCCACCGCGGCCACGGCCACCGCGACCTCCGCGGCCACCGTTGCCGCCTGCGGGACGACCTTGGCTCTCGGCCTGCGGCGAGTGCGCAGGCATCATGTTCGGGTTGGGGCGGGGCCCGCGGTTAGACGGACGTGCGTTGCCGCGGCCCTCGCGCGAGGGTCGCGAATCTCCGTCGCGACGCTGCGGGCGCGGACCACCCTGCGACTCGCCGCCGGGGCGAGGGCCTGGACGACCGCCGGGACGCGGCATGCCCTGGGAGGAGGCAAACGGGTTGTTGCCGGGGCGACCACCCGGACGCGGCATCCCCTGCGAGGACGCAAACGGGTTATTGCCGGGACGAGCGCCACCGGGGCGCGGGCCGGGGCGGTTAGCGCCGGGCTTGGGAGCGCCACCGGGCCTCGGTGCGGGGGCGGCATCGGCCTTGGGCTTGGCCCCTGGCTTGGGTGCGCCGGGTTTCGGCGCGTTCGAGCGTGCACCGGGTTTGGGTGCTGCACCGGGCTTTGCCGCGGGCGCATCGGTGCTGGCCTTCGGCTTCGGCGCGGGGCTCTCGGCCTCCGCCTTCGGTGCCGGCTTCGGCTCCGCCTTGGTAGCGCTCGGTTCCGCAGCCTTCTTCGGGGCCGGCTTGCGGGGCGCGGGCTTCTTGGCGGCGCCCTTCGATTCCGACGCCTCCTCGCCCTTCTTCTTTCCTGCGTTCGGGAACGCGGCACGCACACGGCGGGCCACGGGCGCCTCGATTGTCGAGGACGCACTGGTCACGAATTCGCCCATGTCATTGAGCTTCGCGAGGACTTCTTTACTTGGCATTCCCAGCTCTTTGGCGAGCTCGTGGACGCGAAGTTTAGCCACAATTCTCCTGTCTCGGCCGCGCCGAGCAGGCGCGGTCCACTAGTTCCTGAGGGTGCTCATTTTCGAGTACTCATCGGATGTCCATTGGTGTTATCCCGCTTCCAAATGTGGTTCGGCACCCCGTGTGGGGTGAGTCATCGCCTCACGCGCCCTCTCGAGAGTTCCCTCCCGTTCAAGTGCCGCGACGTCTACCGGCGCCCGGAAGGAGCGCTGGAAACCGCCGCGTGTGAGAGCGAAAGCAATGCATGCGAGGTCCGGATGAACCCAGGCACCGCGCCCGTGGGCACTCGCGCTCGGGTCAACAGCGAGGCTGAGGGATGTTCCCTGTTCCTCCCGGACCACGCGGATCATCGCGTGGCGTTCGCCGGTTTCCCGGCAACCCACGCACGTGCGAGACGGTCGATGTGCCGCGCGAGAGGGCCGACGTGAGCGCGAGCTCTGTGCGGCGTGATTCTCGGTGATGGCGACAACTTCCCTCTCGAATACGAATGATCAGCCCTTCTAGTCTACCCCCGGCTGGCAAAACGTAGACGAATTGCCGGAGATGCCGTGCGCACTATCACGTGGGCCGCCGGGGTTCAGCGACCGCCTCTCAGTCCTCCTGGCCCTCGGTGCGAATGTCGATTCGCCAACCCGTGAGCTTCGCGGCGAGGCGCGCGTTCTGCCCTTCCTTGCCGATCGCGAGCGAAAGCTGATTGTCTGGCACAACCGCGCGCACCTGTCGATTAACTTCGTCGGTCACGACGACAGAGGCGACGCGCGCAGGGCTGAGTGCATTACCCACGTACGTCGCGGGGTTGTCGTCAAAGTCGACGATGTCGATCTTCTCCCCCTCGAGTTCGTTCATGACCGAGCGCACGCGCGCACCCATGGGACCGATGCACGCCCCCTTCGCATTGACGCCAGCGACGTTCGCGCGAACCGCCATTTTCGTGCGGTGCCCCGACTCCCGTGCGAGCGAAACGATCTCCACGGTGCCGTCGGCGATCTCGGGAACTTCAAGCTCGAAAAGGCGGCGCACGAAGTTCGGGTGGGTGCGCGAAAGCGTAATCGAGGGTCCCTTCGGGCCACGTCGCGCATCGACAACGTAGGCGCGGATGCGCTTGCCGTGCGGGTAGCTCTCGCCTGGTACCTGCTCGTGCGGGGGAAGGAGGCCTTCGACGTTGCCGAGGTCAACCTGAACCATTCGGGAGTCACGCCCCTGCTGAATGACGCCAGAGACGATGTCATCAGCGCGGCCCGCAAACTCGCCGAGAACAGCCTCGTCTTCGAGCGCGCGAATACGCTGGAAAATCACCTGACGCGCGATCGAAGCAGCAACGCGGCCAAAGCCCTCGGGCGTGTCATCCCACTCTTCAACCTCGCCATCGACATCAACATCGCGAGCAATGACGGTCACCACACCCGTCTTTGAGTCGATCTCCACACGCGCCTCGCGCGCGGGGTGCGGCGTGTGCTGGTAGGCGGCAAGAAGGGCACTCTCGATCGCCTCGAGGAGAACCTCCATGCTGATCTCGCGTTCGCGTTCGAGCGCGCGAAGCGCTCCCATATCGATATCCATTGCGTGCTCCTTATGATCTGTTCTTCAATTATGTGCGGTGGCTGTCCGGGACTAACGAAACTCGAGATGAACCTCGGCCCGGGCGACGTCGGACACGTGCATCCGGTGCGGTCCCGGCGGCACCTTGCCTGCCGGCGCCGCCTTCGCGGCCTTCTTCGGAACGTGCGGCGGTTTCTGCACGTCAAACACGAGCTGTTCGCCCTCAACGTCCTCGAGGCGGCCAAGAAAGGTGCGCCCCGAGGTGTCTTCAACGTCGAGAAGGCGGGTGCGGGCGCGCTTAAAGTGGCGAATTTCGGTCAGGGGCCGAAACACACCCGGGGTCGTGACCTCGAGCGTCGAAGGCCCTTCCCCTATAAGCGACGTATCAGCGTCGAGGAGGTCAGAAAGCTCGCGCGACACGTCGGTGAGGGTATCGAGATCGGCGCTCCCGATTTCATCTTCGGGAAGATCGACGACGACGTCGAGAAGGGTTGCGGCCCCTCGTGTCTTGACGGTGAGATGCTCGACAACGAGTCCGTGCCCCTCGACGATGGGCGCGAAGGCCTTCGAGAGTGTTTCAACCTGACCGGCCTGAGCGGAGGTGGCGTTCTTCTCCATGGGGCTCCTTTCGCGCGCTCGTCCGTACCCAATAGAGTGGGACACCGAGATCATAATGTGCTGAACATGGTGGCACATCCGGGAACGAGGAGCCGCATGAGGCACGTAACAAAAGGCCTGGCCAGGCGTGGGTTTCTCGCGGGAATCCTCGCGGCGCCGCTACTGGCGAGCTGCACGGGGCCCACGCGCATCGCGATCGGCCAGCGCGAAACCTACACACCCCCACCCCCGGGAATAGACGAGATCTACCGCACGGAACTCCTCACGTCTGTGACGGACCTCGCGGGCATTCTCGAGACCGCCCGCCCGCACGAAGATTTCCCGTCGTTCCTGACGTCTGCGCTCGCGATCCACCAGCGAGCACTCCGCACGGGCGCCGAACAGGAGAAAATCGCCTCGGCTGAGGCGAATCGCACCGAAAAGGGGGGATCCGCCCACGAGAGCGCAGCTGTCGGCACGCAGGCCCCCGTCGAGCGCGCCATGCTCGACGCGGCACGCGGCCTCGCGGCCCTGCGCGACCTCTACGCCCACGCGACCATTCAGGTCTCGGGAGACTTCGCGGATCTGTGCGCCGCGGGGAGCGCATGGGCCGAGTGGGCCGCTCTGCGGCTTACCCGCGTCGCGAAAGCTGCCGCCGTCGCGGGCGTCAGTGCGCCCAAGCCCTTTACGGATATAGAACCCAGTCGCGAGGTCCCCGCGATTGACCCACCCGAAGCGGCTGAGACTCACCTCATTGAGACCCCCCTCGAGCGAGCGCAGACCGACGAAAACTTCGCGGCCTACGCCCTCGAGGTCGCAGCCACTCGCGTCAAAGCTGATCAGCGTGAGGCGTACCTCAAGGCGGCTAACGTCCACGCCTCACACGCTGAGACGTTCGGCGAGGTCGCCGAACGCCTTGGGCTGCCCCTGGTTGCTCGCGAGGCGGGGTACGCCCTGCCTCGCCCGCTCGATGCGGAAGGGGCCGCGAACCTACGCCTCAAAGTCACCTCTCGCACGCTCACCAATGCGGTCGAACTCGCGGGGCTGGCACCCTTGAGCGAACGCGCGCCGTTCCTCACGGCAGCCCTCGAGAGCGCAAAGGCACTCGAGGCGCTGCGCGAAACCCTCCCCCCGTTCCCGGGGATCGACGAGGGCGAGAGCTAAACCACCGGCGCCCTAGGCGCGAAGCTCGGCGAGGATCTCCGCGAGAGCCGCCTCGACGGGAACTTCGCGGCTCGCCCCACTGCGGCGATCGCGTACTTCGACAACGCCCTTCTCGAGCCCGCGACCCACGACGACAGTTGTGGGCAGACCGAGCAGTTCGGCGTCCTTAAATTTCACGCCGGGTGAGACCTTCGGGCGATCGTCGTACAGCACGTCAAAGCCCTCGGCCTCGAGCGCGGCGGCGATCTCCTCGGCCTTCTCGAAGACCTCCTGGTTTTTTCCGGTCGCGAGAATGTGAACGTCGAGCGGCGCAACCGCACGCGGCCAGGCGAGGCCCTTCTCGTCGTGATTGGTCTCGGCGATCGCGGCGACGGCGCGAGTCACGCCGATACCGTAGGAGCCCATCGTCACGACCTGCTGCTTGCCGTTCTCGTCAAGAACTTTGAGGCCAAGAGCTTCGGCGTACTTGCGACCGAGTTGGAAGATGTGTCCCATCTCCATGCCGCGCGTCAGGGTGAGCGGACCCGAACCGTCCGGGGAAGGATCGCCGTCGCGAACCTCGGCAACCTCGGCGAAACCATCGGCCACGAAGTCGCGGCCGGCGACAACCCCAAGCGCATGCGCGCCCTCGCGGTTCGCGCCCGTGACCCAGCTCGTGCCATCCACGGCGCGCGGGTCGAGCAGGAGTCGATAGCCGTTGGCCTCAAGGCCCCATCCCTGCGGCCCGATGTAGCCCTTCTTCACGTTCGGGTACTTAGCGAAGTCCTCGTCAGTGAAGGGACGCACCTCGTTCGGGGCAAGGGCCGTCTCGAGGCGCTTCTCATCCGCCTGGCGATCTCCCGGAATCATGACGAGAAGCGGGGACTCTTCGCCTTCGGGAGTCTTTTCGACATACACGAGTGCCTTGAGGGTATCGGCCGCCTCCCACGCGCGAGAGTCCTCGCGCGGGGCGTTCTCGTTGAGGAATGAGACGAGAGCGTCGATCGTCGTGACGCCTGGTGTCTCGATCTCGCGTGCGACGGGGAGGGCTGCGATGGCGTCTGCATCGAGGGGCTCTCCGGCGACCGTCGTCACGGCCTCAACATTCGCGGCGTAGCCCGCGGGGCTGAGCGCAAACGTATCTTCGCCCACCGGTGTCGGGTGGAGGAATTCTTCGGAGCGGGAGCCGCCCATCGCTCCCGCATCCGCCTGAGCAATGACGATCTCAAGGCCGAGGCGAGCGAAGACCCGCTGGTAGGCCCCGCGCATAATCATGTAGGAACGCTCGAGTCCTTCGTCGTCGATGTCGAAGCTGTAGGCGTCCTTCATGATGAACTCGCGAACGCGCAGCAGGCCCGCACGCGGGCGCGCTTCGTCGCGGTACTTGGTTTGCACCTGATAGAGCGAAATGGGCAGGTCCTTGTACGACGTGAAGAGGTCTTTCACCGCGAGGGTAAACATTTCCTCGTGAGTGGGGCCGAGGAGCATATCGGCACCCTTGCGATCCGTGAGCCTAAAGAGGTTGTCGCCGTACTCGCTCCAGCGGTTCGTTTCCTCGTAGGGCTCGCGCGGCAAAAGCGCGGGAAAGAGAATCTCATGGCTGCCGGCGGCATCCATTTCTTCACGCACGATCGTCTCGACCTTGCGCAGGACCTTGAGCCCAAGGGGAAGCCACGTGTAGATTCCCGGGGCCGTGCGGCGAATATAGCCGGCACGGACGAGAAGCTTGTGACTCGCGAACTCGGCTTCGGCCGGGTCCTCTCGAAGCGTGCGAATGAAGCTCGATGACATGCGAAGCATGGGGCGTTGTCCTCCTGGCAACAGGGGTTTCGAGGTGAATTCCTCAGGCCCTCACAGTCTAGTGGGCGCACCGCACGCACCCCACAAAATCCCAGGGCTGAGCGCGTATCGTGGAGTGTCACTCGTCACCACGGGAAGGATGACATGTCTGAGCCGCTCACGCTCTCGGGTATCGCGCCGTCGCCCTCGATGGCATATTTGCGCGCCCTCATCGGCGAAGGCGAGTCGATTCGCGAAGAGATCGAAGGCGACCCGGATCGCCTTATGCAGGTCGTACGCGAGAAGCTCGAGGGGTTCATGATGCCGTACGAATTCGGCCTCAAGGAGATCCTGACGAAGATCGAGATCCTTTCGGGCGAATGGGATGTGACGACCCCGCACAACCCCATCGAGCACGTAAAAACGCGCGTGAAATCGATGGATTCGCTGCTCGGCAAGCTCGTGCGCACGCAGTGCCCACCCGATCTCGACGAGATCCGCAACCGCATCCGCGACATCGGCGGCGTACGCATCACATGCAGCTACGTCCAGGACTGCTACCTCGTTGCCCACGCGCTTGCCTCCCAGCCCGACATCACTCTTCTCGAAGAGAAGGACTACATCGCGAACGTCAAGCCGAGCGGTTACCGCTCTCTTCACCTCATTCTCGAGGTTCCCGTGTTTCTCTCGACCCGCACGATCGATGTACCGATCGAGGTACAGATCCGCACGATTGCCATGGACTTTTGGGCGAGCGCCGAACACGAGCTCAAGTACAAGTATCAAGGCGAACTGCCTGCCGAGATGCGCGAAAAACTCATCGAGATCGCCGCGACTGCCGCGAGCCTCGATGAGCAGATGGGGATCGTGCGCGATCAGATCGAGGGGCCGCCTCTTCCGGGACGCGCAAGCGCCTAGAACAGCACGGTGGCGAGTGCGCCAATCGGCCTGAAGCCCGCACGCTCGTAGGCGCGTCTCGCGCGAACGTTGAAAGAGTTCACGTAGAGGGTGACGCGGGGTGCGTGGTCGCGACGAATGAGCTCTGCTGTGCCCCGCATGAAGGGCGCTGCGAGCCCTTGGCCGCGGTACGCGGGATCAATCCACACGCCGTGTACTTGGGCAACCCCGCCAAAGAGCGCACCGAGATCGGCCTTAAACACAATCCGCTCACCATCGCGCGCGATATACGTCCGACGCTCGCGCAGCAGATACTCGACCCGGTTGCGGTAGCCGCGCCCGCCATCCCCGCGGCAGGGATCCGTGCCCACCTCCTCGCGAAACATCGCGACGGCAGCGGGAAACACCCGGTCCAGGTCGCGGGTGTCAGCCGCCACCACGCCCGTGGAGGGGAGGTCCGACGGTTGCCCGGCGCAATACTCCAGAAGAGGCTGACTCTCGCGCACTTCGCGCTCAGGCGGAAGGCCCTCGCGCATAACCTCCCACATGTGCATCGCGATGCTGCGTTCCGCCACGATCGACGAGTAACGCGTCGAGAGCGCGAGAGCGTGCCGCGATAAGCGCTCGACAGCGTCGAAAGAATCGGGAGCGAGAACGCTAGCGCTCACGCCATGCCACAGAATTCCCCGGATCTCGCTGCCGCGCGTGAGCACCGCAAACTCGGAGCCGCTGCGACCAACCGCCGCAAGTTCCTCGAACCGAGCGGAGGCGAGCGTGCTCACGTGCGCTTCGCTCTGCATCGCTTCACGAGCAGGACCGAGCCACTGCCCTTGCAGGGGGCTGATGTCTGCGGGGCGCCTGCGCCACAGATTCGACAGGACACTCACCTGAAAAGGGTCACCGGCTTCACGATATCGGCGTAGATCAACAGGATGCTCATGAGAATGAAGGCGATCGCGATGACATTCGTGACGGGCAGCATGCGCGAGGCATCGACGGGTCCGGGATCCGCCTTCCCTCGCAACTTGGCGAGGCGCCGCCGCGCCGCCTCGTACAGCGCCGCTGCGACGTGGCCGCCATCCAGCGGCATGAGCGGCACAAGGTTGAAGACGAAAAGCGCCATGTTGAGCGAGCCGAGCATCGACAGGAACGTCCACGTTTTCTCCTTGAGGGAGAATCCGGGCGAGTCCTGCGACACGATCTCGCCGGCGAGCCTGCTCACGCCCACGACCCCCATCGGGCCATTCGGATCGCGTTCTTCGCTGCTCAACACTGCCTTGCCGATTTCCCACACGCGCACGGGAAGGGTCACGACGACTTTGCCGGTCCCCACGAATTGGTCCCATACGGCACCGGGAACCTCCGTCAGAGGCCGCGGGGTGAGCTCCTGTGTGCCGGTCACACCGAGAAAACCGGCCTCACGGGTCGCGTAGGAACCGTCGGCATTCTTAACCGGCTTACCCGAGTCGTCGCGTGCGACGACCGTGTTCGCGACTGGAGTTGCCGTCACGGTCATTGCTTTACCGTCGCGCAGGAGAGCGATCTCGACTTCGTCGTCAGGGTGCTTCCTAATCACCGTGCTCATCTCGTGAAAGTTCGCGACTCGAGTCCCGTCGACCGAGGTGATCACGTCCCCGGGTTTGATCCCCGCGGCGAAGGCGGGGGCTTCGGGCATGCCCTCGCACGACACATCTGCGGGTGCATTTGCGGGCACGACACATTGCGAGACGGCAGCGACCTTCGCCGTCACGTTCGGCAGACCGAAGCCGCTCAGGACGATCGCGGTGAGGACGATCGCGATCAGGAGATTCATCGTGGGGCCGCCGAGCATAACGACGAGTTTCTTCGGCACGCTCAACGCGACAAAGGTGCGGTGACGATCCTCAGCCGAGTACTGGCTCGAGTCCCACTGCTTGGCCTCCTCGCTCATCTGCTGAAAGAACCCCGTCGAATCCTCACGGATGACGCCTGGATCCTCTCCCTTGTGAGGCGGGAACATGCCGATCATGCGGATATAACCGCCAAGCGGAATCGCCTTGATCCCGTATTCGGTCTCCCCTTTCACGCGCGAGAACAGCGTGGGACCGAAACCGATCATGTACTGGGTCACGCGCACGCCGAAGCGCTTCGCGGGAACGAGATGGCCGATCTCGTGAAGGGCGATCGAGAGCCCGAGCCCGACAACCATCAAGAGGACGCCGAGCGCGTAGAAAAGGGGCATCACGGAACGGAAGCCATCACGTCGGCAACGTGATCGAGGTACACATCCACGACGGCCTCCTGGTAGCCCTCGGCGCCTTTACGTGCGCGGAACGCTGCTCGACGCACATCATCGACGCTCATCGCGAAGCCGTCCGTGAAATAGGCGTGGAGCTGATCGCACAGGGCATCGACGTCTTCGCGATCGTAAGCCCGTTCGCCCTGGCCAGCGGGGCGGAAACGCTCGCCCGCGGGCCGGGAGAGGCGCTCCTGGAGAACCTCCGCGCGCTCCGTGAGCGCCGCGATCCACGCCTCTTCACCATCGCGCTCGATTGCTTCATCACGGTACTGGAGCGCAAACGCATCCGAGAGGCGATCAAGGGCCTCGTCGACGGCGAGCATGTCGTAGCCGCCACGCTCGGTTGAAAACTTCGCGGTGATCACATCGGCTGGTTGGAAGGAGCCGTCGCGGCCCTCGTACGCGGCACGCGCGCGCAACAGGAAGTCATCGACCTCCTCGACGTTGTAGCCAAAGGTGAAACGTCCGGCACGCTTAAAAGCCGTACTCATCTACTTGCTCCCTCCCTCGACGGGGATGCTCACGCGACATAACCGGGGCGCTCAATAGATCGCCCTTGCACCACTGTAATGCTTGGATACGCGAAAGGCCGGCAAGCGTCGGCCCCGAAATCACGCGCCGGTACCGCGCGCGATTTCCTCAACCCTCGCCACGCGAGCCTCACGGTCCTCGCGGCGCGCATCAGTTTCCACGACGGTCGCGGCAAGCTGCCCGCACGCACCGTCAATATCGCTACCGCGCGTATCCCGAATCGTCGCGGAAATTCCGTGTTCACGCAGTGTTTCCACGAACGTGCGCTCCACCCACGGATCCGAGGCCGTCCACTTCGACCCCTTGACCGGGTTGAGCGGGATTGGATTGACGTGCACCCAGTGGGCGCCCCCGCGCGCGATGAGACGCTTGG
Organism: Dermabacter sp.; assembly: GCF_032550575.1. Taxonomy (NCBI): domain Bacteria; kingdom Bacillati; phylum Actinomycetota; class Actinomycetes; order Micrococcales; family Dermabacteraceae; genus Dermabacter; species Dermabacter sp. Next base: position 225,792 of record NZ_JAWFZC010000005.1, on the reverse strand, counting down.
CGAGGAGCTCCGCACGCTCGGCCTGGTCATTGATATCGCGAATGAGTGCGTACTCGATCGACACGCGTCTACCGGTCGCCTCGAAGTACTCCCACGCCGCATCAAGAATGTCGTCGACGTCGAAGCGTTGATTGATGGGAACGAGCTCGTTGCGAAGCTCGTCGTCGGGCGCGTGGAGCGACACGGCGAGCGTCACGGGAATCTCTTCCTTGATGAGCTTTCGCACGGCAGGAGCGAGCCCCACGGTCGACACGGTGATGTGCCGCGCTCCCATCCCAAACCCCTCGGGCGCGGGGGCGTTGAGCCTCTGGCACGTCGTTGCGACGGCACGGTAGTTCGCGAGCGGCTCCCCCATGCCCATAAAGACGATGTTCGTGACGCGGCCTTCACCACCGGGGATCTCGCCACGCGAAAGCAGAAGGTTCGCGATGCGCACTTGCTCGAGGATCTCCGCTGCGGAAAGGTTCCTCGTGAGGCCCATCTGGCCGGTCGCACAAAACGGGCAGTTCATACCGCAACCGGCCTCGGAGGAAATGCACAGCGTTACGCGATTCGAATAGCGCATGAGGACCGACTCGACGAGCGAGCCGTCGAACAGGCGCCACAGGAACTTTTGGGTCATGCCCTGATCTGCGCTCTGCTGCGAGACCTTTGTGAGGAGCGTTGGGAAGAACCGCTCCACGAGGGCTAAACGGTCCCCCTTCGGGAGGTCGGTCATGTCGTCAGGATCGGTCGTGAAATGCTCAAAATAGTGATTCGACAGCTGCTTTGCGCGAAAGGCGGGAAGCCCCATGTCCTTCACGGCTTCGGCGCGCTCGTCGAGAGTGAGATCCGCGAGATGCGCGGGCGGCTTCCCCCGGCGGGTCGGCCGCAACTGAAGCTGACCGGGGGCGAGCCTTACGGGCTCCCCCTTGACGACCTCGCGCGAAAGATCCTTCGCAACATCGAGCTTGGGCGTGGGATTCTCAACCACTGATGGCCTCCACAATCGCGAGAAGAATGTACACGGTCGGGGCGGTGAGAAGCATCGAATCGAGGCGGTCCATCATGCCGCCGTGCCCCGGAAGCAGCTGCCCCATGTCTTTAATGCGCAGGTCGCGCTTGAGCAGAGACTCACTCAAGTCCCCGATGGTGGACACGACCACCATGACCGCGCCGAACGCGAGACCCCACCCGAAGCCAATGTCGGGAAGCCACACGTGACCGATGAGGCCCGCAGCGGCGATACCACCCACGAGGGAGCCCGCAAAGCCTTCCCACGACTTCTTCGGGCTGATGCTCGGAGCCATGGGATGCTTGCCAAACAGGACCCCTACGGCGTAGCCGCACGTGTCGTTCATGATGGGAACCACGAGGGCAAACATGACCTTGTTCGCGCCGTTCGGCTGCGCCATGAGGAGGATCGTGAAGCTCGCCATAAACGGCACCCACAAAAGCGCGAAGATGCCCGCTACCGTGTCCCGCAGCGCCATGAGGCCCGTCGCCTCCGTCGTGCGCCACATGATGAGCACAATTGCTCCCACGATCGTGGACACGAGAAGCCCCGAGGCGCCGTACTGCCACGCCGACACCACCACGCCAACGCTCGCGACAAGCAGCGGGATCGAGGGAACTCGCAGGCGCGCACCCTCGAGGGCGTTCGCGACCTCGAGGGTCGCGATGACGACCGCGATGGCAACCACGGGCGTGAATAGAGCTGGGAGCACATATATGCACCCGTACAAAAGCGCCACGAGAGCAAGCCCGACGGCGATCGCGGCGGGAAGGTTCCGCCCGGCTCGGGGCGTGCGCGCATGTGTCGCAGCGGGCAGCTCGGAAACCTCGGCGACGAGCCGCTCTTCGCTCGCGAGCGCCTCGGAGGCCGCAAGCGGAACCTCGGGCGAAGTGCTTTCCGATACGGCAACGGCCGTGCCCGGCTCATTGCCAGGCACGGCGCGTCGACGACCGTGGCGTGTATTCACGAACGATGAGGGAAAGGCCGCTCAGACGGTGAGCAGCTCTTCTTCTTTCGCTTCGAGTGCGACATCCACCTGCTCGGTGTACTTCTTCGTGAGAGCCTCGAGCTCCTTCTCAGCGCGAGTGCCCTCGTCCTCGCCGATCTCCTTGTCCTTCACGAGCTTCTCGATGGCCTTCTTCGCGTGTGCGCGCGAGCCGCGGATCGCGATACGGCCATCCTCGGCCTTGGTCTTGGCAAGCTTCGTGTAGTCCTTGCGGCGCTCTTCGGTCAGCGCGGGCAGAACAATGCGCAGGTTGTCGCCATTGTTCGTGGGGTTCACGCCAAGATCCGATTCGCGAAGCGCCTCTTCGATCTGGGCCATCGCGCCCTTGTCGTAAGGCGTCACAATCACGGTACGGGCCTCGGGGAACTGGAACGCCGCGAGCTGATTGAGCGGCGTCGGGGTGCCGTAGTAGTCAGCGGTGAGGCCATGGAACATCGCAGCACTTGCGCGCCCCGTGCGGATCGCGGTGAACTCCTCCTTCGTCACCTCGACCGACTTTGCCATCTTCTCGCCGGCTTCTTTAAGGATGCTTCCGGTGTCCTCGCTCATGCCTCTCGGTTCCTTCCGATTAATTAAACATCTCGCCTGGTAAGGCTATCTTAGTCGCCCGTAACGACGGTGCCGATGCGGTCGCCGCACATCGCCTTCGTGATGTTGCCGGGCGCATCAAGACCGAAGACCATCATCTGCTGTTTGTTGTCCATACACAGGCTAAACGCGGTCGAATCAACGACGCGCAGCCCCTTGCTCAGCGCCTCCCTATACGTGAGGTGCTCGAGCTTGGTCGCGTTCGGGTCCGTCTTCGGGTCAGCCGTGTACACGCCGTCCACGCCGTTCTTCGCCATGAGCACTTCGTGGCAGCCGATCTCGAGCGCTCGCTGCACGGCAACAGTATCGGTCGAGAAGTACGGCATGCCCGCGCCCGCGCCGAAGATCACGACACGGCCCTTTTCAAGGTGGCGCACGGCGCGAAGTGGGAGGTAGGGCTCGGCGACCTGCCCCATCGTAATAGCGGTCTGCACGCGCGTGGACGTGCCGGCCTGCTCGAGGAAGTCCTGAAGTGCAAGGCAGTTCATGACGGTGCCGAGCATCCCCATGTAGTCGGCGCGACGGCGATCCATGCCTCGCTGGCTCAGTTCAGCACCGCGGAAGAAGTTGCCGCCACCCACGACAATCGCGCATTCAACGCCCGCGGCAACCCCCGCGGAAATCTCCCGAGCGATGCGCGAGACCACATCGGGATCGACGCCCACGCGGCCTCCACCGAAGGCTTCACCAGAGAGTTTGAGGAGCACGCGGCGCGAGCCCTCTTTCGGTTCAATGACGGGAATCGACGACGTGATGGGATCGGGGTCGGTACTCATCAACATTCCTTCCGAGTGCAGGTTCTCGGGGCCACAGTCTACCGGCCCGGCAACGCCCGCCCCTGTGGGGAAGGTCCTCGTGTGAGAAGCTCGAAAAGAAGCGAGGGCCCGCACCCGTGGGTGCGAGCCCTCGCGTTCACGCTTTGGCAAGCGTCGGAAATCAGTTACCCACGCGGAAGCGCACGAAACCGGTCACCGTGCCACCAGCGGCCTCGACAACCTTGCCGACGCTCTGCTTCGGGTCCTTGGCGAAGGGCTGATCGAGAAGAACGTTCTCCTTGAAGAAGCCGTTCATGCGGCCTTCAACGATCTTGGGGAGAGCCTTCTCAGGCTTGCCCTCGTTCTTCGCGGTCTCCTCGGCGATACGGCGCTCGTTCTCAACCACATCCGCGGGAACGTCCTCGCGGGTGAGGTAGAGAGGCGAGTAGGCCGCGATGTGCATCGCCACGTCACGCGCAACCTCGGCGCCGGCCTTGTCGGTCGCGACGAGCACGCCGACCTGCGGCGGGAGGTCCTTGTTGGTGCGGTGCATGTAGTTCGTGACGACCTCGCCCTGGACGCGGCCGATGCGGCGAACGAGGATCTTCTCGCCCATGGTCGCACCGGCGTTCGTGAGGGCCTCGCCGAAGGAGGTCTCAGCGAGTTCCTCGGGGGTCGTAGCGCCCGACTCGACGGCGGCCGCAACGGCCTCGTCACCGAGAGCGATGAACTTGGCGTTCTTCGCAACGAAGTCGGTCTCCGAGTTGATCTCCACGAGCGTGCCGAGCTGGCCGCCCTCGACGTCGCGGACATCGGCGGCGATGAGGCCCTCCGATGCGGCGCGACCCTCGCGCTTCGCGATGCCCTTGAGGCCCTTGACGCGGATGATTTCGACGGCCTTCTCGTGGTCGCCGTTCGCCTCGTCGAGAGCCTTCTTGACGTCGAGCATGCCCGCGCCGGTCTTCTCGCGAATGTCCTTGATGTCTGCTGCCGTGTAGTTAGCCATTATCTGTCTCCTCTAAATGGTTGTGGGAGCGAACAGGTGATAGTCGAAAAATCAGGCTTCTTCGGAGGTTGCTTCGGCAGCCTTGTCCTCAGCAGCGGGAGCCTCGGTGGCCTCCTCGGCCTTGCCGGCCTCTTCCTGCTGAACCTCGGACTGCTTAAGCAGCTCCTGTTCCCACTCGGCGAGCGGCTCGGCGTCAACGGCCGACACGTTCTTCTCGCCCTGGGTCTGCTTGGCGTGGCGCTCCTGGAGGCCGGCGGCAGCGGCATCGGCGATGACGCGGGTCAGGAGGGTCACGGCGCGGATCGCGTCGTCGTTACCCGGGATCGGGTACTGCACTTCGTCCGGATCGGCGTTGGTGTCGAGGATTGCCACGACCGGAATGCCGAGCTTGGTGGCTTCGTCAACGGCGAGGTGTTCCTTCTTGGTGTCCACGATCCACACGGCCGAGGGAGCCTTGCTCATGTCGCGGATGCCGCCGAGGGTTTTCTCGAGCTTTTCCTTCTCACGGCGCATCATGAGAAGTTCCTTCTTGGTCCACTGCGAACCGGCGACGTCCTCGAAGTCGATCTGCTCGAGTTCCTTGAGGCGGTCAACGCGGCCGGAGACAGTCTGAAGGTTGGTCAGCATACCGCCGAGCCAGCGCTGGTTCACGTAGGGCATGCCCACGCGGGTGGCCTGCTCCTGGATCGACTCCTGGGCCTGCTTCTTCGTGCCGACGAAGAGGATCGTGCCACCGTGGGCAACGGTCTCCTTGACGAAGTCGTAGGCCTGGTCGATGTAGGTGAGCGACTGCTGAAGGTCGATGATGTAGATGCCGTTGCGTTCGGTGAGGATGAAGCGCTTCATCTTCGGGTTCCAACGGCGGGTCTGGTGTCCAAAGTGGACGCCGCTCTCGAGGAGCTGGCGGAGTGTCACAACTGCCATGGTCGTAACTACCTTTCTGGGCCCTGGGCTCGCCCGCCTCACTCACACCCGCGGGGCGTGGGCTCGGTGGGGTTCTTGCGCAAAGCCTGTTCTCGTTTTTTACGGGCCGACGGTTGCCGGCTCGCCCTAGCGCCCTGCGTTCGTGCCGCCACTTCCCTCGTGGGAGGATCGTGGAACGAAGGCACGCGCGCGTGCATGGGCGCGCGAAGTCACCCGCGCATGCGAGTGCTACGGCAACTCTAATACAGCGAAGCTGACTCGCGCACGGATCCGAGCAGACGTGTGAGCGAGTCCGCGCCTCACGCTGCACACCTTTTATCATCCACAGTCACGCGGGGTGGTCTTGTCGGGGATTCTCGGGCGCGATGTGCTTACTCCATGCACATGTCTACGAGGCTCGGCGCCCGCATCCTTCTCGCACTCGCACTCCTCATCGGTGCCGGAGTTGTGGCGCTCCCGCCCGCGCACGGTGACGATCAACCACCCGACTCCCTCGAGCACGCCGTCGCAGTCGTGAACCGGGCAAGGCTCGCTTCTCTCGCCGTTTTTGCGCCTACCGCTCAGGCGCCTGCCCCGCCGACCATAGATTCGCACGAGCACGAAGGGGCGTGGGCCTGGCCCATCGGCCCCGACCATGACGTTGTGCGGTTTTTCGAGGCGCCCGTCCACGCATACGGTCCCGGTCACCGCGGCATCGATATCGTCGGAAGCACCCTCGTGGTGCACGCCGTTGAGAGCGGCACAGTGACCTTCGCGGGAACGGTCGCGGGCAAACCCGTCGTGGCGATCCTCCATGACAGCGGGCTGACCTCCACGTACGAACCGGTCCTCGCTTCGGTCGCGAAGGGGGACGCGGTGAGCAGAGGGCAAGTGATCGGGGTTATCGAGCAACCGTCGGAACACGCCCATTGCGAGGCGGGATGCGTGCACCTCGGGGCCAAGCGAGGCAAGCAATACCTGGATCCGCTGCCGTTGCTCGAGGGGCGGGGGCCGAGTGTGCTCCTGCCTCCCCACTCGAGTTGAGCGAGCTCAGCGCGGCTCATCCATTGCTGGCTAGGCTCGCGGGTGTGCGTGCCTAACGGCGTCTTTGAGACGCTCGGCGGAGACGTGCGTGTAAATTTGCGTGGTTTGAAGAGAGGAATGGCCAAGCAGGTCCTGGACGCTGCGCAAATCCGCGCCGCCCTCCATGAGGTGCGTTGCCGCGCTGTGGCGCCACGTGTGCGGTGAGATGTGCCCCTCGAGACCTCCCTCGCGGGCTGCACGATTGACGATCGTGCGCACGGCGCGATCGTTGAGGCGACCTCCACGCGCGCCGAGGAACAGCGCTTGCGAATCTTCACGCATGAGGTGCGGCCTCCCGAGCTGCTCCCACCTGTCGAGCGCCTCGAGGGCCGGGACACCGAGCGGAACGACGCGCTCTTTATTTCCTTTACCGATCACGCGCAGCGTGCGATTGACGCGATCCACGCTGCGGCGGTTGAGGGCGCACAGCTCGGAGACGCGAAGCCCGCACGAGTACAGCACTTCGAGAACGGCCGCGTCCCGAACGCGCAGAGGGTCCGCCTCGGGGCCCCCCTCGGGCCCGACGCTTGCCTCGTGCGCGGCGTTTTCTGCCTCTTCGAGGATGCTGCGCGCCTGGTCTGCGCTAATGACGTGCGGAAGTGCGCGACCACGTTTGGGCGCGCGCAGGCGCCTACCGGGATCGAGGTCGGTAAGCCCCGTATCGCACATCCACGCCGTGAACGTGCGCGCAGCCGCGGCGGCACGCGCGAGCGTCGTTGGGCTGTGGCCGGCGTCGGCTCGTGCGGCAAGCCACGCGCGCAGGTCCTGGATCGTCAGGTCCCGCGCCTTGCGTTCCGCATCGTCGCCGCCGTCGCGCTTCACCTTCTCGCACGTGAATTCGAGCAGCGAAACCGCATCGGAAAGATAGGCGCGAACCGTGTGGTCGCTGCGTGCGCGCTCATAGCGAAGGTGCCGCTCATAGCGCACGAGCAGCTCCTCGTCACCGGAGGCAACGAGGAGCTCTCGCCCGTCATTAGGCGTGCGCGACTCACTCGTGGGACTCATCCCTCCAGTGTGTCACGTGGCTTCCCTCGCACGGGGGCGCGACTCGATGCTCAGACTTCGTCGCCTGCAGTGATCGCGGACGCCTCTTCCTGCTGGTTCGCGTGAGGCGTTGTCACACGCGTGAGGAGTCCGTGGCCACTTACGAGAATGATCATCGAGAGGACAACCGCACCGGCGGCAAACCAGTAGGGGCCGCCTGCGCCAAGCGCATCGGAAATCGCCCCCGAGACCGCGGGGGCGATTGCTCCGCCGAGGAAGCGCACGCCCGAATAGGTCGAGCTTGCAATGTTGCGCGGAAGGTCGGTCGCTTCCATCACGGCTTCGGTGAGGGCCGTATTGAGAATGCCGAGGAAGAGGCCCGCGACGACGACGGCAGTGACGAGCAGCGCAAGACGCTGGGCACCGAGCGCCATGGTGACGAGGCACGCCGCGAGAAGCGCGAGCGTCACCGACAGCACGGGGATGAGCCCGAATCGGCGCGTCAATTTCGGGGCTGCGAGCACCGAGGTGACCGCAAGAGCAAGGCCCCATCCGAAGAACACAAGGCCGAGTTCGTGCGCACCGAACTCGATTCCCGCGGCGTGCGCGGCAGCCTCGAGCGGATAAGGCGAGTACGCGAGGAGAGTAAAGAATCCGAAGTTGTAGCAGAGGGCAGCGGCGCTGAGAAGAAGAAGCGGCGGGCGACTCAGTGCGGCGAAGCCAGCCCCAAGCGAAGCCTTCCGTGGTGCGGCAGCTGGTTTCGGCAAAAGAACGACGATCGCGACAAGGCCGATCGCCATGAGGGCAGCGGTTCCGAAAAACGGCATGCGCCACGAGATCGAGCCGAGGGCGCCGCCGGCGAGCGGCCCCACGGCCATGCCCACGCCAAGCGCAGCCTCGTAAAGGATGATGGCCTGACCGGAGCCGCCCGAGGCAGCCCCGACGATCGCCGCGAGAGCTGTGGAAATGAACAGGGCGTTGCCGAGCCCCCAGCCGGCACGGAAGCCGATGATCGCGTCGACGCTACCCGCTGTTCCCGCGAGCGCTGCGAACAGCACGATGAGGATGAGTCCCGTGATGAGGGTGCGTTTCACGCCGAGCCTGCTCGAGATGAACCCGCTGAAGAACATCGCGATCGAGGTGACGATCAGGTAGCTCGTAAACAGGAGCATCGTTTGCGAGGGACTTGCATGAAGCTCACGACTGATCGCCGGAAGAATCGGGTCAACGAGCCCGATCCCCATGAACGACACCATGCATGCGAAGGCAATCGCCCACACGGCTACCGGCTGGTGAAGGATGGACGGCGTGTTTTCGGGTTCGGGAGCCGCGGGGCTATCTCCTGGCGGCGTCGTCGATTCTGCGACCTCGGGGGCGGCAACGGACATTCGAATGGAACTCCAATCTGACAGTGCTGTGGGCGCCTGAGCGCGCCCGTGCGTGCGGTTAGCGTTGGGGGCGCGCGAGCGCGTCGGCTAAGTCGCCGAGGAGGGCCGCCGCGTGTTCGAGCGTGTGGAGATCCTCGGGCGCTAAGGCGGTGAGCGCGGGTCGCACGGATGCGGCAGAGGCCGCACGGGAACGGTCGAGCTCGGCACTGCCCGCCTCGGTGAGCGTGATGACGCTGGCACGGGCATCGCGCTCATCGGAACGCCGTTGGACGAGGTTATCGGCCGCGAGACGGTTGACGATCCCGGTCATCGTTGGTTGCGATACGGACTCGCGCGCCGCGAGTTCGCCGACGCGCAGCGGTCCACCGTGGCGCAAGTTCGCGAGCACGCGCACCGAGATGAGTGAGCGCGCGCCACCCGCATTGCGGCCGGCGGTCCGACTAAACCGGAGAGCATTCGCGACCAGTTCGTTCGCGAGTTCGTCGAGATTGCTGCGCGGACCTTCAACGGCCTGATTCCCGGATTCCCCCATTTGCATAGCTTGACTATATAGCTTCCCTAAGTATTGCCTCAACCTCGTGTCCGTAAGATCAACCACACGCCGCCGTCATTAAGCGGCCCCCGAAGCAACGCGACGCACCCTGCCGCGGCTCACCTGCACGAGCCCGAGAAGCTCGATTCGCGTGAGGCTTGCCGCCACCTGTTCGGGATCGAGGGCACACAGGGACGCGAGCTCTCCAACGCCAATCGGGGAAAACCGCGGGATGCCGTCAAACACCAGGCGATCCACGGGACCGAGAAGGTCGACGTCAAGTGGGAGGGTGCCGGGCGAGCCGGAATTCTCCGTAGACCCGACGGTTGCCGAAAACCCCGCTCCCCCCGAGATCATGAGCTCGACGTCCTCAACCCGCGAGACAAGCTGCGCACCCCGCTCGGCGATCAACCGATGGCACCCGCTACTTTCTGCCGAGGTTACGGGGCCGGGAACAGCACCAACGGGGAGAGACAGCGAATCGGCGTGCGCGGCGGTCGACAGAGCTCCTGAGCGCCACGCAGCCTCGATCACGATCGTGGCGTCGCTTGCCGCGGCAATGAGCCGGTTGCGCGACAGAAACCTCCACCTGGTCGGCCGCGTACCGATGGGCGCCTCAGAAAAAAGCCCACCTTCATTCCTCACACGGGTAAGGAGCGCCGCGTTTGCGCGCGGGTAGTAATCGTCGAGGCCACCCGCGAGGAATGCGGCGGTCCCGCCCCCTCCCCCCTTGAGGCTCCGCGCCGCGAGCGCTCCAGCGTGGGCCGCGGCATCGATCCCGAGCGCGCCACCCGAGACCACCCGCACTCCTCGTTCCGCGAGCGCCGCGGCGAAGTCGTGGGCAACGCCAGTGCCGTAACGCGTCGCTCCACGCGAACCCACGAGGGCAACGGAGCGCATAGAGTCTGCGTTCTCGCCAGCGTGACCGCCGGCGCACCACAGGGCGAACGGCGCGTTAATCGCGAGCCGCGAGAGTCCCGCGGGCCACCCTGCTTCGCCGGGCCGGATGAGCCTGATGCCGTGCTCGCTCGAGTGCTCGAGAACGTATCGCGCTTCGCTCGCTCGAGCCTCCCACGCAGCTTTAGCCTTTTCGGCAGCGCTTCGCGCGTCGCGGATTCTCATGGATTCATGCGCGGCGGTCACGTGAAGCCGCCCAGCCTCTGGATCGTGGGCGGCTTCCTCGAGGGCCACCGCAATCTCGCGGATAGAGCCGTCGAGCGCCAGGGCAAGTGCATCGACGGGCCCGCGCGAAAGCCACAGGTACCGTGCGGCGGCATCCGTCGCTTCAGCGAGGGCGCTCCACACCGCTCGCGCCTCGAGGTCAGCACGCGAAGCACATGGCTCGAGAGGAACGGAGTCGGCATCCCAAAAACGCGCCACCTCGCTCCCGCTTCTCGGCTCGATCACGACGCATCCTCCCCTCGAAGCTCGAGAGCCGTCGCGACGTGGGCGCTCGTCGGCCGAGCCTTCCCCTCAAGGTCGGCGAGGGTCCACGCGACACGCCGCACGCGGTCGCGGCCCCGCATCGTGAGGCGACCGCGCTCCACTGCACGCACCAAGATCGCGTCGTCGGTGCGCTCCAATGGCATCTCTTGATCGAGAAACCGGCCGCTCACCTGGGCATTGACGAGATAACCGCTGCCGTCGAGGCGTCGATGCTGAGTCTCGCGCGCCGCACACACGCGCTCTCGAATGTGCGCGCTCGATTCTTCTCTCGTCGACCCGCTGAGGGAACGCACGGGCGCAAGCGTGATCCGAAGGTCGATGCGGTCGACGATCGGCCCCGATAGACGCGCCATGTAGCGGCGGCGCTGAAGCGACGTGCACCGGCACCGGTCGCCTCGCGCATCGGCATGGCCGCACGGACACGGATTGGCGGCGAGGATCAGTTGAAACGCCGCGGGGTAGGTCGCCACGCCGCGAGTGCGGTGGAGAGACACCTCCCCCGTCTCGAGCACCTCCCGAAGCGACTCAAGAACCTTGGGCGCGAACTCAGGCGCTTCGTCAAAGAAAAGCACTCCCCCGTGAGCGCGAGAGACAGCGCCGGGACTCGCAAGGTTACTGCCGCCGCCGATGATCGACGCGACGCTCGAGGTGTGGTGCGGAGCGATAAAGGGTGCCTCGCTCACAAGTCCCTTCGACGCATCGAACTCCCCGGCAATCGAAGCGATCGCGCTGAGCTCGAGAGCACGCTCCGGCTCAAGCGGAGGAAGGATGCTTGGAAGGCGCGAGGCAATCATGCTTTTGCCCGCGCCGGGCGGCCCGAGAAGGAGCATGTGATGACCTCCCGCGGCGGCGATCTCCGCCGCCTCGCGCCCGAGTTTTTGCCCCTTGACGTCAAGAAAATCAGGCTGTTCGCGCACGGTGGTCGGCGGTTCGCCTGGGCCCTCTTCCTCCTCGAGGTCAAAAAGCCCACGTCGACTCCACACGGCCTTTCCCCCGAATGCGTTAAGGACCTCGCCGAGATGGCACGCAGAGTGCACGTCGATGCCGGGCACGAGGCGCGCTTCGTCAGCGTTAGCCTCGGCGACGACGACCCGACGCACCCCGCTTTTAGCGGCTGCCCGCACTGCGGGGAGAATCCCGGGCACGGGCCTGAGACTCCCCTCGAGCGCAAGTTCAGCGATGAAGAGCGTGTTCTCAAGGTGTCCCGGCGGGAGGACCCCCTTCGCAGCGAGGGTCGCGACGGCGATCGGGAGATCGAACCCGGAGCCACTCTTTTTCATCCACGCGGGCGAGAGGTTTACGGTAACTTTCTTCTCCCCAACGGCATGGCCCGCGTTGGCGCACGCACTCTTGACGCGCTCGCGGGCCTGGAGGGTCGAGGAGTCCGGGAGCCCCACGATCACGAAAGCGGGAAGCCCCCTGCTGATTTCGCATTCAACCTCAACAATTCGCCCCTCGAGCCCCCACAGGCTCATGCCGAGCACGCGCGCGACGCTCATGAGCCCACTGCCTTGAGGTGTGTGACGTCGACGTGCCCGCCGGGCATGACGAAGACACCGAAAGCATCGAGACGCACACCAGAGTGCTGCGGGCTTCGCTCGAGAAAATATGCGCCGATCATCGTGCGAAGCTTGCGTACCTTGCGGGAATCGACCGCTTCTACCGCCGAGCCCATCACGAGGCTGCGCCGCGTTTTGACCTCGATGAACACGAGCGTGTCGCCGTCGAGCGCGACGATGTCGATTTCGCCGTGGCGCGTGCTGAAGTTCCGCTCGAGGATCTCGTAACCCGCGCGCGTGAGGATGTCTGCGGCGATGTCCTCGCCGAGGTTGCCAAGTTTTTTGGTGGAGAGGGTGTCGGCACCGCGAGTGTCGACTTCTGTCGTGATCGTCATGCCTCACACGATGCCGAAACTACGCATCGGTGTCAGTCGAGCAACGACCAATTGTGGATGGGTGCGCCCTGTGAGGCGCGAACCACCGACTACGGCATGGCTAGAGATCGAACTCGGGCTTCTCAAGCTCTTCAACGTTGACGTCCTTGAACGTCAACACGCGAACGGAACGCACGAATCGCGACGTTCGGTGCACGTCCCACACCCACGCATCGGCAAGGTTCAACTCGTAGAACACTTCGCCACCCGCATGCTGAACATGCACGTCAACCTGGTTCGCGAGGTAGAGCCTACGCTCCGTTTCGATGCGGTACGCATACGTTCCCACGACGTCGCGGTATTCGCGATAGAGCTGAAGCTCCATGTCGGCCTCGTAGGCATCGAGATCATGCACGTTCAAAGCGCCCTCCCTCACGTCGTGGCTCTCATGGTTGTTCGCAGCGGCGTGCCACCCGCGATTGTCAAGATTACAGTGGCAGATCGAATCCCGGCTGTTCAGCCGGCACGAGCTTCCAACTCGCGCGATGCTCGGCGTGGATCCCGAGCTTTGCGATCGCCTCGCGGTGCGCCTTGGACCCGTAGCCTTTGTTGCCGGCCCACCCGTACCCGGGGGCTTCGGTGTCGAGCGCACCCATGTGGCGATCTCGCGCAACCTTCGCGAGAATGCTCGCCGCGGCCACTGATACGCACGTCTGATCAGCCTTGACGACCACCTCGAGCGGGCACTCGAGCGGCGTCTCGCACCCGCGCGACACATAATCGTGGTTCCCATCCAGAATCACGCCCGCAAGCGGCACGTCGAGTGCCTCGCGGGTCGCCTCGAGAGCACGCGTCACCGCGAGGGTGAGCGCATGAGAAATACCGTGTTCGTCAATCTCCCTGGCCCGTGCAGTTCCGACGGCTGCCGGGCACACCTCGGTTCCGCATCGCGCAACGAGCCCGAGCGGAAGAGGAATCGAGCTCGCCCCGCCCGCGAGGGTCGCGAAAAACACCTCGCGTTTGGTGGGGCTGAGCAGCTTGGAGTCTTTGAGGCCCGACGGTAGCTCGGCAAGCGTCGGAACCGGATCCTCACCCCGCTCGCACCTCACCGCGAAAGCGCCCACCGCGACCGGGCCGGCGAGAGCCCCGCGACCAACTTCGTCGAGCCCAATAACCGCGCACGACGAGGCCTCAGGGTGTGCGGCAAGAAATGCACTCGCAAGAAAAAGCTCGCGCTCGGCAGTCGCGGGGGGACGTGGCATTCGCGTCACGCGGGCCTTACGCGGCGAGCGCGAGGGGCGACAGATCCCTCGACCGCGTGGGGCCGATGCTTGCCGCGCTCTCGGCGTTGTTCAGTTTCTCGAACACCTTCTCGCCGTCCTTGAGGGTGCTCCAGTGCTCGAACGGGAGGAAGAGCAAGACGGCTTTGCCCGCTACCTTCGATTCGTCGACGAACGGGTCCTCGCCACGCGCGTAATGCTCGGAGGAGTCGGCGCTATTGAAGCGGTTGTCCCCCATGACCCACAGTTTGCCCTCGGGGACCGTGACGTCGAACGACACCTGGCACGCACCGTTACCGGGAACGATGTAGGTTTCGTCGAGCTCCACACCGTTAACGCTCATCGGGCCGCCGCGTTCCTTGCACACGATGTGGTCACCGCCCACACCGATGAGGCGCTTCACGAGGTGATTTTCTGTCGGGTCCGGGGCGAGCCCCACGTAGCTGAGGGCTTTGGAGACCTGCTGTCCGGCTGTGAGCGGGCGATCGTGGTTGCCTCCCACCCAGTTACCCGGGTCTTGAAACACGATGACATCGCCACGGTGCAGGTCGAGAACTCCCGGATGAAGCTTCGAGACGAGGATCTTGTCGTCTTCCATGAGGGTCGGGTGCATCGACGCCGACGGGATGAAGAACGGCTGCACGAGGAAAGTCTTGATCAGCACAGCAACGATGAGTGCGATGACAATGGTGACCGTCCAATCAAGAACCGAGCTGAGCACTCCGCTCTTTTTCGCGTGGGCCCTGGCGCCGGCACGGCGCGACGAATCCCCACTCGGATCGGCGGGATCCGGTGCGGTCGACGATTCGCGCGGTTCGGGGACCGCGGGGGCGGGGGGCTCGAGCTCAGACATCGGATCCAGTCTAGTGGGAGATCTCGCGCCCATCGGAAAGCGGCCACACGACACGCGTTACGCGCCCTTGCGTACGTGAAACGGGAACCATGCCTCCACCAGGATCACCGAGGTGATTGCGCGAATCGGATGAGTGATCGCGGCTGTCGCCGAGAAGGAACATGTGCCCCTCGGGCACCGCGACATCAAAATCGACCGCGCTCGCACGCGTGAGGGAATCGGGAAGATAGGGCTCCTCGAGCGGGCGACCGTTCACCTCGAGCTGGCCTTCGCTGGTACAGCAGCGCACGCGATCGCCGCCGACGCCGATCACACGCTTCACCCAATACTGTGACGCTCCGCCGAAATACCCCTTACCGTCGAACACCACGACGTCACCACGACGCGCCGTACCTCGGCTCGTGCGATCCACGACGATGTACTCCCCCGCGTTGAGCGTCGGCGCCATTGACCCACTCGGCACGTGGTAGGTCGTCACAACGAAATGTCGCACACCAAGCACGGCGAGAAGTACGACGCATAAAACCGCGGCGATCACCCACACGAGGAGCGATCGCCGCGGCTGCGATTGAGAGCGCAAGGCGCGAATCAGGAGTGTTCGCGCTTCTCGCGGATGCGGGCCTTCTTGCCGGTGAGGCCACGAAGGTAGTAGAGCTTCGCACGGCGAACGTCACCGCGAGAAACGACCTCGATCTTCTCGACCGTCGGAGCGTGAACCGGGAAGACACGCTCGACGCCGACGCCGAACGAGACCTTGCGGACGCGGAAGGTTTCCTTGATGCCGCCGCCCTTGCGAGCGATGACGTAGCCCTGGAACACCTGGATACGCGAGCGGTTACCTTCAACAACCTTCACGTGCACCTTGACGTTGTCGCCAGCGCGGAAATCGGGAACGTCGCTCTTGAGGTGCGCCGCATCGAGTTCATCGAACTTCTGCATAAGTTTTCTCCTGCCTCCCGCCCCGGGTCGGACGGCGAATGTTTTACCCCCTGGCGGCGGGTCAAACCCACCGAGGGCGTCTATGAATCATTCACATGTGCCGGGCCTCTGGCCGCCATTCCCGTGGCGACGGATCTGCCCTGTTGCCTCGTGCCGCAACCCCCCGAGGCAGGTCACGGCGCAACACGCACGGTCATCCATTTTGCCACTGCTCCAAGAGGCACGCAATAGGATGTCCCGTGAAGGAGAGTGCGAGGTTGCTCGCACGAAAGGAGCACCGTGAACGCGCACGACAACCAAGAAACCACCGACGCTACCCGGTCGCACCGGGCCATCACGAGCAGCGGCCTCACTCACGCGGAAGCAACCACCTTCGTTAAGCACTCCACGAAGGAGCACTTCTCGAACCTCGTCTCGTTCCTCCTCGTGCTCCTCGCACCCGCCGCGCTGTTTTGGGCGCTCGCGCTCCTTCCCTGGACTGGCGACGACCCCGCCCGCTCAATGATCGTGGGGCTCGCCATCGCGCTCGCACTCGTGATTGCGGGGCTCGTTATTCACTTCGTGCCGGGGAGGCGCCACGGCGTCCTCCAAGCGGTCGAGGAAGGGCACGTGGCAACAACGCCTGCCTCAGCGGCGGTTGCACGCGACCATCACTCGAAAGTCAAGCCCGTCAACGCCGTTCTTGTGGGCTTCGGCGTACTCGCAATCCTGGCCGCACTCGCGTGCGCTGGCCACGCCCTCATGGCGGGGAGCTTGCCTCAGCGCGTTTTCCTCGACATTGGATGCGCGTTTGGCTTCATCGCGATTGCCTTCGCGGCCTTCTATTGGCCCTTCACAACAAGGCGCCTCGTCCGTCACCTCGGAGCCCAGGACCACCCGAAGGACCAGGAACGAGGCGAAGACTAAGAGGGCGCTAGCGGGCTACTCGCGCCCCTCGAGCAGATCTGGCCTGCGCTCGGCAGTGCGCTCGAGTGAACGTTCGCGGCGCCACTTTTGGATGCGCGCGTGGTGGCCGCTGAGCAGCACTTCGGGCACGTCGCGCTGCACGCCATCGGGCGAGGTCCAACGCGCGGGCTTCGTATAGAGCGGGTACTCGAGCAGCCCGCTCGTGTGAGACTCCTCGACGATCGATTCGGGATTGCCCACGACCCCTGGTACGAGCCGCACGATCGCCTCGGTCATCGCGAGAACCGCAACCTCGCCGCCGTTGAGCACGTAGTCACCGAGTGAGCTGAGCGCAACGCGCACACCTTGATCGGCGAGGTACTCATAAACGCGCTCGTCGATACCTTCGTAGCGGCCGCACGCGAAAATGAGCCACGGCTCCTCGGCCCGCTGTTCCGCAGCCCGCTGCGTAAACGGTTCGCCCGCCGGGTTCGGGAAAATAACGAGCGGTGAAGCGGAGCCATCGTCGAACTCCCCCTTCCCCGAGGCGAGCACATCCGCAAACGCTTCCGACCACGGCTCGGGCTTCATCACCATGCCGGCCCCGCCGCCCACGGGCGTGTCATCGACTGTGCGGTGACGATCGTGCGTGTAATCGCGCAAGTTGTGCAGGTGCACATCGATGAGCCCGTCCTTGCGGGCCTTGCCGATGAGGGAAAGCTCGAGCGGGGCGAGGTATTCGGGAAAAATCGTGATGACGTCGATACGCACGAGACGCTAGCCCTTCGCACCATCGCGCTCGCTCAGCGCGTTCTCGGGATCGAAGAGACCGCCGGGAGGATCCGCAACCACGAACCCGCCCTCAATGTCGACTTCGGGCACGAGCTCCTCGACGAACGGAAGCATGACGCGCCGGCCATCCACCGCCCGCACGATCAACAGGTCCTGCGCGGGATAGTGATCGAGCCCGATCACGGTGCCGAGCACTCGGCCATCGTCCGTACGGACTTCAAGCCCCTTGAGTTCCTCCGGGTACCACGCATCCGGATCCTCTTCAAACTCCTCGTCGCGATCCAGCTCGAGTACCAAATCTGCGCCGCGAAGCCCCTCTGCCGCCGTGCGGTCGTGGATCTCGGCGAACTTCACGTACCACCGCCCTTGCTGTGTGCGCGTCGCGGCGAGCGTGAGCTGTTGGGGCGTTCCCTCGCCCCCGTCAACGTCGAAACGGGCACCCTTCACGAGGCGCTCTTCGGGAATATCGGTGCGTACGATGAGCGACACCTCGCCCTTGAGGCCGTGAGCCTTGCCGATTGTGCCCACGACTACCGTCACGTTGTCACTCACCGGCGAGCTCACCTCCGCCGCCCTCGCCGCTCTCGCCCGGGTCCTCGCTCGGGAGGTCAACGGCGCCTTCGTATCCCGCTGCCTCGCACGCCGCGCCGAAACCATCGAGAGTCGAACGTGAGCCGGAGGAGTTCGGATCTCCGTCAAGAACTTTTTGGAACGGTTTTTGGACCTCGGCGAGGGCCTTCTTCACGCCCTCGTCATCGACGTTATCAATCTCGTCCTGGAGAATGTCGTTGAGGTTCTGGACCTTTGCACGATCGGACTTCGGAACATACTTGCCGCGAAAACCAATGGCTTTAAAGGAGTTCGAGGTGAAGACGTTGCCGTTGCGGTATTCGGTGAACAGCTGCGGCTTTGTCGCAAGCTCAGCACACACGAGTTTTGCGGGTTTCTTACCCTTCTCACCGCCACCGCTCGCCCACGTCGCGTGCACCGACATTGGCGCGCACGCCGAGGCGAGACCCTCGAGCGCCCCCTTGAAGGCTTCGGTATCGGCGTCCTTCCCCTTCTCGGATTCAGTCTCGATCCAGTCGGCAACCTTGCCAGCCGCACCCTTAACATCCTCGGTGGATTCGGCAAACGTCCCACGCACATCCTCGGCGGCAGTCTGGAACATGTACTCGTTCGTACCGCCGATCTCAAGGGCACTCGCCCCCATGGCAATCGCCTGGAAGTACTCGGGCGAGACGTAATCTGGGTCGCCAAAAAACTGGGTACACGCGTACTCGGTCGCGGGATCGACCTGGGGCTTCTTCTCTATCGTCGTGACCTCCACGGTGCCACCACCCGAGGGCTCACCGCCTGTCGAACCGATCGCGTCGCACCCGGCAGCGCCGAGCGCCAGAAGTCCCGCTGCGCCGAAGGCAGCGAGCGGGCGAAGAATGCGGGAGAGCTTCATGGAATCCTCACTCACGGGTCTCATAAGGAAAGGCGGCAGCCGCGCCACACTGTAGCGTTGCTGCCGCCTCAAGGTGCGTTGTCACCGTTAGCGCTTGTCGGTGTCCACGATGTCCACGCGAATGTCGTCGTTGGACAGTGCCGTGGTCACGGTGCGCAGCGCCCGGGCCGTGCGACCCGAACGCCCGATCACGCGCCCGAGATCATCGGGGTGAACGCGCACTTCGAGCAGCGGCCCCCGGCGGGTCGACTTTTCCTTGACGCGCACGTCATCGGGGTTGTCGACGATCCCGCACACGAGGTGCGCGAGGGCTTCGGCGCGGGCGCTCATGCTCAGGCCTCTTCGGTGGTCTCTTCGGAAGTCTCGGCCTCGGCACCCTCAGCCGACTCCTCGGAGGACTCGGCGTTCTCGGCAGCCTCAGCGGCTTCCTTCTCAGCGGCGGCTTCGGCCTCAGCCTTTGCCTTGGCGGCCTTGACCTCTTCGCGCTTTTCAGCGGCGGCCTTGTCAGCGGCGGCGATGCGCTCCTCGGCGCTCACCTTTGCTTCCTTGGCTTTGAGGGTGCCTTCGGTGCCCTCTTCACCCTTGAACTTTGCCCACTCACCGGTGACCTTGAGGATCGCGGCGACCTGGTCGCTGGGCTGGGCACCCACGCCGAGCCAGTACTGCGCGCGCTCCGAGTCAACTTCCATGAACGAGGGCTGCTCGTTCGGGTTGTACTTGCCGATCTCTTCGATCACGGCGCCATCGCGCTTCTTGCGCGAGTCAACAACAACGATGCGGTAAACCGGTGCATGGACCTTGCCCATGCGCTTTAGACGAATCTTGACGGCCACGAGGCTGTCTCTCCTTCTGCGTAAGAATGGGTGAGAATCGCGCCGCCCGTGGGGTCAACATAAGCTGCGCTTTCCTCGGCTGGACGTGCCCGGCCGGGTAGAGGGCTCCGGAGCGGGCACATACAAGGGTCAATTATGCCCGAAACCGGCCCCTCAGCGAAAGGCCGCAGCGTGTGCCACCGGGCACAGTTAAGGATCCGACGGCCGCTGCGCCTCCGCCGTTACTCGCCAGACAGCGGCGCCGAGCAATGGTCGGAAATACTGAGCGCAAAGAACCGATCGACGGCGAACGCGGGATAGCCCTCGCCGTCGGCTCCCGCCCCGCTCTCCCAATCGCCGAGCCGTGCGAGCGTGAGCTTTTTACGGAACTGCCTGAGCTTGCGATGCGTCTCGTGCGTATCGCCGGCCGTAGCGATCGCGCGAAAGTCAGCGAAGGCCTTTTCCACGCTCGAGCGTTCGTACAGCCTCACGGTTCCACCAACGGCGCCGGCCTGCGCGTCGGCCCACGTCAGTGGCTGATGCGCCGCGAGAAAGTCATCCACGCAAATCACGAGAGCATTGTGATCGCTGAGCGGATCGGCCCGCAGTTCACGCACGACCGCTTCGAGGGCTTCGTCCACGACGGCTGCCTGGTAGCCCTCACGCATAAGCCCGACGCGCGGGAACGACTGCGCCTCGATACGCTCGGCGAGAGCGAGCGAGCGCTCGACGTCTCCCTCGGTGAGCACGAGTTCCTCATCCAAGGTGTCGAGGAAACGATCGACGTTATCGATGCAGTAGCGCGCGCCACGCCTCGACGTGGGGAATCGAAGTCCCGAGGTGAGAGCGGGAAGGCTACCGGTCGTGACGGTGGACATCGGCTACTTTCCGAGCATCTTGCGAAGTTCTGGGGGAAGCTGATTCATGTCGAGGTTCGACAAGTCGGCGCTGGCGTCGGCGGAATTCCCCACCCCTCCAAACGCGCCCGCGCCGCCGAAGGCCGAACCCTTCTTCTGGGCCTGCTGCTCCGCCCACGCCTTTTCTTCGGCTGCGCGCTTCGCAGGGTTGCCCGAACGGGACTTCTTTTTGTTTTTCTTCGGGGACTGCATGCGTCCGCGGGATTTCTTGCCAAATCCCATGCCCGGCGCCCCGAAACCACCGCCGCCGGCCAGGCCCTTGCCCACCGAGCCCATCATCTTTTGCATCTGCTTGAACTGATCGAGCAGACGATTCACTTCGGTCACGGTCGTGCCGGAGCCCTTTGCGATGCGTGCTCGGCGTGTGCCGTTGATCTCTTTGGGGTTCGCGCGCTCGAACGGCGTCATGGACTGCACCATTGCTTCGATACGCGTGATCATCGAATCGTCGAACTGATCGATCGCCTGCTTGTACTGGCGCATGTTCGGCATCATGCCGAGCATCTTCTTCATCGAGCCCATCGACTTGATCTGCTGGAGCATCGACATGAAGTCGTTGAGGTTGAATTCTTCGCCCTGCGCGAGCTTCGAGGCGACCTTCTCGGCTTCCTCGCGGTCCATGCGCTTTTCAGCCTGCTCGATGAGGGTAAGCACGTCGCCCATATCGAGGATGCGGCTCGCCATGCGGTCCGGGTGGAACCGCTCGAAATCACCGAGTGCCTCACCGGTCGAGGCGAAGAGGATCGGGCGGTCGGTGATACCCGTGATGGAGAGGGCCGCGCCACCGCGTGCATCGCCATCGAGTTTCGACAGCACCACGCCCGTGAAGCCCACGCCGTCGCGGAACGCTTCAGCGACACGCGCGGCATCCTGGCCGATCATCGCGTCGACGACAAAAAGGGTGTTGTCGGGGTTGACGGCATCGCGGATATCCCGCGCCTGCTGCATCATTTCTTCGTCGATGCCGAGGCGGCCCGCGGTATCAACGATCACAACGTCGTACTGCTCGTGCGCCGCCGTCGCGACACCGTCGAGGGCAACGACAACGGGGTCCCCCACGCCATTGCCGGGCTCGGGGGCGAACACCTTGACGCCTGCCCGCTCACCGACGATCTGGAGCTGGTTGACGGCATTGGGGCGCTGGAGGTCGGACGCAACGAGGAGCGGCGTGTGGCCCTCGTCCTTGAGGTACTTGGCAAGCTTGCCGGCGAGCGTCGTTTTACCGGCACCCTGGAGACCCGCGAGCATGATCACGGTTGGCGGGTTCTTCGCGAACTGGAGCTGGCCGGTCGCACCGCCGAGAACCTCGACGAGCTCAGCGTGGACGATCTTGACGACCTGCTGCGCGGGGTTCAGCGCCTTCGAGACTTCTGCGCCGAGGGCGCGCTCGCGCACGCGCGCGGCAAACTGCCGAACGACGGGGACTGCGACGTCCGCGTCAAGCAGTGCGCGGCGGATCTCACGCACGGTCTTGTCGATATCGGCCTCGGTGAGGCGGCCCTGGCCACGCAGGCCCTTGAGGGTCTTACTAATGCGATCGGAAAGATTGTCAAACACGAAAAAATAGCCTCGGGAAACTTGGGGCGGCGAGCGAGGTGACGGCGCGCACCCGTGGGGGCGCACCTCGCGAGCCGGAGCGCACCCATTGTAACGGGGGTCGGTGCCCTCCGGCTCGCGTGAAAGGGGTGAGGGGAACTACTCGAGGAGTGCGTCCACGAACCCGTACGGGTCGAACGGCGTGAGGTCGTCCATGCCTTCACCGAGACCCACGAGCTTCACGGGCACACCGAGCTCGCGCTGGACGTTGACGACGATGCCGCCCTTCGCGGTGCCGTCGAGCTTCGTGAGCGCGATGCCCGTGACGTTCACGGCCTCCGCGAACACGCGCGCCTGCTGCATGCCGTTCTGGCCGGTCGTCGCGTCAAGGACGAGGATGACCTCCTGGATCTCGGCCCCCTTGAGTGCCTTCGAGGCGACGCGGCGAATCTTGCCGAGTTCGTCCATGAGCCCCTTCTTGTTCTGGAGGCGACCGGCCGTATCGATCACGACGACATCGACACCCTGGTCGATGCCCGCCTGAACAGCGTCGAAGGCGACCGAGGCCGGATCGGCGTTTTCGCGTTCGCTGCGCACGGTTGTGACGCCCACGCGCTCGCCCCACGTCTGGAGCTGCTCGGCGGCTGCGGCACGGAATGTATCGGCAGCCCCAAAGAGTACGGTGCGGCCTTCGGCGATGAGAACGCGACCGAACTTACCGGTCGTCGTCGTCTTTCCGGTGCCGTTGACGCCGACCATCATGACGACGCTCGGCACCATCGAGCCGTCGGGCGCCTCGATCGCGCTCGCCGCGAGTCGACGGTCGAGGCCGGGGTTCACGAGCTTGACGAGTTCTTCACGCAGAATCTCGCGGACCGCGTCGGGGTCCTTCGTGTTGAGCACCTGCACGCGGTCGCGCAGCGCCTCCATCAGTTC
Source organism: Dermabacter sp. (assembly GCF_032550575.1). NCBI lineage: Bacteria > Bacillati > Actinomycetota > Actinomycetes > Micrococcales > Dermabacteraceae > Dermabacter > Dermabacter sp. The sequence goes on along the minus strand of NZ_JAWFZC010000005.1, from coordinate 202,831 downwards.
GTCGGTCGCATCGGGGCCGAGGTCGGCCATGAGGAGGGTTTCCTCGATCTCGTCCCACGTGTCCATGTCGATATCGCCGCTCGTGAGCAGTGCGAGGATGCCTCGGCCAATCGATCCGGAACGCTGGAGACGCTCGCGAAGGCGCACCATGCGATCGGCGGTCGGCTCAGGAGTCTCGACGGGGGCGTGCGGCTCGGCTTCGACGTCCGCCTGCTCGACTTCCTCGGCCGGAGCAACCGGCTCGGCGGGCTCGACGGGTTCGACGGGGTCGACCGGCTCAGCAGTTTCAACGGGTTCGACCGGCGCGACGGGCTCGACCGGTTCAACGGGTTCAGCGGGCGCCACGGGCGCGGCAGGGGTGGCCTCGGCTGTGTCCGACGCCTGCACGCCGCCCTCGTGCGGCACTTCGGCGTCGACGGGAGCCTGAGAGGCGTCGGCCCCCTCCTCCTCTTCGCTTCCCGCTTCGCGCGCGGGTTTCTTAGCAGGCGCCGAAAGCGACTCCCCCCACGTGGGGGCGGCGGGACGCTCCGGCTTTGCGGCTTCCTTGCGCTCGCCCTTGGCGTCTTTCTCCGGCGCCTCTTTGCCGTCGGTGTCACTTCCCGACGGCCGCGTGAGCGCCCACAACCCCGCCGCGATAACGGCGACACCGCCGCCGCTTGCGACGAGGGTCAATATCAGTTCGTTTAAGTCCATTAGCCCTCCCTTAACCAGCCACGCACGTGAGGGCGCGCGGCAAAGACTTCCTCGCTAGTGTACGAAAACGCCCGCGCAATCGCGGGCGTGGCTGTGGTGAGACGATGCGCGTGCAGCACCTCATGAAGCGAGACGCAACGGCTCGCTCTCTGCTTCGGCTTGATCGGTATTTGATGAGTCACGATCCGTGCGCGATGCGGCGCTGCGCCCTTCACGCTCACGCAGGGGCCAGGCTTGAACGGGCACGCTCGCGCGCATTGACGCCGAGGGGGTACGGCTCACTGACTTCGGCGAGCCCTTTGAACGCGAGGGAAGATTGCCCGACTTCTTCTGCGACATCACAACGACGGCGATGAGCCCCGCGGCCAGTGCGACGGCCACAAGCATGAAGAGGATGACAGATTCCATACCTGAAATTTTACCTCACCTTTACTCGAAAGATCGCGAGCGAAGGCCGTGAGTCCTGAATCTACGTGTGTTCTTCGCGATAGCGAATCCCGTACGAAGCCTCGACCTCACGCGCGCGTCACGCCGAGAGAGCCGGGAACCAAATAGCGATCTCGCGCGCGGCCGATTCGGGCGAATCCGAACCGTGGATGAGATTCTCAATCACGGGCTTATCCCAGGCGCGACCCAGGTCACCGCGGATCGTGCCGGGGGCGGCCTCCGTCGGCTTTGTCGCCCCCATGAGCGTGCGCATCCCCGCGATGCACTCCTCCCCCGCGACAACCAGCGCAACAAGCGGACCCGAACTCATGAAGTCGAGCATGGGCGGGAAGAATGGCTTGCCCTCGTGCTCGGCGTAGTGCGCTGTGAGCTCCTCGAGGCTCGCAGCGCGCTGGTCGAGCGCGAGAATCTCGTAGCCCTTTTGCTCGATGCGGCGGATGATCTCGCCGCGAAGCTGGCGCTTTACGGCATCGGGTTTAAGAAGAATGAGCGTGCGTTCTTGTGTCATGCACCTCACCCTAGCGTGCCTCGGTGTCCTCTCCTAGAACGCGCCGATCGATCGCATCTTTCTCGCGGTCAAGCTGGCGCCCTTTGACGACGCCGAGCCAGTACAGCAGCGCAAAAAGCAGACCGACGACGTACATCGCGGGGACGAAAAGCCCGAGCAGGATAAACGGGACCTGGAGTGCAAGGCCGAGCCAATACGGCCATGCCTGTGACGATGAGAGCAGCCTCGCCGCGACGATCATGGCCGCGAGCAACGAGAGCGAAAGAATCCAGCTTGCGAGCCGAGTATCGGGGGCGAGACCGTGGGCGACGAGGCCGGCAAAAAGGGCCACGAAGCCTTCGCACGCGAGGGTCGTCGCACACAACATCCGCTGCGCGCCGGACTTGCGGGTCGAGGGGGTGATATCCATGCCGCTCACTTCCCCACGCGCCCCAGGAGCTGGCGCACTTCTGCCGCGAGAGTGATGGAGCCGGTCGCAACGATGCCTGCGAAATCGTCGCCTTCCTGCTCGGCTGCATCAACGGCGGCTTGGATCGCATCGGGCAGGCTCGCCTGCTCAATGACGCGGTCCTCGTCCCCGAAGATGTCGCGCGCCTCCATCGCGAGCAGGTCCGTGGGGATTGCGCGCGGCGACGTGCTCTCGGTAATGACGACGATGTCGAAGAGCGGTTCGAGGATCGCGAGGATCTCGCTCGCGTCTTTCTCCTTGAGAATGCCCACGATCCCCACGGTGCGTGTAAACCGGAAGCTCTCTCGCACGGTTTCGACGAGAACCTCGGCTCCCGCGGGGTTGTGGGCGGCATCGACGAGGATTGTCGGGGCCTGGCGCACGACTTCGGCGCGACCCGGGGATGTCACCCGCTCGAGGCCCGCGCGGACGAGATCGCCGTCGAGTGGGGCATCACCACCCGTGAGGAGCGCCTCCGCCGCAGCGATCGCGAGGAGCGCGTTGTGTGCCTGGTGGGCGCCCAGAAGCGGAACAAAGACCTCTTCGTAGCGCGCGGCGATCGACTGCACCGCGATCATCTGCCCGCCGACCGCGGGTACGCGGTCGAGCACGCCGATCTGCTCCCCTTCAATTGCGGCGGTCACGCCGAGCTCGGCGCAGCGATTCTTAAGCACGTCGAGCGCACCGGAGAACTGCTGCGCGGCAATCACCGCGAGCGCGCCTTCCTTGAGGATTCCCGCTTTCTCCCCGGCGATCTCCTCGATCGTCTCCCCGAGGTAGTCCTGGTGATCGAAAGCGATCGGGGTGATCACGGTGACGTCGGGATCGATCACGTTCGTCGCGTCCCAGCGGCCCCCGAGGCCCACCTCGACGATCGCGACGTCGACCGGCGCACTCGCGAATGCTTGGAACTGCATGGCCGTGAGGAATTCGAACATGCTGATTCGCACGCCAGTCTCGGCGAATTCACGGTCGACGACCTCGGCGAAAGGGAGCACGTCTTCGTACGCCTGGACGAAGCCCTCTTCGCTGATGGGCTGCCCATCAAGCGCAATACGTTCGGTGGGCGTGTGCATATGTGGGCTCGTGAGTCTTCCCGTGCGAAGGCCCGCCTCGATAAGGAGCGCTTCGGCGATGCGCGCGGTCGATGTTTTCCCGTTCGTGCCCGCGATGTGGAGGGTGCGGTATGCGCGTTCGGGATGCCCCATGAGCTCGAGGAGGCGCGCTATGCGTGTGAGGCTCGGCTCGATCTCGTTTTCGGGGGCGCGCGATTGCAGATCCGTCCACGCCCTCGTGAACGCTTCGCTGTGCTCGATGCCGCTTGGCCGTGCCATGTCCTGCTTCACTCTGCCTTTCGCGCCGATGATACGTGGGTTTCAGTGTAGTGCGGCCCTGCCGGGGAGGGGATCCGCAGGGGCTGCCCAGGGCTCGGCTCGTGCTCCACACCTCACGGCCGCCCCCAGGCGTCTCGGCACGCACGCGTGGAGTCCGACGGTTGCCTACTCTCAAGTTGAGCACGCGGTCACAGGGACCGGCGCGGTTCACGGGAAGCGCAAAGGGGTAAGGCGTGGGCGATTTTCTGGGCATGGATACCGAACAGGCGCGGGACTCTGCGCGTGCTCTCAACGACCTTGCGGGACGACTCACCGCGGATGCGACTCGCGTGAAAGACGAAGCGGGGGTGGTCGCTTGGGAGGGCGCGGATGCCGAAGCCTTCCGCGCGCGTGTCTCGAGCATTGTCGCACCGGGAATGCACGACGCCGTACGGCAGCTTTTCGCACTCGCGCACGCGCTCGAGAACAATGCGCTCGAGCAGGATGCGGCGTCGAGCGCGAGCGTAGGCGCCGGTTCGGCACCCGCCCTAGGTTCCACGGAAGCGGCGCGTGCGCAGGCACTCGGGCTCGGTGTCCTCGCCGGTGTCGCTAGGAGGATGCGGGGCCTATTTGGCCGCGGATCGAGGTGCGTTCGGGCGATGGGGAGGCCCAATACCCACACGTTCAACAACGAGATCGGCAAAATCGCGCTCGAGGCCATCGACTATGCCAGCGCGCTCGGCAGGAAACACTTCCACAACCCTCGGTTCACGGTCACCCCAACGACCGAACCAAGCACGCTCGTCAGCATCACCGACTACAAGGATTCGCACCCACCGCGCACACTCGCGGACCTGCTCTACTTCACCGAGGAGGCACGCCACGCACGCGACGCGGGCGAAGACCGCGAAAACTATCGTGTGCAGCACTTTCGCACCTCGACGGGAGAAGAAACCTACGTGATGTACATGCCTCCCACCCAGATCGGTATGGGCACGGAAAAGGCGTGGGATGGAACAGCCGGTAACTCGCGCGACTGGGCCTCAAACCTGGGGATGATGGCGGGCATGGACGTCACGACGATGAAGAACGCGCGCGCTGCGCTCGAAGCCGCGGGCGTTCCCAAAGGCGCAAACCTCATGCTCGTTGGACACTCCCAGGGAGGTCTCGCAGCAGTCTCGCTCTCCTCAAAACATGACTTCAATGGCGAAGACGGCTACAACGTCACGGATATCGTCACCTTTGGTTCTCCCGTGGACGCCTACATTCCCGCGCAATCGAACACCAAGGTCTTCGCGATCGCGCACAAGCAGGGGCTTCGACCCTACGCGGACACCATTCTTGGTGGCCCCTCACAAGCGGGAATCTCCTTCACGGTCGACCCTGTTCCGCTCCTCGATCTCGGTGGACTCAACGGCCCGCACTCACCGCAAGTCACCAACATTGATCTCACCCCCGCGACGGACCACGACGCGGGTTTCAACACAGGAATCTCCTTTTTCCAACCGGGGCAAGCGCCGGCGGAAGTGAAGTGGCCGGGCTACGATCTGAGGGCCGTTCACGACTCGCTTCGGCGCCTACCCGACGGCTCGATCGACCCGCACTACGGCTATTACCCAACGCTCCTCGCGCAGCAGGAACTCAATTCCGACCTGCTCGAAGTCAAGGGCGACATCGACGGCCTCTACATGGGCGAAGGCCTCACGCTCGTCGAAGACATAAACGTCCAGTTCGTTCGCGAGCCCGCAACCGCCATCGAGCCCGGCGGCACAAACGATGACGGGGGAATCGACCGCTCGACTCCCCCGCCACCGGATGACCTTCTCGACAAGTGGCGTTAAGCGCGCTTCACCTGAACGGTAACGCTCGCCCCGGTGACCTTCTCGGTCGTCTCGAAGTCGGCGCCCGCGAACGCACCCTCGCCATACGCAACGCTCGTGGCGAGAACCTCGTGGCAAACGAGGGTCTCGAACGCACGCACGGCCTCGAGAACACTTTCGGATCCCGCAACCGCGAGCGAAATGCGGTCCGAAACCTCGAAGCCTGCCTCGCGGCGAGCGGACTGCACCACACGCACGACGTCACGCGCAAGGCCCTCGGCCTCAAGCTCGGGGCTCACGCGAGTGTCGAGAACGATGAAGTCACCACCGCGCAGAACCCCGATTGAGCGGCCTTCCGCATCCGAGCTATCGCCCGCGACAAGGTCGAGCGTGTACTCGCCCTCGACGAGGTCGAGGCCGCCCGAGGTGACGGTGCCGTCCTCGGCGACGCTCCAGTCGCCGCTCTTCGCGCCCTTGATCGCACGCTGCACGTCCTTACCAAGGCGCGGGCCAGCGACGCGGGCATTCACGCTCAAGCGCTGCTCGACGCCCATCTTTCCGGCCTCCTCGCTCGCGACATCGAGCAAGCGCACGGCCTTGACATTGAGCTCATCGCGGATGATGTCGGTGAACGGCTCGAGGCGTGCAGCATCGGCCGCCACGACGGTCAGCTCCGCGAGCGGGAGGCGGGCACGCAAGCCCTCCTTCTTGCGCAGCGCGTTGCCCTGCGAACACACCTGGCGCACGGCGTCCATCTCCTCGACGAGCGCGTCATCCGCGGGGAACAGGGAAGCATCGGGCCAATCGGTGAGGTGCACGCTCCGCTCACCCGTGAGCTCACGGTAAATTTCCTCGGTCACGAGCGGAAGCAGAGGCGCGGCAACCCTCACGAGGGTCTCGAGGCACGTGTAAAGCGTGTCGATCGCCGCTTCATCGCCCTCCCAGAAACGCTCGCGGGAACGGCGCACGTACCAATTCGTGAGCGCATCTAGGTACTGGGCGATCGCTTCACCGGCATCAGCAATCCGCAACTCGTCGAGGCAGTCCTGCGCCTCGCGGACGAGTTGCCCCGTACGCGCAAGCAGGTAGCGATCCATGACGTCCTCGGAGTCATAGCGAACCTTGGCCTCGTAGCCGGTCGGCTTACCGTCGGAATCCTTCTCCCCCGCCGCGTTCGCGTACAGAGCGAGGAAGTACCAGGTATTCCACAGCGGAAGAACGGCCGTGCGAACCGCATCGCGAATGTTGCTTTCCGCGACCACGAGGTTGCCGCCGCGCAAAATCGGCGAATTCATGAGGAACCAGCGCATCGCGTCCGCGCCGTACGAATCGTACATTTCGCGCACGTCCGGGTAGTTCCTGAGCGACTTCGACATTTTGTTGCCGTCGTCGCCAAGGACGATGCCGTGGCAGATGACGTTCTTGAAGGCCGGGCGATCGAACAGTGCGGTTGAGAGCACGTGCATGACGTAGAACCAGCCGCGGGTCTGCCCGATGTATTCGACGATGAAGTCGGCAGGGTTGTGCGAGTCAAACCACTCTTCGTTGTCGAAGGGGTAGTGCACTTGCGCGAACGGCATCGAGCCCGAGTCGAACCACACGTCGAAAATGTCCTCGATGCGCCGCATGGTTGACTTGCCCGTCGGGTCGTCGGGGTTGGGGCGCGTGAGGTTATCGATGTACGGACGGTGGAGGTTCACCTCGCCGTTCTCGTCGCGCGGAAGCTCACCGAAGGCTTCCTCGATCTCCGCGAGCGAGCCGTACACCTCGATGCGCGGGTAGTTCGGGTCATCGCTCTTCCACACGGGAATGGGCGTACCCCAGTAGCGGTTGCGAGAGATTGCCCAGTCGCGTGCGCCTTCGAGCCACTTTCCGAACTGGCCGTGCTTCACGTTGCCGGGAACCCAGTTGATCTCCTCGTTCAGTTCGAGCATCCGCTCGCGCTGATCTGCAACCTTCACGAACCACGAGCCGACGGCCTTGTAGATGAGGGGGTTGCGGCAGCGCCAGCAGTGCGGGTAACTGTGCACGTAGCTCTTCTCCTGGAAGAGCCGGCCATCTGCCTGAAGAAGGCGGATGAGAGGGCGATTAGCCTCAAACACCTGCAGACCCACGATCGAATCGAGCGCAGTCCCGCGGAACGTCTCGAGGAACTTTGCGCCTTCGTCGACGCTCACCACCACGGGGATGCCGTATTCGGCGTTGATTTTCTGGTCGTCCTCACCGTACGCGGTTGCCTGGTGCACGATGCCCGTACCGTCGCTCGTCGAGACGTAGTCGGCGACAGTGATGATCCAAGCCTTCTCGAGGCCCCACTTTTCGCGGTCCTGTGCGTACACGTCCCACAGCGGGGTGTACTCGACGTATTCAAGTTCGGAACCGGCATACACACGCTCGCCGAGAGCCGCGAGAACGTCCTCTTCACCGTCGTAGCCGAGTTCCTTCGCGAACGCGCCGGCGAGATCCTTCGCGAGGAGGTAGGTCGCACCACCGGCGGGGGTGCCGTCGGAACTTCCGTTCGGGCCCGCCGGAACCGTCACGTACTCGACCTCCGGGCCCACCGCGAGCGAGAAGTTCGTGGGGAGGGTCCACGGGGTCGTCGTCCATGCGAGAGCCTTGACGCCGTCGAGTGCGAGCTCGGCCGCCTTCTGGCCCGTGAGCGGGAACGTCACGACGACGGAGGCATCCTGGCGGTCCTTGTACACGTCGTCGTCCATGCGCAGCTCGTGGGAGCTCAGCGGGGTCTGGTCAACCCAGCAGTACGGGAGAACCTTGTAGCCCTCGTACGCGCGGCCCTTGTCGTAGAGCTGCTTGAACGCCCACAGCACCGACTCCATGAACGTCACGTCGAGCGTCTTGTAGTCGTTGTCAAAATCGACCCAGCGCGCCTGACGCGTCACGTAGTCGATCCATTCGTTCGCGTACGTCAGCACGGAGCCGCGCGCGGCATTGTTGAATGCCTGCACGCCCATCTCTTCGATTTCGCGCTTCTCGGTGAGGCCAAGTTCCTCCATCGCCGCGAGCTCGGCGGGAAGGCCGTGGGTGTCCCACCCGAAACGGCGCTCCACGAGGTTGCCGCGCATGGTGCGGTAGCGCGGGACGACGTCCTTCGCGTAGCCGGTGAGGAGGTGGCCGTAGTGCGGCAGGCCGTTCGCGAACGGCGGGCCGTCGTAGAACACGAACTCTTCGGCGCCCTCGCGGCGACGAATGGATTCGGCGAATGTGTCGTCCTCTTTCCAGAAGGCGAGCACCTCGTCCTCGAGCTTCGGGAGATTTGGTGAACTCGTGAGGCTCTTACCGTTCTTGGGGTATGCCATGCGCGCTCCTCGGCTTTATGCGTGACCTGGGGCCACGACCTAGCTGTGTAGTCTTCGGGCCCGAGGACGCACGAGGGCGCGGTACCACCTCGGTTAGCGCGCGGCTCGCGGGGCTTCGCCTAGCGCTCACTCCTTCCTCAGCTGTGACGGGCTGGTCCCGGCGGGTTCTACTTGGCGGCGCGGGGGCGTGAGAGCCCGACGCTTGCCGTTCTTCCCGCGGCTACCCGGTGATGGCCGGATCGACGCCGTTTGAGACCAAAAGTATCACGAGGCTGGCGCGTCACGGTCACTTTCGTGATCGTCCTCGCCGCTTTCGGGGTGAGGCTTCCCGAACGAGCCGAGCAACATGCACACGCACAGGATCACGATGACGCCAGCCGCGGTCACCCACGAGGGCATCGCACCGCCGAGGATGAGCACGAGAGCGAGGAACACGGTCATGGCGACGAGAAAGACCCCGACGGCAAACGTGAATGAATCGCGCCTCATGCTTTCGCTCCTTCCCGCACGTAGGTGACGTCGCCGAAGATGGTGCGGCCATCGATCTGGATGGTGACGTGCGACGGGTCCCAGCGGCTATACCCCTTTGCCTCCGAGTTCGTCGTTGTGCCGAGAGTCGAGGCGAGGGTCGAGTTCACGCGCCAGTCCTCTTCGGGAAGGATGACCGTGATGTTGCCGACGCTGCGGTTGCACACGATTGTGAGCGAGAGGTCCACGAGGAGCGGATCCGGCTCGCCGTTCGCCACGGCCCACGAGGCCCGCGCCTCTTCATCCGTCGGGGGGTCGCCAAGCTCACTCAGGTCGATCACGACGGGGCGCGACCATTCGCGCACGCCACCGCCGGTGCATTCGAGGTAGGAGCCGGGTTGGAACTCATCGACGCTCATGTAGATCGGGGCGTTGCCGCGTGAGTCGGTCAGGCGCACCCACGACACGGACACGGCGAAGACGAGCAAAGAGGCGATCCCGAACGCGAGAATCTGACGGCTGCGCTTGCCTCGCGCTCCCGCGATGATGAGCACCGTGCCGCAGGCAAGCGTGATGGCGGCGGCGCCGACACCCACGCGTGGGATGACTTCGAGCGGCCCGTTCGGGTTGAGCGCCGGGAAGAGGCCCGGGAGGTAGCTGACGAGGGAAAAAACAGCGACGCCAAGAAAAACGAAAGCCGCGAAGAGCCACAGGACCGTGCGCCCCCTGATCATGCCGGCGCCGCGTGCATCGTTCGAGTCGGGGCTGCTGGGGTCACCTTCCGCGTCCCATGCAGCCGGTGCTTCGCTTCGAAGCCGCGCGAGTGTGCGAAGCGCCTCGCGATCGTCGATGATGCCGGCTTGTTCGGCAAGACGCATGAACAGGTAGGTCGTGCGGGCGCGGCTTGCGCGCCACCCACCCCAGACGACGATGACGCCGAGCACAAGCGAGATCGGGACGAGGAATGCGAGGACGATCGGGGCATACACGATGTACGCCCACACGATCGCGACGCCGAGAGCGAGGGCGGGAAGTACGAGGAGTGCGACGATAAGGTCCCCCGGCTGGGGTCGCCTGCGGATCACCGCACGCGCAGGGGTGTCGTAGCGGGCGTTCTCGGCACCAGCGCGCACCTCCACTCCCCCGCGTGCACGAACGCGTTCGGGGCGCGGAAGTGAAAGGTAGAAAACGAGATACACGAAGAGACCGGGGCCGAGTAGCACGAGCGCGAGCGTCCAGATGCGCACGAGCCTCACGGGCAGCCCGTAGGCGTGCGCGAGAGCCGTGCACACGCCTGCGGCGAGCCCCTCGCCGGGGCGACGCGCAAGCCCATAGCGAAGCGCGAACGTCGTCGCGTCCGAGTCCGTCTGCGCGGTCGCGAGCGCGGCGATCGTGCGGTCGGTGCGCTCTGCATCGCGAGGAGGCTCGCGGTGCGCCGAGGGGGATGTCATGTCACTATGGTCGCATGAGTGAACTCCTCCAACCGACCGCGCACGCGTGGACACGCGAGCGCGTCGGTGCGGAACTCACGGGCGTGTGCGCGGCCCTCGCAAACGCCATGGGGATCCCGGTCGCCGCCGTGCGCACGTTCTTCGCGCTCGGCGGCCTCGCACTCGCGTGCGTGCTCCCCGCGACCCTCCTTCTCGACCTCACACCGCTGGTCCTCTACGCGCTCCTCGGCATTGGCGGGAGCGTGATGCTCGTGTACGTCCTCGCGTGGTGGGCCCTTCCGCTCGACCGCGAGCACGAACGCGAAGTTCTCGCCGAGCTCTCGAGCGCTCCCGTCAGGGGCAAGCCTGCTCTTCGGCAGGCAGCGCTTCCTCTCGAGGGCGGCCACACGCCGTTTGGCACCGCCGTGCGGTGGGCGATCCTCGCAGGAATCGTGGGGGCCTCCGTCGCGATCGTCAGCGTCGGGGTGTTTCCGGCGCTCCTGCCAGATATCGACATCCAGGCACCCCTCGCGATCGGTGCGGGCATCCTCGCGGCAGGTATCGCCCTCGGCACGCTGCCACTCTCGAGCGTCGACACGGCGCGCTGGACGGGAAGGGTCTCAAGCCTTCCCTTAGCCGTGACCGGCGCGGTCGTTGTTGGCGGCCTCCTCCTCGTGGGAGGCGCACTCGTGATCGTCGGGGCCCTCCTCGGGGTGCGCGCGATGGGGATCACCGCCGCCGCGACCCTCTTTTCACTCGCCCTCGCCTCGATTCTCGTCGTGCCCTGGACGCGACGCCTGTGGGCAGGCATACGCGAGGAATCCCGCGAGCGTGCACTCGCAGACCACCAGGCAGAAATCGCCTCGCACCTTCACGACTCGGTACTCCAAACACTCACCGTGATCCAGCGCGAGTCCACACCTCCCGAGCGCATGAAACATCTCGCGCGCCAGCAGGAAGTAGAACTCCGCCGCTGGCTCTACGGGAACATCACCCCCGGCTCCGCGCCGCCCTACGCCACGCCACGGGCTGCGGCAGCTCCGCCACAGAGCCTTCGCGAGGCAGTCACCCGCACCGCCGAAGAGGCGGAACGCGCACACGAGGTCCCGATCGAAGTCGTATGCGTCGGCGATGCACCGTTCGTGGACGGCTATCAACCACTCCTTCTCGCCCTTCGCGAGGCCACGAGCAACGCCGCGCGACACGGCAAGGTGGGGGTGCAGGTGTTCCTCGACGCGACAGGCGAGAACATCGAGGTTTTCGTGCGTGATCGCGGCGAGGGCTTCGACATGAGTGCCATCCCTGAAGGGCGTCTCGGAGTGCGCGAGTCTATCCTTGGACGCATGGCCCGCGCCGGTGGCTTCGCGAGCGTGCGAGGCGCGATCGGAGGCGGCTGCGAAGTAACACTCGTGCTTGAGAGACAGGACAACCAACGCCATGGCTGAGAACATTCGCGTGCTCGTGGTCGATGACCACCGCATCTTCGCGTCGGGTGTGAGTGAAGAGCTCAGCAGGCTCGGCGGCATCGAAATCGTCGACATTGCCCTCACCGTCGAGGAGGCAATCGACAAGGCCCGCGAGCTGCGCCCGGACGTGGTTCTGCTCGACGTTCACCTGCCCGGAGGGGGCGGAGGCGGCGGCGCAGAGGTCGCCGAAGCTCTCGAATCCCTCACAACCGAATCTGGCAAACCGGTGCGCTGCCTCGCCCTCTCGGTCTCGGACGCCGAGGTTGACGTGATCGCCGTGATCCGCGCGGGCGCGCGCGGCTATGTCACGAAGTCCACGACGGGCGAAGAGCTCGCCGCAGCACTCCACAAAATCGCTGAAGGCGACGCGGTGTTCTCGCCTCGCCTCGCAGGATTCGTGCTCGATGCATTCCGTGGCGTAGCACCGTCCGTGCCCAGCGAGATGGATCTTTTGAGCCCGCGCGAGCAGGAAGTCATGAAGCTTATTGCGCGCGGTCATACATACCGCGAGGCTGCTTCGGCGCTGTTCATTTCGGATCGCACGATCGAGACCCACGTCTCCAACGTGCTCAAGAAGCTTCAGCTCACAAACCGCTACGAGCTCTCCCGCTGGGCGCGTGAGAAGCGAGTGATCTAGCGGCGTGTGTCATGCTTGAGGGCGTTGATCCCTCACGATGTCTCAAAGCAAGGAGTTTTCCGTGGGTCTCTTTGATAAAGAACCGTTCACCGCAACCGCTACTAAGTCCAACGTGACCGTCGAGGTTGGCGAGGATACGTCTCTTCTCCAGGCGCTCCTCGATGCTGGTGTTCCTATGAAGTATTCGTGCGAAGGCGGCACGTGCGGATCGTGCGTCGTGCCGCTCGTGAGCGGCGAAGTCGAGTACGAGAACGAGTACCTCGAAGAGGACGAACACGGCACGCGCATCGCGTGCTGTGTGGATCGCGGCGTGGGCCACATCGAAGTCGAGGCCTGAACCAAACCTAGGACCGGCGCTCGCCGGTGGCGAGGCGGCTGAATTCTCCGCCGGCGGCAAGCAGTTCGTCGTAGGTGCCGCGTTCGCATATGCGCCCGCTCTTGACGACGAGAATCTGATCGGCGTCGCGCACCGTTGAAAGCCTGTGCGCGATCGAGATGGTCGTGCGTCCCTCGCTGAGGGACCGCAGTGCTCCACCCATGGCACGCTCGGTCACCGTATCGAGCGCGCTCGTTGCCTCGTCGAGTACAAGAATGGGCGGGTCGCGAAGGATGGTACGTGCGATCGCGAGTCTCTGCTTTTCGCCTCCCGAAAAGCGGTAGCCCCGCTCCCCCACCACCGTGTCGTAGCCGTTCGGAAGCGACTCGATGTGCGCGTGGATCTGTGCAATCTCGCACGCGGCAATCATGTCGGCCTCGCTCGCCTCAGGCATCACAAACCGCAGGTTCTCCGCAATGCTCGCGTGAAGCAGGTAGGTCTCTTGCGTGACCACTCCGACGGCGCCCGCGAGCGCGTCGAGCTTGAGCTCGCGCACGTCGATGCCGTCGATACGGATTCGCCCCTCGCTCACGTCGTAGAGGCGTGAGAGGAGATATCCGAGAGTCGTTTTGCCGCTTCCAGTGCTGCCAACGAGGGCGATGTGCGCCCCGCACGGGACCTCGAAGGAGACGTCCTCGATCGTCGCTTTTCGTGCGCTCGGGTACGTGAATGTCACGCCCTCGAAGCTGATGTGCCCGCGCGCCCGCCCGCCGGGAAATGTCCGTGCATTCGCGGCTTCTTTGATGGGGATGTCGAGGTCGAGATACTCGAACACTCGCGTGAATAGTGCGAGGCTCGCGCGAACCTGGGTGGCGACGCGCAGGAGCGTGTTGAGCTGAGGAAAGAGTGTTGTTTGCATCGCGACGAACGCGACGAGGGTGCCGATCGTCAGGTCGCCGAGGCCCTTGATAAAGAGCACCCCGCCGAGGAGGTAGGTGAGGGCGGGAATAACCCACAGGAGCACCGAGTAGAGGCCCTGCATCCAGCGGCCCGCCATTTCCGATTCAACTTCGAGCCTCGAGAGGTCACGAGATTCGGCGTCGAACGCGTCGATTCAGAACGGAGGCGATGGGTGTGGTGACGAGCGAGAACAGGAAGAGCCGCCAGTCCATGGCGATCATCGCGAGGGCGCTCATGAGGATCGTCGCGCTCGCGGAGACGATTTGGGTGGCCACGTTCGTGACGACGGACTGCATGGCGCCGATGTCGTTGAAAATCCGCGATTGGATTTCCCCCGTGCGGGTCGAGGTAAAAAAGGGCAGTCCCATGCGCTGGAGGTGGGCGAACACTCGCACGCGAAGGTCGTGCATGATCGCCTGCCCCACTCGTGTGGAGAGGAAAGACTGGAGCACGCTGAAAACCGCGCCCGCAGCATAAACGGCGATCATGCCGAGCGCGCACCACGTGAGCAGAGCGATGTTGCCTTCGGGCAGGGCAACATCGACGATCTCGCGCACGAGAAACGGCGAGAGCACTCCCGTGATTGCGCCAAGCGCGATGAGCGCAAGCACGAGTGCGAGGGTCGCCCTGTGCGGGGAAAAGAGCGCGAGAATGCGCCTGGTCTCGACCTTTTGGCCGTCGTTGAGCCCCGTATCGGGAAGCTCGAGCGGCCTCACGCGGAGCGAATGAGCTTGTGCTGAGCGGCTTGCGCGAGCGGCCGCAGGGTCACGAGATCGAGGTTCACGTGGTGCGGGAGCTTCACGGAATACGCGATGACATCCGCGACGTCGTCGGCAGTGAGTGGCTTTTCAACGCCTTCGTAGACCTTGTCGGCGGCAGCTTGATCGCCGCCGAGGCGCGTGAGGCTGAATTCCTCGGTGTGCACGAGCCCCGGGGCGATTTCGATGACCCGGATCGGTTTGCCGGCGAGTTCAAGGCGGAGCGCCGCGGCGATCATGTGTTCGCCCGCTTTCGCGGCGTTGTAGCCGGAGCCGCCTTCATAGGCCGCCTGGCTCGCCGTCGAGGTCAGGAACACGACGTCGCCGTGCCCGCTTGCTTCAAGGGCCGGAAGGAGCGCCTTCGTGACACGGCCCGAGCCAATCACGTTGGACCGGAACATCCCCTCCCACTTGTCGAAGGCTGCATCGGCGACCTGCTCGATGCCGAGTGCACCACCGGCGATATTGCACAGGGACGTGAGCACTCCGCCGAACTCGCGCTCGACGTAGTCGGCAACGCGCGCGACATCCTCGTCGACGCTAACGTCGCACGGCAGCACATCAAACTTTTCGGGATCGTTCACCATGCGGGCGAGGTCTTCGAGTCGCTCGCGCCGACGCGCGATCGCGAGAACTCGATACCCTTCCTCATAGAGACGAAGCGCCGTAGCGCGCCCGATTCCGGAGCTCGCGCCGGTGACAACCGCTGTTCGAGGACCTCGTGAGTTCATGTCCATCACACCTCCGTGTGCTCAAGAGCATCGAGGAGCTGCTCGCGCATGCGCTCGAGAGGCTCCGCATCATATTCGGCATCAAAATCGCTCAAGGCCTTTTCGAGGCGTTCAAGCCGGGAAAGGGCGACGTCGGCATCGATGACCGACTGGCTGAAGTGGGGCTCAAGTGCCTCGGCGCGCGCGGAAAGGTCGGTGCCTTTCGCGAAGGACTCATCGAGGAACTCGTCTACGAGCTCGCGCCTCTCGCGCATTTTCGCGCTCACGCTACTGATCGACGTGCGGGCACGGCCGATCGCGACGTGGAGCGAACCGATGTGCTGCAGCATGACGTCAAGGTCCGCAAGAAGTGCGGCGACGAGGTCGCGGATCGCACTATTAGCTTCGGCACGCGCGGCACTCTCTTCGATTTCGAAGCGCTCGTCCGCGAATTGAGTGACCATCGCGGACTGGAGCCGCGCGAGGGAAATCTGGAACTGGGTCTCGCGCGAAAGCGCCGCGAGGGTCGAAAGCTCGCCCGTGAGAGAGCTGAGGCGGGGACGCAGGGCGTTGTCGCTCGAATCCCACAGCCCGAGCTCGGCTGCTGCCTGGAGGTCGATGTCTTTGCGAATACGGCGCAAAACCGAGTCGGTGTAGCCCGCGATCGTCTCGAGAGTTTCCTGATCGAACGACAGCACGCTGACCTCGGCGTGAATGCCGAGGGCGGCGCGCACGATGAGGTCAATCGTGTTCGTGACAACCATGCCGAGGCTGCCCTCAAGCGCCTCTTCGCGCATCATCACTTCACGCAAAAGCGCCTTGCGCTGGAACACCTCATAGCCGTCATAGCCGAGATCACGCACGGCATTATCAACGAGCTTTGCTCCAACGCCCGCAACCTCGCGAGCACTCCTTCCCTGCTCGCGCAGCTTGTTTTCCTCGGCAACGATCACGGCATAGGCCTCGAACACGTCGTCAAAGGTCGCGCTGCTCATGGGTTTTGAGCGCACGGAAAGGTACCCGCCTTCGGGAAGAGGAGTGACCGTAGCAAACACGTCGTAGTGGCTACCGTCGGACGAAAGATTACGAATGTACCCCGCGAACGGCTGGCCCTTTTCGACGGAATCCCACAGGAGCCGGAAGACGCCCGAGGGCATATCGGGGTGGCGGATGATGTTGTGCGGGGCGCCCTTGAGTTGGCTTGCCTCGTATCGCGAAAGCCGCACGAACACGTCGTTGGCCTTGTCGATGTGGCCGCGTTCGTCGGTCGTCGAGAAGAACAGCTCACCCGCCTCGAACTCGAGTTCGTGGCCTGTGGGGTCGGGGCGCTTCATGGGGACCTTCCGCTCGTGTGCGTCGTGGGGAGCCGGGGCGCTGGAGGATCCGACGCCGGCTCGCCCCTATAGTACGCGGCATCTAGGGACCTACCTGGCACAAAGGGCCCTACGCGAAGGGGCATGTTCAGTGCTTGTCGTTGGGGCATCTCACGCCCCCGTAGCACCACCGATGCGTGCATGCGTGAAACAATGAGGCACATGAGCGAAAACAGCCACGACGCAGGTCACGACTCGACCGCCGCACCGATGAGCCCCTCGATTCCCGACCGCCCAAGCCTCGACGGTCTCGAGAGCAAATGGGACACGTGCTGGGAGAACGCGAAGGTCTACGCGTTTAACCGAGACACAAGTCGCGAGAAGGTCTTCTCGATCGACACTCCCCCGCCCACAGCCTCGGGCTCGCTGCACATCGGTCACGTGTTTGCGTACACCCAGGCCGACATCCTCGCGCGCTACAACCGCATGATCGGCAAGGATGTGTTCTACCCGATGGGCTGGGACGACAACGGCCTGCCCACCGAGCGCCGCGTGCAAAACTACTTCGGCGTTCGCTGCGATCCGACCCTCCCCTACGTGGAGAACTTCGAACCGCCTCACCGCGGCGGAAACGCGAAGACCGCGAAGCCTCAAAACCAGATGCCGATCAGCCGCAAGAACTTCATCGAGCTGTGCCTCGAGCTCACAACGGAAGATGAGAAGGCCTTCGAGCACACCTTCCGCACCCTCGGCCTTTCGGTGGATTGGAACTTGCGCTACCAGACCATCGACGACAACTCGCGCGCCGTGAGCCAGAAGGCATTCCTCACGCATCTGAAGAACGGCCAGGCCTATCAGGCCGAGGCCCCGACCCCGTGGGACGTCACGTTCCGTACCGCGGTTGCGCAGGCCGAGCAGGAGGACCACGATCGCGAGGGCGCGTACCACCGCCTGGGCTTCACGCGCGCCGATAACGGCGAGAAGGTGTTCATCGAGACGACTCGCCCGGAGCTTCTTCCCGCGTGTGTCGCGCTCGTCGCGCATCCCGACGATGAGCGCTACAAGCCGCTGTTCGGCACGACGGTGCTCTCGCCTCTGTTCGAGGTCGAGGTGCCCGTTCTCGCGCACCCGCTCGCACAGGCCGATAAGGGCGCGGGCATCGCGATGATCTGTACGTTCGGCGATGCGACCGACGTGATTTGGTGGCGTGAACTCGACCTTCCCACGCGAGCCGTGATCGGCCGCGACGGCCGATTCCTCGAGGACGCCCCGTGGATCACGAGCGAGGCCGGTCGCGAGCGGTACGCCGAACTCGCGGGTCTCACCGTGTTCAGCGCGCAAAAGCGCGTGGTCGAGATGGTCACCGAGACGGGCGACATGGTGGGCGAGCCGAAGAAGATCACCCACCCGGTCAAGTTTTACGAAAAGGGCGATAAGCCACTCGAGTACGTCACGAGCCGCCAGTGGTATATCACGAACGGTGGGCGCGATGAGGCCGACGGCACTTTGCGCACGGCGCTGCTCAAGCGTGGCGAGGAACTCACCTGGTATCCGGGATTCATGGCCTCGCGCTACCGCAATTGGGTCGAGAACCTCACGGGCGACTGGCTCGTGAGCCGCCAGCGCTACTTCGGCGTGCCGATCCCCGTGTGGTACGGCCTCGATGCGAAGGGCGAGATCGACTACGACCGCGTGCTCATTCCTTCCGAGGATCGCCTTCCCGTGGATCCCACCCTCGATGCGCCGGAAGGCTTCGACGAGTCTCAGCGCGATGAGCCGAACGGCTTCACGGCCGACCCGGATGTGTTCGACACGTGGGCGACGAGCTCGCTCACGCCGCTCCTCGCGACCGGCTGGCTCGATGACCCGGATCTCTTCGGCAAGGTCTACCCGATGGATCTTCGCCCGCAGGGTCACGACATCATCCGTACGTGGTTGTTCAGCACGGTCGTGCGTTCGCATCTTCTCACCGATTCGCTTCCGTGGACGGGCGCGAGCATCAACGGCTGGATCCTCGACCCGGACCGCAAGAAGATGTCAAAGTCGAAAGGCAATGTCGTGACGCCGATCGACCTTCTCGAAAAGTACGGTTCGGATGGCGTGCGCTACTGGGCGGCACGCGCCCGCCAGGGAGCGGACACGGCGTTCGAAGAGGGCCAGATGAAGATCGGCCGGCGCCTCGCGATCAAGGTTCTCAACGCCTCGAAGTTTGCGCTCGGCTTTGGCGAAGTGGCGTCGGACCCGGAGGGCACCCTTCCTGCGGACCCAGCCGCTGTCACCGAGCCGCTCGACCGCGCGATGCTCGCCTCCCTCGCGAGCGTCGTGGATCAGGCGAGCGCGGCGATGTCGAAACTCGACTACGCGCGTGCGATCGAGGTCATCGAGCCGTTCTTCTGGACGTTCTGTGATGACTACATTGAGCTCGTGAAGAATCGCGCACACGGTGCGGCTGGCGAAGGCCCCGCAGCCTCGGCTCGCGCGGCTCTCACGATTGCGCTCGAGACCCTGCTGCGCCTTTTCGCGCCGTACCTCCCGTTTGCCACCGACGAGGTGTGGAGCTGGTGGCGCGAAGGCTCGGTTCACCAGCAGGCATGGCCCACCTCGGCGCCTCTCGCCAAGGCCGCAGCCGGCCAGGACGAATCGCTCCTGCGCGTGGTGAGCGAGGCCATCATTTCGGTGCGCAAGGTCAAGAGCGACGCGAAGGTCTCGCAAAAGACTCCGATGCTGCAGGCGAATCTCGCGCTTCCCGAAGGTGCACTCGCCGAGTTCGAGAGCGTGCGCTTCGACGTGTGCGCGCTCGGCTCAATCGAGGAGCTCACGCTTGAGCCCTCGACCGACGGCGCGATCACGCTGTCGAAGGTCGAGCTCGGCGAGCCGCCCGCGAAGAAGAAGTAGGCGCGCACAGGCCGCAACACGCAGCCGATCATCGCAAGAGCCCCGAGGGGCACGGTAGGTCTTCACACCGCCGTGGTTCTCGGGGCCCTTTCGAGCGAGCAGACCGCCCCCGCCTGCGCCCCCACCTAGATCCGAGTTGTCATTATCGCAACCTCGTTGCGTTTATCGCTTGACTGTCTCGTGGTCTACTTCTAGGATCGACACCACTACCTTCCGTGGAAATGACGCCCAGTCGTTTTCTCAATGACGAGAACCTAGGAGGCCCCGTGGCGGAAGAACTGCCCCAACACCCCGATTTCCTGTGGGATAACCCGGACCCGAAGAAAACCTACGACGCGATCGTCGTGGGCGGCGGCGGACACGGACTCGCCACCGCGTATTACCTCGCAAAAAATCACGGGATGACCAACATCGCCCTTCTTGAAAAAGGGTGGCTCGCGGGCGGCAACATGGCCCGCAACACCACGATCATCCGGTCGAACTACCTGTGGAACGAATCCGCCGCGATCTACGAGCACGCGATGAAGTTGTGGGAGGGCCTCACCGAGGAGCTCGAGTACGAGATGTTCTTTTCGCAGCGCGGCGTGCTCAATCTTGCGCACACGCTCGGCGACGTGCGCGAATCGGTGCGAAGGGTCGAGGCGAACAAGCTCAACGGCGTGGACGCCGAATGGCTCACACCCGAGCAGGTCAAAGAAGTGTGCCCGATCCTCAACATCAGCGACAACGTGCGATACCCGGTTATGGGCGCGACCTACCAGCCGCGCGCGGGCATCGCGAAACACGATTGGGTGGCATGGGGCTACGCGCGCAAGTGCAACGAGCTCGGCGTCGACATCATTCAAAACTGCGAGGTCACGAAGGTTCTGTCCGACGGTGACCGCGCGATCGGTGTCGAGACCACTCGCGGGAAGATCCTCGCCCCCAAAATCGCCCTCGCGGCAGCAGGGCACACGACCACCCTCACAGATCAACTCGGGGTGCGCGTACCCACGCAGTCGCATCCGCTCCAGGCACTCGTCTCGGAGCTTTTTGAGCCGGTTCACCCCACGGTCGTCATGAGCAACCACGTGCACATGTACGTATCGCAGGCTCATAAGGGCGAGCTCGTCATGGGTGCGGGAATCGATCAATACAACGGCTACGGCCAGCGCGGGTCGTTCCACGTGGTCTCCGAGCAAATTGCCGCGGCGATCGAACTATTCCCCGTGTTCTCTCGTGCACATCTGCTGCGCACATGGGGCGGGATCGTGGATGTCACGCTCGATGCTTCCCCCATCATGTCCCTGTGTGACGTCGAAGGCGTGTACATCAACTGCGGCTGGGGCACGGGCGGCTTCAAGGCTACCCCCGCATGCGGATGGGCGTTTGCGTATACGGTCGCGAACGATCGCCCCCACGAACTCAATGAACCGTTCTCGCTCGAACGCTTTACGACCGGCCACCTGATCGACGAGCACGGCGCCGCTGCCGTCGCTCACTAACCCCTCCGCGAAAGGAAGACCAACGATGCTTCTTCTCACGTGCCCCCACTGCGGTGACCGCGACGAAATCGAGTTTCACTACGGCGGCGAGGCTCACGTGGCCTACCCCGAAAAAACCGCGGAATTGACCGATACCGAATGGGCCCACTACCTGTTCTACCGCTCGAACCCCAAAGGCGAGTACGCCGAGCGATGGCTGCACACGGGCGGCTGCCGAAAGTGGTTCAATGCCCTGCGCGACACGGCGACCCATGAGTTCCTCGCGTTCTATCCGGCGGGCGAGAAACGCCCCGAGCTGCACGGCGGCAACGAGGCCGCCCACACGATGGGAGAGACCAAGTGAGCATGCGACTATCCCCCGAGCATTCCCCTCGGCACGGCCTCGCGGACAGTGAACCCTTCTCGATCACGGTCGACGGTGTGGAGATCGAGGCATACGACGGCGACACGGTTGCCTCCGCGCTCATCGCCTCGGGCCGGATCCACACGGCCGAATCGATGTACCGCCACCGCCCACGAGGAATCCTCGCGGCGGGCATCGAAGAGCCGAACGGGCTCATCACGGTTCGCTCACGCGACGCGCACGATATCGACGAAACAATGCTGCCGGTGACAACCGTCCCGGCTACGCCGGGCCTCGAGACTCTGTTTGTTTCAGGGCAGGGCGCCCTCGACCCGCGTCCCGACCCGGCCCTCTACGACCACAAACACCGCCACGTGGACGTGCTCATCGTGGGCGCGGGCCCCGCCGGCATCGCCGCGGCGCGCTCGGCCCTCGCCGGCCAATGCAGGGTCGCGCTCCTCGACGATCAGCCCCTTCCCGGCGGTTCACTTCTTTCCACACGCGATGTCGAAATCGATGGTCTCAGCGGCCCCGAATGGGCACGCACTGAAATCGAGAAGCTCGAAAAGAACAGCGACTTCACCTACCTTCCGCGCACGAGCGCGTTCGGCTGCTACGACGCGAACTACGTGATCGCGGTCGAAAACCGCACCGATCACCTTCCACGCGCCAAGCGCCCCGGAGTGTCGCGCCAGCGCATGTGGCAGTTCCGCGCCGCGGAGGTCATTCTCGCGACCGGCGCCATTGAACGACCGCTCGTGTTCAAAAACAACGACCGGCCGGGCATCATGCTCGCCTCCGCCGTGAGCACCTACATCAACCGCTACGGCGCGCTGCCGGGCCACCGAGCGGCACTGTTCACCACCAATGACGCGGGCTATGAGAGCGCGCTCGACCTCGCGGCGGCAGGGGCGAAGGTCGCCGCGATCATCGACGCACGCCCAAGCGTGCCCGAGCACTGCAGGAAAATCGCGCGCGAGGTGGGGGCAGTCCTCTACGCGGGCTCCGCCGTGATCGACACCGACGCGGGCGAGGGCGGGCTCCTGAACGCCGTCACGGTGCGCGGCCTCAACGACAACGCCGAGCTCACGGGCGAAGCAGACCACATCGAGGTCGACCTCCTCGCCGTCTCGGGCGGATACAGCCCCACCGTGCACCTCCACACCCACCGCCAGGGAAAAACCACGTGGAACACGGACATCGCGGGCTTCGTGCCCGTCTCCCCCGTTTCCCACCAGCACCACGCGGGCGCCCTCACCGGGAAATATTCCCTCGAGGATGCGCTCGAAGAAGGTCACCGCGCAGGTATCGAGGCCCGCGAGAAGGCTGCCGAAGCGAAAGGCTTCAACGCCGGGAAACTGAAGCGCGAGGTTGCCGAGGCAGCCGTCGGAACCTCACTGCCCCTTGACCGCTCTCCCGTGCGGCCCGTGTGGCTCGTACCCGCCAACGACGGCGACGCAGCCGAGTGGAACGAGCACTTCGTGGATCTCCAGCGTGACCAGGCCGTCGCTGAAATTATGCGCGCCTTTGGCGCGGGCATGCACAACATCGAGCACATCAAGCGCTACACGTCGATTGGCACTGCGAACGATCAGGGCAAAACCTCAGGCGTAAACGCAATGGCGATCCTCGCGGCCGCGCTCGGCGAAGATAATCTCGAGAAGGTCGGCGTCTCAAACTACCGCGCGCCCTATACGCCCGTGCCGTTTGGGGTCATCGCGGGCCGCGAGCGCGGCGACCTCTTCGACCCAGCACGCCTCACGTCGATTCACCCGTGGCACCTCGCCCACGGCGCGAAGTTCGAGGACGTGGGCCAGTGGAAGCGCCCCTGGTACTACCCGCAGGGAGCGGAATCGATGGACGCAGCGGTGCGCCGCGAGTGCGCGGCGGTCCGCGAGTCCGTGGGGTTCATGGACGGCACCACGCTCGGCAAAATCGAGATTCGCGGGAAGGACGCAGCGGAATTCCTCGATCGCGTGTACACGAACTCGTTCCGCCTGCTCAAGGTCGGCATGGGACGCTATGGCGTGATGTGTACGCCCGACGGGATGATCTTTGATGATGGCGTGACGATGAGGCTCGCGGACGATCGCTTCCTCATGACGACCACCTCGTCGGGTGCCGCGAAGGTTCTCGACCACCTCGAAGAATACTCGCAAACGGAGTGGCCCGAGCTCGACGTGACATTCACGTCGGTGACCGAGCAGTACGCGACGATCACGGTCGCCGGCCCGAAGTCGCGTGCGGTCATCGAGAAACTCGTGCCGAACATCGACGTTTCCGCCAAGGGCTTCCCGTTCATGGCGTTTCGCGACACGACCCTCGCAAACGGTATTCCGGCGCGCGTGTGCCGCATTTCGTTCTCGGGCGAGCTTGCCTACGAGATCAATGTTGAGGCCTACTACGGTCTCGCCGTGTGGGAGGCCGTTGAGGAGGCCGGGCGCGAATTCGGAATTACTCCCTATGGCACGGAAACGATGCACGTGCTGCGTGCCGAGAAGGGCTTCATCATCGTCGGTCAAGATACGGATGGCACGGTTACCCCGCAGGACGCGGGAATGGACTGGGTCGTGTCGAAAAAGAAGGAGGAGTTCCTCGGTAAGCGCTCCTTCGCCCGTGCCCACACCGCTGCCCCGGATCGACGCCACCTCGTGAGCGTTCTTCCAGTCGATCGCCGACTGCGCCTTCGCGAGGGCGCGCAGCTCGTCGAAAAGGGAACGGACCTCACGGTTCGTGACGCTGACGCCACGACTCCCCTCCTGCCGGGTGATGGGCAGATCGAAGACATCGGCTTCGTGACGTCGAGTTACGACTCGGTGGCGCTGGGCCGCACGTTCGCTCTCGCGCTCATCGAACGTGGCCGTGAGCGCGAAGGCGAAATCATCTCGAGCCCCGTCGACGGCCGCCTCGTCGACGTAGAAATCGGGCCCCTGTGTCTTTTTGATCCGGAAGGAGAGCGCCGCGATGGCTAACGCTCAGTTGAAAGAATTTCGCCGCACGCCCGCCGCGCACCTTGCGGGCGCGATGGAGGCGGCGCGTGTCGTCGGCCCGCGTTCCGTGGCACTTCGGGAGCTAGATTCACCGCTGCAAGCAGGGCTTCGCGCGAAGCCGGGGAGCGAAAGCGCACGTGCACTTGAGAGCGTGCTCGGCTTTGCACTTCCCGCGCGGGTTGGCGAGGTCGCGGGAAGGTCCGACGCCGGCCACGTTCTGTGGCTCTCGCCCGACGAGTTCCTGTACGTCGATCCCTCCGACACGTCCCAGGCCGCCGTCGCTGACCTCGAGGCCTCTCTCGAAGGATTGCCGGGGCACGCCGTGGATCTTTCCGCGAACCGCACCGTGTTTGAGCTTTCGGGCCGCGCCAGCGAGGAGCTTCTCGAGAAGGGCTGCAACGCGGATCTACACCCGCGTGAGTTCCCAGCGGGCCGCGCGATCGCGACCCAGCTCGCGCACGTGCCGATCCTCTTGCACCGCGTGGACCAGAGCGTATGGCGGCTCTTCCCTCGCGCGAGCTTCGCCGATTTCGTGGCGCGGTGGATTATGGATGCGATGACCGAGTATCGCCAAAGCGACGTTCTCTAGAGCGCCGCTCACAGCAACCGGGCCGCTTGGCGCACTCAGCGCCGGGCGGCCCCATCAATTCCGCTACTTCTCCGCGGCAATCCGCTCATGGTGACGAATCACCTCGGTGACGAGGAAATGCAGAAAACGCTGCGTAAACACCGGGTCGAGACCAGACTCTTCGGCAAGTCGCGTAAGACGCTCGACCTGGTGTTTTTCGCGATCCGGGTCGCCAGCGGGAAGGCCGTGCTCTGCCTTGAGGGCACCCACGGCCTGCGTGAACTTGAAGCGTTCGGCGAGGAGATGCACGAGGGCCGCGTCGATATTGTCGATCGAGCGTCGGTGCTGGCCAAGCACCTCCCGAGCGCGGGCGATCTGCTCGTCGGTGACGTGGGTCCCGGCACTTGGGGTCGCTGGAGAATCATTCATGCGCTAAGCCTTCCAGGCGAAACCGGGTGAGTAAAGGCCTTCGGCCATAAAGCGTCACGCGCTGCGGCGGCGCTTCTTCGTGTCGCTGCTTTCGGCGGCGGAATCGGCGCGAGTGAGCATGAGCGGCTCGCGTCCCTCGGTCACGACGGCTTCGGTGATGACGATCTTCACGACATCGTCGCGTGAGGGCACCTCGAACATCACGGGCTGGAGGATTTCCTCCATGATCGCGCGAAGGCCCCTCGCGCCCGTTCCGAGCTCAAGAGCGCGATCGGCGATGGCCTCGAGTGCAAGCTGCTCGAAGTCGAGCTCGACCTCGTCAAGGGCGAACATCTTCTGGTACTGCTTGACGAGTGCGTTTTTCGGCTCGATCAGGATGCGGGTGAGATCCTCACGGTCGAGGTTCGTGACCGACGTTAGCACGGGAAGGCGCCCGATGAACTCGGGGATGAGCCCGAACTTGAGGAGGTCTTCCGGGAGGATCTTCGCATAAATCTCCTGTTCATCGAGCGGGGTGTGAAGTTGGCTTCCAAATCCGATGCCACGCTTACCGATGCGGTTGCTGATGATGTCCTCGATACCCGCAAATGCACCCGCGACAATAAACAGCACGTTGGTGGTGTCGAGCTGCACGTAGTCCTGCTGCGGATGCTTCCGCCCGCCCTGCGGGGGCACGGCCGAGACCGTCCCTTCGAGGATCTTGAGCAGACCCTGCTGGACGCCCTCACCGGAAACGTCGCGTGTAATCGACGGATTTTCCGCTTTGCGGCCGATCTTGTCGATCTCGTCAATATAGATGATGCCGCGCTCGGCGCGCTTGACGTCCCAGTCGGCAGCCTGAAGCAGTTTGAGAAGAACGTTTTCGACGTCCTCACCCACGTAGCCGGCTTCCGTGAGCGCGGTGGCATCAGCCATCGCAAACGGTACGTTCAGGAGCTTCGCGAGGGTTTGCGCGAGGTAGGTTTTTCCACAACCCGTGGGCCCCACGACCAGCACGTTCGATTTTGCGACCTCGACTTCGTCGATGTCGGTGCCGATGCCCGAATCCTTCGTTTCACTCGCGATCACACGCTTGTAGTGGTTGTACACCGCGACGGAAAGGGCGCGCTTCGCGGTCTCCTGGCCAACGATGTGAGTCTCGAGGAAGTCGAAGATTTCATTGGGCTTCGGGAGCTCGAGCTCCTTGGCCTGCTCTTCCTTCTTCTCCGCGGCCTCGGTTTCCTCAGCGATGATCTCGTTGCACAGCTCGATGCATTCCTCGCAAATGTACACGTGAGGGCCGGAGATGAGCCGCTCAACCTGCTTTTGCGACTTGCCGCAGAACGAGCACTTATAGATCTCGCTCGAATCACCAATCTGTGCCATGGAGGAGAAATCCTTCCTGGGAAGCTATCAGGCCCTTGCCACACTAGCGGCAGGGATGCATGGAAATGGGGAGGCGCACCAGCGAGTGTGTGTCGCTGTGGCGCACCTCCCCGGCCCGTTCACGGGTGGCAGCGCTTACTGGCCGAGCTGCGCCTGCTCGCTGCGGCGCTGGAGCACCTGGTCGATGAGGCCGTATTCGAGCGCCCCCTGGGCGGTGAGGATCTTGTCGCGCTCGATGTCGCGGTGGATCTCCTCGCGGTCACGTCCCGAGTGGTGGGCGAGGGTGTCCTCGAGCCACTCGCGCATGCGCAGAATTTCGTTGGCCTGAATCTCGATGTCCGAGGCCTGACCGCCGCCCTGGCCGCCCATCGCGGGCTGGTGAATGAGGATGCGTGCGTTCGGAAGCGCGAGGCGCTTGCCGGGGGCGCCGGCCGCAAGAAGCACCGCGGCGGCGGAGGCCGCCTGGCCGAGGCACACGGTCGTCACGTCAGGCTTGATGTACTGCATCGTGTCGTAGATCGCCGTGAGCGCCGTAAACGATCCGCCCGGGCTGTTGATGTACAGGGTGATGTCGCGGTCCGGATCCTGCGACTCGAGCACGAGTAGCTGCGCCATCACGTCGTCCGCCGAGGCGTCGTCCACCTGGACGCCGAGGAAGATAATGCGATCCTCGAACAGCTTCGCGTACGGATCCTGGCGCTTGAAGCCGTAGGCCGTGCGCTCCTCGTAGGTGGGCAGCACGTAGCGTGCGCTCGGCATGTGGCCGGCCTTCATGGAGGGCTCAAAAGTCATGGTTGTACTCCTTTAGTTTCGCCGCGTCAGTTCTCGTCCATGCCGCCATCGCCGGTCACGTCGCCGGCTGCGGAGACGATCCGGTCGATGAAGCCATATTCGAGGGCTTCGGGGGCGGTGAACCAGTGGTCGCGGTCGCCGTCGGCAATGATCTGCTCGACGCTCTTGCCGGTCTGCTCAGCGGTAATCTCGGCCATCTGCTGCTTCATCGAGAGGATCAGATCGGCCTGGATCTTGATCTCGGACGCGGTGCCGCCGAGGCCGCCGAGCGGCTGGTGCATGAGAATACGCGTGTGGGGCGTCGCGAAACGCTTACCGGGAGTGCCGGAGCTCAGCAGGAACTGCCCCATCGAGGCGGCCATGCCCATGGCGACCGTGACGACATCCGGCTTGATGTACTGCATCGTGTCGTAGATAGCCATGCCGGCGGTGATCGAACCGCCAGGGCTGTTGATGTAAAGGAAGATGTCCTTGTCCGGATCTTCCGCGGCGAGCAGGAGCAGCTTCGCGCAGATGGCGTTCGCGTTGTCGTCGCGAACATCCGAGCCGAGCCACACGATGCGCTCGCGCAGGAGCCGCTGGTACACGTTGTCGTCGAGGCCAAGCGGCATTTCACCGGCCGCGTTCACGCTGTGCTGGGTCACGGTGCACTCCTTGTGTCTTGAGATTTCGTACCCCTCAACCTTAGCGAGCGCGAGGGGTCTCGGCGCCTGTGTTCGCCAGGGGCGCAGTTCCGACGCTTGCCTCGCTACAGCTGCGGCTGGGACCACAGCACTGTTCCGTGCGCATCTCGAATCGTCACGCGGGGCATGTCCTCGAGGGTGACGTCAACGTCGATGAATCGCTCGCCCCCGTGCTCGTGGGCACGGTACGTCATGTATTCATTCGCGATGGCGAGCACTTCGGTGCGTGCGGTCACGAGCCACGGCTCGGCTCGGCGTACGCCGATGAGCCCGGCGATCGCGTCGCGCATGGCGGGCCCTTCGCCGAAGAAGTCGCCTGGGGAATCGGGGAAGGCCTGGCGCACGTCGTCGTCTCCGCCGAGGCGCTCTTCCTTGATGCCGCGGAAGGCCTGCTCATCGCCGTAGTACAGGGCGGGGGTGCCGCCGAGCGTATAGAGGATCGCGTGAGCCGTGAGCGCGCCGTCTGCGCCAAGCACGCTCGCGATGCGGCTCGTGTCGTGATTACCCACGAATGTGTACGGAACGAAGTGTTCGAGGAACGTGTTGTGGCGGCCGAGAGTCCACTCGAGCTCGAAAAGATTCTTCTGCTCGATGCTCGAATAAATCGCCTTCCACAACTCGTACTCGGTCGCGGAATCCACTCCCGCTTCGCGCACGAACTCGGCGTAGTCGCCGTGGATGATCTCCGCGAAGAAGAACGCTTCGGGGAAGTCCCGGCGAAGGTCGGGGATGATCGCGCTCCAGAAGCTCGTGGACACGGAGTAGGCGGCATCGAGGCGCCAGCCGTCGATCCCCCGCTCGAGCCAGGAGCGCATGACGTGGGCGATTCTCTCGCGCGCGGCGGCGCTTTCGTGGTGGAAGCGGGCGAGCTCCCCGTGCCCTTCCCACACGCGGGGGGCCGGGCCGCCGTCGGCCTCCATATCAATATCAAATTCGCGCTCGCTCGCGTTCGCGGAGGGGTTCTCAAGCTCGCGGCGAAGCGGTTCGAAATCGATCGAAACGTGCGAAAACACGCCGTCGAGAAGCACGCGGATCCCGCGTTTTTTGCACGCAGCGAGGAAGCGATCGAAGGCAGCATCGTCGCCCAGCCTCGGGTCGATTTTCAGGTAGTCCAGCGTGTCGTAGCCGTGGGTTTTGGACTCAAAAATCGGGCCGAGCGCGATCCCGTTGAGGCCGAGTTCTTGCACATAGTCGAGCCAGCCGGTGAGGTGATCGAAGCCCCGTCCGGTGCGGGAATCGCCCTCGCGGATCGGGGCGTCGGTGAAGCCGAGTGGGTATACGTGCCACCACAGGGCGTGATCGATCCAAGCCATGACTATGCCTCCTTCGCGCGGCGCCGCGCGCTGTTAAAAGGGTAGCGGCCCCACCTCCGCTTTCGCGATGAGGGGCCGCGCCCTTAAGGGATGGTGCGAGACTACTTGTCTTCGCTCTTCTCCTCGGCAGCCTTCTTGGTGGCGGCCTTCTTCGCCGGAGCCTTCTTGGCGGGGGCCTTCTTGGCGGCCGGCTTCTTCTCAGCGGTCTTCTTGTCCGCGGACTTCTTTTCGGTCGTCTTCTTCGCGGCGGGCTTCTTGGCAGCAGCCTTCTTGGCGGGCTTCTTCTCGCCCTCAGCCTTGGCATCCTCGTCGGCCGAGGAATCGTCGGACTCCTCACCCTTCGAAAGGCCAAGATCCAGAACCTTGCCGCCCTCAGCCTTGACCGTCACCTCAGCAAGCGCGTCGTCAAGCGCCTTCGAGCGCTGAACTTCGCCGAAGATCTGCTCGAGCTGACCGCCCTGCGCAACAGCCTGGAGGAACGTGTTCGGGTCCATGCCGTACTGCGCGGCCATCTGGGACATGAAGCTCATGAGGTCTTCCTGGCCCACCTCGACCTCGCGCGTCTCGAGGATCGCATCGAGGAGGAACTGCGCACGGATCGCCTTGACCGTGTCGTCCTTGATTTCCTCGCCGTGCGGGTCATCCGCCGTCTTGCCCTCGTTTTCGAGGTGAGCCTCAATCTCGTCCTTGACGAGCTGCTCGGGAACCTCAATCTCGATGTCCTCGAGAAGCTTCTCGAGAAGCGCGTTGCGGGCGAGCGCGACGCGGTTGCCCTCGGCGTCCTTCTCGGCCTGAGCCTTGAGATCCGCCTTGAGCTCATCGAGCGTGTCGAACTCGGAGGCGAGTTCAGCGAACTCGTCGTCAGCCTCGGGAAGCTCGCGCACCTTCACGCTCTGAGCGGTCACGGTGATCTGCGCTTCCTCGCCGGCGCGCTCGCCACCGGCGAGCTTCGAGGTGAACGTCGTGGTTTCGCCAGCCGAAAGGCCGATCAGGGCCTCGTCGAGGCCGTCGAGCATGTTGCCCTCGCCAATGTTGTAGGACACGCCCTCGACGGTGTCGATCTGCTCGTCCTCGATTTTCGCGACCATGTCGATCGACACGAAGTCGCCGTCCTCAGCGGGGCGATCCACACCCTTGAGGGTGCCGAAGCGCTCGCGCAGCGCGGTAAGGCGCATCTCCACTGCGTCGTCGTCAACGACGGGCTCCTCGATCTCGATCTCGAGGTCGGAGAAGGTGGGAAGTTCGATCTCCGGGCGCACATCCTGCTCGATAACGAACACGAGGTTGCCCTCTTCCGAGCCGTCGAGGCCCGGAACTTCCTTGACCTCAACTTCAGGACGGCCTGCCGGCTTGAGTTCGGCCTCGGCAGCGGCCTGCTGGTAGTAGCCCGGAAGCGCGTCATTCACGGCTTCCTGGATGATCGCGGGCTTACCGAAGCGCTTCTCGATGAGCGACGTGGGAACCTTGCCCTTACGGAAGCCGGGAAGCTGCACATCCTTGGCAATCTTCTTCGCGGCCTGATCGATCGCGGGCTTCAGTTCCTCAAAAGGAACCTCAACGTTAAGCTTCACGCGGGTCGCGCTCAGCTTCTCGACTGCAGTCTTCACGTGCAAGTCTCCTCGTAGTAGTTCTCGTATTTCAAAGTCGGTAACCGGAGCCACGCCACGTGGCGGCCCCTGCGACGTCGGGATGACAGGATTTGAACCTGCGACCTTCCGCTCCCAAAGCGGACGCTCTACCAAGCTGAGCTACATCCCGGTCCACCACACCAGCCAACGTTCCTTCGAACCGCAAAAGCCGTTATGGCAACCCAGCCAAGTTTACCCGCCGCCACCTGAGGGCGCTGCGACATCACTCGCGCGATGTGACGAGATACATTCCTCACGCCGCACGTCCACGCCTTGGGCAAGGGCGCGGCATGTGGCAATATAGATCCCTGAAGCGCTCGGGCGCTTCTCGCGGGTGTAGCTCAATGGTAGAGCCTCAGTCTTCCAAACTGATTACGCGGGTTCGATTCCCGTCACCCGCTCCATCTCCCCCTTCCCCCTCGGATTGCATAGACCTTGTGGGGGTTTCGACCCCGCTCAGCGCGCGCACGGCTCTCGCCCGACAGCTAACCTCGAATGCAACGCGGGACTCATCGCGAATGCCGCCCCACGATTCTCTGCGCTCTCACGCAGACCCCTCCTTAGTGCATTAGCGCTATGACAGCATCGCTCACTCTCCATGAGTAGGCTGATGATGTCGCTTAACTATCTCGATATGGGGAAGTGATGCGGCTCCAAGAAGGGGGTCGGGCGCCAAAGAGATCCATGGGCTCGCCGCGGGACAACCCCCGCTCCCGCATTCCGGCGCCTCCCCTCGCGCCTCTACCGCGAAGAAAGGTTCCGCCCATGAGCACACCCCAGCCCCGCGAAGCACTCGCGATCGTTGACGCCGCGAGCCCCCTCGGCGACGCTCTCGTGAGCGAGGCCTACCTCGCCCTTCGAAAC
Source organism: Dermabacter sp. (assembly GCF_032550575.1). NCBI lineage: Bacteria > Bacillati > Actinomycetota > Actinomycetes > Micrococcales > Dermabacteraceae > Dermabacter > Dermabacter sp. Next base: position 170,873 of record NZ_JAWFZC010000005.1, on the reverse strand, counting down.
GGCGGCGATGTAGTGGCGCTGAGCGCCCAGCCCGAACGCCTCACGCATTTTTCGCGCGCGATCACCTACGCGGCGATCCCGGACGACCTCGAGGAGTACGCCGCTCGACTCCACGGCGCAACAGCGGTCTTCCTCGTTCTCGAGGCCCACGAGGATGCCGAAAAGCTCGCCGCCAGCACTGTTCGCGCGATGCGGCGCGCTGGAATTCGCCGGCTCATCGCAACGGCGCCACTCGATGCCCTCCGCTGCACCGTGCACGGCACGCGCGAGGCCGAAGCTCCGCGCCGCGAACGCTCCTTCGCCGAAAGAGCAACGCGAGCGTGGGCAACCGTCGGAACACCAGACCCATCCCTGCTGGCTGCCCGCCGTGCCCTCGAGCTCGTGCGGCTCTCGGGTCTGGACACGACGCTTCTCCTGCACCCGCCGATACTCGTGGCACCCGGGCCCGCGTCCGTCCAGCGCACGCCCGCCGCGTACGCGCCGAACGCGAGCGCCGACATCACTGCCGCCAACGCTGCCCGCGCCATCCTCGCCTCCCGCTACGAGGATGGAATCGGCCGAGAAGACGTGCTCAGCGAGGGGTAGCGGGAGAGAAAACTCAAAAACCCCACACCACTCGACGAAACTGTGCGACACCGTTCAGCCCCGCCACCTACAGTTATTCCGTGACTGAGAACGCGACGAACGCTCCCCAAGATCCCACGCCCGCCGCTTCCTTCAACGCGGCTAGCTTTGACGCCTACCTTTTCGACCTCGACGGGGTCGTCACCCCCACCGCCGACGTCCACATGCGAGCCTGGAGTCGTATGTTCAACCAGGTGCTCGTGGACTACGAGGGGCAGGCCAAATACACCGACATGGACTACTTCACGTACGTGGATGGCAAGCCGCGCTACGACGGCGTGAGGAGTTTCCTCGCCTCCCGCGGGATTAACCTGCCCGAAGGAAATCCCGACGACGCCCCCGCCGCCATGACCGTCTGCGGCCTCGGTAACCGCAAGAACGCCCTCGTGCTCGACATCCTCGAGCAGGAAGGGGTCGAGCCGTATCCCGGCACGCTCGCGTTCCTTGACTCGCTGCCCGAAACTGCGAAAATCGCGATCGTCTCGAGCTCGAAGAATGCCCGCACCGTGCTGAAGGCCACTGGACTGCTCGAACGCTTCGAGGTGATCGTGGACGGCAACGTCGCAGCCGAACACTCGATCCAGGGCAAACCCGCCCCCGACACCTACCTTTATGGCGCGAAGCTCGTGGGCGTGCCCGCCGAGAAAGCCGTCGTGCTTGAAGACGCTACGAGCGGCGTGCAGGCCGGGGCCGCGGGCAACTTCGGTGCCGTCATCGGCGTTAACCGCGGCGTGGGCCAAGAGGCGCTCGCCGAAGCCGGCGCCACCATCGTTGTTGACGACCTCAAGGAGCTGGCATGAGCATCCATAAAGTCTCCGCCGACCCCATGGACAGGGTCCACCTGCCCGTGGATGAATGGCAGCTCGTCGAGTCGCGCCCCGGCGCACAGCTCGGTTTCCTCGAAACGATTTTCGCGACCGCCAACGGCTATCTCGGCATGCGCGGCACGCCCGAGGAGGGCCGCGACGTCGCAAGTCACGGCACGTTCCTCAACGGGTTCCACGAAACCTGGCCCATCAAGCATGCCGAGAACGCGTTCGGCTTCGCGAAGACCGGGCAGACCATCGTGAACGCACCCGATTCGACCGTCATCAAGCTTTACGTCGACGATGAACCGCTCAACGTCTCCACGAGCGACCTCCTCGAATACAAGCGCTGGATCGACTTCCGCGAAGGCGTTCTGCGCCGCGATCTTCTGTGGCGCACCCCGAGCGGTGCCCAGGTGCGCGTGCGCTCTAGCCGCATGGTGAGCTTCACCGACCGCCACCTCGCGCTCATGTCCCTCGAGGTCGAAATGGTCAAGGGAAGCGCCCCGATCGCGATCTCTTCCCAAATCATCAACCGCCAGGACCTCAACGTCGATGCCGCGCCCGCGACGGCCCCGCGTGCCGGCGAGAACAAGTACGATCCGCGGCAAACCACGTCGTTTGACACGCGCGTGCTGATCCCGGAAGACAATCACGCCTCCGGCGACCGCGTGCTCATGGGCTATCGCACCGCCCACTCTGGAATCGGCGTTGGCGTTGCCGCCGACCACACAGTCGAGACGGAAATCGACTTCCAGAGCCTCGTCAAAATCGACGACGACATGGGTCGATTCATCATGCGTGGCGAACTGCCCGAGGGCGAGAAATTCCTCGTCAAGAAGGCCGTTGCCTACCACTTTGCACCGGGTGTGCCGGTGCGCGAGCTCCAGGATCGATGCCGCCGCACGCTCGACCGCGTACACAAGCACAAGCTTGAGAACTACCACGACGCACAGCGGGAATTCCTCAAACGCTTCTGGGAACGCTCGGACATCCGCATCGAGGGCCAAAGTGCCGTGCAGCAGGCGGCCCGCTGGTGCATCTACCAGCTCGCACAAGCCGCCGCTCGTGCCGACCAAGCGGGAGTCCCCGCGAAAGGCATGACAGGCTCCGGCTACGAAGGCCACTACTTCTGGGATACCGACATCTATGTCGTCCCGTTCCTCACCTTCACCTCGCCGGAATGGGCACGCAATGCCCTGCGCTTCCGCGTGAACCTTCTCGATGCGGCCCGCGAGAGAGCCCGTGAGCTCAACCAGCGGGGCGCCCTCTTCCCGTGGCGCACCATTAACGGCGACGAGGCGAGTGCCTACTACGCGGCCGGAACCGCGCAGTACCACATCGACGCGGACATCGCGTGGGCGTTCGCCACCTACAACGACATCACGGGCGATACGAGCTTCCTCGACCTCCAAGGCGCCGAAGTCCTCGCGGAGACCGCGCGCATGTGGGCCGATCTTGGCTTCTGGCGTACCAATGGCGAGCGGACGTTCCATATTCACGGCGTGACCGGGCCCGACGAATACACGACGGTCGTGAACAACAACCTGTTCACGAACGTCATGGCGAAATACAACCTCGAGCGGGCCGCTCGCACACTGCTCGATCTGCGCGAACGCCTCCCCGAGGCCTACCGCGCGCTCGTGCAAAAAATTGACCTCGACGAGCGCGAGATCGACGAGTGGCAGGCCTGCGCCGAAGGCATGTACATCGAGTTCGACGAAACGATGGGCATCCATCCCCAGGACGACCGCTTCCTCGATCGCGAGGTGTGGGACATCAAGTCCACCCCGGCCGACCGTTTCCCGCTTTTGCTCAACTACCACCCGCTCGTGATCTACCGCTTCCAAGTCATCAAGCAGGCGGACGTCGTCCTCGCGACCTACCTGCGCGGTGCCGAATTCACGACCGAGCACAAGAAGGCGAACTTCGAGTACTACGACCCGATCACGACCGGCGACTCGACCCTGTCCGCAGTCGTCCAGTCGATCATGGCTGCAGAGGTGGGCCACCAGGATCTCGCCCTCGATTACTTCCTCACGGGCCTCTACGTTGACCTCGCCGACCTGCACAAAAACACGAAGGATGGCGTTCATATCGCCTCCGCGGGCGGCGTGTGGAACGGCCTCGTCGCAGGCTTTGGCGGCATGCGCTTCAACGACGGCGACATCAGCTTCGACCCGCGCCTGCCCGATGAATGGCCCGCCCTTGAGTTCCCTCTCACCGTGCGCGGCAGCCGCTTCACCGTGCGGATCACGAAGGGCGACATCACCTTCACGCTCGACGAGGGCGAGGAGCTCGAGGTCAGCGTGCGCGGCGAAACGGTCCGCATCACGAACGAGAGCGTGAGGGTTCCTCTCCATGGCCAGGGCCCCATCCTCCAGGACGGCGACATCGAGGCGCACTACGTTGGCGATTCACGCGCCGACGGCACCCTCATCACCTCGACCGTGCCCGACCCGAACTCGCCGTGGGAGTACCCGGAGGCGGCGTGTGAGGAGCACGAAGGCTAGGGTCCGGGGGATAAAATTGGGGTCCGACGCTTGCCCGGCAGGCGTCGGACCCTGTTTTTTCATCGAAAGAGAGCCATGAAACCGCGCATCGTCCGTGCTGATCTTCCCGCCGAGCCCACCAGTGAGCTGCCACCGTGCGTGAAGCGACGTGATCTCGGCGCGCTCGGTCTGACCGGTGCTGCCGCGCTTGCCCTCGCCGGCTGTGGCCCGGATCGCGGTGGCCTCAAGGCAAAGGAAGTCCAGGTCGATGACTCGGGCGCCGTTTCCCTCGAGGACCTTCCCGAAAACCAGACGACCATCGTGAACTTCGGCGGGCAAAAGGCATTCGTCGCCGTCGTCCGTGGAAGCGGCGATGACCTCCACGGCTTCGAGGCATACTGCACGCACCAGGGCTGCGCCCTCAACCCCGAGGGGCCCGTGCTTCACTGCCCGTGCCACGATTCGACGTTTGATTCTCAAACGGGAGACGTCAAGGGCGGTCCCGCCGAGAAGCCCCTAACCGAAGTGGCCCTTAAGGTCGCCGACGGCAAGGTTACCCGTGCCTGAGGCCTCGAATCTCACGAGCGACGGGCGAGTTCGGCGCGAGGTCGTCAGCTTCGTGCGTCGCGGCTCCCGTCTGAACGCCGCCCAGGAGCGCGCGTGGCAGGCGCATGCCGCTCAGTACGTCGTGGACGTTCCGCGCGGGGCCCGCTCGACTCTCGCCGACCCTTCCGTGCGACTGTCCGTTTCGGAACTGTACGGGAATGCGAACCCGCTCATCGTGGAGATCGGCTCCGGGCAGGGCGATTGCATCGCCGCCGCGGCGGCCTCGCGCCCGAGCGAAAACTTCCTCGCCCTCGAGGTGTACAAGCCGGGCCTTGCCCAAACGATGCTCCACCTCGAGCGCCTGTGCCTGCCCCGCAACGTGAAAATGCTCGAGGTCGACGCCGAGAACTCCCTGCCCACGCTTCTCGGGCCCGAATCGATCCGTGAAGTGTGGATCTTCTTTGCAGACCCGTGGCACAAAACAAAACACCACAAGCGTCGGCTGGTCTCTCCCGAGTTCCTGCGGGCCCTCACGACGCTCCTCGAGCCGGGCGGAATTATTCGCACCGCGACCGACTGGGCTGACTACGCCGAGCACCAGCACGCCGCTTTCGAGACCGTCGCGGCCGAGGGGCTGCTCGTGAACCTCCACCCGTCAGGGCCGAGGCCCGAGGGCACCGCGTCTGACTCGGTGAGCGACGCAATGCCGAACGAGGGGTTTGCGCCGCGGTTCGACGGGCGCGTGCGCACAGCCTTCGAGAAGAAGGCAACGGCGGCTGGGCGCCTCGTGTGGGAATTCGCCTACCAAAAAGCGTAAGCGCTCCGACGGGTTAGGCCTCGGCGGGCGACTCGAACTTGTAGCCGAGGCCGCGCACCGTCACGATGAGCTCCGGGCTCTTCGGATTGACCTCGATCTTCGCGCGCAAGCGCTTGATGTGCACGTCGAGGGTCTTCGTGTCGCCCACGTAGTTTGAGCCCCACACGCGATCGATGAGCTGGCCGCGCGTGAGAACACGATCGGCGTTGCGCAGCAGAATCTCGAGAAGCTCGAACTCCTTGAGCGGAAGCGGCGTGTCCACGCCACGCACCCGCACCACGTGCCGATCGACGTTCATCTCGATTCCGCCGGCCGTCAGCACGGCCTCGTCTTCAACGCTGTCCTGGCCGGGTGCCTTCTGCTGCTCTCCGCGGCGAAGAACGGCTTTGATGCGAGCGAGAAGTTCGCGCGACGAATACGGCTTCGTCACGTAGTCGTCGGCACCAAGCTCGAGACCGAGAACCTTATCGAACTCGTCATCTTTCGCAGTGAGCATGATGACGGGCACGCTCGACGTCTTGCGGATCTCGCGGCACACATCAGTGCCGCTCATACCGGGAAGCATGAGGTCGAGAAGCACGAGGTCAGCCCCATGCACCTGGAACACCGCGAGCCCTCGGTCGCCGGTATTTGCCACCGCGACCTCATATCCCTCCTTGCGCAGCGAGTAGCTGAGCGCGTCCGAGAAACTCTCCTCGTCTTCAACAATGAGGATGCGTGCCATGTTTCCTATTCTCCTGTGTGAATGGGCAGATCCCGTGGTGAATCGTCGGCGAGCTCGGGGATTCGAAGCGTGAACGTCGAACCTGAGCCCTCCTTCGACCATACTGTGACTTCGCCCCCGTGGTTGCTCGCAATGTGCTTCACGATCGACAGGCCAAGGCCGGTGCCGCCGGTCGCACGGGAGCGTGCCTTATCCACGCGGTAGAAACGCTCAAAAATGCGTTCCATATTTTCGGGCGAGATGCCGATCCCCTCGTCCTTCACGGAGATTTCGACCATGCCGTTATGGCGGCGGGTCGATACGCCGATGAGGGTGTTCGGCGGTGAATACGTAATCGCGTTCATGATTAGGTTCGACAGTGCCGTGGTCAGCATCGTCGAGCTTCCGAAAACCTCAAGGTTTTGCGTGCCACCGGACTGGATCGTCATGCCGTGGCCCGAGGCGAGGTTCTGGTTGAGGGCAACAGCTTCGGCAACCACGGAGTCGACGTCGACCGTGGAGGCGTCGGCAAAAGATTGCGCCCCCTGCACGCGCGACAGCTCGATGATTTCCTGGACGAGGAGCGAGAGGCGCCGCGATTCAGTTTGCATGCGGCTCGCGAAGCGGCGCACGGCTTCGGGGTCATCTGCGGCGTCCTCCATCGTTTCCGCGAGGAGCGTTAAGGCGCCGACGGGGGTTTTCAGTTCGTGCGAGACGTTCGCGACGAAGTCACGACGCGTTTCTTCGACGCGGGACTGCTTCGTGAGGTCATCGGCAAGCACGAGGATTCGCCGTGAGCTGCTGAGCGCGCCCACGCGCACGCTCACAACAGTGGGCGTGTTGAGATCTGAGCGGGTGGTTTTCTCGTTCGTCAGCATCTGCTCGCGGAAGCCACCTTGGCGCGAGACCTGGGTGACGATGTCGATGAGATCACGGTGCGCGAGCCGCGGGTAGTCTCCGCCGGTGGTGCGCACGAGGCCATAGCTATAGGCAAGGGGTGAGGCGCGCAGGACGTCGCCGCTCGAATCGAGCAGTACGTACGCGCTCGAGAGGATCGACAGCACTTCGGAGGTGGGCTCCGGGATAACCGGCTTCGCCGGTTCCGGCACAGGCCGGCTCCCACGCAGCGCCGCGTAGGTCGCCACAACTCCCGCCACAAGGCCGCACGCGGCAGCGACAAAGAGGAGAGCAACGGAATTCACCCCACCAGGGTACTCGGTCTCGGGGTCCGACGGCTCCCCGCGCCCCATCGAACCCAATTTCGTTTCCTGGTTATTCACCTTGGGGTTTGCCAACATTCACTTCCCACCGGGAAAATGGGAGGTGCATTACTGCCCCTAGAGAAAAGGACGATCCGATGCGTGCAGCATTCCAGAATGAACTTCAGGTCCTGCGCGATGGCCTGATGGAGATGAACTCCCTCGTCGCCACCGCACTCGAGGACGCCTCGAAGGCGCTGCTCACCGGCGACCTCGCGCTCGCCGAGAAGGTCATCGTCCGCGACCAGGAGATCGACGATCTCCAGGCGGAGCTCGACGAGAAGGCCATTGACGTCCTCGCGACGCAGTCCCCCGTCGCTACGGACCTCCGCACGGTCGTTGCCACACTCCGCATGAGCGCGTCGCTTGAGCGCATGGGCGATCTCGCCGCTCACATCGCGCTCGTGCTGCGCCGCCGCCACCCGAACGAGGTCATCCCGGCTGATCTCAAGCCGACCGTCGAGACGCTCGCCGATCTCAGCCTCAACGCCGTCCACGATGCCGGGAAGGTCCTCGAGAGCTACGACATAGCCCTCGCCGCCGTCATCGAGGAGCGCGACAACAACGTGGATCGCGCCATGGACGAGGTTTACGCCGCGCTCTCCGCCGACGACGCCTCCTACTCCGTCAAGGAGTCCGTTGACCTTGCGCTGCTCGCTCGCTTCTACGAGCGCCTTGGCGACCACGCCGTATCGATTGCGCGCCGCGTGGTGTTCCTCGTGACAGGCGATTCGCTCGACTCGCACAACCCACACACGGACGTCGACGAGTTCTGATCCGCTAGGCGATTCCTTAGCAGCGCCGCACTCCTGGGCGCTCAGTCTTTCAGTAAAAAGCGGGGTTCCGGCTTCTGGCCGGGGCCCCGCTTTTGCTACCCGCTTACTCCACACCCCCACCAGCCGCGCCCCCACTCACCGTTTTTCCTTCTCATGCCTCCCCCTCTTCCCCTCTTCCCCTCTTCCCCACCCGCTGTCTTTCCTCCTCACCCGCCCCTCCTCCCCCGCTCTCCTTCCTCCTCCCCTGCTTTCCTTCCTCCTCACCTCTTCTTTTTCAAAGTGGTGAAAAACGGTGTTTATCCCCTCGATATCGCACGTGAGGTGGCTAAAAATCACCACTTGGAAACTTGCGAGGGGTACAAAGCGAGAATTGACCGGGGGCTGGGCAACCGTCGGAACCCTAACTCGTTCCAGATTCTCCCGGTAACCTGTGGCGGTACCCGCATCAACAGCGACAGGAGTTCCTATGCCCTCGAAGCCCAGCAATCCCCTGGTCGGCGCTATCGTGACGGTTGCCGGGATTGGAACGTCGATCCTCGCGAAGAAGGCGCTCGAGGCCGGCTGGCATCGCGCTTTCGACGAGGAAGTTCCTGACTCGAAGTTCGAGAAGCAGGCAAAGAAAGACCTCAAGGCTCGCCAGAAGCAGGCAAAGAAGGATGGCGCCTCGAAGGCCGAGATCAAGGCCATGACGAGCGAGTACGACGACGTCGATGCTTGGAAGGTCGCCCTTTTCACGATCCTGTCCGGCGTTGTCATCTCGGGTCTGCAGCAGGTGGCGAAGAAGGGCGCACAGTCGGGGGCGGAGCGTCTCGTGGCGCGTCGCCCGCGCGCGAACCGCGGCTAAATAGCGACTACTCAAATGGAAGCCCGGCCTCATGGGGGCCGGGCTTTTGCCATCTTCACTCCCCAGCTGCTTCCTTGCCCTCCTGATTCGTCGCTGCTTGCCTGATTCGTCGCCGGTCCTGGCCTGATTCCTCGCTGCTTCCAGCGCTCACCTCCATTTTTGACTCTCGGCACCTGTTGCCTCAGCCTCTGCCTCTTTTCTTCGCCTCTGCCTTTTCCGTTCCCGCCACTCGCGCACAGATCCAAAGTGGTGAAAAACAGCCACTTGAAGCCAAAAAAGAGGGCAGTTGACGCCGTTTTTCACCACTTTCAAAAAGAACGCGAGGCATACAGTGCCAGCGCGGAGTCAAAAACACAGGGCCAGGATGCACCCAAAGCAAAAACGCAGGGCAAGCGGGCACCCAAGGCAAAAACGCGGGGCCAGTAGGAACCTAGGTCAAACCGCGGGACCAGGATGCACTCGAATTAAAAGTGAGCGGCCCCGCGATGCGGGGCCGCCACATGAATTCAGCGTCGACTACTTTTCAGGCGCGAGGTATTCGAGGGATTCGTCGAGCAGCTGCACGGTGAGGCGCTGCGTCTCGTTGCCAACGGTGATATCGACGAAAAGGTTGTCACCCGGCTTCTTCGAGGTCGTGACCTGGATGGGGTCGACGCCCTCGCCGCCAATCTTGATGGTTTCGCCGGCGGGCACGTTGATGCTCGCGCCGCCGTTAGCACCCTCGACGAAGGCGAGGCTGACGGTGAAATCCTCGGTCGATTGATTCACGATTGCGCCGGTGACCTGTACGCCGTTCGCCCCTTTGACAGCGAGGAGATTGCGGACGCCGACGGGCTTCGAGGCACCTTCGGGCGTGAAGTTGAGGAGGGCGCCCTCTGCCGGCTGGTAGAAGTGGTGGGTTTGCGTCGGGTTGAAATAGGCACAACCGCTGAGGCTGAAGGCGGCGATGCCCATGAGCGCGGCAGCGCGGGAGAGGGGACGAAGTTTCACTCTGACTCCTGCGATTTTGAGGTCACGTAGTTGTCGATGACGTAATGGTTTGCGTCGCGAAGCGGGACTTCCCGGCCGGGACTAAGAGCCCACCCGGAGGGGGAACCGCCGCGCTAGCAGCACCCTCACAGACTACCCCACACTCGGGCGTCACCGCCCAATGATGTGGCGGCGAAATATAGCACACACGTGGATGTTAGAATGGATGCTGGACGAAAGGGACCTGAACTCATGAATTTTAATGTCGGCGAAACAGTCGTCTACCCGCACCACGGTGCGGCGCTCATCGAAGAAGTCAACGAGCGCACCATCAAGGGCAAGGTCAAGAAGTACCTGAAGCTCAAGGTTGCGCAGGGTGATCTCACCATTGAGGTGCCCGCGGAGAATGTTGACATGGTGGGCGTGCGCGATGTCGTCGACCAAAAGGGCCTCGAAGAGGTTTTCGAGGTGCTTCGCCAGCCTTATGTTGAGGAGCCCACGAACTGGTCGCGCCGTTATAAGGCGAATGTGGAGAAGCTTGCCTCGGGTGACATCAAGAAGGTTGCCGAGGTCGTTCGTGACCTGTGGCGCCGCGATCAGGACCGCGGTTTGAGCGCGGGTGAGAAGCGAATGCTCTCGAAGGCTCGCCAGATTCTCACCTCCGAGCTTGCGCTTGCAGAGGATTGCTCGCCTGAGCGAGCCGAGGAAATTCTCGACGAGGTTCTCGCGTCCTGATGAAACATGTCGCGGTTGTGTGCGGCGCCGGGGTGGCGACCTCCTCGGTGATCCGCAAGCGCATCGAGGCGCATTACGACGTTCGCAAGATTGACGTGAACGTTACGCAGGCAACCGTGATGGATTTGCTGTCGCCGCAGTTTTCCGCCGATGCGATTGTCACGACGGTCACGATTCCCACGTCAATTGGGATCCCTCAGTTGAGTGGGATGCCGCTTCTACTCGGCACAGATTCGAGAGTGACATTCGAGGCGCTCGACCAATTGCTCGGCTTCACCTCGCGCCGCGAGGATCCGCAGGCCTAGCTCCGTGCCGCGCGGGCCGGTGGCCGCGCGCTTTTCAGCGCTCTCCCCGCTTCTTGAACCCCGAACTGCACCGCGAGGCCGGGCGGTTCCGGTGGGTTCAAGTGCGCGCCTTGGCAAAGGCTTCGCGGTCCGACGGCTGCTCCGCCGTCATCGTGTCGCGTTCGGTAAACACTCGCCGCCCTCAACAATCAGCAATCAGCCGGCTCAGTGGCAGGTCGTCGCCTCGACCGCCGAACGCACAATGTCGTCGAGGTCCTTCGAGCTCTTCCAGCCAAGTGCCTTCTCGATGCGCTCGGTCGAACACACGAGTCGGGCCGGGTCGCCAGCGCGGCGCGGGGCAATCTCGGGCGTGATCTCGATGCCCTTGGCGCGGCCGATAGCGTCAATTACTTCGAGAACGCTCGAGCCCTTTCCGGTGCCGACGTTGAATACGCGGTATTCGCGCTCGTCGTTTTCGAGGTAGCCGAGGGCGGCGACGTGCGCGTCGGCGAGATCCTCGACGTGGACGTAGTCGCGGATGCAGGTGCCGTCGGGGGTGTCGTAATCGTTACCAAAAACCTTCGGGTTCTTCCCGCATTCGAGGGTGTCGAGCACGATCGGCACGAGGTTCATGACGAGACTGTCAGCGAGCTCTGGGGAACCGGCGCCGGCTACGTTGAAGTAGCGCAGGGCGACGGTGCGCATGCCGTGAGCGCGCTCGGCGTCGGCAAGCATCCATTCGCCCACGTACTTGGTCGCGCCGTAGGGGTTGATGGGTCGGCACTCGAGTTCCTCATCGACGAGGTCAACATCGGGCGTGCCGTACACGGCCGCGGAGGAGCTAAAAACGAAGTCGCGGACGCCTGCACGCGCCGCTGCTTCGAGCACGTTGGCGAGGCCGCCGATGTTGTCGTGCCAGTACATTTCGGGCTTTTCGACGGATTCGCCCACCTGCTTGTGGGCAGCGAAATGGATCACGGCCTTCACCCCGCGCTCGCGCATCTCGCGCTCGAGAACCTCAACGGCGCCATCGGCGGTGACGTCCTGCTCAATGAGCGGAGCATCGCCGATGCGGTTGCGAAAGCCAGTCGAGAGATCATCGACAACGGCGACGGACTCGCCGCGCTCGAGAAGAAGCTGCACAACGTGTGCGCCAATGTAACCTGCACCACCAATAACCAAAGTTGTCATGGCCTCAGTCTAAACGCCCCACCCTCTGGAACCTCCCCGGAATCTCCACGCAAATCACACGCCGCAACCACGAAATAGATATTTCGCGCCGTAAACTGACGGGCATGACCGTGCCAGAATCGTCCGAACCCACACTGCCCAAGCGCAGCGCGGGTCGACATCGATACGTGAGGCCCACCAAGGCCGATTCGATCGCACAAAAAAACGCCCGGGAACGCCATGAGGCGGCGCAGCGGGAGCATGGTTTCGACCTCTCCCGCAGGCAAGCTTCTCAATTCCCGAAGCCCGGCAGCACGAGGGCTGAGGCAGCCGTCGGAACCGCCACCGAAACGGAGAAGCCTGGGACTGTTGCCCGCCTCGCCGAGGGCGCGGCCGTGACTCCACTTCCCGAGGGCGTGATGCGCACCGAGCCGCTTCCGAACGTGCGCCCACGCGGCCACGAGGGCGCTGCTGCGCGCGACGATGACGATTCGATTCCCACGGGCGCACCCACGAGCATCGGCATTGGCCGTCGAACGAGTCTTGAGGAAGGCTCGCTCGCGCGAGCGTCGGTGTGGACGACAAGCGGCAGCGTGTTCCCCGGATTCGGCCTCATTCCCACAATGTGGCGCAAGCTCGGTATCGCGCTCATGGTGCTCGCCGTGCTCATCGTGGGGGCCGGCGCCGCGCTCCTTGCGTTTGGTGATCCAGCCACCCTCGTGTTCCACTACGGCACGCGCCGCCCCGTTGTGATCGCCGCACTCATCGCCGTGATCGTGGGCACTCTCGCGTGGGTCTCGACGATTTTCTTCACGAACCAGCTACACAACGTGCGCGAGAAGCTGCGCGGGCCCGCCCGCACTGCGTCGCGGTCCCTCGCCTACATGCTTGCACTCGTCGTAGCAATTCCGGGTGTGTACACCGCCCATAGCCTCTACGCCACCCAAGCGCTGCTTGGTAACTCGAAGGTTTTTGCGGGCTCGGACAAACACAAGCTCGCCCCCGGCGTCGATCCGTGGGCGAACCGCGAACGCGTCAACATCATGCTGCTCGGCCAGGATGCCGGTCCCGACCGCACGGGCACTCGCCCCGACACCATCATGGTCGCCTCGATCGACACGAAGACGGGCCGCACGGCGCTCTTCTCGATCCCTCGCAACCTTCAGTACGTGCGCTTCCCGAAGGGTTCGGCTCCTGCGGAAGAGTTCCCGGACGGCTTCACGTATTTCGGCAAGGACCAGAACCTCATTAACGCGGTCTGGTCGTGGGCCGAGGGCGTGCGGCCCGATCTATTCCCGGGCGACAACAACCCGGGTCTGACTGCGACCACAATGGCCGTCGAGGAAACGCTTGGCCTCAAGGTCGACTACTACGCGATGGTGAACCTCCAGGGCTTCGCCGACCTCGTCGATGCGATCGGCGGCGTCGATATCGAAGTGGAGCGTGACATCCCGATCGGCGGCGGCGCGTCGAAGGTCGAGGGTTACGTCAAGAAGGGCTGGCAGCACCTCGATGGCTTCCACGCCCTGTGGTACGCCCGCTCGCGCCACGGCTCGAGCGACTTCGACCGCAACTGCCGCCAGCAGCGCATCGTGCGTACCGTCGCGGAAGAAGCGAACGTGTCCTCGCTCGCGCTCAATATCCCGAAGCTGATCGGTGCGACCGAACGCAATATCGAGACGGACATCCCGCGCAGCCAGGTCGAGGCGTTTGCGGACCTTGCGCAGCGCATCCAAAAGGGTGGCTTCAAGTCGTACCCGATCAACCCGACCGTGACGCATTCGGGCAACCCCGACTACCCGTACATCAAGAAGTGGGTGCAGGCGTCGATTGCCGATTCGATGGTCGGCTACGGCGAGGTGCCCGTGAGCGGCAAGCCCTCAAGCGGCGCCGCGGGTGGCACGCCCTCGGGTGCTGGTGCTCGCAATTCGGCGCCGCAGCGGATCCGGATCGTTCTTCCGCTTGAGCCGACCACCGATGGCGACTCGAACGACGGTGACTCGACAGACTCGGGCGAGACCAAGACCCCGACGGTCAATCAGGACCCGCTCGCACCGTGCATGCCGGGCAACGAAGACCCGATGGGCTAACCCCTCACCGCGAATAGCGCCCTGGTGCGGCTCGCTTAGGCGAGCTGCAGCAGGGCGTTTTCGATAACTTCGGGCATGGCGGGGTGAATCCAGTACTGCTTGGTCGCGACGTCGCGCGCGTTCAGGCCGAAGCTCATCGCCTGGATAGGCACTTGAATGAGCGTCGCAGCCTCGGGGCCGATGATGTGCGCACCGAGGATCCTCCCGGTCTCAGCCTCGGCGACGATCTTCACGAAGTCACCCGGTGCCTCGAGCTCCATCGCCCACCCGTAGGCGACGTCGGCAAATTCCTGGCGTGCCACCCGGATCTCCCGCCCGGTCGTTTCTGCCCACTCGCGCGCCTCGCGCTCGGTCATGCCCACCTGCGCAATGTGCGGGTCGGTAAAGACAGCGGCGGGGATCGGCATGTCGTCGCTTCGGCGCAAATCGTGCGGGTGGAGGATGTTGTGGCGCGCAACCTTCAGCTCGTAGTTCGCGACGTGCTTGAGTTGCGCCGGCGAACTGAGGTCGCCGATCGAGTAGACCCCGTCGAGCACCTGGCCGCTCGGGTCGAGGGCTCGCTGGTAGGCATCGACCATGACACGGCCGCCATCATCGACGCCGATGCCCCCGGCCGCGGCTTCCAGGAGGTCACTGTTGGGCGTGCGGCCGGTCGCCACGAGAATGTCGGCGACGGTGAGGGTTCGGGCCACCTCGCCTGTGGGGTCCGACGGTTCCAGGTCAATCTCGACCCCGTTTGCTGTGCGCCGCACCCGAGTGGTCGAGGCATTGAGGTGCACGTGATAACGCGCGGAAGCGACCTCGGTGATGCGGTGCGCGATGTCCTCATCGAAGGCGCGAAGAAGAGTTCCGGAACGAGCGATGAGGTGCACGTCCACGCCGAAAGCGTCGAGAATGTGCGCAAACTCGAGGGCGATCACGCCCGAGCCGAGGATCGCGATTGACTCGGGAAGCTCCTCAAGCCGCATGATCGTGTCGCTCGTGAGCGGTTTCGCCTCTTTGAGCCCGGGAATACCGGGAATCGCGGGACGCGAGCCGGCGGCAAGAAGGACAGTATCGGCGGTAATGTCGCGCGTTCCGCCGTCGGTCTCGACCGCGAGGCGTTTAGGGCCCGTAAACCGCGCCGTACCGCGAATGAGCGTGAGGTTAGCGTTGTCCGGGTGGGAGGCGCGGTACTCCTCACCCCCGTGGGAGATCGGGTCAATCCGGTTGAAAATCCGCTCGCGCACCGCCGGGAATCCGACGCCGCCCAGCCTCGAGTCGACCCCGAACTTCTCCGCGTGCTCCTCTTTCGCGTTTTCAGCGACGGTGGCCGTGTGGACGAACATCTTCGTGGGAATGCACCCGACGTTGAGGCAGGTCCCGCCGAAGATGTGCGCGGGTCCCACGCCACGATCGATATAGACGATGGATTTGTCGGCGAATTCGGGGCCCGGGAAGGAGTTGCCTGAACCGGAGCCGATGAGGGCGATATCGAAATGTTCTGGGGCGCTCATGGTCTCAAGGATACGGGCCGCCCGCCGCGAGCTTCGAGACCGTGAAACAATGTCCACCATGCGCGAAATTCTCGACACTATGCCAGAAGCCAGCGAGCGAATGCTGCTGCTCACGGCCCCTATCGAGAATGAACTCGTGATCACGAAATCCCGATTCCTCGCCTACCTCGCGCCCGTCGAAACCGTCGAGGAAGCCGACCATCTGATCCGCGAACGCCGCGCGCTCCACCCGAACGCGCGTCACCACTGCACGGCCCTCACGCTCGGCACACCGGTACACCTACAGCGCTCCAACGACGACGGCGAGCCAAGCTCCACGGCCGGGATGCCCATGGCGCAGGCCCTTAGAGGGCGGCACATGACGAACATCCTCGCCGTTGTCACGCGCTATTTCGGCGGGATCAAGCTCGGCGCAGGCGGCCTCGTACGTGCCTACGGCAGCGCCGTGACCGACGCCCTCGATGCCGCAAGCGCAAAGAAGCTCGTGCGCGAGCGCGTCGTTCGCCAGGTCACGGACCTGAGCGTCGGCTACGACCTCGCGGGGACATTCGAGGCATCGATCCGCGCATGGGCAGACAGCGCCGAAGGCGTGAGCATCGGCGGAGCCGATTACACCGCGCACGGGCTCACCCTGCGCCTCATCCACCGCGTGGACGCTGCTCCTGACCTGGAGCGGGCTACGGCGGAACTATCGAGCGGCGCTGTGAACGCGGCAACCGTCGGATATACCTACGCCGATGTGCCCGCCGGATTTTAACCCCCGCGAAACACCGCGAGTGTGCGAAAAGTCCCGCAGAGGCCTATAGTGCTTGGAGGCCGCGGAACCGCGCGCCTAACGCTGACAATGGAGTCTTGATGAAAAAGATCCTGAATTCACTGCTGACGAAGATCGTCATCGCGATTGTGCTTGGCATTCTCGTGGGGCTTGTTGCGCCGGACTGGCTGTCGCGGGGGACGGCAACGTTTTCGAAGCTTTTCGGCAACTTCCTGAGCTTCATCATTCCGCTCATCATCATCGGCCTGATTACGCCCGCCATTTCCGAATTCGGTAAAGGCGCTGGCAAGTGGCTCGGGGTGACTGCTGCGCTCGCGTACGCCTCGACGCTCGTCGCTGGCACCTACGCAATCGCCGCCGGCTACCTCACCTTCCCCACGCTCCTCGGGGAGAGCACGAAACTCGGCGGGGTAAGCGAGCCAGAAACGAGCTTCGAGCCATTCTTCGAGATCGCCATGGATCCCATCTTTGGCGTGATGACGGCACTCATTACGAGCTTCGTGATCGGCCTTGGCATCGTGGCTGTGCGCGCCGCCACCATTCACGAGGGTTTCCTCGAGCTGCGCAAGATCGTGAACACCACGATTTCGAAGATCATCGTGCCGCTTCTGCCGCTCTACATTTTCGCCATTTTCGAAAACATGACGGCGAAGAAAGAAGTGTGGGACATCATCATGAAGATGCTCCCGATCGTGGTGCTCGCCTTCGTGCTCACGGCGATCATGCTCGTTCTTCAATTCACTGCGGCCGGTGTTGCCAAGGGCAGGAACCCGTTGGTCATGCTCGGCAAGATGCTTCCCGCCTACGCCACCGCGCTTGGCACAAGCTCGAGTGCCGCGACGATTCCCGTGACGACTCGCTGCGCTGAGGATGCCGGCGTGTCGAAGCCCGTAGCCAACTTCGTGATTCCGCTGTGCGCCACGATCCACCTCGCCGGCTCGACCGTGAAGATCACCCTGTTCGCCTTCGCGATCCTGTGGACCACCCACGGCGACTACAGTTTCGCGAGCCTACTCGGCTTCGTGGCAATGCTCGGCGTGTCGATGATCGCTGCTCCCGGCGTGCCCGGCGGCGCGATCGTGACGGCTTCGGCGCTTCTCGCGGAGCAGCTCGCGTTCAATGAATCGCAGGTGGGCCTCATGGTGGCCCTCTACGTGGCGCTCGACTCGTTCGGCACCGCCACGAACGTCACGGGCGACGGTGCGATCGCGGCGATCGTGGATCGCCTCTCGGGCGGCAAGGTCAGCGACGATGACGACGAGGAAGTCGCCACCGCCGAGAACGCTGCTTCGCCGACCACTGCTGAGGGACCTGCTGCGGCCTAAGCGCTGCACACTGCATCACCGCTGAACATAGCAGCATCGCTGCACCGCACAGCACCACTGCAGTGAGCAATTGGAAAGGCGTGGCTTCGGCCGCGCCTTTCCTTCGCCTCGGGCCCACCCCAGATTCCCGTAGCTAGCCCCATTGCCGTCGCTCTCCATAAAGAAACTGGCCTCCACACCCCCACCCAAGCCAGCAACCCCGCACTTTCTTCACCATCCGCGACGGAAAAGCTTCAGATCGCGACGCGAGACACCGGCACAGCCTTAGATCGCGACGGCTCAGCCTTGGACCGCGGCGCAGCCCCCACCCGCAACACCTCAGCCGGCGCGCCCGAAGCCACGTCTCCTAGGTCGCAGCGCTCAGCCGATAGGTCGCAGCGCTCAGCCGAGGGCAGCCCTCACCGTGCGGGCCTTCGTGAATGTTTCCTCGATCTCGGCGCCGGCATCGCTCAGGCGCGTGATCGCACCGCCAACGCCGAAGCGAGCGCCGGCCTCATCGAGCACCGCCGTGCGGATCACAATGCTGAGCGATGCCGCCCCGTTCGGCGAGATCCACCCGATCGCGCCGGAGTAGACGCCACGCGGCCCTCCCTCCAAGTCGCGAAGAAGCTGCACCGTGCGAAGTTTCGGCGCACCTGTCATCGAGCCGCCGGGGAAGGCCGCCTCGATGGCGTCGAGGGCGGTGCGGCCGGGCGCGAGCCTGCCGGTAATGGTGGAGATCATCTGGTGCACCGTTGGGAAGGACTCCACCTGGTAGATGTGCGGCACCTTCACGCTGCCAGCCTCGCACACGCGCGAGAGGTCGTGCCGCACGAGGTCGACGATCATGAGGTTTTCGGCTCGGTCTTTGCGGCTTGCGGCGAGCTCGGCGCGCAGTCTCGCATCCTCCTCCGGATCTGCGGAGCGCGGTGCCGTTCCCTTGATCGGGCGCGATTCAACCTCACCTGCGGCGCTCACCTCGAGAAACCTCTCGGGCGACGCGCTCGCGACGCTCCACTTTCCACACTGAAGAAACGCTCCGTAGGGAACGCGCGCCACGCGGCGCAGCTGCGCGTACACGTCGAGGGGGTCGTACTTCCCCGGCACCTGCGCCTCGTTCGTGAGGCACAGCTCGTAGCTTTCGCCTTCGTTAATGAGTTCCTGGCAGCGGTCAATCAATTTCGCGTATTCCGCCACGGTGTGCCGGTAGGTGGACGCGGGTGAGGGTCCGACGCCAGCTTCCGCCTCACCGCCCTGATCTTCCCCGTGCGCTTCTCCCGCCCCCGTGAGCACGCTGACCAGATTCCGAGTCGTTTCAACGATCCACGAATGCTGTTCCCCCATCGTTCCGGGATGATCCGCATCGGCGTCGAGCTCCGCGAGCGCCACGGCCCTCGCCGTGCCGCGATCATGGTCGATCACGAGTGCGCGCGTGAGAAACACCAGGTGAGCATCGGGTTCCATGTCCTCGCGAGACTCTCGCTCGAGCCCGAGGGTTTCGGCACCGAGCCCGTAGCCGAGGTAGCCCACGTATCCGAGGGCGAAGCCGCCAAGGGCCTGCGACGCGCGCCGCCCCTCTTCATCGAGCCGCACCGCGTTCAGCCTCATCCGCATCGCGCTGAAGAACCCGTCCTTTGCGGGAACGCCCTCGACGCGTTCGTCCTCCGGAACTCGATACTCGAAAAGGTGCGCCCCTGGGCCATCGCACGCGCCCATGATCGAGAAGCGCGAACGGTGATCCTCGCTTGCCGAGTCGAGCCACACCGCCCGTTCGTGCGCTGAAAAAAGGTTGCGGTAAAGCGCTTCAGCCTCTGTGAAAACATTCGTCAACGTCACCTCGCTGCCGAGCAGCAACGTGTGGGTCGCGGGCGCTGAATCGGGTGCGGAGGCGAGCGTCGGCGCTGAAAACTCTGGGCCGACGCTCGCCGCGCCAACGTCGGAGCCCACCGCCGAGGGCCGGGCCGAGCCCGCCCCTGCACTGTTTTCACACTGCGCGGTCGTGGGGCGAGGACATGGTGCGGCCCCGCCGCCGACGGCGAGAAAGGCGCGCATGAGGTCGAATCCGCCTTCGGTGCGAATCGACTCAGGGTGGAATTGCACGCCCCACGCGTTGCGCCCGCGCAAGCGTGCTGCTTGGATGACGCCGTCGGCGGTAGTACCAAGAACTTCCAGTTCAGGCGGGCAATCGTCGATCGCGAGAGAGTGGTAGCGCACGACCCGCAGCACTTTCGGCAGGCGCGCGAACACCGGATCGTTTGCCACTGTGTCGGCGAAATGCACCTCATCCTCGAGACCGTGCATGGGGGTGGGCGCACGGTCCACGCGCCCGCCGTGGGCGACGGCCATGAGCTGCAGGCCAAGGCAAATACCGAGCACGGGGATGCCCCGTTCGAGTGCTTCTCGATAAACGTCCGGGGAGCAACCGAGGTCACCGGGGTTGTGCGGTGTTCCGGGGCCCGGGCCGATGATCACGTGGCTAATGCCATCGAGGCTCGGGCGTGGCCCGCTCGCGAGCACCACCTGCGGCATCTCGCCCGAGGCTTCGGCGACGAGGTGCGCGATGTTGAACGTGAACGAGTCGTGGTTGTCGATGATCAGCACGCTCATGCGGCAAGCTCCCCGATCGGTTCGGCGCGCTCCCACAGCGCGGCCTGGAAGTCCCGCGCAGCGGGAGCGAAGGGGCCGCGGGGAGGGGCGTAGGTGTCGGCAATGTGCGGGGCGGGCAGGTCCGTGAGTCCGACGGTTGCCTCGCGCACCCCGTGCAGAGAACTGAGCAGCCATACGGCGTCGGCCTCGAGAAGGCGCTGCTTGGTGAGGGGCGCCGCGAGGGTTTCGTGGCCGCGCTCGCACGCGATCTTCACGATCAGGCGTTCGGTGACGCTCGGCAGGCGGTCGGTATCGATGCTCGTGACGAGCACGCCGTTCGTCCACAGGACGACGCTCCCGTATGCGGTTTCGCTGTAGTGGATTTGAGGGGCGAGGGGGTGCGAGGTGCCGTCGGGCTTTCCGGCGCTGCTCACCTCCGCTGAGCGTGTGCGCAGAAGGGCGTCGCTCGCGCCGTTGTTCACGGCCCACGCGCGCACCCGTTCCTGCCAGGCGAAATCGGGGCCCTTGAGGCGCGGGTGGGTGCGCTCATCGCTGCCGGGATAGGCGATCAGGTGCGCGTTGGTCTCCAGGCGCTCCTCCGCGATGGAACGCGGATCAAAGGTGTAGCTGAGCTCGCCGCCAACATGCTCGAGGGTGAGTTTTGGGAAGAACAGGTCTGACTCTCCCCCGAGTGCGTGCGCGGCTTGTTCGTAGAGCGCCGTGACGGCGTCGTCGATCGCGCCCGGGGCCACCTCGGCGCCCCATAACTCGTGCGCCGACTCGCACATACGCTCCCGGTGTGCGCTCGGGGCTACCGCGCGGCCGTCTCGCACGAGGAAGGAATCAACGAGTGGCACGGCAGGGCTCCTTCACAGTGATCGCGCGGGCAGGTGGGCGGGGCGTTGCAGGCGACATTGTTGCTGGCTGCAGTGATAAAGGTACACCGGCTTGAGCTTGCGCAGCGAGGGGCAAGAAGAACTACAGCAGCCCAGGCCCGGTTGCTCTTTATGAAGAAACCAGCCAACCCAAGCAGCGGCAGGGCCGGGATGAGACAGATTCTTCATAAACAGAGACAGGAAGAGCGGGGCGCGGACGACGGCTCAAAACGGGCGACCACGACCTGGCGGGCACAGAAAACGGGCGGCCCGGTCATGATGACCAAGCCGCCCGTTCACATGTCGAGTGGGCCCTGCGGGGATCGAACCCGCGACCCGCGGATTAAAAGTCCGATGCTCTGCCAACTGAGCTAAAGGCCCCTGTTACTCGAACTACAACAGCATAGCGGGCCCGCGCCCCGCCTCCAAGTTCGCGGGGCGCACCTCACGCATGCGCACGGCGAGAAACAGGTCAAAAATGTGAGCCCTGACCAGGCGGTGTCAAGAATGTGTCAGGAAAAATCGGCGCCGCGTCAAGAACGCGTCAGTTTTCATTCGGGCCTGGGCGACCTCGACGTTCGATAGCAGTGCCGCTCAACCGAGCGACTTCGCACACCGGGTACCCCGGTTGCGGATCCGCCACGCCGGAGGGTTTCCGGCAGCACCATTCAGGAGCCATACCGTGCTCGACATTGTGTTTGTCGTATTGACGACCGTGTTCTTCGGAGGATGCCTGGGCCTCGCATCGGCGGTGAGCCTGCTGTGACCATCCTCGATATCGCCTGGCTGCTCATCTGCGCAGCCGCAATCGTGTACGTGACCTATGCACTCATTCGACCGGAAAGGTTCGGGTAGTCATGGCGTTCGTTCAAATCCTCGTTCTCATCGCGGCACTCGTCGCGGTGCATCGACCGCTCGGCGCGTACATGGCGCGCACCTTTACCTCTGAGCGCCACCTGTGGCCGGAGCGGCTCGTGTACCGCTTCGCGGGGATCCGAACAGACCGCGAGCACTCGTGGCGAATTTACCTTCGCAACATTCTCGCCGTCTCCCTCCTGAGTGTGCTCGGCCTCTACATCCTGCAGCGTGTTCAGCAGTGGCTGCCCATGGCACACGGCCTCGGCCCTGTCGAAGAGACGCAGGCGTGGAACACGGCAACCTCGTTCGTGACCAACACGAACTGGCAGTCGTACGGCGGTGAAACGACGATGTCCCATCTCACGCAGATGTTGGGCATGTCGTTCCAGAACTTCATTTCGGCCGCCGTCGGAATCTGCGTGGCTATCGTGATCATTCGCGGTATTGCCCGCCATGACACGGATAAGCTCGGCAACTTCTGGGTTGACCTCGTGCGCTGTAACTTCCGCATCCTTCTGCCGATCGCGTTCATCGGCGCGATCCTCCTGATCGCCGGCGGCGCCATCCAGAACTTCAACGCGGCCCAGCACGTGCACACTCTCACCGGTGGAACACAGATCATTCCCGGCGGGCCCGTCGCGAGCCAGGAAGCGATCAAGGAGCTCGGCACGAACGGTGGCGGTTTCTTCAACGCGAACTCCGCGCACCCGTTCGAGAATCCGAACGGTCTCACGAACCTCATCGAGATCTTCCTGATCCTGCTTATCCCGTTCGCCCTCCCCCGCACCTACGGAATCATGGTGGGCGACAAGCGTCAGGGCTGGGCTGTTCTCGGCGCGATGGCTGTTCTCGCGATCGGTTCGCTGGCCGCCACGACCGCCCTCCAGCTTCACTTCGCGGGCGATCACCTCGCCGCGATGGAAGGCAAGGAGGCGCGCTTCGGGATCGTCGGTTCGAGCTTGTTTGCGACCGCGACGACGCTCACCTCAACGGGCGCCGTGGACTCGATGCATTCGTCTTACGAACCGATCTCCGGCAGTTTGTTGATCTTCAACATGCTTCTCGGTGAAATTGCGCCGGGCGGCGTCGGTTCCGGCCTGTACGGCATGCTCGTCATCGCGATCATGAGCGTGTTCATCAGCGGGCTCATGGTGGGCCGCACGCCCGTCTACATGGGCAAACGTATCGGCCCGACCGAGGTCAAGCTTCTGAGCCTGTACATCCTCGTCGTGCCCGTGCTCGTGCTCGTGGGCTCGGCGGTCGCCATCGCCCTGCCGTCGACGGCGGCGTCGCTCGCCAACGGCGGCCCCCACGGCTTCAGCGAGGTGCTGTACGCGTTCACGTCGGCGTCCAACAACAACGGTTCCGCCTTCGCGGGCCTCAATGCGAACACGCCGTTCTTCAACGTGGCGCTCGGCCTCGCCATGCTGCTTGGCCGCTTCCTGCCGATGCTGTTCGTGGTGGCGCTCGCGGGCAAGCTCGCCGCCAAGGAGGTTGTCGCGACTAACCGCGGCACCCTGCGCACTCACACACCTCTCTTTGCAGGCGTCATGGCCGGCATCGCGCTCATCGTGACCGGCTTGTCCTTCCTTCCGACGCTCGCTCTTGGACCACTTGCTGAAGGACTCATGAAATGACTCAGGTACAGGTGACCGACCGCGTTTCTTCGCAGCCTCACGAGGAGAAGACCGCGAATTCCGGATCAGGCTTCACGCCGCGCTCTCTTACCAAGGCGCTCCCGCAGGCGCTGCGCAAGTTGAACCCTGCGCACATGGTGCGCACGCCCGTCATGTTTATCGTCGAGATGGGCGCGCTCATCACGATCATCGTGGGCTTTTTCAAGCCGAGCGTGTTCGTGTTCTCGCTCGCGATCTGGCTGTTCCTCACGGTCGTGTTCGCGAACCTCGCCGAGGCTGTGGCCGAGGGTCGAGGTAAGGCGCAGGCCGATGCGCTCCGTTCCGCGAAGACAGCGGCCGTGGGCCGCGTGCGCCGCGAGGATGGAAGCATCGAGGAGGTGCCCGCTGCGGATCTTCGCCCCGGCGACATCGTCGTGGTGTGTGCCGGCGAGACGATCCCGGGCGATGGCGACGTCGTCAAGGGTGCCGCGACGGTCGATGAGTCTGCGATTACGGGCGAATCCGCTCCCGTGATCCGTGAAAGCGGCGGCGACCGTTCGGCGGTCACGGGCGGCACGCGCGTCCTTTCGGACGAGATCGAGGTGCGCATCACCTCGGAGCCGGGCAACACGTTCGTGGACCGCATGATCGACCTCGTCGAGGGCGCGCAGCGGCAGAAGACCCCGAACGAGATCGCCCTTTCGGCGTTCCTTTCGGTGCTCACGCTCATCTTCCTGTTCGTCGTCGCGACTCTCGTCCCCATGGCCAATTACGCGGGTGCGAAGCAGCCGATCGAGGTCCTCATTGCTCTGCTCGTGTGCCTGATCCCCACGACGATCGGCGCGCTCCTTTCGGCGATCGGTATCGCCGGCATGGATAGGCTCATGCGCCGCAACATCATGGCGACGTCGGGCCGCGCGGTCGAGGCCGCTGGCGACGTGACGACTCTGCTGTTGGACAAGACCGGCACGATCACGGTGGGTGATCGCCAGGCGAGCGCGTTCATTCCCGCGAGCGGCGTGAGCGATGACGAAATCGCGTACGGCGCGCTCCTGTCTTCACTTGCGGACGAGACCCCCGAGGGTCGCTCGATCGTGGAGTTCGCGACGACGACCATGGGCGTTGGCCCGATTCCCGAAAGCGAATATCGAAACGCTGAGTTCATTCCGTTCAGCGCGGAAACGCGCATGAGTGGCGTGCAGCGCACTCCCGAGCACTGCATCGTCAAGGGCGCGGCCTCCGAGATCCTCAAGTGGGTCGCTGCGAAGGGCGGGGCCGTCACGGAGGATGTCAATGAGGCCGTACGGGCGATTTCTTCCGACGGTGGCACCGCCCTCGTCGTCGCCGAAGAAAAGGCCGGCGAGCGCCGCGTTCTGGGGAGCCTGCACCTCAAGGACGTCATCAAAGAGGGGATGACGGAGCGGTTCGCGCACCTTCGCAAGATGGGCATCCGCACCGTCATGATCACCGGTGACAACGAGCTGACCGCTCGCGCGATCGCGAAGGAAGCCGGGGTTGATGACTATCTCGCGGGGGCGAAGCCCGAGGACAAGCTCGCGCTCATTCGCAGTGAGCAGCGCGGTGGGAACATGGTCGCGATGACGGGTGATGGCACGAACGATGCCCCTGCGCTTGCGCAGGCCGACGTCGGCGTGGCCATGAATACCGGCACGCAGGCCGCGAAGGAAGCCAGCAACATGGTGGACCTCGATTCGGATCCGACGAAGCTCATCGAGATTGTGGAGATCGGCAAGCAACTGCTCATTACGCGCGGTGCTCTCACGACCTTCTCGATTGCGAACGACGTGGCGAAGTACTTCGCGATCGTCCCCGCGATGTTCGTGAGTGTTTTCCCGGGTCTCGACGCGCTCAACGTCATGCGCCTGAGTTCACCCGAGTCGGCGATCCTTTCGGCCGTGATCTTCAACGCGCTCATCATCGTTGCGCTCATTCCTCTCGCACTCAAGGGCGTGAAGTATCGGCCGGGTTCTGCGAACCAGCTCCTCGGCCGCAACCTGCTCATCTATGGCCTTGGCGGATTCATCGTTCCGTTCATCGGGATCAAGCTCATCGACCTTGTCGTGAGCATCATTCCCGGGCTCTAACCATGAGGGCCGAGCCGCGAGGGCGCCGCTTCTCGTGACCTCTCCGGCTCGGCCCCACCACCACTGTCGTTTTTCTCTCGATTGGAAAACTCATGAACTCGACACTCTCGGGCCTCGTCTCCGCCGTGTGGCGCTCCACGCGCGTTCTTCTTGCCCTTCTCGTTGTGCTTGGCCTGTTTTATCCGGCGGCCGTGTGGGTCGCGGGCCGGGCGTTCGCTCACAATGCCGACGGTTCCATGATGAGCCTCGATGGCCGCACCGTTGGATCGTCCCTGATCGCTCAGGACACGTCGAAGGACCCCGCTCTGTTCCACCCCCGGATGTCGGCGGGCAACTACGACGGTTTGGCTTCGGGCGGCTCGAACTTGAGCCCCGTAGGTGAGGAGATCACCGCGCAGGTCGCTGAGCAGCGCGCCCTTATCGCCCGCGAGAACGGCGTGGATGAGGCCGTTGTCCCCGCGGATGCGGTGACCGCGAGCAGTTCCGGTCTCGATCCACACATCAGCCCGGAGTATGCTCGCATCCAGATCGAACGAGTGGCGAAGAACTCGGGGCTTTCGCGGTCAGCTGTTGCACAGCTCGTCAAGAAGCACACCCAGGGGCGAACCCTCGGCTTTGCAGGCGAAGAGGTCGTCAACGTCAATGACCTGAACCTCGACCTGCTTGCGGCGAAGGACTGACATGAACACGGTGCGCGGTGTACTCAAGGTGTATCTGGGGGCTGCCCCCGGCGTAGGTAAAACCTGCGCGATGCTCGAGGAGGCCCATGACCGCCTGAAGGGCGGGGAGGACGTCGTCGTGGGCGTCGTTGAAACCCACGGGCGTTCGGGGACCGCCGCGAGGCTTGAGGGGCTGCCGGTGATTCCGCCTCGGCGGGTGAGCTATCGCGGCTCGACGTATGACGAACTTGATGTTCCGGCGATTATCGAGCGTAAGCCCGACGTCGTTCTCGTGGACGAGCTCGCTCATACCGTGCACGGTGAGGATACGACGGCGAAGCGCTGGCAGGATGTTCACCGTTTGCTCGATGCAGGCATCAACGTCATCTCGACCGTGAACATTCAGCACCTTGAGTCCCTCAACGACGTGGTCACGAACATTACGGGCCACGTGCAAAACGAGACGATTCCCGATCCGGTCCTGCGCGAAGCGGAAGAGGTCGAGCTGATCGACTTGAGCCCCGATGCGCTGCGCGTGCGGCTGCGGCAGGGGCAGGTGTACGGGCCCGCCACCGTGGATGCGGCGCTCAGCAAGTTCTTCCGCAAGGGGAACCTCACGGCGCTTCGCGAGCTCGCGCTTTTGTGGCTCGCCGATCAGGTCGACGATGGTCTCGAGAAGTACCGCAGCGAGGAGGGCATCAAGGAGCCGTGGGCGGCGCGCGAGAGGATCCTCGTGGCCGTGGGCGGCGGCCCGAAGACTGCCGCGCTCATTCGACGTGGCCGCCGCATCGCCGGGCGCATCGCCGGGCGCGAGCTCCTCGTCGTTCACGTCCTCGCGGCGGATGGCCCACCGCGCATGTCGCCCGAGCAGATGAGCGAGGCGCGCTCCCTCACCGAATCTCTCGGCGGCTCATGGCACGTGCTTTCGGGCGATGATGTCCCGCGCACGCTCCTCGATTTCGCCTCGACCGTGAACGCGAGCCAACTCGTCGTGGGCGCGTCGCGTCAGGGCTTCGCGCAACGGCTGCTCATGAGGTCCACGAGCGCCGCGATCATCGACGGTGCCGGCGACATCGACGTGCACATCGTCGCCGTGGACCCGCCCGCCACGCACTGGTCGGCTCCCGCGCCGCCCACGAGCCTCTCCCCCGCGCGGCTCGCGACGGGCTGGGCACTCGCGACCGTCCTCACGATCGTCGTCACCCTCGCGAACCTCGCGCTCGGCGATCCCACGGCGCACCTGTCCACGGCGATTATGAGCTTCGTGCTCGCGTCCGTCGTCGTCGCCCTCGTGGGGGGCCTGTGGCCGGCCCTCGCGACCGCCATCGGCGGCGCGCTCTTGCTCAACTGGTTTTTCACCGCGCCCACGCACACGCTGTCCATCACGGAACCGAAGAACATCTTCCTGCTCATCGTGTTCGTGCTCGTCGCGGTCCTCGTCGCCCAGGTTGTCGATGGCGCTGTGCGTCGCCAGCGCGAGTCCCAGGAGGCCCGTCGGCACGCGCAGCTCATGACAGAGCTTGCCCGCTCCGTCATCCGCGACGGGATCGGCATTCAGGAGATCCTTGAACAGATCGCCACGACGTTCGGCCAGGATGGCGTCGCCCTCGCCACCGTCGAGGGCACGGCGCTCGTGCCCGAGTACAAAGTAGGCATCCCGATCGAATCGGTCACGCTCGCCGACGAAGCCTTTTCGCTCGACGACCAGCATGTTCTCGCCCTCGTTGGCCGTCCGCTCACGTCGAGCGAGCAGCAGCTCCTCGAGGCCTATTCGGGCCGGCTCGTGAGTCTCATGACGCAGGCGCAGCTCAACCGGGCCCGCACGCAAGCCCGGCAGCTCGAGGCCGCGAACTCCGTGCGCACAGCGCTTTTGACGGCCGTCTCGCACGACCTGCGCACCCCGCTCGCGACGATTAAAACGGCCGTCTCGGGTCTCCTCCTCGACGACGTTGACCTTCCCCGCGAAGCACAGGTGGAGCTTCTGCGCACGATCGAATCGTCCTCGGACAGGCTGGATCGGATCGTCGCGGACCTCCTGGACATGTCGCGCATCCACACGAATAAGCTCGAGGTTAAGGCAGTCACCGTCGGACCCGCCGAGCTGGTTGCCCAAACCCTCCACCACATGGACCCCTCCCTCGTGCCGCCTTCGCTCGAGGTGCGCGTTTCGCGCGAACTGCCGGCGATCACGACGGATGCGGCGCTCATGGAGCGCGTGCTCGAGAACCTCATCAGCAACGCCGCCAAACACACCGACTCGGGGGTCACGATCGACGCGACACAGGATGGCGAGCGTATCCTCATTCGCGTGATCGATTACGGACCCGGCCTCACCGAGGAGAGCAAGGCGCGCCTGTTCACGCCCTTCACGCGCTTCGGTGACACGACGAACAGCCACGGGCTTGGCCTCGGCGCCGCGGTCGCGCGCGGGCTCGCGGAAGGCGTGGGCGGCACGCTCACCGCCGACGACACTCCGGGAGGTGGGCTCACAATGGTGCTGTCACTGCCGCTCACGATCGCTCCAGCCACTGCCGACAGTGCGCCCACCCCCGCACACGAAACCACCGTTGGGAGCGCGTCATGATTCTCATCGTCGAGGACGATCCGGCACTGGCGAGGGCCATGACCGTGAACCTCACGGCCCGCAAATACCAGGTGCTCACGGCAACGACCGGGGAGCAGGCGCTCGTCATGGCCGCCGACAACCCGATCGAGGCCGTTCTCCTCGACCTCGGGCTACCCCACATGAGCGGTCTCGACGTGATCGACGGGATCCGCGGCTGGTCAGACGTCCCGATCATCGTCGTCACCGCTCGCCATGAGACTCAATCGAAGATCGAGGCGCTCGATCGCGGCGCCGATGACTACGTGACGAAGCCCTTCGCGCTCGGGGAGCTCCTTGCGCGTTTGCGCGCTAACCTCCGGCGGCGAACGTCGGGCTCCCCCTCCCCCGTCGTAACCACCGCCGACGGGCGCCTCACGATCGACCTCGCCGCGAAAACGGTGACCGTCAGCGGTACCCCCGCGCGCCTCACTCCGCACGAGTGGGGCATCGTGAGTTACCTCGTGAGCCACCCGAACCAGCTCGTGCGCAAAGACGAGCTGCTCACGAACGTGTGGGGCCCCGAGTACACGAACGAGGCCGGCTACGTGCGCGTGTACATGTCGCAGATCCGCCAGAAACTCGAGGAGGATTCCTCCGCCCCGCGTTACTTCCTCACCGAGCCGGGCCTCGGGCATCGGTTCGTGCTTGGGGACTAGCGGCAGCACAGCAGGTCGCTACTCGAAAAGGCACGCCTACAAAGCGTTGCTCACAGGTTGACTTCGAGCCTTGAGGTCTTCCCACGAGTCGGATTGTGCAATGTCATCCTCGTAGGCGATGAGATAGCCCCATTGCTGCCCTGCGTAGGCCTCCTCGGCAACCAATCGACGGACGAGCGATTCCGCAGCCTTGCGCTTGGCCTGCACAACCGCATCTTCTCGCCCCTTCGCAGACTTGCCCTCGATGATCCAGTGGACACCATTAACGTCGAGGGCGACGAAGTCAGGGAAGTAGCGGTCCTTCGCGTTGTAGTACACGAATGCACCTGCGTTTGGGTGCAGGCGATGCCACCACTCGATACTTGGTGAGGTGTTCGAAAGCTTCGCCAGCACGTACTCCCCGCTGTAAGAGTCGAATGATTCAGACTCCATCAGGGACTTGAACCAGCCACCGTAGGTGCGGCGCACCACGAAATCGTCGCGGCCCTCAACCTGATCGTGGATTGTTTCTCCGATCGGCAGGCTGTGGTCCTCGATCCGCATCATCTTTGGATAGACCTTAGGCACCTCGCGAGTAGACCGCAGAACCTGGTGCACGTACCCCTGAATGAGCTGTTGAAGTTGGCTTTGTGCCGAGTCCAATGACTTCACGGTCCAGCCTGTGAAGGTGACCTTCGACATGAATTTCGGTACGAGAAAAGTCTCGACGTAGCGTGCCGTGCCGTCGGTTTTCGGTACCAAGCTCATGTTCATTACGAGCCGCACCAGGGTGTCCTTGGCATCGACATCGTCTACGTATACCGAGTCGACCTCGGCGCTCTCACGGTCTTCCGTTCGGAGCTTCTTACCCAGGGCCGCGATGATCTCCTTGCGGAACAGCACGTCACCGGTTGAGGTGACCTTGCGGGCTGCATTCTCCAGTTCAAAGTCATCGATCTCAGACAGGTCAATGGGTGGTTGCTCAGTCTCGATCACGCTGGTTGGAAAAGCGTACTCGACGTCCGAAAAAGCCGGGTTACGCTTCGCGATCACAATCTCGAATGCTGGTGCCTCACCTTCCGTTGGAAGCTCGCTATCGATCGCGCGGACGCCAACCCCGGCCAAGGTCGAAGCATCTAGAGCGTCGCCTTGATCAGTCGGCGAGCCTGGCGAAAGTTCACCGTTGCTCAGGCTGGGCTGAATAGCGGGGTTTTGTTCGCTTGGTATTACAGGAGTAGTGATGGAGCCTGCGACAGTGGAAGTGTGCTCTGCGGCGGCGCGAATGGCAGCTTCCACCTGCTTCTTGTCCGCGCCTTTGGCGGCTTCCTCAAGACCGAACTGCTGGAGCACGTTTTCGGCTGCAAGCAACTCGGTGAAGGACTGGTGGGCAATGATATCGAGCTGATCAATCTGCCCAATCCCGGTGTACTTCCCGAACGGCAAACGAAGACCACGGCCCATCGTCTGCTGTGTGAGAACCTCGGAAGCCATAGCTCGCAGTGTCACGACGACTGCGATGTTCTTGACGTCCCAGCCTTCCTTGAGCTTGTTCACACTCACCACAGCAAGCATGGGTGAATCAGGTTGGTCGAGGTGTTCAAGTAGCTTCTGTGTTGCATCGTCCTCATGCTTGGAGTCCACTTGCAGCACTGCGGAATCTCGACCGAAGAACTCCGGCGTCCGTAGGAGCGCGGTTACCTGGGTCGCGTGGTCGACGTCAGAGCAGACCACGAACAACACGGCGTTTACGCGGGTACGGTTATTGGTTGCAGCAAAAGAGTCGTAGTACGCCTGTTTGTTCTCCCGCAGCCGCAACGCGTCTCGTAGCTGCTGCTCTTCAGGGGCCGTGTCGGTCCCGTAGCCACCCTTACGAAACGCCAGCACTGGAGCCTTCACGAATTTGTCTTGAATTGCGCGATAAAGCGGGTACTCGTAGATCACATGATCGGTCTTCTTATCAACAGACGCCGTTAGACCGACTGTCGCCGCTGGATCAAGTTCTCGAAGTGCCGCATTGAACGCCACGGCGCTGGAGCCATATAGGTGGGACTCATCAGCAATCACCACTAGGTCATCCAACTCCTTGAGGTAGTCGAACAGCACCCCGGCGTTCTCATCAAAACGACGCGGCTTACGACGAATCGCATCCTGGGTAGCGCCGTGGGTGTCTCCCTCATCAGACTTTGGGGCAATCAGCTGTTGGATGTTGAAAATGAACGCCAGCATCGGGGTTTCCCGCCCAACTGCGAGCTGGGCCGGGCCATTCTGGCGGGCGATCCATGCCGAGTAGTCCTGTGGAGTCACCACCTCCGGTGGCACTATCGAACCGGCGATGTAGCGTGGCGAGCCAGGCGTGAAGTTTTGAACCGTTTTCCCTGCACTGTCTTACCCGGGGTCACGATCACAACGTTGCCCACGCCTTGGCGGCGCAGATACTCCACAAAAGCTGCCATCAGGTAGGTCTTGCCTACACCGGTAGCGAGGTTGAGAACCTACTGCACCTGCGGGTCGTAATCGCCATCGAGCGTGAAGACGAGCTGACGGAGTGCTTCTTTGTTGGGGGCTCGCAGGTCGAAATCAGAGCTGATCGCCTCTAGCAAGTCCGAATCGAAGCTGATGCTCAAACGCTTGGCCATCAGAGTTCACCACCTTGCGAGTAGCGGAAAATATCGTCCGGGATCGCTACCACCCGTGACCCCTTGCGAGCTCGACGCAAATGCTCTCGCACCCCATCCAGTACCACGGTTACCGCCAGCACGATCGTTTCACCTGGCTGAATCTGCTCCACCAGTCGATCGACCTCTTCAATGGTTGCAACGCCTTCAACGACCTTGAGCAGGGAGTTGCCACGGCGCCCGTCAAACACCATGTCATCGTCGGGGTGCAGCAGCGAGAACTCGAGGTTCGCAGCCACCGAGGCGACAAGCACCTCACCAGTGGCTTCCGGAGTCAGCATCACCCGATCCAGCGCTGATCGTAGTCAAAGCATGCTGGCGACAAGTGAGCGACGTGGAAACCACCACCGCCGCGCCAGTTCACGACTTCCTTGGTGCGCTTCGTTTTCGCTGCAGCCTTGAGTGCCTTCACTCGAGGATCCTTCTTCGCCTCGGGATCATCCGCTATCAGCTTGTTCAGCACCGAGGTGAACTTCGCGGCGTCCTCCGGGGAGACTCCCGCTGGCAGCTCGATATCTTCAGCCGCGACCCGCTCACCCTTGGGCCGGGTAATTCCACCCGGATCCTGGTTATTAACAACCTTCTCGAGACGTGGCCGGGTGAACCGGTCGAATGTATCCTCAACCAACTCACACGTCACCCACCGCCGCCCCATTTTCTGCGCAACTGCCGCTGTCGTTCCCGACCCAGCGAAAACGTCGAGGACGATATCGCCCGGGTTAGAACCGATGTGGATTATGCGTTCGAGAAGGCGCTCAGGCTTAGGAGTAGAGAACGGCTGCTGCCCTGTAAAGAGAGTCTGGATCTCTTTCTTCCCCAAGTCGTTGTGGCCAA
The DNA here is from genome assembly GCF_032550575.1 of Dermabacter sp. Taxonomy (NCBI): domain Bacteria; kingdom Bacillati; phylum Actinomycetota; class Actinomycetes; order Micrococcales; family Dermabacteraceae; genus Dermabacter; species Dermabacter sp. Next base: position 137,735 of record NZ_JAWFZC010000005.1, on the reverse strand, counting down.
CCTCTGCATGAGTCCAAAGTGTCTTGGGAACGAGTCCATCCTGAAGTTCTGAAAGGAAACGCTTGAGCCGAGGGATGTTGTTCCCTTCCTCGCCAAACCAAACACGATTATCAGCAACCAACTCCTCGTAGCGGTCCTTGGTGTGCAGCCAGCACCGCCCCGGAGGGGGATCAAAACTTCTGCCTTCTGGCGTTATCAAAGTGTAGCGCTGGGAGTCCCGCGGATTCTCGGCAGGGTTGAATTGCGCGGTGAAGTCTCCCGAAGTCCACGGCCCTCTGGTATCTCCATCAGGATTCGCATAGGCGGACGCAGTCGCCACAGCATCACGAGGAAGTAGGTTACGTGAATTCTTGAACCTGAGCGACGAACTAGAGTAGACCAGAACAAAATCGCAGGTCTTAGACATCACCGAACGGATATCTCGACCTGCAACTTTCTCCCAGGCGAGCATCGAGACAAAATTTCTAGCCCCGAAGACCTCATCCAGAAGGACGCGCATCCGATGCCTTTCCATGTCGTCAAGGTGAACCCAAATGGAAACCCTTCGTCAGACAACAGCTTCTTCAGATGCAGCAGTCGGTCGTGCACCATAGTGAGCCACACCGAGTGCTCGAGGTTGTCCTCGTAGTTGGCAAAGGTTTGTGCAGTGTTGAAGGACGGGTCGCGTTACACTGTTGTCGTGGTGAAAAAAGAAAAGAGTACCCATGGCAACGATCTACACCACCAATGAGTGGAAGGGCTACGGCAAGCAAAACTACTACTGGAACGAATATCGGCTCGAGGGCGGCACTGTCTACAAGTACAAGTGCAACCGATTCAAGTTCTTCGACGGGCATGAGAACAACTGGGAACACGACGAAGAACTTATCGAGTCATGGGACGTTGACGATCCGAGCATGCCCGAGTGGCTCAAGGGCTACCTGTAACGATATGTTCCCCGATCCCGCCAGATCCCCATCGAGAGCAGAGATTCGTGAGTGGCGGGGCTTGCACAAGGCCATGAGGTTGGTGAAATCATGGCTTCCTCCGCGTGAGAGTGGGAGCACGTGGTGGACTTTCTGGGTCGGGGTGAGCCGTCCTTCTTTCTGACACTGCTCGCATACTGGATGGAGTGCTACGTAGCGGGCACGTATCTTGCGTCACTGACGTCCATAGCGGCGGTTGATTTTCAGGTCGCGCTGGTACTTGCGGTAGCGGGTGTCCTCGGCACGGGCGTGCTCGGGACAGAACCTGGCGTCAGTCAGCCGGGACAGCCGGGCGAAGAGCAGGGACATTTTCGTTTGCTTGACACCAGCCTCACCGTCCCTTGCTAGGCAAGACGAAACCCTCCGGGAAGTGATAACTGTCTGCCGGAGGACTCGTTCCTATATTTTCAACCACTTACAGTATTTCAGGGTTAAATAACGATTTCCATAGCAGGGCTCGAATACTTGCTAACGCATGGGTGCAAGTTAGCGTCTGCCATATAGAGCTACTGCCAGGCGATCTAATGCTCGGTTCTTTCGCCGGTAGACACTGTCTCGTTCAATATAGAAGTGGTCACCGATCATTTGGACTCGTTCGTCGTGATTGCCTTGGCCGAGGAAGAAGTTTCCCAACACGAACTGGTCATCTGCGTTGAGTGCTTGCCAGGCTGGCAGGAACCAGTCTAGGTACTCTTGGTGAACTAGCCCCCGAAAGTTGGACTGGTTTAACTCTAGGCGGTTAGGAGTTCAAGGGTCTGATTCCGATATTGCATCGGGGTTAGGCCCTTGAGTCGCTGTTGGGTGCGTTCATGGTTGTACCAGTGAATGTAGTCATCGATCGCTTGGTAGAACGCCTCCAGACTGGTGAATGTTTCGCCGTGGTGCATCTCCGTTTTCAGGTGCCCGAAGAAGTTTTCCATGACGGCATTGTCGTAGCAATTGCCTTTCCTGGAAATTGACTGCACACCACCGATGCTTTTGATCAGGTCACGCCAGCTGGAATGCTGGTATTGGATCCCTTGATCCGTGTGTACAAGCAAGCCTTGACCTGGTGATTGTTGCTCAATGGCATTTCGCAACGACTGCGAGGTCAACGCCATGCTCGGTGAAGTAGACACGCTGTACGACACGACCGAACGATCATAGAGATCCATCATCGGCGACAAGTAGACCTTGGTGCCAGCAATCCGAAACTCCGTCACATCACTTACCCACACCCTGTTGTGTGCCTCCGGGGGGAAACATCGGTCGAGCACGTTGGTTGCGATGTGGCTGACAGTGCCTTTGTACGAGTTGTACTTCTTCACCCTGACCACGAGGTTCACCGCGAAACTCACACCCGAGGGCGCCAGCCTCGTTGGCCCCGACCCGAATCCCGCGGTGGTGCTCCCCGAGCTGCTCGAGCTGTACCGCGCGCACGGCCTTCAAAGTTCTCTGTAAACAGGTTCGCCGAAACTCGTTTCACGGCACGTAAGAGCCCTCCCCGCACCACCTCGTGGCGGCGCGGAAGGGAGGGCTCGTTATGTTTCGGGAGTGGTGCAACCGGGTGCGGTTTAGCCCCAGATCTCCGCGACAGCCGCGATGAGCTCGGGGCTCGCCTGCTCGTAATCGAAGGTGCGCGGCAAGTGGCCCGACGGCGCCTTGCCAAACGCCGAAATCTCACGCATGAGCGACTCAGGGCGCTTCGCGGCAACGCCGGCGATGGCCTGCTTGAGCGTGAAGCCAATCTCGGCGTCGTTCACGAGGGAACGCAGGCGCGCGTAACGCACCTCGCGGCCCTTCTCGGTGTCGTCGAGAACGGTGCCGAATCCAGCGCTCGTGAGCGTTGCCTCCTCGCCGACCTTGAGGCCGGTGACGGTGATCGTCGCGGCATGCGGCGCGGGCCGGTCAGCCGGGCTGAGCTTGCGAATGCGGAGCTCATCAGCAAGTTTTTCAGCGCCGGGGGCGAAGGTGGCGTCGGAGCTTTGCGCCTCCAGATCCCCAAAGGCAGCCGGGTCATGCCCGAGCAGCCGCACGCGCCACTCGCGCTGCTCAAGCGCCTCGCGCGCCACCTCGGGGGTGTCGGCGGGGATCGTGATGCTGAGCGTGTTTTCCGACGCCTGCACGGCCACGCGCACGTGGCTCCACACGAGGTCGTCGCCCGACTTCCACTCTTCGTGAAGCGTGAACTCGCCATCGCCGCCCGCGGCAACGATCAGCTCGAGCACCTCGGGGTTGTCCTCGATTTTCTCGGGAACCTCACCTGCCGGCGTGAGCGGGAGGATGCCGCCGGCGCGCACGAGAACGGGAATCGAGCCGAGTGGGCGGAACATTTCCTGCGTGAACGCACCAGAATCGGGTGTGCCGTAACGCTGCTCGGTGAATAGATCGAACCACATGCCACCGGGCAGGATCGGCTCAACACTGCCGCGGCCCACATCCTTCGCGGCGGGGCGCGTAATCGGCGCGACGAGAAGCTCGGAGCCGAACAGGTATCCCTGGTCGTTGCGATACGTGGGATATTGCGGCGCCTCGAAATACACGGGCTCGACGATCGAACGACCTTCGTGGTGGGCGCGGTAATTCATCGAGTGCAGGTACGGCACGAGGCGGAGACGAAGGCGCAAATGCGCCGCCTGAATCTCGCCGTGCGGGGCCGGGAAATTCCACGGCTCCTTCACGGCGAACGGAGAATTCGAGGAGTGCAGGCGGTTGATCGGCGAGAACACGCCGAACTGCACCCAGCGGGTCGCGAGCTCGTTATCGCGAAAGCCTTCCATGTGCCCGCCGATGTCGTGGCTCCACCAGCCGTAGCCGATGTTCGCCGCAGCCGCCGTGAAGCCAGGCTGGAACGCGAGCGACTCCCACGTCACGATCGCATCGCCCGAAAAACCCACGGGGTAACGGTGCGAGCCGGGGCCCGCAAACCGCGAGAACGTGAGCGGGCGCTCGATCGACCGCACACTGCGGGTGAAATGCTCGTGATTGAGCACCCACAGCGGGTCCACGCCCTCGACGCTCGAATACGGGCCCGACTGCCAATCGATCCACCAAAAATCCGTGCCCTCATCCTCGAGGCGCTTGTGCAACACATCGAAATAGGCGTCCATGAACTCATCGTTGTTCACGTCGAACGGGATGGCGGTGCCATCGGCGGGCTTGCCGAGCGCCTCGCACATCGCCTCATACGCATCCTCGAAAGCGCGCACACCATCGGCCGGGTGAATGTTGAGGGTCACGCGAAGGCCGCGCTTGTGCAGCTCTTCGAGGAACCGCTCCGGATCCGGGAACAGGTCACGATTCCACGTGTACCCCGTCCAGCCCGAACCGTACTTCGGGTCCACGTCGGTGAGGTGCCAATCCATGTCGATCACCGACACCGAGAACGGAATATCCTCCGCCCGGAACGCATCCATAAGCTCGAGGTAGCTCTCCTCGCTATAGCGGTGATAGCGCGACCACCAATTGCCAAGCGCGAACTTCGGCACGATCGGCTGAGGGCCACTAATCGCGAAATAATCCCTCACCGCGGCGACGTGGTCGCGACCCGCCGCAAACACGAAGAGGTCGATGCTGCCTTCCTCGGCAGCGCGGGCACGCAGGCGACCGTCGGCATCAAACACCATCGAGCTCGAATCATCGATCACCGCATACCCCACCGCCGAGTTCACGCCCGGCTCGAGCGGGATCTTGCCGTCGGCGACATCGAGCGTACGGGCCGCGCCACCGAGGTTCCCGTCAAGCGCGCGCTGCGTCTCCCCGTTCAACGCAAGCTGACGATCCGCGGGAAGCGACAGATCCTGCCCGTACCGCCACACCGAGTGATACGCCGAAACCCCACCCTTGACCTCGACCTTCAGGCCATTCGCTGAAAACGGGCCGCGATCATACTCGAGGTAAAAGTTCTCCGTCTCAACCGTGAGGCGGCCCTGGTACTCGCCAATCGAGTACTCGGAAGGATCAAGCACTACGTCGCGGTTGATCGCGAAGGTTGAGGGACGATCCTCAAACGTGCCGCTCGGCGAATACTCGAGACGCACCACGCGCGGCGTGACCGGCGTGATCCGGAAATGCTCGCCGACGAGCTCAGCGGGAAGGGCAATATCAGTCATGAAGTCTCCTCATCTCGCGCGGGCCCCGCGTGGGCCCACACACTCAGCCTACGTGCGGGACTTGAGCCGAGGCCGTGCGAGTTTATGAAAAAACCAGAGCGTGCAGCCCCTAAGAGGGGGCCGCAGCCCTGGAATTTTCATCGAGGGTGACGCAAGGAGTGTGCCACCGGCGCTTCTGCTTAGCTCTCGAGGGGCCTCGCGTCGAGGTCGAAAGCCATGATCGCGGCAATCGCTAACGCATGCTCCTGATCGGGCTGAAGGAAGCCAATCGTTCGACCGAGGAGCGAGGAAGGAATCGTGACCGTGTTGTCGAGAGAGGCGGCAGAGCGGTGGTCGAGGCCATTACGCTCCCCTAGCTCCACTTCGCTCGAGAGCCCTTTGACCGTCGAGGTTATGGGCGCGACTGTCACCTTGGTCATCGCACTTCGAGCGGCCTCTCGCGTCAGCACAAGAACCGGTCGGGTCTTGTCGAGCTTTGCAAGGCAGATTTCACGCACGCCAGTCCTCTAATGCGGCGTGGTGCGCGGTCCACTCCACGAGAGAGTCGAGATCATCCTGCGGGCCTTTCGCTTTCACGAGTGCAGCGTCCACAAGAGCCGCTTGCCGCCTTTTCTCACGTTCGAGAGCGACGCTCACGAGATCAGCTCGGCTACCGGCAGCCCCTGCAGACACGCTCTGGTCAAGGAACTCCACGAGGTCGTCGGGAAGACGCAACGAAATTTGCACCGTCATGCCTTCAGCCTACCAAGGCGAATCCCAATGTGGGATTCACTGTCAACCTCGACGTGACGGCAACAAAATAGGCCCAGCACGCCGGTGAAATGCTGGGTTGGAGCCAAAGTAGTGCCGGGCTTGCGTCGTTCTAGAACCAGGTCGGCGGCATTACCGTGCGAGTTCATGAAAAAACCAGAGCGTGCGGCCCCGAAACAGGAGCTACAGCCCTGGAATTTTCATGAAGAGTGACGCCCCGGCGCCAAGACGCTGCGACACCCCGGCTCCGCGACGCTCCGGCGCCTACATCAAGTTGCGGCGGCCTTTCTCGGCGCTCGTCGCATGACCCTGCGGGTTGGCCTCGAGGATGAATCGCAGCACGTGAAGCGCCGTGCGCTGAAGCTCGCCGAGGGTGAGGCCACCGTCGGACCCAAGTGAATCCCGTACCCCGGTATCGCACGTATCGCCGCCGTGAACCTTGCTCCCGGGCATGAGCACGTCAATGCCGCCGCGCACGCGATACGCGCTATCGCGAAGGGCCGGGAAGTGGGGATCGTCGACCATGCGCATCCACCAGTCGGTCATCACGAGGCCGTCGAAGCCGAACTCGCCGCGCAGGATCGTGGTCACGAGGTCGTAGCTGTAGTGGCCCCACACCCCGTTGATCTTGTTGTACGAGGTCATGATGGTGCGCGGCTTCGATTCTTCGACCATGATCTGGAAACCGCGCAGGTAGATCTCGCGAAGGGCGCGTTCGCTTACGCGCGAATCGGAGTAGATGCGGTTGTGCTCCTGATTGTTCGCGGCGTAGTGCTTGGGGCACGCGGCAACGCCCTTCGACTGCACGCCGCTCACGACGGCTGCGCCCATGAGGCCCGTGAGCAGCGGATCCTCCGAGAAATACTCGAAGTTGCGGCCACACAGCGGGTCGCGCTGAATGTTCATGCCGGGGCTGAGAAGAATGTCGGAGCCCTTGGCGAGCATCTCCTCCGCGTGAAGCTCGGCAAGCTCGCGCACCCCCTCGGGGTTCCACGTGGAAGCGAGCGCGGTGCCGCACGGCAGAAGCGACGCAAACGCGGAAATGCGCAGGCCAGAGGGGCCGTCGGTCGTGATCGCGGGCGCCACGCCACGCGCGCGCAAAGACTCGGTCACGCCGCCGAGCGCTCCCGCGTTGCCACGCACGCCCAGCGGGCTATCCATGGTGGTATCGCCGTAGGCGAGGGCAATGAGATCTTCCGTTCCGACGGTTGCCACGAACTCCTCGAGGCTCACCTTTCCGGCTCGCACGTCGTCAAAGGAGGACGAGCTGCCGCCTTCAGCCGGCGCGGGAAGCTCCTCGGGGAGTCGCTCGAGAATGCGACTTGCAAGATCTCGCTGCTCCTCGGGCGCCTTCTCATATCCGACGGTTGCCCGGCCCTCACCGTCGCGCTTAAGAATCATGCGGTCGAAGCCGCAGCCCTTCTGGATCGAGGAGGCCTCTTCAACCTCGCGCACGACGATGAGCTCGTCGATCTCGATGCCACCCGCGACCTCGGTGTCCTTGACGCTCTGCCCCACGTGGAGGCGGTAGGTTCCGGGCTCGAGCACGTAGGCGCTGCGGTGGCCGGTCGCGCCGGAGTCGTCGTAGGAAGCGAAATCGCGAAGGTCCACCTCGAGCCTCACCGCGGCGCTTTCGCCTGCCGCAACGCGGCCCGTGCGGGAGAAGGCCGCGAGGCGACGCGCGGGCTGGGAAAGCTTCCCGTCTGGGGTTTCGATGTAGGCCTGCACAACCGTATCGCCGTCGCGCTCGCCCGTGTTTTTTGCCGTGACGTCGATGCGGGCGCGGGTGGCGTCGGAACTGAACTCTCCGAAGCCGAACGAGAACGACGTGTAGCCGAGACCCTCGCCGAAGTGGAATTGGGCGGCCTCGGGAGCGAAGGTTTCGTAGTAGCGGTAGCCCACGAAGACGTCCTCGACATAGGTGGTGACGTCGGGGTCCCCGAAGTTCTTCGCAGTGGGGGCATCCTCGTAGCGGCGGGCGATCGAAGCGGTGAGGCGACCACCCGGCTCGCGCACGCCCGTGAGAACGTCGGCGAGGACGTTACCGGATTCCATGCCGCCCGCCCATGCGATGAGGAGCGCCGAAATGCTGTAGCGCTCGGCCCACGAGAGGTCCATGACGTTGCCCGCGTCGACCACGACGACCGTACGGTCGAACGCCTTCGTGACTCGCGCGAGCAGGGATTCTTCTTGCTCGGTGAGGTAGTAGGAGCCGGGTACGAGCTCAGCATCGCGGTCTTCGCCAGCGGCGCGGCCGATCACGAGGATGGCCAGGTCGTTGCGCTTCGCCGCTTCGGTGATCTGTTCATCCGCAAGCTCGAGCTCGGGATAATGCGTGGGCCACTTGCCCCACACCGTGCCCGGGTCCGCGGGCTGCTCCTCGCTGAAGCGGTCGTAGGCCGCAGCGAGTTCTTCGTCGACGTCAACGGCTTCCGACTCGCGCAGCGCGTCCGTGAGGTTCGTGATGTAGGGCGGGTTCACGTCGCCGCCCGAACCGTAGCCAACGGCGAGCCAGTCCTTCGCCGTGCGGCCAAAGAGTGCGATGCGGCTTTGCGGGGCGAGAGGCAGCACGCCGTCATTGCGCAAGAGCACCGTGCCCTGCGCGGCGAGCTCGCGGGCCTTGTGCGCGAGCCGCGGGTCGAGGTGGCGATCCGCCGAATCGTCGGCGGCGGTCGAATGCTGGGACATCGTTTCGTGACTCATCGTGCTCCTCGTTGATGCTCGAGTCGAGGCGCCGAGTGGCCCCGGCGCCTCGCGGTTGTTCCAGTCTACTGGCCACCCATGCCGGTCATCGGAAATTACTGACCGCCCATTCCCGTCGTGGCGAAGCCCCGCACGATGTGACGCTGGAAGAGCACGAACACGATGAGCAGGGGCAACGCACCGATCACGGCGCTCGCCATCCCCTGCGCGTACTGCACGCCGTAGGCGTTCTTAACGGTGCCGAGGCCCACGGGGATCGTCATGAGCTCGGGCGAGTTCGTGATGATGAACGGCCACAGGAAGTTGTTCCATGAACCGATGAACACGAAGATGCCCACGGCAACGATGATCGAGCGCGAAAGCGGAAGGATCACCGACGTGAGGGTGCGCAGCATCGATGCACCATCGAGCTTCGCAGCTTCTTCGAGTTCGATCGGGAGCTGATCAAAGAAGTTCTTGAGCACGATCACCATGAGAGGTGCGACGACCTGCGGGAGAATCACGCCCCCGAGGGTGTCCGACAGCCGCATGAATTTCATCTGCTCAAACAGCGGAACGATGAGGATCTGCGGTGGCACCATGATCGCGGCGATCGTGAGCGCGAAACACAGCTTCTTGAAACGGAAGTTGTAGCGCGAGAACACGTACGCGGCGGGTACGGAGGTCACGAGGGTGATGATCGTGACGATCGCAGAAACGAGGATAGAATTCCAGATCCACAGCGGGATGTCGCCCGCGGCGATCACGTTTGCGTAGTTCTCGAAAGTCCACCCCTCGGATGGCCAGAACGTGAGTGGCGCAGCGGAGGCATCGCTTTCCGTTTTCAACGAAAGTTGAAGGGCGAACAGGATGGGAATCGCCCAGCACAGAGCGAGGAACGCGAGCGCAACGAACGCGATCACGCGTGACGCTTTTGAGGAGCCTAGGGTCAGGGAGCGCTGGCGCGCGTTCTCGTCACGCTTCTGGCTCACACGCGTCTTCAGGCTGCGCCTGTCCCCGGCCGGGGTTTCGAGGGTGGTTGCTGCGGTACTCATGTCTAACGCTCCTTTGCGTTACGGTTCGTGATCGCTACCTGGATGAGTGAGACGACAACGATCATCGCGAAGAAGATGTAGGACACGGCCGAGGCGTATCCGACGCGGTAGCCGGAGAAGCCCTGGTCGTAGATGTACTGAATGATTGAGCGAGTGGCGCCGTCGGGGCCGCCCGCCGTCATGAGGAAGATCTGGTCGAAGACCTTGAGCGAGGCGAGGATCTGCAGAAGAACGATCAGCACGGTCGTGGGCCGCATCATCGGCAGCGTCACTGACCTCAGGCGGCGCCACGCGTCTGCACCATCCACCTGCGCGGCTTCGTACACCGTGTCGGGGATGTTCTGGAGGGCCGAGAGATACAGCAGGAAGTTGAAGCCAATCGTCCACCACACGGTCGTGATGGCAATCGCCCACATCGCGATCTGTTTGTCGCTCAGCCACCCGATCTGGTCGAACCCCAAGTGCACGAGAAGACCGTTGATGAGACCGAAGTCGTTCGAGAACATCATTCCCCACATCGCAGTCACGACCGAGACGGGGAGCAAATACGGGGCGAAAAACGTGAGGCGCCAGAGCCACTGACCCGGAAGGCCCGTCACAACGAGGTAGGCGAGCACGAACGAGAGGATGACGAGCGGAACTGACGAAATCAGCGTAAAGAACAGTGTGTTCAAGAGGCTCGAGTACATATCGGGGCTCGTGAAAGCCTCGAGGTAGTTATCGATCCCCACGAAACCACTGTTCGTCGACGCAAGCGACTGGTCGGTGAAACTCATCCACAGGCCCCACACGATGGGGACGATGAGGAAGAGGATGAAAAGGATCATGTAGGGAAGGGCGAACCATCCCGCACCGCGGGAGGTGAAGCGTGCGCGTTCATTCATGGCATGACCTCCTTATTCGGTGGGGTTGGGTTGCATAGCGATGCCGCTGATGACGTCGAGCATTCCCTCGATCGCCCGCTGCGGTTCAACGCTTCCGCGAAAGCCCTCGATAAGCCGCTGGCACACGCGGTTTTGGAAATCGGAACCAGCACCCGCGAACCACACCTTCGGGTCCACGACGACGGTCTCGGCAGCATCCTTGTACTGGTTTTGAATCTCGAGCTTGCGGTAGGCGGGCTCCCCCTGTGACGGGAGGTAACCGGGAATGTGCCCGGCGGCGCCCCACTGGTCACCTTTCTTGAGCATCGACGACACGAAAAGGTAAGTGCTGCGCCTGAGCTCGTCGGTCATGCGGCGGTTCTTTGGAAACACGTAGGTGTGGGAGTCGGCGTAGTTCGCGGGAGTGCCGAACATCGTCGGCATCGGTGCACCCGCAAGCGACTTGACGCTTTCCTTGAAACCGTTGAGCTCCCATACGCCGGAGAAGATCATGGCGTTACGCCCTCCGTTGAAGGCGGAAAGCGCGCCCGGGTAGTCCTGCGAGGACGCCATGCACTTGTCGTCCATCCACGAGTTGACCGCAGCGACCACGCGCGCGGCCGCGTCGATATCCATATCGGCCTTTTCGCCGGGCTCGAAGCTGTACTCGCCACCGGTCTGGTGGAACAGGCCCCAAAAGAGGCGCCAGGCTTGCGCGGTATCGAGCTGATAGCCGAACGCGATTCCAGGCCCGCCAGTCACTTCGCCGAGCTTGGTGCCGACTTCCTGGAGCGCTTCGGGCGAGTCGATCGCGAGGGTGCCGTCGGACTCGAGTACCCCGGCTTTTTCCGCAACGTCCCGATCAAAGAAGCTGATGAAGGGGTGTGTGTCGAGCGGCACTGCGTACTGTTTGCCGTCGTACTGGCACGCCTCCAAAAGGGCCTTGGTGAACGTGTCGGTCGAGACGTCAAATTCTTCGAACAGGCTCATGTCCCACGGCTCGATGAGGCCGCCCGGCGCGAAGCCGGCGACGCGACTCACGTGCATAATCGCCGTGCTCGGCGGTGCACTCGATGCAGCAGCCATCGCGAGCTTCGTGTAGTACGGGTTGCCCCAGCTGAGGGTCGTGGGCTCGACATTCAGGCCCGGGTTTTCCTCGACGACCTCGGCGATCATCCCGCGAGTTTTTTCACCGTCGGCACCGCTGAAGAGATCCCACACGGCAACCTTCGACGGGTCCGCTTGCGCGGCTCCACACCCGGCAAGCCCAAGCCCGAGTGCGCCGGCGCCAAAACCCGCAAGGAGCGACCGGCGACTGAGCCCCGGCGGGGTGTGATTGTTGTACGCGCTTGGCATGGCGCTTCACCTTCCTCGTCATCGTTGACAGGTGTGCGGTGTAACTCACCTTTGATTCTCACGTGAGATTCTGCCACCGCGATCGAGTTCACGTCAACTCCCGAACGCGGGCCCCTCGCACTGCACGGGAGGGCCACACACGCGGTCCGACGCCTACTGGCCCTAGACTGAAACCACTTCTCACGTCCAGAAAGGGGGCGCACCATGAACGAGCCTGAGCCGTACAAACGCGCAAGCATCAAGGACGTCGCCGCTCGCGCTGGCGTGTCGTGGAAGACCGTTTCCAACGTCGTCAACAACCGCCCCGTTGTGAAGCCCGCGACGCGCGACAAGGTTCTCGCGGCGATCGACGAACTCGGCTACGTGCCAAACGAGTCGGCGCGAGAGATCCGCGGTAAGGCCACCCGCACGGTAGCGCTCGTGATCCCCCACCTGCTCAATCCGTATTTTGCGCGCCTCGCGGAGACGTTCCACAACGTCGCGGCACGTGCTGGCTACAGCGTGAGCATCGAGCTCACGGGCGAGCACGCCGACATTGAACGCCGATACGCGCGCGGCCTCGCTAAACGTTCTTTCGGTGCGCTCATCATGGCCCCACTTCTTCCCGAGACTGTTCGCGAACTCGCCGAGCATTCGCCGCTTCCCACGGTCGTCCTGGGAGAAGCGGTTGCCGACCACGGCAGCATTCACCACGTGAGCATCGACAACACCGCGAGCGCGGTCGACGTCGTGCGACACATAACCGAGCGTGGCGCCACGCGCCCCCTGTTTCTCGGCGCCCAGGAAGGCGTTGCTTCCACGGGAACAGAGCGCCTCACGGGCTTTCGTGCAGCTTGCCGGTTCGCGGGAATCTCCCCCGGCGATCAGCTTTTGATCCACACCACCGAATGGACGCGGCGCGAAGGGTATGCGCAGGTAAAGTCCCTCATTTCAGGTTCAGGTAGCGCGAAGACCCTTCCGTTCGACGCCATCGTGGGCGGGAACGATCTGCTTGCCCTCGGTGCGTGCGAAGCTCTTCGAGAGGCCGGTTTCTCTATTGGCACCGATGTCCTCGTGACCGGTTGGGACGACATTCCGGAATCGGCACACGCCACTCCCCCGCTCACCTCGGTCGCACCGGACCTCGAGTGCCTCGTATCGGCGGCGCTGTTCGCGGCTCTCGGCGATGATTCTTTCGCGAAAGGCGCGGAAGCTGCAGAGGTGACCGCACTCGGATCGGGCTCGACATTCCTCGTGCCGCACACGCTCGCGATCCGCACCTCCACCCTCGGCGACTAAGCCAGCGTTTTTCTCACGTTGCAATTTTGCGTGTTGCCGTGATTGACTGGGCCCCATCAGAACACACGACGACGTGAGGAATCCAGAATGCCACTCCTTCCCGAATTCGCCGCAGTCCCCGAGCTGAAGGCACTCGCTGAACGAGCCGAGCACCTCGCGAGCCTCCTCGACGCTCCCCTCTCCGCCGCGACCGACGTCCCCAAGCCCGAACACCCGCGCCCCCAGTGCCACCGCCCCACGTGGCTCAACCTCAACGGCACGTGGGAATTCGAGATCGACGCCGGCGACACGGGCCGCGAGCGCGGTCTTCTCGACCGCCCCCTTGAAGGCTCGATCCTCGTCCCATTCGCGCCCGAATCGGAAGCTTCCGGCATCGAGCACACCGACTTCATGGAAGCCGTCTGGTACCGCCGCGAGATAGAAATCCCAGCCGAGTGGGCCGACGGTCCCGCCGGCGAACCTCTCGTCCCCGTCCTCCACTTCGGTGCCGTCGACCACGATGCGACGGTGTGGGTCAACGGCGTTGAAGTTGCTCGCCACCGCGGCGGCTTCACCCCCTTCCACGCAAACCTCCGCGGCGTCGTGCGTCCCGGCGACACGGCAACGATCGTCGTGCGCGCTCGCGACTCCCGCTGGGATGCCCAGGCCCGAGGCAAACAAGCCACGTGGCACGACTCCACGCACTGCCAATACACGCGCACAACCGGCATCTGGCAAACGGTGTGGCTCGAGGGAGTGCCCGCGCACGCCATCCGGGCCGTTCGCACCACGCCATCACTCGCCGACCGCTCCTTCGACATCACGCTGCCGCTCACCCACAACACGAAGGGCACACGAGTCGAAGTCACCGTCGGAACCCCCGAAGGTGCCCCCCTGGCCACCGCAAGCGCCCGCGCAGACCTTGACCTCGCGCCACGCGTGCGCGTCACCGTACCGGACGAGCACGTGCGCGTGTGGGCGGCGGGCAAGCCCGAGCTGTACCGCCTCACGGCCCGGCTCCTTGATTCCGACGGCGGTCTGATCGACGAAGTACACTCCTACGCTGGCCTGCGCTCAACCGCCCTCGAGGGCACCGAATTCCGCATCAACGGTGAGCGCGTGTTCCAGCGCCTCGTGCTCGACCAGGGATACTGGGCAGAAACCCTCATGACCGCGCCCTCCGACGAGGCGATGCTCGCCGACATCCAGATTGCCCTCGCTGCTGGCTTTAACGGCGCTCGCTTACATCAAAAGGTGTTTGAGGAACGCATGCTGTTCTTTTCCGACCTCTATGGCTACCTCGTTTGGGGCGAATTCGGTGACTGGGGCGTATCCGGGCGAGGCCCCCTCGGCTACAACCAGGAGCCCACGTCGAGCTTTGTTGCGCAGTGGATCGAGGCACTCGAACGCGACTTCTCCCACCCGAGCATCGTCGGCTGGTGCCCCCTCAATGAAACGCACCAGGTGCTGCACGACCGCATCACCGTGCTCGACGACGTCACCCACGCGATGTACAACGCCACAAAACTCGCGGATCCATCGCGCCCGGTCATCGACGCTTCGGGCTACAGCCACCGCGTGCGCGGCGCCGATATTTATGACTCGCACTCCTACGAGCAGGATCCGGAAGTTTTCGCTCGCGAACAGGCACCACTCGCCGAAGGAAATCCGCAGGTCAACAGGCGTGAGCTCGCCCCGAACGAGATGCCGTTCGCTGACGGTCACTTCTCCGTCCCCTACGGGGGCCAGCCGTTCTTCGTCTCCGAATACGGCGGCATCTGGTGGAACGAGCAAGAGGCCCGCGCCGCCGAATTTACCGGTCAAGACCAGGCCGAGTCGTGGGGGTACGGCAACCGGGTGCGCAGCGAAGAAGAGTTGTACGAGCGTTTCGAGGCCCTGACGAACGTTCTTCTGACCAACCCGCTCATGTTCGGCTACTGCTACACGCAGCTCACCGACGTGTTCCAGGAAAAGAACGGCGTCGTCGATTTTGATCGCGGCTCGAAGCTCGATCTCGCGCGTCTACGAGCCGTACAAACCGCGAAGGCAGCCTACGAGGAGTAGGCACTGGCTGCCCGGCCTCTCGGGCCGGGCAGTTCCGCGTCCTTGTCTCGCGCCTGGCCCATCTCTTTTGCTATCTCCTTGGTCGACTCACTTCATGAAAAAACCGCCGCACTCCAAGCCTCACACCTCGCCCCGAGCCCAGATTCTTCATAATCCGCGACGGTGCCAGCCCAAAACCGCAGCGAGACCAACCAAACCTCGCGCAGGGGCCGCCAAATCTCCCCGCCCCTCAACACCGTGCCACTTCATGAAGAAACCGCCGCACTCCAAGCCTCACACCTCGCCCCGAGCCCAGATTCTTCATAATCCGTGACGGGGAGGCCCGGGGCTCGGGAACAGGCCGAGGGCTGCGCCGGGAACAAGCCGGCGCTGCGCCGGCAAAACTGGGACCGCCGCACAAATCCGGGCTGCTTTGCCTATGAAAATCGCCCACCCCCGGAGATCCGGAGGTGGGCGCTTGCGCTATGCGCGTGTTCCTATTGATGCGTCACGATCAGTTGTCGGACTTCGTGAGCAGTCCGTAGACGAACATGACCACGAGCGCACCGATCACTGAAAGCAGGATCGTCCACAGCGACCACGGGTTGTCAAGGAGCGAGCTCCAGCCACCGTCGCCGAAGAGACCACCGATGAGGCCACCGACGATTGCGCCGATGACACCAAGGATGATGGTCATCCCCATGCCCATCGACTGCTTGCCCGGCATGACTGCGCGAGCAATAAGGCCGATGAGGCCACCAATGATGATCCAGGAAATGATTGCCCAAATAAGAGACATTGGAATGACTACTTTCTGTTGAAGTGAACCAGGTTCACAAATGTCCCGGGCGGTGTTGGCGAACCTGGGTTTGCTAACGGTGCCCGGGCGGTTGAAAGATCGTCAACCAACCTCAATCCTACCTGGGAAAAAACTTAGCAAAGCTGCACGTCACTCGAAATTTCACTCTTCTTTACCGAACATGCAGTACACCTTTGCTGAAATGCTTCCGCCACGCCACTAACGAAGGACCGGCATCGAGAAAAGTGGGCGGCACGTCGTCAAACGTGCCGCCCACCGCGTTAACGGTTGCGAAGAACCGCTTAGATCAGAAGTCCCAGTCGTCGTCCTCGGTCTCGACGGCCTTGCCCATGACGTAGCTCGAGCCGGAGCCGGAGAAGAAGTCGTGGTTCTCGTCGGCGTTCGGCGAGAGCGAGGCGAGGATCGCGGGGTTGACCTCGGTCGACTCCTGCGGGAACAGCGCCTCGTAGCCGAGGTTCATGAGGGCCTTGTTGGCGTTGTAGCGGAGGAACATCTTGACGTCCTCGGTCCAGCCGACCGGGTCGTAGAGGTCTTCGGTGTATTCCTCTTCGTTGTCGTAGAGGTCCATGAGCAGGCTCATCGTGTAGTCCTTGAGCTCTGCCTGGCGCTCGGGCGACTGCTTCTCCACGGCCTTTTGGTACTTGTAGCCGATGTAGTAGCCGTGAACGGCCTCGTCGCGGATGATGAGGCGGATGATGTCTGCGGTGTTCGTGAGTTCGCCGCGGCTCGAGTAGTACATCGGCAAATAGAAGCCCGAGTAGAACAGGAAGCTCTCGAGGAGGGTCGAGGCGACCTTGCGCTTTTCGGGATCGTCACCGGTGTAGTACTCGAGAACGATCTTCGCCTTCTTCTGGAGGGCCTCGTTGTGCTCGCTCCAGCGGAATGCTTCATCGATTTGCTTGGTGTTGGAGAGCGTCGAGAAGATCTGCGAGTAGCTCTTTGCGTGCACGGATTCCATGAACGCGATGTTGGTGTACACGGCTTCTTCGTGGGGGGTCACCGCGTCGGGGATCAGCGAAATGGCGCCGACGGTTCCCTGCACGGTATCGAGCAGCGTCAGCCCGGTGAAGACGCGCATCACGAGCTCTTGCTCCTGCTCATTGAGCTTCGACCAGCTCTGGATGTCGTTCGAGAGCGGCACCTTTTCGGGAAGCCAGAAGTTGCCCGTGAGGCGATCCCACACTTCCTGGTCTTTCGGGTCTTGGATGCGGTTCCAGTTGATGGCCTGCACGCTGTGTTTGATGTGATCGGTGTTCACGCTCGTCCTTTCGCAACGATGGTCCCAGCAGACGTCGGACTCCAGGCCGGCTCAGCCGGCTGCCCCATCCCTGCCAGCGTAAGCTCGGGGGTTCCGACGCTTGCCCACGCGGCATACCTTGCCCATCCTAGCGAGTCGAGTCGACGACTCGATGGGTTCGCGTGACTTGCTCTCAGCGGCGCGTCTTAGGGTGAGCCGTAGATCACGCCCGCAGTAGTCAGGAGACCTCATGCCGTTCATGTCGCTCGTGTTTATCCTGCTCATCGTCTACGGAGCAGCGATGGCTGTTTCCCCTTTCCAGACATGGGAAATCACCATGGGGTGGGCATATAAGGATCGTGAAGCAAACGAACCAAGCTCGGCGCGTCTCGCGCTCATGAGGGTAGGCGGTGCCATCATCGTCATGGGGGCGATCGCAATGTTTGGTTATTACCTTCAGGCCGCGAGGTAGGGGTAGGGCTCGTGCCACTGCCGTCCATGATCCTCGCGTTCATTTTCTTTGGCGCCTGCATTCTCGTGTGTCTGTGGGCGGTATGGTCACGAACGCAATCAAGAATGGTTAAGAACGTCAGCAGACGGGAGCTCAATTATGGTGGTCTTGGCGATCCTCGCGCTTGCACTGTGTCTCTTTTTCGCGCTGTGGTACGCGATTTCGCCACAGCACGTGTGGCGCACTTTTTATGCGTGGCGCTATCGGGACCGCGACGCGAACGAGCCGAGCGAGACGACGTATTTTCTTCAGCGCATCGGCGGCATCGTGGGCTCAATTTTTGCGATCATCGGCATCATCGTGATCATTGCCCTCGCGCTCGACGGCCAGGCAAAAGAGTACGAGCGGAGGAAGCAGCTCGAAGGCCAGCAGCTACAGGTCCAAACGGTGGGCCACTTCCCAGAAGCGTGACCATCACCCCCGCTTACACCGCGAGCACGTAAAACGCGCTTTCTAGCCCGCTGAGTGGTGGATTTGACATTCTTCTGGTGGCCCACGCTACAGTGACTGGGAGCGCTCCCACCGGGTGTGCGTCAGGTGGCTCTTCGGCCGCGAGGCGCGCAAAACTCCGCAATGCATGGGGGTGCGCAACTCAGCGAAGAGGAGGACACGCGTGGCCACGATCAACGATGTCGCACGCGCCGCGGGCGTGTCCCGCAGCACGGTCTCACGCGTGCTCAACGGTCAGATCTCCTCCCCCGAAGCGCGTGCCAGAGTGGAAAAGGCCATCGCTGAAACCGGGTATCGCGCCAACGCGCACGCACGCTCCCTCGCCTCGGGCAAGAGCAACGTCTATGCCGCGATCCTCACCGAACCCTACGGCGAGCTTTTCGACGACCCGACTTTCGGGCGGATGCTCCAGGGCATCAACTCCGCGCTCGTGGGCGGAGACATCGCGCTCAATCTTCTTTTTGCCACAACCGATGAGGAGCGAGAGCGAACGCTGCGCCAGCTCGCCCCGAACCGGGTCGACGGCGCGCTCGTGCTCTCGCCCCACATCGACGATCCGCTGCTCGAAGCAATGAGCACCGCGATCCCCACGATCGTGCTCGGCCCCCTCGTTGACGGCCGAGAGAATACATGGACCGTGACGATCGATGACCGCCAGGGCGGCGAGCTCGGCGCGCGCCACCTGGTTGAGCGCGGCGCCCGTCGCATCGCGATCATCGCGGGTCCGGAATCGGCGCAGGGTGCCCACGATCGCGTCGCGGGCCAGCTCTCGGCACTCGACACCGCCCCGCTCGAGGTCATCCACGCACCTTATTCAACCGGCGGCGGCACCTCGGCCACGCGCAAGCTGCTCGCGCGCCACACCGACATCGATGGGATCCTGTGCGGCTCGGACCGCCAAGCCCTCGGCGTTCTCGCCACGCTCCGCGAAGCAGGTCGAAGCATCCCCGACGACGTCAAGGTCGTGGGATTCGACGACCACGCCTTCGCCGCCGAAACGACCCCGGCGCTCACGACCATCGCGCAGCCGATCTTCGACGTCGGTGCGAGCGGGGCGCGTCTGCTCAACGCCATCGGCGAGGGCCAACCAATCCACTCGCTCACGCTTCCCACGACCCTCGTGGTGCGCGAAACGACCTAGCACTTCCACGAACGAAAGATTCAAAGGAGAACCACATGAACGACAGTTGGATCCACGAGATCCCCGCGTCGGTCCGCGCAATCCGCGAGGCCACCGCGAGCCGTCGCGCCGTGCTCGGTGCGGGAGCCAGCGTGAGTGCGCTCGCCCTGCTCGCAGGCTGCGGCGCCAACAACGACCCAAATACTGTCACCGTCGGATCCCATCAAAGCGATGCCATCCCGAAACAAGCCGTGCTGGACATGCTCGAGTCGTGGAAGGGCGGCAAGGTCGAGATCAACACGGTCGACCACGAGACCTTCAAGGAAAGCATCAACAACTACCTCCAGGGCAACCCGGACGACGTGTTCACGTGGTTCGCGGGCTACCGCGCGCGGTTCTTCGCCGAGCGCGGCCTCGTGAGCGACCTGAGCGACGTGTGGGAGAACATTGATGGCATGCCCGAGTCGATGAAGGTCGCCTCTTCCGCCGATGATGGGCGCCTCGTGTTCATCCCGTGGAACTATTACCCGTGGGCAGTGTTCTACAAGCCGAGCGTGTTCGAGAAACACGGCTGGAGCGAGCCGGCGACGTTCGACGAATGGCTCGCCCTCAACGAGGACATCAAAGCCGCAGGGCTCACGCCTATCGCGTTCAGCGATAAGGACGGCTGGGAGGCCATGGGCACGTTCGACATGCTCGACCTTCGCGTCAACGGCTACGACTTCCACGTCTCACTCATGGCCGGCAAGGAATCGTGGGAGAGCCAAGAAGTGAAGAACATCTTCGCGGCCTGGCGCGAGCTCCTCCCCTACCAGCAGGCCGACCCGCTCGGGCGCACGTGGCAGGAAGCCGCGCAGTCGATGCTCAAGGAAGAAACCGCGATGTACACGATAGGGATGTTCATCGACCAGCAGTGGGCCGACAGCGAAGACCCAGACGATCTCGACTTCTTCACCTTCCCGGAATTCGATCCGGCGATCGGTGCCGACGTCGTCGAAGCCCCGATTGACGGCTGGATGATGGCGACAAAGCCCCACAACGAAAAGAAGGCGAAGGAACTCCTTACCTACCTCGCGACGGCCGACGCCATCCAGTACAAGCTCGATGCCGATCCTTCCGTGATCTCGCCGAGAACTGACCAGGATCAAAGCAACTACTCGAAGCTCCAGAAGAAAGCCGTCGAGCTCATCACCAACGCGAGCGCGATCTCGCAGTTCCTCGACCGCGATACGCGCCCCGACTTCGCCTCGACGGTCATCAGCCCGTCGCTGCAGAACTTCCTGAAGAACCCCGACTCGATCGACTCGATCCTTCGCGACATCGAGAAGCAGAAGAAGTCCATCTTCCCTGCCGAGTCCTGACCCCTATTTTCGACCCCAATCCAAGGAGCGAGTCGTGTCCAAAAAGATCGGACCGCTAGCCAAGCTGCACGGCTGGGACAAATTCACCGTGATCGCGATGAGCATCATCCCGCTCGTGATCGTCGGCGTTTTCGTGTGGATTCCCGCCCTATGCACCGTGATCCTGTCCTTCAGCAACTGGGACGGCATCGGCGGCCTCGGCGACATTCATTTCGTTGGCATCCAGAACTACATCGACATGTTCACGATCTACCCGCCGTTCTGGCCGGCGCTGTGGCACAACGTCGTGTGGCTTCTCGTGCTGTTCTTCGTCTTCACCCCGCTCGGGATGTTCCTCGCGGTCCTCCTCGATAAAGAACTGAAGCTCACGAAGTTCTACCAGACTTCTCTCTATCTTCCAGTCGTGCTCTCGGCCGCGCTCATTGGCTTCATCTGGCAGCTCATGTACAGCCGCGATCAGGGCTTCATCAACGCCATTCTTGGCACGCAGATCGACTGGTACGGCGATCCGAACATCAACCTTTATGCCGCGATCATCGCGAACGGGTGGCGCCACGTTGGCTACATCATGCTGCTCTACTTAGCTGGCCTCAAGGGCGTTGACCCCGCTCTCAAGGAGGCGGCCGCACTTGACGGTGCAAGCCCCACCCGCACGTTCTTCCAGATCATTTTCCCCGTGCTGCGCCCCGTGAACATCCTGCTGCTCGTGATCACGTTCATCGAGGGACTTCGCGCGTTCGACATCGTGTGGATCATCAACAAGGGCCGCAACGGCCTCGAGCTCATCTCGACCCTCGTGACCTCGAACGTCGTGGGCGAGGCAAGCCGCATCGGCTTCGGTAGTGCGCTCGCCACGATCATGCTCATCATGAGCTCAATCTTCATCGTGATTCAGCTGCGCATCATGCTCAAGGGAGAGAACTGACATGACCCCGAAGAAAAAGAACCTTACCGTTTCAAGGGCGTTTCTCAACGTCTTCCTTTTGATCGTCGCCCTCGCGTGGCTGTTCCCCCTCCTGTGGGCGCTTTTCAACTCGTTCCGCGACTACAGCTACACGAGCCAGCACGGCTACTTCAGCTTCGGCGGCTTCACGCTCGACAACTTCGTGAATGCGTGGGAGCAGGGCGGCTTCACCCAGTCGTTCCTCAACTCCCTCATCATTACCTTCTTCGCGGTCGTGTTCACCCTTGCGTTGAGCTCGTGCATGGCGTTCGTTCTCGCGCGCTTCTCGTTCAAGTTCAACCTCGCGATGCTCGCCTTCTTCGTGGCCGCGAACCTGCTCCCGCCGCAGTCGCTTCTCGTGCCGGTCTACCGCATGTTCATGTGGACCCCGATCCCCGAGTTTCTCTCGGCCTCCGGTTCGCTCCTCGACACGCACCTTGGCGTCATCATCGTCAACACGGCGTTCCAAACGGGCTTTTGCACGTTCGTGCTCGCGAACTACATGAAGGCCATCCCGGCGGAAATCTACGAAGCGGCCGACGTGGACGGCGCCTCGGTGTGGTCGCAGTTCTGGACCCTCACGATTCCGCTGTGCCGCACCCCGCTCGCCGCCCTCGCGACGCTGCAAACGGCCTGGATCTACAACGAATTCTTCTGGGCTACAGTGCTGTTGCAAAAGGGCGACAAGTTCCCCGTGACGAGCTCCCTGAATAACCTCAAAGGTTCGTTCTTCACCGACTACAACCTTCTCTCGGCGGGCTCGATCCTCGCAGCTCTACCCATCCTGATCCTGTTCTTCGTTCTGCAGCGTCAGTTCGTTTCGGGACTCACGATGGGTTCAACCAAAGGCTAAGACCACCCACTCAACCGGACAAGGAAGACCTCATGAGTACACTTCACGAAATCACCTCCTACTCCCCCGGCTCAGGTGCGCGGATCTCGCCCCGCAGCCACCTTTCTACGAATGCTGAAACGGTAAGCCTCGCGGGCACGTGGAAGTTCGCGTATTCCCGCAGCGCCGAGGGCGCGGGCGATTCGGCTCCGACAGTGGACTTTGACGACTCGGGCTGGGACGACATCACCGTTCCTTCGCACTGGGTTCTTACCGGTGGCGGCGAGTACGGCGACTTCGGAAAATACGGCGCCCCCGCGTACCAGAACGTCCAGTTCCCCTTCCCCGTGGATGCCCCGAACGTTCCCGACGACAACCCGACTGGCGACTACCGCACTCGCTTCACGCTGAGTGCTGAGAAGATCGCGGAGCTCGAGAACGGCGCGCGCGTGTATCTGCGCACCCTCGGCATCGAGTCCCTCGCGATCATCAGCCTCAACGGCGAGCAGGCGGGCGTCGTGCGCGGCTCGCGCCTCACGCAGGAGCTCGACGTCACGGACCTCGTCGTCGAGGGCGAGAACGTTCTGCACGTGCGCGTGCACCAGTGGTCCTCGAACACATACCTCGAGGACCAGGACCAGTGGTGGTTGCCCGGCATCTACCGCGACGTTGAGCTCCTGTTCCGCCCGGCCGCCGGCATCGAGGATGCCTGGCTGCGCGCCGATTTCGACCCGACGAACGGCCCTTCCGCTCCCGGGCCCGGCACGCTCATTCCGGAGATTCGCGCGGAGGAGGCAGCGTTCCCCGTCACGGTCGCAATCGACGAGCTTGGAATTTCGGAGACGTTCGAGAGCCCAGCAGCCGTCGGCCCCATCCCGATCCCCGAAGTGGAACCGTGGAGCGCGGACTGCCCGCGCCTGTACACCGCGACCGTATCGAACGAGGCCGAGACTCTGACGATCCGCACGGGCTTTAGGCGCGTCGAGATCGTGGGCCACGAGTGGCGCGTCAACGGTAAGAAGCTGCGCATTCGCGGCGTGAATCGCCACGAGTACGATCCGAAGCTTGGCCGCGTGTGGGACCGCGAGAAGGCTCGCGAGGGACTTCTGCTCATGAAACGCCACAACGTGAATGCGATCCGCACCTCCCACTACCCGCCGCATCCCGAACTCTTCGACCTTGCCGATGAGCTGGGCTTTTGGGTCATGGACGAGTGCGATTACGAAGCGCACGGCTTCCTTGGCGAAAACTGGCGCGATGTTCCCGCGAACGATCCGCGCTGGCGGGACGCGCTTCTTGACCGCGTCGAGCGTTTCTTCGAGCGCGACAAGAACCACCCGTCGATCGTCTCGTGGTCGCTCGGCAACGAGGGCCACACGGGCGCGAACATGGCGCAGATGGCGAACTGGCTTCGCCGCCGCGATCCGGAGCGCCCCGTGCATTACGAGCAGGATTACGACGGTCAGTACACCGATCTCGTGTCGCGCATGTATCCGCCGATCGAGACAATGCGCGAAATGGCTCTCGGGCACGGCAAGTTTGGCGGCACAATGCCTGGACGCAACGCCGAGCTCGCGAAGCGCCCCATGATCCTGTGCGAATACGTGCACGCAATGGGCAACGGCCCGGGCGGCATCACTGAATACGAAGAAGTTTTCGAGACCTACCCGCAGTGGCACGGCGGCTTCGTGTGGGAGTGGCGCGATCACGGCATCGCGACCCGCACCGAAGACGGCACCGAGTTATTCGGCTACGGCGGCGACTTCGGCGAGCAGGTTCACGACTCGTCGTTTGTGTGCGATGGCCTCGTGCTCTCCTCGGGTGAGGCAACTCCGGGGCTCGTGGAGTTCGGCGCGATCGTGAGCCCGATCAAGCTTGAGTTCGACCTCGCTATGGAGGGAGATACCGAGCGGGCCCTCGATGGCGATTTCGACGATGTCATCATCACCGCGGCATATATCCAGGACCTCCGCCACGCCGGCGATCTCCACGACTTCGTGTTTGAGGTCGTCGATGAGGTCGACGGCCACGAGGTGCTGCGCCGCGAATGCCCCGTCGAGGAAGTTTCCGCAAGCGGCTGGAACAGCTACGCCGGGGAGTTGACTCTGCCACCCTTCGCCGAGGGCCACGAGGGTGAACTTTCGGGCGAGAAGTTCCGTACGATCCGCGCGGTTTTGCGCGAGAGCACCGCTTGGGCCGACGCCGGCCACGAAGTAGCATTCACGCAGGTTCCCGTGACGGATTCGAGCCAGACTGTAGCGCCTTCCTTCCCTTCGCCGCTCCCCTCGACGGCCGGCGGCAGTGAGCGGGTGGGTCAGGTTCCAGATTCCGACGGTTCCTTCGCCCTCGGCGAGGCCCACTTCGATCCGCGCACCGGCGACCTCGTGAAGCTGGGCGACCTCGATCTCGCCGGTCCTCAGCTTCGCCTGTTCCGCGCCCCCACCGAGAACGACTCACTTGGCGACTTCGGCTCGTACATCCTCGCCGACCCGGCCGAGACGACCGGCTCGGGAACCCAGGCCCCGCCCACCGCGGCGCTGTGGCGTGAGATCGGCATCGATAAGCTCGAGCGCCGCGTCATTGGCGTGTGGCTCGACGAGCATGAGGTCCGCGCCGTGCACCGCTACAGCACGCCTGCCGGCCGCGCTTACGTCGATCTCGATATCACGTGGCGCCTCGAGGACGCTGCCGGTGGGGCGAAGGGTGGTGCCTCGCGCGTTCTTCGGTTGTATGCCGACGCCGCACCTTCGGCGAACTGGGAGTACGTGTGGGGGCGCCTCGGGCTCGAGTTCACGGCGCCGCTCGGTGCCGGCGAGGCCTCGTGGTTCGGCTCGGGTCCGCTCGAGAACTACGTCGATTCGTGCCGCGCCGCGCGCATTGGCCGCTTCTCGATGCCCGTCTCGGATCTGAATGTCGAGTACGCGGTTCCGCAGGAGTCGGGCTACCGCCCCGGGTTGCGCGAGCTTCAGCTGTCGGGCTTTGGGCTCACCGTGCGCGCGGATGCCGTCGGACCCCACCGCGAACGGCCTGGCTTCCAGGTGCGTGAGCACTCGATCGAGCAGATCACGAAGGCTCGCCACCCGCATGAGCTGGGCACACCGGAGCGCACGCATCTCATTTTCGATGTGGCGCAGCACGGCCTGGGGTCGCGCTCGTGCGGCCCCGACGTGAGGCCCGAGTACCAGCTGCGCCCGCGCTCGGGTTCCTGGTCGCTCGCGTTCGAGGTGTAGTCAGACGTCTGGCACCTGACCTACCGCCTGCCATCTGACCGGCACCCGCCGTCTGGCCTGGCACCCACTACCGGAGGGTGTAGACAAACGACGTTGCACGCCGCTTTCGGCCTGCTCGCTCGTTTGCCTACACCCTCTCCCCATGCCTGCACCTCCTGCACCTCACCAAAGTGGTGAAAAATCGCCCCCACACGTCAAAAACCAGCCCGCTAACGCCGTTTTTCACCACCTTCAGAAAACCTGTCCAGAGGCAGGGCAGGCAAGGGCCAGGGCCAGCGAGACCGGCAGGTATGGGCGGGGCTGGGTTTTACGGCATGGGTCCGACGGCGGCCCAGCTCCCGTCGCGCCCGTGGATAGCAAGGCGCCCCGCCCACCATGACGGTGAGCGGGGCGCCTTCCGGGATTGCCCTGCTAGAGCATGCAGCTCACGCAGCCCTCAACTTCCGTACCCTGGAGCGCCATCTGACGCAGGCGGATGTAGTAGAGGGTCTTGATGCCCTTACGCCACGCGTAGATCTGAGCCTTGTTGACGTCGCGGGTCGTCGCCGTGTCCGGGAAGAACAGCGTGAGCGAGAGGCCCTGGTCGACGTGCTGGGTCGCCTCGGCGTACGTGTCGATGATCTTCTCGTAGCCGATCTCGTACGCATCCTGGTAGTACTCCAGGTTGTCGTTCGTCATGTACGGCGCCGGGTAGTAGACGCGGCCGATCTTGCCTTCCTTGCGGATCTCGATCTTGGAGACGATCGGGTGGATCGAGCTCGTCGAGTGGTTGATGTAGGAAATCGAACCGGTGGGCGGAACGGCCTGCAGGTACGCGTTGTACATGCCGTGTTCCTTAACCTCGGCAGCGAGGGCCTTCCAGTCGTCCTGCGTGGGCAGGTGGATGCTCGAGTTCTCGAAGATCTCGCGGACGCGCTGAGTCTTTGGCTCCCACACCTCGTTGATGTACTTCTCGAAGTACTCGCCGCTCGCGTACTTCGAATCCTCGAAGCCCATGAACGTTTCGCCGCGCTCCTGAGCGATCTTGGTCGACGCCTTAATGCAGTGGTACGCGACCGAGTAGAAGTACATGTTCGTGAAGTCGAGGCCTTCCTCGCTTCCGTAGTGGATCGACTCGCGCGCGAGGAACCCGTGGAGGTTCATCTGGCCGAGGCCGATCGCGTGGGAGGCCTTGTTGCCGTTCGCGATGGTGGGCACCGAGGAGATGTCGGAGGAATCCGACACTGCCGTAAGGGCGCGGATCGCCGTCTCGATCGTCTTTGCGAAATCGGGCGAGTCCACGGCCTTCGCGATGTTAAGCGAGCCGAGGTTGCACGAGATGTCGCGGCCGAGCGTCTCGTAGGAGAGGTCCGCGTTCATGGTCGACGGAGTCGAGATTTGGAGGATCTCCGAGCACAGGTTCGAGTGAGTGACCTTGCCGCCGCCGATGGGGTTGGCGCGGTTCACCGTGTCCTCGAACATGATGTACGGGTAGCCCGACTCGAACTGGATCTCGGCGAGCACCTGGAAGAAGTCGCGTGCGCGGATCTTCTTCTTCGCGATGCGGTGGTCGTCCACCATTTCGCGATACTTTTCCGTCACGTTGATGTCCGCGAACGGCTTGCCATAGACCCGCTCGACGTCGTACGGCGAGAACAGGTACATCGGCTCGTTGTTCTTCGCGAGCTCGAAGGTGATGTCGGGGATCACCACGCCGAGGGAGAGGGTCTTGATGCGGATCTTCTCGTCGGCGTTCTCGCGCTTCGTGTCGAGGAAGCGGAGGATGTCGGGGTGGTGTGCGTGGAGGTACACGGCACCGGCGCCCTGGCGTGCACCGAGCTGGTTGGCGTAGCTGAAGGAATCCTCGAGGAGCTTCATGACGGGAATGACGCCCGAGGACTGGTTCTCGATCTGCTTGATGGGAGCGCCGTGCTCACGAAGGTTCGACAGCAGGAGGGCCACGCCGCCGCCACGCTTGGAAAGCTGAAGGGCGGAGTTGATCGAACGACCGATCGACTCCATGTTGTCTTCGATGCGCAGAAGGAAGCACGACACGAGCTCGCCGCGCTGCGCCTTGCCGGCGTTGAGGAAGGTCGGGGTCGCGGGCTGGAAACGCCCGTCGAGAACCTCGTCGACGATGCGCTCGGCGAGCGCCTGATCGCCGGCGGCGAGGGTCAGAGCGACCATGCACACGCGATCCTCGAATCGCTCGAGGTAGCGCTTGCCGTCGAACGTCTTGAGCGTGTACGACGTGTAGTACTTAAATGCGCCAAGGAAGGTGGGGAAGCGGAACTTCTTCGCGTACGCGCGCTTGTACAGCGACTTGATGAACTCGAACGTGTACTGGTCGAGAACGTGCTTCTCGTAGTACTCCTTCTCGACGAGGTAGTCGAGCTTTTCCTTGAGCGAGTGGAAGAAGACCGTGTTCTGGTTGACGTGCTGGAGGAAGTATTCGCGGGCCGCCTCGCGGTCCTTGTCGAACTGGATCTTGCCGTCCGCGTCGTACAGGTTCAACATGGCGTTGAGCGCGTGGTAGTCCATCGCCTTGTTGTGCTCGTAGCCCGGCATCTCGGTTAGCTCTGCCAAAACCGTTCCAACCCTTCTTTGACTGTGGTGACGTCCCTTGATGTCCCAAGGAGCTCAAACTTGTAGAGGTGCGGCACGTTGCATTTGCGAGCGATGATGTCGCCGGCAATGCAGTATGCCTCGCCAAAGTTCGTGTTCCCTCCCGAGATCACGCCTTTGATGTGTGCGCGGTTGCGCTTGTCGTTGAGGAAGTGAATAACCTGCTTGGGGACCGCTCCCCCGGTATTGCCGCCACCGTAGGTGGGCACCATGAGCACGAAGTCTTCGTCAACGACGAGCGGCTCTTCGGTGCGTCGCAGCGGGATGCGCGCGACGCTTCCTTCGGGCAGCTCAAGCTTCTCGATGAATCGCTTGGTGTTTTCCGAAACAGACGAAAAGTAGACGAGCTTACTCATGACAAAAGGTCACGACGCTTAAATGCTTAGAAGCCTGCGGCCTGGCGAATTTCGCTCGCCCGCGCGGTGAGCGCCTTGATTTTGTCGGGGCGGAAGCCCGACCAGGCATCGTTCACGGTGGTCACGACGGGCGCCTGCATGAAGCCCAGCGACTTGACGTGCGAGAGGGCCGCGGCATCCTCGGTGATGTCCACGAGCGTGTACTCGAGGCCAGCCTTGTTGAGGGCGCGCTTGGTGGCGTCGCACTGGACGCACATGGGCTTGGTGTAGACGGTGATCTCCATGAGAGGCCTTTCGAAAATGCGGGGTGTTCTTCGTGTTCACGGGGGACGTGAAGCCCAACTGTGGGGCTGCGCGAACCAACGTCCTCAACACTACACCTAGTGGCAGATCGATGGGAACACCACAAGATGTACTGAATTACACGAATGTGATGTGGATGGTGTGTGGACACGCTGTGGCCTCATGTGAACGCGCGGTGAACAGCGATGGTGTTATCCACGAACCATGCACGTCGCAGGCGCGCTCGACGGTGGATGGAGTTGTGGACAACCTGTGTTCGTTGGTGAATTTCCGGGGTTTTCCACGACGAATTGGGGACGCCGATCCGCATCGACGTCCCCAAAAAATTCTTGTGTGATTCCCGCCCTTCGGCGTGTCGCGCCGCGGCGTGTGGGCTACGCCCCGCTGGGCTCGTTCCCGCCTGCACCCTCCGCCTCGCTGGGCTCCGCTTGCACGGGCGCGCTTTGCTCGGAAATCTCAACCTCGCCCTGCTCGGCACCTTTCGAGCTCACGGACCCGAACTCGTCCTCGACAGGTTCCGGCGCGGTCGCGATAGGTGTCTCCGTGAGCGGGTTCTCGGCGACGACGGTGCTTCCCTCGCGCGCCTCAGCCCCGTGACCGCGGCCTTCGTTGTCGTCAGCCTCGCCTTCGACCTCGGGAGCCTCGTTGATGTCGCGGCCGTCAACGAGCGCGAGCTCGGCGAGGATCGTTCGTGAAATCTCGAGATCCTCGAGCGCCTCGGAAAGACCGTAGGCGGGCGCCTTTCCCTTCGCGACGAAGGCGTAGAACGCCTCGTGAAGGCCGTAGGCGGGCGAATGCTCGGAGAGCCGCTCGCTCTTCACAATCGCGCCGTCGGATTTCTGGGTGAACGTGAACGAGCCGCGCGTATCGAGATCTGCCGCGGCGGGGATCTCGACCCGGCCCTGCCTGCGGTTCGTCACGACACGAATCGCATCGTGAAACTCGGGCGCAAACGGCAGGTAGTGCCACACGAGGCGAACGTGCACGCCCTTCTCGAGCGCGCCGAGCACCTCGATCGAGCCGGGAATCACCTGCTCGGGCCAGTGGCGCACCCCGTGCAGCTCGGTCAACGGACCGTAGGTTGCGCGCATCAGGGCGAGCTGTGCGAGAACGCCCGTGAGCAACCCCTTCACGTAAATGTCGCGGTCGCGCTGATTCGCACCGGGCCCCGCCCCCTTCTCGACGGCGTCCTTGAGGTTTTCGCGGCGCTCAATGCGCTGCTCCGACGGCAAATCGTAGGCGGCGGACGTCACGTGGTGCTTACCGTGCATCACGGAGCTCGCCGGCATGAGCGTCTCAAACTCGAGGGTGCGCAGGTCGCGCGCCTGATTTTCCTCCACGAGCAACTTCACAGAGGAGTCGTACACAGCGCCGTAGGCGAGCATCACGAGGGGACGCCCGGCCATCCGCTCAAACTCGGCGATCGCCTGAAGTTCCTCGGTGCCATACGCGACGGGCGGCTCGACGAGAACGGGGATGCCGCGCTTGATGATCTGGAGGATATCCTCCCCCTTCACGCCGTCGGCGCTGAACACAACCGCATCCAGCTCAACGTCCTTGCTGCGCGCAGCCGCCATCAGGTCTTTCACACTGCCGTAGCGGCGCTCCTCCTCAATGCCCCACTTTTCGGCGGCCTCGCGCAGTCGGCGCGGCGAGATATCCACGACCGCGGTGAGCTGAAAGCGATCGTGGCGGCGCTGAAGCATAGGCAGGTGCACCGCTTGCGCGCTCGTCCCGAGCCCCACAACGGCAACGTTAATCTTCGAGGGCATGAGCGAAATCCTTCCGGTCGTGGCGGGGTGCACCTTGCGAAAAGGGTTCCGACGCCTGCCGGGCAACCGTCGGACCCCCATCCATTAAACACGCGGGCCCGCATTAGGAACTGCACCTCCGAGCGATTACGCTGAGAAACATGCGCGAGGCGCATGTGCGAGAGAGCAAGCCGAAGGAGCAGGCCGGTGTTTTACGAAACCGCCCACACGTTCGTCGCCCCAATGATTAAGGCGTGGTGGCGGCCGAAGGTCACGGGACTCGAGAATGTGCCCGAGACCGGCCCCGTGATCATTGCCGCGAACCACCTCGCAAATGTGGATTCATTCCTCGTGCCGGTCGTGTTCAACCGCAAGGTGCGCTACATCATCAAAGCCGATTTTTGGCACAAGAGCGGGCTCACGGCCCGCATCAAACAGCGCTTTTTCGAGACAGTGGGCTCGATTCCCGTCGAGCGCGGAACGCTTAAGTCGGCGCAAGGTTCGCTCGAAAAAGCCCGCGAGGTACTCGATGAAGGAGAGGTCTTCGCGATTTACCCCGAGGGCACACGCTCAAAAACGGGCAAGCTCGGGCGTGGCCGCACGGGTGTCGCGTGGCTCGAAGAACACACGGGAGCGCCCATCATCCCCGTGGGGCTCGTGGGAACCGAGAAGCTTTTCGTTCCCGGAAAAACCTTCCCCCGCCCGCGTCGCGCGAAACTCGAGGTGCGCATCGGCACCCCCATCGACCTCAGCGACATCGATCGTTCCCTGCCTGAAAACCGCAGGCGCCGCGCGATCACGGACAGAGTGATGGATGAGATTCAAAAACTCAGCGGGCAAGAACGCGACACCCCACAGCCGA
The DNA here is from genome assembly GCF_032550575.1 of Dermabacter sp. Taxonomy (NCBI): domain Bacteria; kingdom Bacillati; phylum Actinomycetota; class Actinomycetes; order Micrococcales; family Dermabacteraceae; genus Dermabacter; species Dermabacter sp. The sequence goes on along the minus strand of NZ_JAWFZC010000005.1, from coordinate 106,293 downwards.
AGACGGAACACTGAAGGAGATCAACGGTGAGCATCCTCGTGGCCTACATCCCCACCCCCAAGGGCGAGGCAGCACTCGACGCCGCAATTGAGCGCGCCGTGCAGTTCGGCACCTCGCTGCATCTCGTGAACGTCGTGCGCGACTCTGTCGAGTCGGATCCTCGACATGCGAGCGCGGAGCAGCTCGCGTTTGCGGTACGGACGGCGCGCCGCGCTGGCGTGCGCGATGTCGACTCTCGCACCAGGCACATCGACGACGGCGACGAGGTCGCCCACGCAATCATCACCGAGATTGAGAAAACTGGCGCGGACACCCTCGTGCTCGGGGCCCGCTTTGGGGGAACGGACGACCCTCGCTACCTCGGCAACACCATTCAAACGGTGATCGCGGACTCCCCCGCCGACGTCCTGATCGTCTAGCCCCAGCCGAGCGCGTGCAGGCGCTCCTCCTCGACCCCGAAGAGGTGACCGACCTCGTGGAGCACGGTCACGCGGATTTGCTCCTCGAGCTCCTCGCGGCTCGCAGCCATGCGCGTGAGCGGGCCGCGAAACACGATGATGCGGCCCGGCTCCATGAGACCGTCGAAATGACCGCGCTCCGTGAGCGGCACCCCGTCAAACACTCCGAGCAGCTCCTCATCACCCTCGGGTTCCTCCTCTACGAGGATCACCGTGTTCGAATCGGAAATCTGGGTGACGACATCGAGCGGCAGCGAATCGAGGGCGTCGTCAACCGCGGCCTCGAATTCTTCACGGCTCATGACATCCATGCTTCAAGAATCCCAAAGCGGCGTGGTGCGGGCAAACGTCGGCCCCGCCCCCACCGAACGCGGCAGGAACGGGGCCGAACTTCTGAGTCGTGCGTTACTGGACGCTACCGGGAACCTCGGCGTCGCCCGCGTTGGCCTTAACGGCCTTCTCGATGCGCTCGCCGATCTCCTGATCAACGTTCTTCCAGTATTCGAATGCGCGCGAGAGCACGGGTTCGATCACGCCGTCGAGGGCGCCCGCGACGGTGTTCACGAACTCCTCGCGCTCCTCGTCGCTAAACACCTCGCGCACGAGGGTGCCGGCCTGGCCGAAGTCGTCGTCCTCGGCGTGGAGGGTGTACGCGGCGCGCACCATCTCGCCGTCGGACTCCCAGCCGTTGTCGACCGGGCCCTGCTCATCCTGGTAAGCGCGACCGAACGAGTTCGGGGCATACACGGGAGCATCGCCCGAGTGGAAGAACTCCATCGCCCCTTCCTTCGAGTAGGTGTTGACGTCGTTCACCGGGCGGTTCACGGGCAGCTGGTTGTAGTTCGTGCCGAGGCGGTTGCGCTGTGCATCCGGGTAGGAGAACACGCGGCCGAGAAGCATCTTGTCGGGCGAGAAACCGATGCCCGGAACGAGGTTCGACGGGCTGAAGGCCGCCTGCTCGATCTGCGCGAAGTGGTTCACCGGATTCTGGTTGAGCTCGAACTCACCGACCTTGATAAGCGGGTAGTCCTTCTTCGACCAAGTCTTCGTGAGGTCGAACGGGTTGAAGCGGTAGGTCTTCGCGTCCTCGTACGGCATGATCTGCACCGAGACATCCCACTTCGGGAAATCGCCGTTCTTGATCGCGTCGAAGAGGTCCTTGCGGTGCGCATCGGCATCCTCGCCCGCAATGCGAGTCGCGTCCTCGTTCGAGAGGTACTCGACGCCCTGCTGGGTGTGGAAGTGGTACTTGACCCACGACTTCTCGCCAGCCTCATTCACCCACATGTAGGTGTGCGAGCTGTAGCCGTTCATATGACGCCAGGTCTTCGGAAGACCGCGCGGGCCCATGAGGTAGGCGACCTGGTGGGCGCTCTCAGGCGAAAGGGTCCAGAAGTCCCACTGCATGGTGGCATCGCGCAGACCCGAATCGGGAAGGCGCTTCTGCGAGTGAATGAAGTCGGGGAACTTCATGGGGTCGCGGAGGAAGAAGATTGGCGTGTTGTTGCCGACGATGTCGTAGTTGCCCTCCTCCGTATAGAACTTAAGGGCAAAACCGCGAACGTCGCGCCACGTATCGGGCGAACCGAGCTCACCGGCAACGGTCGAAAAACGCGCGAGCATCGGGGTCTTCTGGCCCTTCTGGAGAAGCTTCGCCTTCGTGTACTGGGAAACATCCTCGGTCACGCGGAGTTCGCCGAAAGCGCCCGAGCCCTTCGCGTGGGGGCTGCGCTCCGGAATGCGCTCGCGATCGAAACGCGCGAGCTTCTCCACAAGGTTCACGTCGTGAAGAAGGAGGGGGCCATTCGCGCCAACGCTCAGTGAATGGGCATCGGATTCACGCACGGCACCGGCTTCGTTCGTGCTCGGAAGGTTCGGATCAAAAGTGCTCATTCGTCCTGTCCTTATCTCGTGGGGTAGGAGTAGGGGCGATCAATCGCCTCGGCGTCATCGAGGAGGGACCGCGTACCTCCACCCTAGCTGGCGCTCCTTGAGCACACTCACAAAGTCCGCGCGATGAAGGCGGGCAGGCGTCGGACCCCGCGCACGTGCCGTTAAAACGAAACCGCCCACCAATTTTGGTGGGCGGTTTCATGCTGTACCCCGTACGGGATTCGAACCCGTGTTGCCGGCGTGAAAGGCAGGTGTCCTAGGCCGCTAGACGAACGGGGCGGGCGGAAATACTCTACCCATGTCGATGCCGGAACGCCAACTGGGAGAGCCTGACGGTGATACACGGCACCGCGTGATTGAATAATGGCAGCTAATTTGCCTTCCCAACGATCCGCGAGGTTTCTTCGTGACACCCACTCACCCCTCCCGCTTCGGCGTGCGCGCACGTGCCGCCGCCGCCCTCAGCGCCCTCACGCTTGCCGCACTCTCGCTCAGTGGATGCGGAGCACTCATCCAAGCGGGGCACAAGGCCACGCCAAGTAACTCGGCAGCCACCGGCAGCGGCAACTTCGAGAAGGACGCCGAAAAAGCCATCAAGGAGCTCGAGAACTCGACCTCCAAGGCCTACGGCACGGAAGGCATGGCGCCCCTTAAATCGATCGCTCCCGTCGTCGAATCCGCCGCCTACGACCTCGGCGCCGACCCCGCAAAGGACGAGCGCTGGAAGAAGTTCTACGACCAGCGCGCCGACTGGGGAAAATGCGAACGCGCGGAGTATCAAGGCGCTGAATGCGCCACGATCGAGGTCCCCCTCAAGTGGAACGACCCCGAAGGTGCCACCCTCTCGCTCCTGCTCACACGCGTTCCCGCAACGGGCGACGACAAGAAGGGCTCACTTCTTCTCAACCCCGGCGGCCCCGGCGGCTCGGGGGCGGAACACGTCGCCGCCTACGGTTCCATGACGATCAGCTCCACCGTGCGCAAACAGTACGATCTGATCGGCTTCGACCCGCGAGGGGTGAAGGATTCCGACGGTGTCCAGTGCCTCGACGATGCCGAGACCGACGAAATGCTATCGACAGACATTCCCGACACCGAGGAAGGTAAGAAGAAAGCTAAGGAATGGGCCGACAAGCTCGCGAAAGCCTGCAAAGCGAAGTCCAGCGACCGCATTCAGTACGTCGACACGTACTCCGCTGCGCGCGACATGGACGTGATCCGCTCGGCTGTTGAATCCGAAAAGCTCGACTACCTCGGCTTCTCGTACGGCACGTACCTCGGCGCCACCTACGCCGAAATGTACCCGGAACGCACCGGACACCTCATCCTCGACGGCGCGATGGACCCAGCGCTCACGACAAACGAGATTGTCGCCGGTCAGGCCGCCGGTTTCGAGCAGGCGATTAAAGACTTCGTGACCTGGTGCCAAAACGAACGCGGCACCTGCCCCCTCACGGGCAGTGTCGACGAAGGCATTCAGCAGCTTCGCGACTTCATGACGAACGCCGGGAAGAACCCCATTCCCACGGCGAGCGGCCGCAAGCTCAACGAGACCCTCGCCTCAACGGCGATCCTTACCGCCCTCTACAGCAACGAGACCTGGGAGTACGTCGCCCTCGGGATCGAAAGCGCCAAGAACAACAACTCCGCCGACGTCCTCCTCATGCTCGCCGACCTCGCCAACGAGCGCGAAGAAGACGGCACGTTCAAGTCGAACAGCACGTTCGCCAACGTCGCCGTGAACTGCCTCGACCACATCGGGGTGACCGACGAAAAGTGGCTCAAGGCCGAAAGCGAACGCCTCGCAAAGAAATACCCGACGTTTGGTCCGTCGCTCGGCACCGAAGAGGACGGCTGCGCGAACTGGCCCGCGAAGCCCGTGCGCTACCCCAAGGAAATCCATGCGAAGGGGTCGAGCACCATCGTCGTGATCGGCACAACCCACGACCCCGCAACCCCGTACGCGTGGGCCGAATCCCTCAACAAACAGCTCGACAACTCGGTTCTCCTCACCTGGGAGGGCTTCGGCCACACCGCCTACAGTCGCTCGGGTGGCTGCATCGAGGAGATGGTCGACGCGTACCTTCTCGAGGACAAGGTCCCGGACGACGGCGCGAAATGTGAGTAGAAACTGAGCCCGGGTCAGCGGGGCGGCATGCACGTCACCCCGCACGAGATGTGACCGGTCCATCACCGACACAGTTTGGCACCCGGGCCGTTTCTCCCGTAAAGTTGTGGTTCGTGCGCGACGCGTGAGCGAAGCACACGCCTCCTTAGCTCAGTCGGTAGAGCGATTCACTCGTAATGAATAGGTCGCCGGTTCGATTCCGGCAGGAGGCTCCACAAAAAAGCGGCCCCCACCAGGACAAACACCCGGTGGGGGTTCTCTTTACCCAAATCGAAGTGGCGGGTTGTAACCCTTCTTGTAACCCTTCTTTGAACAGACCAGACATTGACCTATTCATTTTCCAGCCCCCGCCACCGCGAACAGTTCCGACGCCGTCAGCGTCTCGCAGCGCGCTTCAAGCATCGACGGCGTGACCCACAGTTCTTCCGCAAGCTCTAACGGGTCGCGCGCCCACCTGGCGGCCTTCACGAGCGCCTCAAACGGCACGAGGCGCGCCGCCGCTATCTGATTCACTTCGCGCTCGCGGGAGGGCGTACAGGCCCGCCCCTCCCCGGCTTCGAGGTGCACGAGCTCATGCGCGAGAGTGCAGCGCCGCTCCACCTGAAGCAGGCGCTTATCGAGCCGGATAAGGTCGCGCCCGTTCGTCTCCCCACACCGACCGTCAAGGCGCGCGAACTCCACGCGCACAGCAGGAAACGCGGCATGCAGATGGTCCCAAGGGTTATAAAAACTCACCCTCCCACAATGACGGGAGGGTGAGACATTTAAAGTTCGCGAGGGGCTAAAGGGCCTTCATGTCGCTACGCGACTTCTGCATGATCACAGTGCCGCTAGCGTCCTGGGCGATAACCCAATCTAGTTCTTCGTGCGAAGGTCCGGCGCTCGCAAAAATGTAGTTGATTGCGGCTTCTGCCAGGGCTTCGCTTTCAGCATCAGAGCCGTTTAGCTGGAGAGTCACCTTGAGTTGCCCCTCGGTGGTCGCGTCAACACCACCGATCCAGCAGACGCCACGCGAGTAGTCCCCGCCGCAGACCTCACTCCAATCGCTCGCGCCCATGAGTGCATCTTTTTCGACACGCTTAGCCCACTCGGACGGATTAGGCTTGTCTGCCTTCTTCTTTTCGGCTGGCTTCTCGGGCTTGGGTGCCTCAGTCGGTTTCGCCTCCTTGGTGGGCTTAGGCGTCTCCGTAGGCTTCGGCTTTTCGGACGGCTTCGGCTTCTCCGTGGGCTTAGCCTCCTTGGTGGGCTTCGCCTTCTCGACTGCTGGGGCCTGGGTCGTAGCGGTCGCCGTTGCCTCTTTTTCTGGCTCGCTCGGACCGGCCACGGTCCCGATAATCCAGAAGATCACAAAGAGGACAAGCACCACGGCCAGGCAACCGCCACAGCCGATCATCTTTTGTTGCTTACTCGCGTTTTTGAGTTTTGATGTGTCCATGCCGCTCTCCTATGCGGGTTCGTCGCCGTCGTAGAACGGCTCTGGTGATTCTTGGTGTGTGTCGAGCCGGTCGCGCATCTTCGCGCCTTGGTTCGGTGCTTCGTGCGCGGCGAGGGCGTAGTCGGCTTGTTGGGGCCGGGGTGTTTCGGTGGTGGTGTGGTGGTGTTGGTTGGTGTCGAGGAAGACGCGGACGAGGTGGCGGATGGCGTCACGTTGGGGGCCGGTGAGTGCGGCGGCTTCGGGGCCTAGCTCAAACGGCTCACCGGTTACTACTTGCCCAGCTGCTTCCCTAAGAAGATTCGCGTCAACCCCAAACACCTTCGCGAATGCGTCAAGAATCGCGGCACTCGGCTTTGATGGGTGTGTGCCGTTGAGGTAGCGCGACGCCGTGGCATAGCTGATTTTGTGCCCGTGCCTCTCAGCCTCTCTTTCAATGTCGCGCGTAGACCACTGATGCTCACTATTCAGCGCGTTCAGCAGTTCTGAAAGTCCACTCATGGAGACCACTTTCGGGGTAGGTGCGTCGCTTCGCAATCCTACCTGTGTACGGCGCGTCCAAAAATCTCACTGGTGTAATTCCTGGTCACGCAGCATATCGGCACTTTTTTGTTTCAGAGTGTTGCACGAGGGCGTCCAATCGTGTAGCGTTACAGCAACATCGAAACATTGGAAGGAGGTAGCAGTGAACTACAACGACACTCGACGCAACTTCACCGCCACATGCTCCGCGCGGGCACTAAAAATGGCGCTCACCTACCAGCGCTGGTCCTACGCAGACCTCGCCAGAGCAGCCGGGGTATCGAAGTCCACCGTCGGAAATCTGGCCTCCGGTGCACGTACAACCACAAACCCCGAAACAGCCGCCAAGATCGCTAAAGCGCTGAACGTGAAAACGAGCGACCTTTTCGACCTCGACCCGGTCCTCTACGCCGCCTAGGCATCCCCTCTTTTTGATCCCTGTAAGTCCGTGGCTTTCTACGGCACCTCTTCTTGAAAGGTTTCATCATGCAGCTTCAAGCTATCCCGTTCCACGGCACCACGATCAGCGCCGCGAAGGATGGTGACACGGTCCGTGTTGCTCTTCGCCCGGCCTGCGAAGCAATGGGCCTCGACTTCAGCTCACAACGCAAGCGCCTCGACCGCACCCCCTGGGCAGTCGTGGTCATGATGACCACAACTGGTTCCGACGGGAAAACCTACGAAATGGTCACCATCGACCGTCGCACGTTCACCATGTGGCTCGCCACCATCGACACCACCCGCCTCAAATCAGACCGCGCCCGCCACCTCGTTGAAGCATTCCAGCGTGAAGCCGCCGATGTTCTCGACAACTACTTCCACAACGGCGGCGCAATCAACCCCAACGCCACCGAACACCAAATGCGCGCCCTCATGTTCCAAACCCAAGCACAAATGGAACTCTGCCAAGCCGCCAAAGGCCTCATCCACCCCGACCACCTCGAAGCCAAAGCCCGCATCATCCTCGCCCGCGGACTCGGCGAACACGCCGCCCTCGACCCCAACCGTGCACCCCTCTACACAAAGGACTACCTCAAAGAAAAAGGACTCTCCACCAAAAACCTGCGGTCAATTTCCCCCACCTTCGGCAAACGTCTCAAAGCCGCCTACATCGAAAAACACGGCATCGAACCCGAAAAACGCCCCATGAACCTCACCAACGGGCAAGTGAAACACGTCAACGCCTACACCGAAGCAGACCGGCCCCTCATGGACGCCGTATGGGAAATCCTCAACCCCACACCCCACCTGACAGTCGTCGCCTAACCCCCCCCGAACAGGGATCTCAGTCATGATCTCGATCAACTTCAATCCCCAAACTAATGTCCTCGAAATCCGGCACCAAGGCCAGCCCGGTCACACGGAAACGCTCAATGAAGCCCTCCGTCACGTTCTGGAAGCCCTCGATGGCGTCGGCACCCTCACCAGTGACAGTCAGCGACAGGTCCTGGGGTGTAGCGAAAAGGGTGTATGCAACCCGTTGACGGTCGCCGCGACGATAGAGAACTCGAGTCTTGACCCGGCCACTTACGCCGAACGCCTCGTCGAAGCCCTCAAAAAGTGACGCCACCGATCTCACGGGACCTTCACCCTCAACGTGAATCTTGAAGTCTCTGATTCTGAGCTCTGCTTCCAACATTGGCTTCCCTTCCATTCCCGTGGCCTTCGATAAACATCTCTGTTCATTAAAGCCTGTGGCCTCCCAAAGCACTCCCCCTAAGTGTACTGACCGGACACGTTGATCAATCGTGAGAAAGGCGGCTGGTTCCCGCAGGCCGTGTGGGGCCGGTGTTGGTTGTAGTAGTGCAGCCAACCGTCCAGCTCACCGCGACGCTCGGCCTCCGAGGTGTAGCAGCGGGCATAGGCCCAACCATCAGCCAAGGTGCGGTGGAAGCGTTCGATCTTCCCGTTGGTCTGCGGACGATAGGGCCGAGTGCGCTTGTGCTTGATTCCGAGCTCGGCGCAAGTGTGCCGCCACAGGTGCGAGCGGTAGGCGCCGCCGTTGTCGGACAGGACCCTTTCGACGGTGACTCCGCGGGCGTTGAACCACTCGACAGCCCGGACCAGGACCGCGGTGGCGGTGATGGCGGTTTCGTCGTCGTGGATCTCGGCGTAGGCGACGCGGGAGTGATCATCGATGACGGTATGGACGAACGCCTTGCCCATCAACGGGTCGTAGTGCTTGTTCCTGGGCTTGCCGGGGGTCGCGGCGCGGTTCTTCTCGCCTTGGCGCCGCCCGACGTAGCGCCAGCCTCCGCCGTCGGGGATGTTGCCGAGCTTCTTCACATCGACGTGCAGCATCGCGCCAGGATGGTCATGCTCGTAGCGACGGACGGGTTCGCCGGTGGCCCGGTCGACATGGGACAGCCGGTTCAAGCGAGCATCGGTCAGGATCCGATGGACGGTCGACGGCGCAATGCCCAGGCGGCAGGCCAACTGCACTGGTCCTTCTCGGAGACGGAGGCGCATCTGGATGCAGCGCCGGGTGACCTGCGGACTGGTCCTACTGGGTGAATGGTGCGGGCGCGAGGAGCGGTCCTGCATCGACTGACCGGCGCGGTAGCGATCAGCCCAGCGCTTCACGGTCGGCCAAGACACCTGGAAGCGGGCAGCGACCTCACTGATCGGCCAACCCTCATCAACAACGAGACGCCCCACCATCAAACGATGGCGGGGCGTCAATGCCGCGTTTGCGTGACTCATCGCTTTGCTCGGGAGTAGCTCGCCAGCACGATCCCGCCGGGAAGCGTCTCGATGCTTGTCGGAGTCCAACCACGGGAGGCGCTACCTGTGAACAGCGGAACTCCGTCTCCTAATGTCACGGGATTGATCTTGAGCTGCAGCTCGTCGATCTGATCCAAGAGCTGGCCGGCCAGCGAGCCGCCCCCGCAGAGCCAGATGTCCTTGCCCGGTTCCCTCTTGAGGTTGGCGACACGTTCGACAACGTTGCCCTCCCACCTTTCGACGGTGGGATCCACGGGCAGCTCGCGATGAGTGACGACGATCTGTCGGAGATGCGGGTAGGCGCTGGTCAGGCCCGCGTCGAGTGCAGGTTCATGGGTCCGGGCGCCCATCAGGACAGTGTCGAATCGTCGCGGTTCCCCCTTCACGCCCAAGACCTCTCGCAGGTGACAGGGGCATGTCTCTGGGTAGCGGGCGAAGAGTTCGTTCAGCGTTTCAGGCTCGATCGGGAACCTGGAGGTGTCGCCGTCTTGGCCGGCAATGAATCCGTCCAGGCTCGCGGCGACGTAGTAGACGAGCTTGCGCATTCCTTCTCCAATCACAACGGCTGTTGTAGTTAAGTGAACCACAACAGCTGTGCTGATGCCATAGGGTTGATCTGTGGTGGCCAATCCCGAACGACGAGCGCAGATCACCGATGCCGCCCTGGAAGTCCTGGGCGCGAACGGCTCGCGCGGGCTGACGCATCGGGCAGTCGACCGAGCCGCCGATGTGCCCACAGGCACCACAGCGAACTACTGCCCCTCCAGAGCAGGGCTCCTCCTGGCCATGGCCCACAGGATCTTCGACCGCTTGTCGCCTGAACCCGATCGGGTCACGCAGCTGGCCCACCTCCCCCCAGAGCGAGCAACGGTGGAGTACGCCGCCTACGCAACCGAACGGCTCCTGGCCGACAGCACGCTCGCACTCGCGCTGATCGAGCTGCGACTGGAAGCGGCACGCCAACCGGAAGTTCGCCAAGCCCTGGAGCCGTTCCTTCGCCAGGGATTCACAGACGACGTGGACTTCCACGACGGCCAAGGCCTCCCGGGGGGCCGCCCTGCGGTGCTGGTCACGCACCACCTGGTGATGGGCGTGGTGTTGGATGCCCTCACCATCCCCGTGGACCCGCACCAGTCCCCGGTCGACGAAGTCCGTCAGACTGTGGCAGCACTCTTCACCTAGCAGCCGTGAACGTCCACTCGATCAACGTCTCCGGTCCGTACACCTAAGGAGCCTCAAATACCGGTCAGCGCCGCTATGGCCTTCGTTAGGGATGCCGCCTCCCGCGAAGGACTGCAATTCTCCAAACGACAACTACGCACCCACGTCGTCTAATATCCGAACTGGTAGATCCAGCTAGACGCGAAAACCACCGCCGACATCGACACCACCGCCGAACTAGCCGTGAGGCGAGTCCTCGCGCAGGTCGCCTAGCCCCTTTCGACTGGTCCGCGCCCTTCACTTTTCGAGCCGGGTGGGACCCTTTTTCATGCCTTCGACCCGCCTCGCATCCAGTTACCTGAGCCGGGTCGCTCCGCGTTCCATCGGTCGATTGTTTCGGGGATCCAGCCTTTTGTCCCGCGACCAGTCGAACCGATAAGCGCATCAGGTTCTGGGAGGCTATAGCGGGCCAAAGTGGGGACTTTGACGCCGATCCGTTCCGCAACTTCGCTGCGTGAAGGCTAGATCTTCATGCGCGCTTTCTCATTTCTGCAACGAGTGCAACTACTGTCGCCCCAGCGGTTAGGGCTGCGGCGGTCATTGTCAAATAGGCGGGTGCGTGGAAGACTGCGGCCAAGATGGTGATAGCGGCGGCCGTGATGATGTACCAGCTGGCTGTTTTCATGGTGCTTCATGGAGGGCGGGGCAGGGATGCCCGCAATCAGTCTTGGGCCGCGGAGCCCCCTCCCTCTTTATCCTCCAACGCGACTAGTTCAAACGATGCACTGCATTAGTTTAGCCGCTCAGGAGCCACGATTGTCACCGACGTAACGCCAGGACTGCTGGGATTGAGCGGTCATTCATCATCACAGTGTGCGGCCAGCACACCCCAGCAGTCCGTTGCTTCGAAAGTGGTGAAAAATCGCCACCAGACCGGGGATTCCGGCGCGCAGCGGCCATTTTTCACCACTTCCGTGACAGGGAAGGCGGAGCGGAGGGTAAGAAAGGAGGAACGGAGGGTGAGAAAGGGGAAGGGAAGGTGAGAAAGATGGAACGAAGGGAAGGGAAGGAGTAGTGGGGTCCGGGAAAGGACCCCACTACCAGCTCACACCACTGTCTTCACGCCTGACAGACGGCCGGACGGACTACCGACGAGGCTTCCATTCACACGCGACGCCGTCGCCATCCCTATCAAGTTTCGGCGTGTAGCCTGGCTTGCCTCGATGGAGCGGTGCCGCACCCTTCTTCCAAGCCTCCGCGCAGTTGCGGAAGCCACCGCCACCGGAAGATTTCTTCTTCGGAGCAGGCTTCTTAGCGGGCGTCTTAGCAGGCTTCTTAGCGGGCTTCTTAGCAGGCTTCTTAGCAGGCTTCTTAACAGGCTTCTTAGCAGGCTTCTTAGCAGGCTTAGAAGCACTCTTCTTGCTGGACTTAGAGGCACTCTTCTTAGCAGGCTTAGGCGCACTCTTCTGAGCAGGCTTAGGCGCACTCTTCTGAGCAGGCTTAGGGGCGCTCTTCTGAGCGGGCTTAGGGGCACTCTTCTTAGCGGGGGCCGTCTTCGGCGCCTTCGTCTCGACTACCCTGACGAGGGCCGCGGGCTTGCCAGCCTGCCGAGGCTTTTCGGTTGGCACCGGTTTTGCTTCCGTGGTGGAGTCGGTGGCAGGCGGCTCGACGCTTCGGTCAAACGCCTTCATGTTGGGGCACGCAGCCAATACGCTCTCGATGGCCTCGGCCTCAGCCGGTTTCACCCAGAGTCCATACTTCGCTTTCACCGCTACTTGGCGTGCCACATACTCGCAGCGATAGGCTTTGTGCGGCGGTAGCCACGTCGCGGCATCGCCGTCGCCTTTTTGCCGGTTCAGCGTCGACTCGACGGCAAGAAGATTGAGAGGATCATTCGCGAAGGCGATCTTCTTTTGTGCATCCCAACTAGAGGCGCCACTTTGCCACGCATCGGAGAGGGCAACGACGTGGTCGATGTCCGTGTTACTGGGATTGTGCACGAAATCGTAGCGTGAACCGCTATATGGCGAGTCGATGCGGCCCGAGAGCACCACGCAGCCTCGGGTGCCCGCTTTCGTGGTGATGTTTTTCAGGTCGCGTCGAAGAATGTCGTTGCGCGTATCGCAGCCGTTGCGGTCGACGTCGTCGCGCCAACCGAAGGATTCACGGTCGTACCCCGTTTGCGGGGCCCTCCCTTTCACCTCGAGCGTGCGGAGCTGGGCGAGAGCGGTACCGGTGGGGGCCTCCTGCTGGACGGCAGGGGCGACGGTGGCACTGTCCTCACCGGGCACGAAGGCGGCATTGTCCTCACCGGGCACGAAGGCGGCATTGACGTCTGTGTTGAGTGCGGACGATGCATCCGGTGTTACCGGCACCGAATCAGCTTCGTGTGCATCTTCCACCAAAGAAGATACAGGCGCTGCGAAGGAGGCAGCGGAAGAGGAAGCGACCGGAGTCGACGATTGCTCAGTTGGGGCCGCGAGCGACCCTATAAGGCCGAGAATGAGCAGGCCCACAACTCCGAGTCCCGTGCCGCCACAGCACGAGCCTGCGGCAATGCCGCGTTTTTTCATTCCATTGCGATTTTTTCGCGAGTTTTCCCATGGGGCTTCTCTCCGGGTGTGATCAGTGGGGGCTCCGCCAACGGCGTTGGACGCTAGATAATTAATTACCTGCGCACACTCCCCTTGTCACGGGACCTTAGTACACGTGCCGCACACTCCGCGCGGTGATCTCCGACACCCCTACGCCGAGCGCGGGCGCCACCTACTGGTCGTGATGCGGAAATAACGCGAAGGCATTGTCGATGTCGCGCGAGGCCGCAGCGGAGAGTTCACCAAAGGCATCGACCGCGAGCGCCCGACCCCTCTTGCGCTTGACGGTGCGCCACAGGGCAACCATGCGCCCGCCGCGCACGATTCCCCGCCGGAACACCCCGTTGTTTCCGGGCACGAGCAGCGCGTGTTCTTGTTCGGTCATGAGGGCGAGGCGGTCGGGGTATCCGAGCACGAGTTCGTCGAAACCGGGCAGCAGGAAGGTGCCCCGAACGCGTGCGGCGGCAGAGCTGACCTCATCGGCAAGCCCCGCGCGGCAGAATAGCGTCTCGCCTGCGGCGTCACTGCCCCATTCCTCGATTCCGTCGCCGATCTGGAGGGCAGCCGCGCGGATCTGGCGAAGCGGGAGTTTGGTCCACCACGCGAAATCGCGCAGCGTTGCGGGCCCATGACTTGCGAGGTAGCGCTCGAGCAGTGCCGCGGTTGCCGCCACTTTGTCTCCCCCGAAACGCTCCTCGAGTCCAGCCCCCTTGGGGAGCCACGTCGCGGCGTCGGCGATTCGCTGTTCCGCACCGTCGATCGGCCCGTAGATCAGGTGGCCGGATGCCATGAAGTAGGTGATGAGGTGGTAGCCGCGACCGCCGTCCGTCTCGATGCCGCCGCTTTTCCACGCCTCGAGGAGTTCCGCCCGTGTCACACCTCGCACTTTCCCCACGAGGAATTCGAGGGTGAGGTTCAGCGCGTGCTCGACCTGGGCGTCGGAAAGATTGCGCGAGCGGCGGCGCCTCGCCTCCCACTCTCCCTTTTTCGCACACAGCTCGGTCATCCACCGCGCATCGCTCGCGGCCATGGCGAAAACGGTTCCCCGCATCGGGTAGCCGCGCACGATCTCGCCTGCGTCAAACGCGCGCAGTACTTCCCGCATGCGCGCGTCGCTCGGGAAAGCTTCAGAATCCGACGCTTGGGGAGCCACCGTCGGAACCTGATCCTGGCCTGGTGCTTCACCGACCTTTTCCGCATCGAGCCGAAGGGCGATCGAGGAGAGCAGGCCGGGCAGATCCTGCCCCTGCATCGCGCCCATCGCGTGCACGAGATTCCCGGCGTTGCGATGCCTCGGCAGGGCGAGTCCTTGTGCACTCAGGCGCGCATATATGAGGCGGGCGCGCTCGGTGCGAGTACTGGGGGCGAAGGATCGTGGTGGCATGATCTCACCCTATAGAGCGCCACATTCGCCCAAATTCAGGTGTAGGCGACCGCGCTTTTCTCCACCCTGAACGGGAGCGGGGCCTAGTATTAGTGCGGCCCTATTCGTGAGATGAAGGAGATCCATGACCACCGCCTCCGTTGCCGGCACTCGCCCCGTGCTCGCCGATTCGCTCGTTAAACACCGCACGCTGCTCACCGATCTGTCGCTCATCGTCGCGGGCGTGGTGGTCGTTGGCCTGCTCGCGCAGGTCACGATCCCGCTTCCGTATGTGCCGATCACGGGCCAGACTCTCGGCGTGATTCTCGTGGGTGCGGCGCTCGGTTCGAAGCGCGGCGCGGCATCGCTCGCCACCTACCTCGTGGCGGGTCTTGCGGGCGCCCCGATTTTCGCGGACTTTGGCGGCGGCCCGGGCATGGTTCTCGAGCCGAGCTTCGGCTTCATCATCGGCTTTATTCCCTCGGCCTTTGTGGCGGGCTGGATGGCGGAGCGCGCGTGGGATCGCAAGTTTATTCTCGCGCTTCTTGGTTTTATTGCCGCGAGCGCGTTGCCGTTCGTCGTGGGCGTGCCGTACATGGCGTGGGTGCTCAACTCGATCATGGGCCTCGGCCTCGACTTCGCGGGCGTCATGAACGCGGGTCTCATCCCGTTCATTCCGGGTGGAATCGTGAAGGCCGCGATCGCCGCTGGGCTGATTCCTCTTGCCTGGAAGGGAGTGCGGGCACTCGAGAAGTAGTCCCCGCCCCTAGTGCGGGCCGCGCCTGAGTGCGCGGTTCGTTTTCGCGGTCGCTTCGAACGCCATCGGGTCCTCGGGCCAGGGGTGTTTCGGGTAGCGGCCGCGCATTTCTTTGCGGACCTCGGCGTACGGCCCCGCCCAAAATGAGCGCAGGTCCTTGGTGATCGCGAGGGGTTTCCCGCCGGGCGAGAGCAGCTCGATGAGCACGCTCACCCTGCCCTCGACGATGCGCGGTGTCTCTTCGAGCCCGAACATTTCCTGGAGCTTGACCTTGAGTCTCACGGGCGCCTCATCCGCACCGCTCTCATTGGCGTGCACAATCTGGTCGGCGCTCGGGTAGTCAAGGCGAATTTTGGAGTCCGACGGCACCTGGATCCTCTCGGGAACGAGTTCTTCGAGTCGCGCGGCTTCGGGCCACGGTAGGGCGCGCTCGAGGATGGGGCGCATGTCGATTTTTGAGGGGGGAAGCGGGTTTTTTCTGCCGATGCCGGCGAGCGCGTCGATTTCGGGACCCGCGAGTTCTTCGAGGCGTGACAGTAGCGCCGCATCGCTCACGTCCGTCCAGGGCTCGCCGAGCTCGCGGTGAAGAAGCGCGAGGCGGGAGCGCAGGTTTGCGGCGCTCGGGCTCCACGTGAACATGCCGAGTCCGGCGCGTTGAATGCCCGCGAGAACAGCCTCTCGCGCACCTGCCCCCTCGACTTTCGTGGGGGTCAAGGAGAGAACGATGCTGCCGAGCACTTTCACGCGGCGCGCTTTCGTGCCGTTCTCGCCGAAGTCGATCTCGCTTCTCTCGGACACGAGCGGTCCCGCACACGCGAGGGCTTCCTCTTCGGTGAGGGGTGCGGCCGAGCGGATGATCGCGCCCGTGCCGCGGGCGGCCTTCGCGTTCGATCGCTGCATCTCGGCAATCGCGATCCAGTCGCCGAGACTCGTCTCGTCCGTACCGGCGCGGGTCCCGCCGGCGCACTCGTAGATTCCCGGGTCGACGCGCCGCGCGAGGCGCTCCGGGTAGGCGAGGCCCACGACGATTCCGGCGGCGTGCGCAGGATCGTGCGGCGCTTCGAGCGCCTCCAGTCCGCCATTCGTGTCGAGGTGTGCATCGCCTGCATGGCGGCGAGCGATGCGGGCGAAACGCTCGGTTTCTTTCGCGAGACGCTCGCGGCTCGCGCGCGGGCCGTCGATGCTGCGGCCCTCGAGCGGGAGTGGCGCCTCAAGGGACAGGGCTGCGACCGTGCGCGAGGCGGCGTCGGACCCTACGACCGGTGTTGAGGCGAGCAGCGCCCGGGCAAGCCGCGGGTCGGTGGGGATGGAGGCGAGCGTGCGGCCGAGGGGCGTGAGCGCACCATTGGCGTCGAGGGCTCCGAGGGCGTGGAGTGTCTCGTGGGCGTCGCCGAGCGCGTCCGCCGGGGGCGGATCGGGAAGGCGAAGACCCGAACCGCCGGGCGTCCCCCATGCCGCCATGAGCAGTGCCGTATCGGTGAGGTCGGCGCTCGCAATCTCGGGGAGGGTGAAGTCTCGCGCGCCGGCGTAGGCGAGGTCGTCGAAGAGGCGAATCGCAAGGCCGGGGCCGAGTCGGCCCGCGCGACCGGCGCGCTGCGCCATGCTCGCGCGTGAGGCGGTCACGGTCACGAGGCCGCTCATCTTTCGCGCGGCATCGCGGCGCACTTCGCGGCTCAGCCCCGAATCCACGACGATGCGCACGCCCGGAACGGTGAGCGACGACTCGGCGAGGTTCGTGGAGAAGATGATCCTGCGCGGCTCGCCGGCTCCGCGGCCCCGCACGATCCGATCCTGTTCACGCGCATCGATGCGGCCGTGAAGCTCGCAGACGTCGACCCGCGCGCCACGACGCGCGAGCAGATCCCGCGCCGCCGATGCCGCGTTTTCGACCTCCCATGTCCCCGGCAGGAACACGAGAACGTCGCTATCCGCGAGCTCGCCCGGCTCCTCAAGTGCCTCAACCGCCACCCGCGCGGCATGTGCGAGGAACTCCCTTGAGACCCCGCGCTCGTTCATGCGCGAGGCGAAGGGCTCTCGTCGCGTCGCGACGGGAAATAGCGCCGTTGGCGAGTCGATCACCGGCACCGGTCCTGGCACGCCCTCCCCCATGAGGCCCGCGAAGCGCTCGGCATCGAGGGTCGCCGACAGCGCGAGAATCCTCAGATCTCCGCGCAGGTCGCGCACGTCGAGCGCGAAGGCAAGCGCGAGATCTGACTCAAGGGAGCGCTCATGCACCTCGTCGAGCACAATCGCCGACACATCCGCGAGCTCGGGATCGGCGAGAAGACGGCGCACGAGGACACCCGGTGTCACGAACTCCACGAGGGAGTCGCGCGTGAGCGTAGAGTCACCGCGCACCGTATAGGCGACGCGGTCGGCGAGCGCCGGGGTGGTCTGTGAGGCGAGGGCACGAAGCCTGGATGCGCCGGCACGCGCGGCGACGCGCCGCGGCTGCGTGACTATCACGCGACCCGCGCCTTGCTCGCCCACGAGAGCGTTCGCAACGATGGGCGGCACGAGCGTCGTCTTGCCCGATCCCGGAGGCGCCTGGACGACCGCGCTCGCACCGGGCGACGCGATCGCCTCGGCGAGGTCGGCAGCGACACTCGCGAAGGCGAGATTCGCGCCGATTGCCTCGAGATCGAAGGCGGCTGGTGAACCGTCGGACTGTGCTCTGCTCCTCACCCCATCCATTGTGCCAAGCGTGCGACGACCAGCGGAATCACGAATGTGACGAGCCTCTCCGCTCTCAGGTGGCATTTGGTGCACGGGGTGTGTAAAGTAATTCGAGTCGAAGCGAGAGCACGACAAAAAAGGCCCTGTAGCTCAGTTGGTTAGAGTGCCGCCCTGTCACGGCGGAGGTCGCCGGTTCAAGCCCGGTCAGGGTCGCAAAAAGCGACGAACCCCCTCGAAGAATCGAGGGGGTTTTCCCATGCCCCACACCGTTTGCGCCCACACCCGAACGAACGTGTCTTACCTCTCCCCCTCCCCCGTCGATTTCGCACGCGCTCGCGTGCACTGGTAGGCTGTTCGCTGTTCCTTCTGGAACATACGGCTCTGTAGCTCAGTTGGTAGAGCGTTCGACTGAAAATCGAGAGGTCACGGGATCGACGCCCGTCGGAGCCACAGCAATCCCCCGTCGGGTCGTACCGGGCGGGGGATTTTTGTATGCCCCCTCGACCGCACCATATTTCCGGAATTTCGGTCACGGGAGCGCACCGGGATGCCGCGCGAGGCGATTAAACGTTGGCATGCTCAGGGAATTTCCCGTTTGCTAGGTCACAGTGAGGGACGAACGCCCCCGCAGGAACCGAGAAGAATCAAAGGAGATTTGCCCCATGGCAAGCGAAAACCCCGATCTCAAGATCGCCCAGGCACATACCCTCAAGCCGATCACCGAGATCGCCGAGGCCGCCGGTATTCCGAGCGACGCCCTCATCCCCTACGGCTGGACCAAGGCCAAGGTCGACATGAAGAAGATCGACCGCAGCAGCGACAAGCCGAAGGCGAAGCTCGTGCTCGTCTCGGCCCTCTCGCCCACCCCCGCCGGCGAAGGCAAGTCGACAACGACCGTCGGCCTTTCCGACGCCTTCTCCCTCAAGGGCAAGAAGACCGTCGTGGCCCTGCGTGAGCCGTCCCTCGGCCCGGTCATGGGCGTCAAGGGCGGCGCGACCGGTGGCGGCTACGCCCAGGTCGTCCCCATGGAAGACATCAACCTCCACTTCACGGGCGACTTCCACGCGATCCAGATCGCCAACAACACCCTCGCGGCCCTCATCGACAACTCGATTCACCAGGGCAACCCCCTCAACATTGATCCTCGCCGCATCCAGTGGAAGCGCGTCCTCGACGTCAACGACCGCGAACTTCGCTCGATCGTCGTCGGCCTCGGCGGCCCCGCCCAGGGCATGCCCCGCGAAGACGGCTTCGACATCGTCGTTGCCTCGGAGATCATGGCGATCCTCTGCCTCGCGACGGACCTCGCGGACCTCCAGGAGCGCATCTCGCGCATCGTCGTTGGCTACACGTTCGATCGCAAGCCCGTGACCGTCGCCGACCTCAAGGTCGAAGGCGCCATCACGATGCTCCTCAAGGACGCCCTCAACCCGAACCTCGTGCAGACCCTCGGCGGAACGCCCGCCCTCGTGCACGGCGGCCCGTTCGCCAACATCGCGCACGGCTGCAACTCGATCATCGCGACGAACCTCGCCCGCGAGCTCGGTGAAATCGCCGTGACCGAGGCCGGCTTCGGCTCGGACCTCGGCGGCGAGAAGTTCCTCGACATCAAGTCGCGCTTCGGCGGATTCTCGCCCGACGCGGTCGTGCTCGTCGCAACCGTGCGCGCACTCAAGATGCACGGCGGCGTCAAGAAGGACGAGCTCGAAACCGAAAACGTCGACGCGGCCCTCGAGGGCACCTCGAACCTCCGCAAGCACCTCGAGAACATCCGCAAGTTCGGCCTCGAACCCGTGATCGCCCTCAACCGCTTCCCGTCGGACACCGAGACCGAGCTCAACGCCGTTCTCGACTGGGCCAAGGAGAACGGTTACAAGGCAGCCCTCTCCGAGGTGTGGGCCAAGGGCGGCGAAGGCGCTCTCGACCTCGCCGACCAGGTGCTCGCCGCGATCGAAGAGGCCGGCGACTTCCACCACCTCTACGAGACCGAAGACGGCGTCGAAAACGCCATCGAGACCATCGCCAAAGAGGTCTACGGTGCTTCCGAAGTTCAGTACGTCGACGGTGCCCCCGCTGCGCTTCGCCGCCTCAAGAAGAACGGCTGGAACAAGCTTCCCGTCTGCATGGCGAAGACCCAGTACTCGTTCAGCGACGACCCGGCCAAGCTCGGCGCCCCCGAGGGCCACGTGCTCCACGTTCGTGACCTCATCCCCCGCCTCGGCGCTGGGTTCGTCGTTGCCCTCACCGGTTCGGTCATGACCATGCCCGGCCTGCCGAAGGAGCCCGCGGCTCTGCGCATGGGCGTCGATGAGGACGGCAACGCGATCGGTCTCTTCTAAGGGACTATCGACTCCCACGCGTAAGGGAGCGGGGGTGGCCACCGGGCCGCCCCCCGCTCCCTCGTTAACCCGGCAGCCGTCGGAACTTTCACCGCCCTACTGGCGCTACTGTTTTCCGCCGTACTCTCCCGTGCGGGGGTGTGCACCGGCGTCGCCCTCGTCGCCTTCGCTGATCTCTTCCTCGTCGAAGTATTCCTTGAGGCCGGCGAGTTCAAGGCCCATCGTGTGCGTGAGAACGTTCGAGGGAAGGGCGTTCTCGGTCTCGGTATCGGGGTGGGCATCCGCCTCAGGATCGATGAAGCCGTCGTCATCGTCGTCGCCTTCGCCACCGATCGACAGTCGCGGCGTGAGTTCGTCGAAGGCGTAGTCGCTTCCAAGGAGGAAGCCGCGGCGGAATGCGGCTCGACCCAGCATCGCGCTCGAGGCTGTCATGGTCAGGAATTGAGCGGCGAGCACGAGGGCCAGCATGCCCGCAATTGCCAACGACTGCGAGGCAATCGCGGCCCCCGCAAGCACGAGCACAAGGCCGAGGGTTTGCGGTTTGGACGCCGCGTGCATGCGCGAGAGAACGTCGTTGAAGCGAATGAGACCAACCATCGCGATCGCGGCGACGAGCACGCCGATCACGATGAGAATCGAGCCGACAATCTCCGGGATGCTCACTGCTCGGCGTCCTTTCGCTCCGGGGCGTCAGCGCGGGCCACGAAGCGGGCGAGCGCGAGCGTGCCAATGAAGGCCGTCGCAGAGAGGGCGAGGGCGGGGATAATCGCGAAGGTCGTTGCGGTCCATGCCGAGTAGAGCGCGAGCCCCATGATGACTTGCACAACGAGCATGTCGAGCGCGACGGCGCGGTCGAGAACGGTGGGGCCCACGATCATCCGGTAGACGATCGGGATCGAGATCAGGCCGAGCGCGATCGCGGCGCTCAGGAGAATCGTCTCGAACATCAGCCGTGCCTCCTTCTCGTCCCGTAGCCGGCGCTTTCGAGGATGTCGCGCGCGGCGAAGGCCCGCAGCAGGCGTTCCTCTTGGCAAAGAATGCTCTCGTGCTGCGCCTTGATCTGCTCTTTCGTGGTCACGCCGATCGCATGGAAGAACAGGGTTCCCGTGGCGCGCTGCGCCTCGACGACAACCGAGCCGGGAATGAGGGTTGCGAGAATACCCGTGAACGACAGGAACAGGTCGCTTCGTGACCGTAGCTGCACGGCGATCACGCTCGAGCCCGGGCTACCGGAGGGGCGCAGCGCGAAGCGCGCCACCTGGATGCTGCCCGCGACGAGGTCTTTCGCGAAAACGGCGAGAAACACGAGCGCGCTTACGGGGTGTAGGGTGACTTCGCGGCTCAGCGGTGGCGCGGGGAAAATAACGTAGATGAGGGCGCCGAGGAGGAGTCCGCCGAGGACGCTCAGGACACTGAATTCTCCCCACAGGAGGCACCACGTGAGGGCACCTCCGAGGATGCCGAGCGTGTGCGAAGGAAGGTCACGGATTCGATCGGTGAAGCGGGTCATTCGGGCGCCACCTGCCCTCCACCGGCGTCGTCGATGTTGTACACGAGGCGATCGGCAGCGTCGTCACCGAGCACTGCACTCACGTAGGGGGCTCGCTCAAGCAGCGAGGACGCGGCCGTTTCGCTGTACGCAATGAGGGGCCCGGCGAACACGGTGAGGGCGAGTGAGAACGCGACGAGCGCCGCGGTCGAACCGCTCATGAGCAGCGGTGTGACGGGCTTCTCCACCACGATCTGCTCGGGAGTTTCCTGCCAGAACGCGCGGTTCCACACCTTCGCGATCGCGTACATGGTCAGAAGCGAGGTGATCACACTCAGCGCAACGAGTATCCACGCGAGTGCGCTCCCGCGGTGAATACCGCCAATAATGAGACCAACTTTCCCGATGAACCCGCTGAGCGGCGGCACACCCGCGAGGTTCATGGCCGGCACGAAGAAGAGGATCGCGAGCCACGGCGCGGCCTTCGCGAGCCCACCGAGCTTCGCGAGATTCGTTGTTCCTCCCACGTGCTCGATGAGTCCAGCCGCGAGGAACAGCGTGGACTGCACGGTGATGTGGTGGGCAACGTAGAACACGGTTGCCGTCATGGAGATTTGCGAAGAAATCCCGATGCCGAACATCATGTAGCCCATGTGACTGACGAGCGTGAACGACAGCACACGCTTGAGGTCAGTTTGGGCGATAGCCCCGAGGATGCCGATCACGAGGCTCAAACCGGCCGCGACCAGGAGGACGGTCGAGATCTCCGACTCGGGGAACATGAGGGTTTCGAGACGGATGATCGCGTAGATCCCCACCTTGGTCAGCAGTCCCGCGAACACGGCCGTCACGGGGGCGGGCGCCGTCGGGTAGGAGTCGGGCAGCCAGGCTGACAGCGGGAAGATCGCTGCTTTGAGCCCAAAGGCGATCAGCAGCACGAACTCGATGAGCAGGCGCACGTGGTGGTCCACGTGGTCCATGCGCGCGGCAATCTCCGCGAGGTTCACGGTTCCGACGGCCGCATAGCAACTGGCGATCCCCACGAGAAACAGCATGGAGCTCACCATCGACACGATCACGTATGTCGTCGCGGCTCGAACCCTGCTTGCGGATCCCCCGAGCGTCAGCAGCACGAATGACGCGGCGAGCAGGATCTCGAAGCCCACGTACATGTTGAAGAGGTCGCCCGCGAGGAACGCGTTTGAGACGCCCGCGACGAGCAGGAGGTAGGAGGGGTGGAAGATCGCAATGGGGGTGGATTCGATGTGCTCGGAGATCGTTTGGGCGCTCGCGTAGATGAGCACGGCGAGGGTCACGAAGGACGAGACTAAAAGCATGAGGCCCGTGAGTCTGTCGGCAACGAGCACGATGCCGAGCGTGGGCGTCCATTTGCCAATCTGGAGCACGAGGATGCTGTTCTCGTTGATCCAGTACATGAGGAGCGCCGCGATCACGAGGTTGACGCTGAGGGTGCCGATCGTGACGATGAGTTGGAGTCCAGCGCGGTGACGCGTGAGCAGGGCGACGGCGGCGCCGAGGAGCGGAAGCATCACGGGCGCGGCGAGGAGAATCTCGGGGCTCATGGCGTCTCCTCCTCGTCGCTGTCGCTTTCTGTCGGGCTCTGTTCGACTTCTTCGTCGGACGTAAAGTCGTCGGAAATATCGTCGTCCGCATCCTCGCGCGCGTTCGCGCGTGCCTTTTCGGCCTCTTCCTCCAAGCGCGCGTGTTCGCGTTCCTTGCGTCGCTCGTCGGCTTCGAATCCGACCTTCTCGATGACTTCGTGGCGGTGACGTTCGACGAGCCTGCGCGAGCGGTCGGCGACGCGGAGGTCCTCGACGTCGTCGGGAACCTCGTCGTGGCCGAATAGTTGCCACGAGCGGTAGGAGAGCGCCATGCCGAAGCCCGTGAGGGCGAGAGAGATGACGATCGCGGTGAGCACCATCGCCATGGGCAGCGGGTCGCTCATGGCCTCAAGCGCGCCCGAGCCTTCAAATGGCGGCGTTCCGGGGGTCCCGATCGCGAGGAGAAACAGCAGGTTGATGCCGTTGCCCGCGAGGACCGCGCCCATGATGATGCGCGAGAGGGTGCGTTCGAGCAGCATGTAGATTCCGCTCGCGATCAAGACTGCCGCGAGAAGGAGAATGAGGAGGCTAACGTGCATCGAGTTCCGCCTCCTGATGCCGGTCGATCTGCTCGCCGAGAGTGCGCAAGACGTCGAGGGCGAGGCCCACGACGATCAGGTACACGCCGATATCGAAGATGAGTGCGCTCGCGAGTTCGATCTCGCCGAGAACGGGGAGGTGCCCGATCCACACGTAGCTTTGGAACACCGTGCCGCCGAAGAGGAGCGGTGAGATGCCCGTGAAAAGGGCGAGCACCATGCCAATGCCAAGAAGCGCCCCGGCCTGCACGGGCGCGGCCTCGTTAAGTTCGTAGCGGCCGCCGGCGAGATAGCGAAGCGTGATCGCGAGACCCGCAACCAGGCCACCGGCGAATCCGCCACCGGGGAAATTATGGCCTGCACACAGCAGGTAGACGCTCAGCACCATGAGCATCGGGAACGTGAGGCGCGTGATGACTTCGAGGACGACCATTCGGCGTTCGGGCGCGAGGGTGCGGCTCGCGAGGAGCCACGTGGAGCCGCGATTGCCCTCGAGGTCCCCGCTCTCGTCGTGGAACCGGAGCGTATTTTCGGGGATGGAGGCGTCGGACGTTCGTCGCCAGATCGAGAGCTCTCCCTCGAGGTCCCCTACGCGCACGATCTGCTGCTCACGCTTTTGCACGAAGATGAGGGAGGCGATTCCCGAGGCAACGACGAGGACTACGGCGATCTCCCCCATCGTGTCCCACACACGCGCGTCGACGAGGGTGACGTTGACCGCGTTGTGCCCCTTGCCGATCTCGTAACCGGCCTCGATGAGCTCGGGGCCGACCGGGGCGGTGAGGCGCGCTCCCGCCGCATACGCGAAGACGGTGACGATCACGATGGCCGTGCAGATGGCGATTGACCAGCGCGCGACTTGGTCGAAGCGGCGCGGGCGAATCGAGAAGTGCGCGGGCAGGCGTCGCAGCACGAGGATTAGCACGACGGTCATCATCGTCTCGACGAAAAGCTGGGTCGCGGCGACATCGGGGGCGCCGTACATCATGAACAGGAGCGCAGCGCCGAAGCCCGTGCCGGAAATCAGAAGCGCGGCCCTCAGCCGGCGACGGGCGCGCGCCGCGCCGAGCGCTGCGAGCGCCGTGAAGCCGACCACGGCAAACTCTGCGGGATGTGCGAACAGGACGACCGTGTCCGGGAGCTTACCGGTGAAGCCGAGTGCGCCACCGAGCATCACGACGAACACGAGGAAGATCGCGCCGAGGTGCACCGGGAGCGAGCCGCGCTGGAAGAAGGCGGTTGTGCGCACGGCGAGCGAGTCCACCTGGCGCATGGAAGCGCGGAACAGGCGCTCCGCATCGCACCATCGCCCAAGCGCCGTGCGCTGGGGGCTCACGGCCTTCTGGAAGCGCTCAAACGGGGCGTGCCACACCGCGAGGGCAGCACCGAGGGTAAGTGCGAGGAGCGAACAGATGAGCGGAAGCGACACGTGATCGGGAACGACGGCGAGGTGACCGACCTCCCCCACGGCGGCGCCGGGGCCGCCCGCGATGAGCGTCGCGAGTACCTCAAGCTGGGGAGTGAGCGCGAGAGCGAAAAGGCTCGCGGTCGCGACGATCGCTGGGATGAGCTGGAATCGCAGCGTGGGTTGCTTGTGCGGAGCCCCGCCTTCGCCGGGAAACACGTGGAAGAAGAATCGGCACGAGTAGGCGACTGTCAGCACGGATCCAGCGACGGTCGCCGCGAGGATCGCACGAGCCCAGGGCTCACCCTCGGCGAGGGTGTAGAACACCGCTTCCTTTGCGACGAATCCAAATAGCGGCGGCATCGCCGCCATCGAAGCCGCGCTCACGAAGGCGACGATCCCGATAATCGGCAGGTCTTTGAACACCCCGCTGAGTTCGCGCAGGTCGCGAGTGCCGTAGCACTTGTCTACGACGCCGACGCTCATGAACAGCGGCGCCTTGAAAAGCGCGTGTGCGAGGGTGAGCATGGCTGTGGCAAACACCGCTTCGCGCGTGGCGACGGCCGCGATCGACGCCATGAATCCGAGCTGGGACACGGTGCCGTACGCGAGCAGCAGCTTGATATCGGTTTGCCTGAGGGCGCGCCACCCACCGAGCAGCATGGTCGCGGCACCGAGAGCGGAAACTGTAATCGTGAGGGGTCCGACGGTTGCCAGGAGCGGGGCGAACCTCAAGAGAACATAGATTCCCCCCTTCACCATCGCCGCCGCGTGGAGATACGCCGACACAGGCGTGGGGGCGGCCATTGCACCGGGGAGCCAGAAGTGGCCGGGGGCAAGTGCCGATTTCGTTGCCGCACCGATGAGCACGAGCACGAGGGCCACAACGAGGTAAGGCGACACCGCAGCAAAGGCGGGCGACGTGAGGATCTCGGAGATTCGCATGCTGCCGGCTTCGACACCGAGCATGAGGAGTCCCACCATGAGGGCGAGGCCGCCCGCAGTCGTCGAAATCAGCGCGTTGATCGCCGCGCGACGCGAGGCCTGCTTCGTGACGTAGTGGCCGATGAGCAGGTAGGAGAACACGGTCGTGAGCTCCCAGAACACGAACAGCACCATCGCGTCGTCGGCGAGCACGAGCCCGAGCATCGCCCCGGAGAACGCCGTGAACACACCCGCGAAACGCGCGAGCGACGGCTCCGTTTCCTTGAAGTACCGCGAGCAGTACAGCATGATGACCGTTCCGATACCCGAAACGATGAGGACGAACAGCCACGCGAGCGGGTCGAGTGCAAAGCTCAGAGTGATGCCGAACTGGGGAATCCACGGGTGGGACTCGACGAGGGGCGCCTCGGCGAGGACGGCGGGTGAGTGCGCGAGCAGGTACGCGGCGGTTCCCGCGGGAACGAGAGCGATCGGTAGGAACGCTTTTTGTTTCCACCACTTCACGAAAAAGGGCGCCGCAAGTGCCATCGCGAAATGCGCGGCGATGGCGATAATCATGCAGGTAGTTCCGTCCTCGTGACTACGGTGCGGGGACGCTTAATTCTATCAACCGAGCAGGGCTCGCCATACGTTCATCCCACGTCACGGGATGCACGCCTCCAGCGTCAACCAGACCCTCGCTCGCGTGAAGTGCTTGGCGAAGGCTGTTAGAAGAGCTCGTTCGGGTTCACGAGGAAATTCTCGTAGTCGAGCACGAACCCGCCGGTCTCGTCCCAAATTGCGCGCGCCACGGCGCTGCACCCGAGGTAAGCCTCACGCCATTCACGAATTTGCGGCTTCTCCGGGTTTTCGGCAACGAGGCTCGAGGGATCGTCGGGGCGATAGGCCACCGTGTACAGCGCCGCGCCTTCCTTGACCCATTCGACGTGCTCAATCGCGGGGATATCTTCCTCGAGCGTCGTCGCTTCGACCACGAGGTCGGCGTGCGCGAAAATCGGGGCCGAGATCATGTACGGGAAGCCCTCGGTCTCTCCCACAAGCTCCGACTCCTTCACGATTTTCTGCACGATCTCGAGCAGGTCCTTCGGCGCGAGCTCATACGCGGCAATCACGTGGAGGCTCGGCTGCATGAACTGATGCGGGGCGAGCTCGTGGCCAGTGTCGGTCACGACTTTCCCGCCGAGGCGACGCACCGCGTTGAGCGCGAACTCGAGAATCTCGCGCTCCTCACCGGCGGGAACGCCGTTCGGGAAGGCCGTATCGAAGCCGAATCCATCGGGAATCTCCGAAGGTCCGCCATCGCGATGCATGGGAACCTCGATCGTTGCTTCGTTCGCCGAAGGGTTCCACACAAGCGAAGTCGTGTCACTGACCCGGATCGTTTTCTTCTTCTTCCGCGCGAGCGGGTAACGGTTGAGCGTGAGCGCGAAGAGATCATCGAGCCCGTAGCTCCGGTCGAGAACAAGGGTGTGCGTCACGGGGTCTCCTCCAAGGGGGTTGCGGGGATCTGCGTGCGGTGAAAGTTCATGTAGGAGCGGGAAGCCGTCGGACCCCTTTGACCCCTGTACCTGTTGAGGTTCCCCTCCGAGCCGTACGGGCTCTCTGCCTCGCTACTAAGCCGGAAGAAACACAGCTGGCCGATCTTCATGCCCGGCCACAGCGCAACCGGGAGGGTTGCCATATTCGACAGTTCGAGGGTGATGTGCCCCTCGAACCCCGGATCGATAAAGCCCGCCGTGGAGTGCGTGAGCAGCCCGAGGCGGCCGAGGCTCGACTTCCCCTCGAGGCGCGCCGCAATATCGTTTGGAAGGCTCACCGTCTCGTACGTCGAGGCGAGAACGAATTCGCCCGGATGCAGCATGTAGGGCTGGTCGGGATCAACTTCCACGAGCCGCGTGAGCTCTGCCTGCTCCTTCGCAGGGTCGATCATCGCGTACTTGTGGTTGTCGAAGAGTCGAAAGAATCGATCGATCCGCACGTCCACTGACGCGGGCTGAATAAACTCGTCACCAAAGGGGGCGATGCCGATGCGGCCCGCCTCGATTTCCGCGCGAATATCACGATCACTGAGAAGCACGCCTCTATCTTAACGCGTGGTCGCTTCCCTCACGCCGGTTTGGAGGTGCGCCGCGCGGCGGCTACACTGGGGAGGCACATTCGCGGGTGTAGTTCAATGGTAGAACTTCAGCTTCCCAAGCTGACAGCGCGGGTTCGATTCCCGTCACCCGCTCCACTTTCACCGAATTGCATAGACGTTGCGGGGGTTATCTCAGCCTTCACGACCGGAATAACCCCCACAAACCCTCGGGAATTCAGGTTCGCTCGCGCGAAAGAACGCCGTCCACCATGCGATAAACGGAGTCGAACTCTTCGAGCTGCTCTTGCGCGTGGGTCACGACGACCGTCGCGAGCTCGCGCTTGCGGGTGGTCTCCGCGAGCAGTTCGATGATCGCTTTGGAGCGCTCCTGGTCAAGGGCACTCGTCGGCTCATCCACGAGCAGAACCTCGGGCTGGTGGATGATCGCGCGGGCAATGTTGACCCTCTGGCGCTGACCACCGGAGAGGGCGCCCGGGCGGTGATGCGCGCGGTCGAGCATGCCCACGGCATCGAGCGCCGCCTCGATGCGCTCTTGGCGTTCCTTCTTCGAGACGCGCTTCAAGGTACCCGCACCGAGACGTGCGACGATTTCGAGCTGCTCGGCAACGGTGAGCGACGGGATGAGGTTCGGCGACTGAAACACGATGCCGATGTGGTCGCGGCGCACCTCGCTTTTGTGCTTTTGGTTAAGCGTTGTTGTTTCGATACCGGCGATTGCCACGCTTCCCGAATCGGGGCTCGTGAGGGTCGCGGCGACCGACAGCAGGCTCGACTTGCCCGAACCGGAGGGGCCGGTCACGGCGGCGAACTCACCGGGGTTCACGGTGAGGTTCGCGTGGTTGATTGCGGTGACGTTCGAGCCGCCATCGGGGTAGGTGAGGGTGATGTCGTTGAGGTTCAGCATGGCTGTGTCCTTTTCATCAAAGTGTGAGGGGCGCGGAGTCTTCCGGAGTGGCTAGGCCGCCGACGCTTGCAGGGCCTTCGTCGGATCCACCTTCGTGATCGTGCGGACCGACACGAGCGAGCCCACGAGACCCGCGAGAAGCATGAGGATGGGGACGCCCACGAGCGTCGCAACGTTCATGACAAACGGCATCGCGTTGGCGACGAGAACGCCCAGACCAGCGGTGAGACCAACGCCGATGAGCGAACCGATGCCGAGCACGATGAGCGCCTGCCACAGCGAGTCGCTCGCGAGCCAGCTCGTGCGCGCGCCGATCGCCTTGAGCACGGCGATATCGCGCTGACGCTGCATCGACCACACGAGGAAGAACACGCCGATCACGAGCGTCGAGATCACGACGAGGAGAGCGATCATCATCGCGAGCGAGCCGATTTCTGAGCGGAACGAGCCAATCGCGAGAAGCGACGGGAGAAGCGACTTCGTGGTCGTGGACTGATCGCTATCGAGGGTCTTGACCTCGGAATCAGTGAGAGCCGAGGAAGCGTCGGACCCTCCCTCCCCCACGAGAAGTGCGGTCGCGTAATCCTGCGGCTGATGGGTGCGCTCGAGGTAGTCGTGCCACGTGGTCAGGTCAGCGAAGGCGACCGGGCGGTGTGAATGGAACTCATCCTTGAGCACGCGTGAGACGGTGAGGGTCTCACCCGAAACGTCGAGGGTGTCGCCGGCTTTCACTCCGAGGGATTCGGCAGTGGTCTCGCTAAGCACGAGCTTGCCGGCCTCGGGGACGCGGGAGTCCTTGCCGAACGGCTCGGCCATGAGGACGACCGACTCGGTCTTCTCGCCTGTATCGAGCAGTGCGCTCGAGATGCCGAGCGGGGTGACGGCGTCCTTTCCGGCCTTGTCAGCCCAGGCCGTGTACTGCTCCTCGGTGATGGTCGAGTTCGCGAACTCTTCCTTCTCACCCTCGTCGACCGACAGGACGACCTTGTCGGGATTCAACGAGAGAATCGCCGAGATGTTCTGCATCGCGAGGCCGCCGGTGAGGCCGGCCAGGAATGTCACGAGGAACGTCATGAGGGACACGACGGCGACGATGAGGGAGAAACGGCCCTTCGCGAAGCGTAGGTCGCGGATGGCAAGAAACATGAGGCGAACTCCTTATGCACGATTGATGATGTCTCCACTGTGCCGATCCGGGCCTCTCCCCCGGTACCTCCCGGCGGTACCTTCTTCGTTCATCCTTTTGGAGGAACAGCTCTTCGGGTGCGGGAATTAGGATCGAAGACATGCCCACTTCAGCCCGCACCTCACACGTCGTGGGGGCAGCCGCACTCGCATGTGTTCTCCTTGCGATCCCCGTCTTCGAAAGCACTCTCACTGCGGCGCCACACACCACGAGCGTCGTGATCTTCAGCCTCGTGACGCTCTTTGTGATGCTCGGAGGCGGCGCGTGGCTCGTGCGCGTTGGCGACATTAGTGCGGAGCCATCATCAGTTTTTTCGTGGCGTCCCCTCGTGTACGTGGCAGTGCTCGCCTCGGCATGGGCGATGGTCATTGCAGAAACACCCCACGCGACCTACTTCCTCTTTGCACTTATCGGCATCGCCCAGTGGCTTCTGCCTGAGCACATCGGAGCTTTCGTAACGCTCGGCCTTACTGCTTTTACGATCGCGGGACAGGTTTTCCACCATGGCGCCTCGACGGGCACTGTCGTGGGGCCGCTCCTCATCGCCGTGCTTATGCTCGCGTTCATGCACATGTACCGCGCGATGCGCTTCGAGGCACTTCAGAAAAATACCGTCATCGCACAACTCCGAAGCGCCCAAGACCAGCTCGTCGAGTCCGAACGCGCAAAAGCACGTATAACCGAGCGCGAGCGGCTTGGTCGCGACCTCCACGACACCACGGCCCAGTCACTCTCGAGCGTCATCTTGCGACTCGGGCTCGCGGACGAGGCACTCGGTTCGGGTGAGGCGTCGCTTGCGCTCGATCACGTACGTTCCGCTTCCGACGCCACCTCGGAAGCCCTGAGCGAGCTTCGCAGCGCGATCTCCCACCTCACGCCACACGAATCGGGACCCGCGCGCCTCGAGACGGCTCTCACCCGTGTTGTTGACACCGCTCGGTCCAGAGTGGTCGCCGTTCCCGGTGAAGCAGTCCCGGTCATCGAATGCCATGTCTCTCAGGACTTGCCGGAGCTCGACATGACGACAGCGACGAGTCTTGTGCGTATTGTCCAATCGTCGCTCGCCAACGCCCTCGACCACGCGCGCGCCTCACGCATCGAGGTTCGCGCCTACGCTGACGGTGGCGAGCTGCATGTCGATATCGAAGACGACGGCCGCGGCTTCGACGTGGACGAGGCGCTGCTCGGCCGGAGTGGCGATAGTGGCGGCTACGGGCTGGGTTTCGTTGTGCAACGCTCGCGTGAACTCGGCGGGAATGCCGCGATCATCGCCTCGCCCGGGGAGGGCACGCTCATAAGCGTGACGATCCCCGTGTCCCAGGCACCGTCGGCCCTGACCGAGTCCGCTCCAGCCTCGTGACACCCGCCCCCGAGTTCCAGAACGCTACACACTCCACCTCTCCAACCCTTCAAGGAGCGCACGCATGATTTCCATCCTCATCGCCGACGACCACCCCGTGGTGCGTGCGGGGCTGCGCGCCGTGTTTGAAAGCCACGAGGACTTCACCGTCGTCGCCGAAGCCCCCAGCGCTGAAGAGGCAGTCAAAAGAGCCAGCGAGGGCGACGTGGACCTCGTGACCATGGATCTTCGATTCGCCGACGGCGGTATGAGCGGCGTGGAGGCGATTCGCGCTATTCGCGCCCGGGGGGATCACCCGCGGATTCTCGTTCTCACCAATTACGACGACGATTCCGAGATTCTCGCCGCCGTCGAGGCCGGCGCCCAGGGGTACCTCTTGAAAGACTCCGCGCCAGCCGACCTCACGAGCGCCGTTCAGCGTGCCGCAAGCGGCGAGGTGGTGCTCGCACCCGTCGTTGCGGGCAAGCTCCTGCGCGAGATGCGCAAGGACCGCATCACGCTCACGGGCCGGGAAAGGGACGTGCTCAATGCGCTCGATCGCGGTTTGAGCAATCGCGAGATTAGCGAGGAACTGTTCCTCTCCCCCACCACCATCAAGACTCACCTCGCGCGGCTTTACGGAAAGCTCGGGGTGTCGAGCAGAACGGCGGCGCTCGCGCGGGCACGCGAAGAGGGACTGCTCGACTAGCCTCGCCCTCCGCCACTCCCCCGTGACCGTGCGATCGGACCGGCACTGCCTCGAGTCAAACAACGCTGTCGGTCTCGCACACGGCTGACGCCACCCACGTCCACCCAGTTCACGAAGTCTTCGCGAAATCGACTTGACCCTGACGTGGCGTGAGGCACCAGCATCGGTAGCGTGAACGACATGGCCAACGCTTTCGACCCAAACCCACGCTCGCATCGAGACCTCACTGTCGGCGAAACCGCCGCACTCATTGGGGTGAGTGTGCGAACTCTTCACTACTGGGACGAAATCGCTGTGGTGACCCCAAGCGGACGGTCCCGGGCGGGGTATCGCCTCTACAGCGAGCGAGATCTCGAACGACTCCACGAAGTACTCATCTACCGGGAAACCGGGATGTCACTCGCGGAGGTTCGCGAACTTCTCGTCTCGCACGATTCAAGGCGGGCAGCGACTCATGCAGATGCTGCAACGGCTTGTGAGGTTCCCTCGGAGCGGGAACGGCTAGTACAGCAGCGCGAGGTACTGCTGGGCAAAGTCGATCACCTGCACCGCATGCTGCGGGCAGTGGATTCACTGATCGAAAGGATTGACATGGGAGAGAAACTTACCCCCGAGCAACGCGCAGAAATTCTGGGGAAGGATTGGAATCCCGAGTGGGACAACGAGGCTAGGAACAAGTGGGGGCACACCGACGATTGGGCAGCTTCTCGGCAATACCAAGAATCCCAAACCGCTGAAGACCTCGAGAGTGACAAGGCTCGAATCGATGCTGTTGAAGAGAAAATCGTCTCAGCTATTCAGCGCGATGTGGATCCGCGAAGCGCCGAAGCCATTGCCCTCGCCGATGAGTACCGCAGGGCACTGACCTGGTACGACGTCACACCCGCCAAACATGTTCTGATCGCGAGAGGGTATGTGGAGGACTCACGCTTTCGCGACCGGTTCGAGTCGCGTCAAGCGGGTATGGCGGAATGGCTCAAGGACGCGATCGACGCGAACGCTCGAGAACACGGAGTCGATCCCGATACGGCCGAATGGCAGTAGACCCGTGCCCCATCACTGAGCTCACCGAGGGGAGCACAACCGGTGCTGTGCGTTTGAGACGAAAGGTATGAGAACGTCCAGCACCGGTCTTTTCTCGACGCGGGAAGCTCGCACCTGCGCAACTCGGCTCTACTTCCGTTGACGCCCGCGTTTCTTCTTCGGGGCCTCGGGCGCATCAAAAATGGTATCGCCAAGGTCGTCGACTTCCGTCGCAGTCGAAGCCTTCTCGCGCGCCGTGTTCGAGGCGCGGGACTCTCGATCAGCGCTATCGTTCGCTTCTCTCAGATTGTCGGCGAGATCAACCTGCTCGAGGCCCCGCGACAGCACGATCGGGACGACGAGCACCATGAGGGCCGCGACCACGATGATGACCCGCACGAGAGGATGCGTCCCCTCATCTCCCGTGAGGGACACGACTGCGGGCGCGGCAGCGAGTGTCATGAGCACCGCGATGGCACCGAAGCCAGACGCGCCGGCAAGTGAAGACGTGAGCGCCACCCGAGCCCGGGCCTCCGATACTTCGGTGAGCACAGACGAGTAGGCAAGCGACGCGGTGCCGCCGGCCACCCCTGACTCAACCCGCGCGAGGGCCGCCTCGCTCGAGGCGACGCGCGCGTGCGCGACAGATGCTACGCAGCCCGACGCGACGAGAACCCCGACGGCAAAGGCGGGCAGCGATGCCGCTCCGATCCCGAAGCCACATACGGCCGGAGCGAGCAGCGCACACATCACCACGATCGCTGACGTGCGCCGAAGCGCGCTCTCGAGCCCCTCAAAGAGCACCTCGTCGCCACAATCATCGGAGCCGTCGGATGAACCTCGAGCGCTCGATTGTTCGGCAAGCGCAATGCGCGCCTCAGTCACGGCATTGGCAAGAACGGCGCGCGTCGGCGTCGCGATGAACGCCACCACGGCCAGAACGGCCACAACACCGAACGCGAAACCAAGAACGACCGTTGGCGAATCAATGCTCAATGCGCGCAGCTGCCTGTCGGCCCACAGCGCACCCTGCTGCGGCGCCGCGCGCATCGCTCCCGCAATCGGTGCCACGAGCGGGAGGGCAGCAACACTCGAGAGCAGCGCGAGAACAGCGCCCGCGAGCGCCTCGTGAGAGGACTGCTCCGCAGCGTCACCGTCGCGCACCTCAACGGCGGCGTCGCGAGAATACCCAGCGCCCGCGATCGCCGAGAAGCCGCCCCACACGGCCGCGGCTCCCGCCGCAGCGAGCGCGAGAAGGTAGTAGCCGAGGTAGGCGATGCCGGCGGCGGCAGTCGCAAGACCCCACGCCGCTGCGATACCGAGCAGAGCGGCGATGGCGAGCAGCGCGAGTGCGCGACTGGAGCCGAGACCCACCGACGACGGACTGATACGCCCGAAGCGAGCGGCGACCATCCCGCGGGAGGGGCCTGCTGCCATGGCGGTCTCGGTTCGCACGTGCGGCCACACGATCGCAAGGCCCGCAAGGAGGGCGAGTGCGCCTCCAATGACGAGCGCGAGGCCCGTCACGAACGAGGGATTGATCGCGTGCAGCATGATCGTGTCGGCAACGCTTTGCGCTTCGGGGGCGTCGCCCACGTTCGCGTAGAAGCCGGAGAACTGCGCAGCGATTTTCTCAAGCAGCGGTTCGACCTCGTCGCGCGCGACAGACGCGGGTGCCTGCTGGGTATCCGAGTTAACGAAAAGCGACACAAGCAACGGGTCGTTAAAGTTTCCGAGCCCCACTTCGGCCATGCGCAGATTCGCGTAGCGAGTGGGCAGCCACAGGGAGAGAACAGAGCCGACGAGAGCGAGCGGAATGACCCCCGTGAGCCCGGCGCTCACGAAGCGCGAGGAGCGCGTCGATCCAGCGGGCACAAAAGCAGAGCCAATCAGGGCGACGAGCGCACCGCACGCGAGCACAATGGCGGAAACGAGACCGGCGAGCCCCACGATGGGCGCACCGAGCGTCATGATGGCGCCCGCGAGGAGAGCCGCGAGCGCAGCCGAATCGACCGCGCGCAGCGGACCTCGCGCGAGCGGCGGTGACAGGCGCTCGAGCGAGAGATCGTCCCGGTCTCGAGACTGCTCAAGCGTGCCAACGTCAATCCGTGCACCGGTCTCCCCCAGTGAGGAGAGTGCCACGCCCGAGCGCAGCGACGCCCCACCGATCGCGAGGCCGAGCGCGACGAGGAGAAGGAGCGGCCCCGCATCGGCATGCTTCACCACGATGAGGGCAATGAGCATGAGCGTTGCGGCGCCCACGCCGATTCCTCGCACGCTCCCGGGCAGGGCTCTCGCCGCAGAAAGACGTGGCTTTCGCGGTTCATCAGTGGCGTCCGGATCGAGGCCATCGACATTCGCACGCGCGACGAGCAGCGCACCGAGGGCCGCCACGGCGACCGCGAGGATGCTGCCAAAGAAAACGGAACCGCCGCGCAACACCCGATCACCGGCATCGCCGGGGGCAAGGGCCACGAGGATTCCCGCGCCGATCCCGCCCCACAGAGCCGAATGCGAGGCTGCCGTCACGAGCGTGCCGATCCGCGGCGCGCGATCATCGACGCCGGCTCTACCGCGCGCGATCCAGAACCACGGGTGGGCGAGGGCTACGAGCGAGAGGACCCCGGCCGCAACAAGCATCCAGGCGGTGTCGGCCCCCAAGGCGAAGGCGCTCATGCGAGAAGCGAGAGGACGAGCGCGCGCGTGCCCTCCTCGGTCAGCGTGATCGGCACGCCCCAGTCTTGCTGGTGCATGTGGCACGCGGGGAACTCTACGCTCGGGTCGGCGTCGCACGAGGCAGCGCGCGCACTGACGTGAATGACGCCTTCGCTGTAGTTCGGGTCGAGCTCAATCTCGCGCTCGAGTTCGCTCGAGGTCCCTCCTCCGCTCACGAGCATCGCCGGCGGTGTCGTCGAGACGCTCACCTGGACTGCCGGGCCGAAGGAGTCGTCGAGCTTGTGGCCCTCGGGCGGCGTAAACGCGACGGTGACCGTGAGTGGGCCGGCGTTCGAGACCGCTGTCGCGGGGCGTTCGGTCTGCTGCGGGCCCTCGTCGATTATCTGCTCGGCAGCGGGCGAAATGGACACCCACGTGAGCTTGTGCGCGCCGGATTCAACGACGATGAGCTGCGCGAGCCCATCGATTGGGTCGACAACGATGAGGTCGCTCGGCTCCGAAAGTCCGGTCGCAACGGTGACGACCGAGTCGTGAATCGGGTCGATGATCCGCACCGCGCCGTTATAGGTGTCGGCGACCGCGAGGCGGCCATCGGCGAGGACCGTAATGCCGAGGGGGTGCTGCAGGCGGGCCTTGTCGAGAGGACCGTCGACGTGACCAAAATCGAAGAGGCCCTCTCCCACGAGAGTCGTGACCTCGCTGCGATCCGCGGCAATCACGCGCACCGCACTCGTTTCGGCGTCGGCAACGAACACGGTCCCGTTGGCGTCGACCGTGACGCCCGAGGGCTGTGCCCACCACGAGCGCACGAGAGCGCCGTCTACGAGGCCCTCCTGGGTCGTTCCCGCGAGAACCGCGAGCGCGCCTTCGTCAACGAACTCGCCGTCGTCGTTGAGCGCCGCCGGCCGGTAGGTCCACATCTGGTGGATTCCCGCCATCGCGATGATGATCTGCCCGGATACGTCGTCCCATTCGACATCCCACGGTGTCGAGAGGGCGAACTGGATCGGAGTGCCCACCCCCGTGGGAAGGCTCTGCCCCTGCATCCACTGCTCGCCGTTCCCGGCGAGGGTGAACACGTGGCTTTCGATCCGGGAGCGCAGGAGCCGACGCCTGCCGAGCTGCACACCGCGCAGGCGGTGATTGCCGGTATCCGCAATCACGAGGTCGTAGCCCACTTGGTCGGCAACTTCGGGTGGAAGGACGGCGATGCCGTTCGGCTGCGAGAACTGCGCCTCGCCTGCATCACCGTCGGCCCAGCCGCGCACGCCCGTGCCGATTGCCTCGTCGACGCTCACGCCGTCGGCTTCGAACACGACGATACGGTTTTGCCCCGCGTCGCTCACAACGATGCGACCGTCGGGCAAAAGCCCGCCTTTCGAGGGGAAACGCAGTGTGTGGAGTTCGGATTGCTCGAGAACAGTAGGGGCATCACCGCGCACGAGGGTGCCGTCGGACTCCCCCTCGCTCACGAGCCTCGCGATGGTCGAGTCGAGATTCGCCGCGTGGCCCTCGCCGGACATCGACGCGGCGATGCGCCCGTGCGTGTCGAGGACCATGAGGGTCGGCCAGGCCTTCGCGCCGTACTCGCTCCACGTGCGTAGGTCGGGGTCGTCGAGAACGGGATGTTCGACGCCGTAGCGTTCGATGTTGGCGACGAGTGCGTCGTGGTCGCGCTCGAACGAGAATTTCGGCGAGTGCACACCGATCACGACAACCTCTTGCGACCACTTCTGCTCAAGCGGTCGCAGCTCGTCGAGCACGTGCAGGCAGTTCACGCAACAGAACGTCCAAAAATCGAGGACCACGATCTTGCCGTGAAGATCCTCGAGGCTCAGGTCGACCCCGCCGGTGTTGAGCCACCCGCGGCCGAGCAACTCGGACGCGTGGGGGCGTGCATTTTCGCGAAAGTTCTCGCTCGTCATGTCAGTCCTGCTTTCGGTTCGGCCAGCTCTTCACCCACGCGAGGAGGTCGGGATCGCTCAGCGAGGAGAGCGTTAAATCGGCCACGTCGATCGGTTGCCCCGTCGAGGGAATCCCGATGAGGGTCATACCCGCCGCTTTCGCCGCGCGCGCCCCAAGGGGGGAATCCTCGAAGGCGAGGCACCGCGAGGGCTCGCACCCGAGGGCTTTCGCGCCAGCCTCGTACATGTCCGGGGCGGGCTTGGGGCTTCCGACGGTACTCGAGCTTTGAAGGCTCTCAAAATACCCGAGGAGCCCAGCGGCCGTGAGTTTCTTCTCGAGAATCTCGTGCCACGAGTTCGAGGCGACCGCGATCGGCACCTTGGTCGCGGCAAGTTCGAGGAATTCGCGCGCGCCCGGCATGGTCGGCACATTGGCTCCGAGTCGCGACTGGAAGTCGTCGGTAACGATCTGCTCGACGCGAGCCGGTTCCTGGCCCGTCATGCCGCCGAGAATTTCGGCGGTCTGTTCAAGGGTCGTGCCCATGAGCGCGCCGAGATCCTCTTCGGTTGGCGTCACGCCCGCATCGTACAGAACCTTGAGCTGCGTCTCCGTCCATAGCGCCTCGGTGTCGAGGAGGAGGCCGTCGCAGTCGGTCACGATCGCGTCGGGAATCTCGTGGCGCACGAGACCGAGCGCGTTGTACACGGGCGAATAACCGCCGCGGCGGTCGGGCCACGTCGCTACCCATTCGCGCAGCCCCGGGTCGCCGATCGCAGCGATCTCAAGCTCGCCTTCGGGTCGCTGCCCGGGAATCGTAGGGGCGACGATGAGCCGGCATCCGGCGGCTGCGGCGGCCTGCGCGCCCGTTTCCGAATCCTCAATCGCGAGGGCTCGCTCGGGGGCGACGCCGAGCAGTTCGCACGCGCGCACGTAGATGTCGGGGGCGGGCTTGGGGTTTGCAACGTCGTCGAGGGAGACGACGTGATCGACATACGGCAGGAGACCCACGTCGGCAAGTTCGCTCAGGAGCGGGGCACGGTTGCTGTTGGATGCCACGGCAACGGGGATCCTCGAGCTCGCGGCCTTGAGCAGTTCCGCCGCGCCCGGAAGCACGGGGATGTCCTCGGCAAGCTTTGCAAAGTAGCTCCGCTTGAGGCTTTCGCCAACGTCTTCGGGCTTCTCCCCCGTGAGCTCCGCGATCGCGACGACGACGTCGATCACGTCGCGGCCCACCAGCCAACGGCGGCGCGCCTCTTCCATCGCGAGGGACCGGGCCTCGAGGTATTCGACCTGGGTTTCTTCCCACAGGCTTTGCGTGTTGAGAAGAACGCCATCGCAGTCAAAAACGATCGCTTCGGGTGTGAACGCACCGAAGGTTTCACGGAAGGGTGCGAGACCGGGCGAGAGAGGCTCTTGATAGTCGCTCATAGTGCCCCCACCATACGCAGCGGCCCTGAAAGGAGCCCGTTTCCATCACAGCTTTTGTGCACGCGAGCGCCCTAACATGTGGAACGTTAATCTTGCGTCGTCCTTGGAAGGCAAACCCCCGCCATGACTGCACTCACACGCGGATCCGTTCTCGTGATCGGAGCCGGCCCCTCGGGTCTCGCGGCCGCCGCCGCTCTCTCCTCCCTCGGGGTGGATTTCGACCTTGTGGATGCGCAAAACCACGTGGGTGGCGTGTGGAACATCGCTAACGAGGACGCCCCGACCTGGCCGAACATGAAGCTTGCCACCTCGAAGTCGCATACGCAGTTCGAGGACCTTCGCATGCCCGTCAGCTTCCCCTCGTTCCCCTCGACCGACGAATACGCGACTTACCTTCGGGCCTACGCCTCGCATCACGGCCTCACGGAACGGTTTGAACCCAACAAAGCGGTGCGCAGCGTTCGCTCGTTCGGCGAGGGCGAGTGGGAAGTAGATTTCTCCTCCGGCGAAGTACGCCCGTACACGGCCATCATCGCGGCGCACGGGGTCTCGCAGCGTCCCTTCCTGCCGCCGCTGTGGCACGAGGCTCGCGAATCTGGCGTTCGCACTATCCACTCGAAGAACTTCCTGGGCGGCGACGACACCGCTGAAAAGGACGTGCTCGTGATCGGTGGCGGCCAGGAGGCGGCCGATATCGCCGTCGAGCTCGCGAAGGCGAACCGTCGCGTGGCCCTTCACCCCACCGAAGCGCACTGGGTCGTTCCGCGCACATGGGGTCCGTTCGCGGGCGATTCCCTTGCCCG
Organism: Dermabacter sp.; assembly: GCF_032550575.1. Lineage (NCBI taxonomy): Bacteria > Bacillati > Actinomycetota > Actinomycetes > Micrococcales > Dermabacteraceae > Dermabacter > Dermabacter sp. The sequence goes on along the minus strand of NZ_JAWFZC010000005.1, from coordinate 66,175 downwards.
CCTCGAGCCGACCTTCCTCGGTCGAGCCTTCAACGATACGGTCGCCGAGAAGCTCATTGAGCGCGCGATCGGCCGCCCGGAGAACGTGGGGCTACCCAAGCCCGAGGTCTCGGTCATGGAGGACGAACCGATCGTGTCGGATTCGTTCCTCACGCTCGTCAACGACCGCCGTATCGAAATCCTTCAAGACTCGGCTCACCTGCCGTTCGAGCGCTTCGAGCTGATCGTGTTCGCGACCGGTTACGAGCCTGGAGCCGACTACCTCGATCCCGAATACACGAGCGATCTTTTCCTCGGTGCCTTCCCGCGTTCGCGCCGCGACCTCGCCGTCCTTGGCCAGGTGCGCGTGCTCGGCGGCGTCACGCCGATCCTCACGCAACAGGCGGACATCGCGGCATATGCCACGAAGGAATTCCTCGAGGAAATCGAGACCGGCACCACCTCCCCCGCTCTCGCACGCTTTGAAAAGCTCAAGTCTCGCGCCGACGCCGACGTGCGCCGCACCGCTCCCCACTCGAGCGAAAAGGGGCTTCGCGGCGCATTTTCAGGGGTTGCCTCGCGCGTGCGCACCGCCACCCGTTCGACGCGCATCGCGGAGCTTTCGCCGTGGGCCGAGCAGAACGCGCTCGACTCGCTGCCCGAGGATCAGCCGATTCGTCTCCCGCTCACCGACCGCGAACGTCTGCTGGCGCGCCTGTCGACCGCGCGCGCGATTTTCGAGAAGTAAGGGCTAAAGCGGCGAAAACCGCGGCGCCGTAGAGCACGATGATGACTCCGGCGATGCTCGCGCCGCAATGCTGGTCGCGGAGCGTATCGGCGAGCCACGTGCGGCCGGTCGCGCCAAACCAGCTCGGTGCGATCGCGTACGGCGTAAGTGCCATGACGGCGAGAACAAGGACAATCCCCGCGAGTCCGGTCCCGAAGGCCCACTTCTGCCCTGCGCGTACAAGTACGACGAGCAGGGCGCCGCACGCGATCATCGCGAGATCAAGCCCGAGGTTCGCCGGGTGGGATTCGAGAAGCCGCCGCATGAGCGCCGGGATGAGGTAGGCGCACGCGAGGGTGAGCGCTGGCACCAGCGAAAGGGCAAACGCGAGGGCCCGACGCTTGCTGAGCACACCCCGAATCTTCGCGAGCGCGGCATCGCCCACCCCCATTCCAAGAGCGCTTCCGGGCAGTATCGCAAGCGCAAGCGCGAGCGCGAGATGCGCGCTGAACAGCACGCGGGAATAGACCGCAAGCGCGCTGGAGGCGAGCAGCGGGTAGAGCACGAGCGCGAGGATGAACCAGCGGCGATCAGCCACGCTTACACCCCGAGCGATGCCGCGCATGAGAAGCCACGTGAGCGCGAGGATCGAGGCACCAATCGCGAAAATATCGGGCCTTATCTGCGCAAGCGCGGCAAGGCTGCGCGGATCGGGCGGGAGCGCATAGGTCGTGAGGATCCCCGCGGGGGTGGCGGGCGGCGGAATGTTTTGTGCGGGTGGTGGCGCGCTCGACATCGCCGCGGCCAACCCAATCGCCGCACCCATGAGGAGAATTTCAAAGAGCGCCAGTTCGCGGAAGCCGGAGCGGCCGAGCGTGGTGCGCCGGGCGAGGACGCGGCGCTGAGCATAACCGCACGCACCGAGCGCGAGGAGCAACAGCGCCTTGGCAAGGCCCAGCTGGCCGTATGGATGGGTGAAGAGTTCACTGATGGCGCTCAGGCGCGCGAGGATCGCGAGGAGTCCAGAGACCGCGAGGGCGATCCACGCGACGAGGGCGAGCGAGGAGAAGCGCCCGATCGTGCGGCGCATTGCAGGCTCGTCTCCCGGCTCAAGGGCGGGAAGAAACTGGAGCACGAGTAGCGGCCCCACCCAGGCCGAGAACGCCAAAAGGTGGAAGAACATGGAACTCGTCGCGCTCTCGTGGCTCACACTTCCCGCGGCGTGCCCCGTCATCCCCTTGGCGACTATCGCCCCGAGGGCCGTGAGCGTCGTTGCGCGCGCCGTGCGCGCGCTTGTCCCCGAGACCCCGACCGCGCTTGCGAGGGCCGCAGCGACGATCGCGGTCATGCTCCAGACTCCGAGGTCGCTCGCGGCAAACACGCCGATATCGGAGCCGAAATGTGCGGAAAAGAGCGGCTGTCCAGACGAGAGCGAGTACGCGAGAATGAACTGCACAACGAGCAGGAGCGTCCACACGATAGCGCTCGTGAACGCGATCGTCATGGCGCGCGCTCGTGCGCGCGCCGACCACGCACCACTGTCCGGCGACGCATCAAGCAGCCACCCCGCAAGAATCGACCCGCCGAGCGTGAGCGCACCCGCGGCTGCGGCAAGAGCTGCGCTTACGGGAAGCAGGGCCTCGGTCGCGCGGCCAGCGTTGACGAGGAGAATCTCTGCGTCGCCCGCCGCGTAGCGGGCACCGGCCAGCGCTAGAGCTGTGCCGCCCGCGAGGGCGACGAGAGCGATAATGAGCGCGGCGAGCACCGCGCGCGAGTGCGCACGGCTCACGCGGTCACCACGATGCCGAGCCAAAACGCCGCGAGTGCCGATCCGAGGCTGAGCGCGTAGTAGCCGAGGGCGGTCACCGTCGCACGCGACCGCACGAGCTTCACAACTTCGAGCATGAAGGTCGACATGGTCGAGAGTGCCCCGCAAAAGCCCGTGCCGAAGAGCGCCGCAAAGCTTGCGGACACGAAGTCGGTGCTGCCACCGAGCTGACGCAACACAATCGCGAGAAGAAATGAGGCGGCGACGTTCGCGACGAACGTCGGCCACGGGATGGGCGAAGGTTCCTGATCGGGACCCGAGGGGCGCGTGAGGGCCGGGATGAACGTGAGGCCGTACCGCACGACGGAGCCGACGGCGGCACCGAACGCGACGATCAACGCAGTCATCATGACTCCTCACCCCTTTCGATATGCTCGCGTGCACTCATCACGCCCACGCGAGCGCCGGCGAGCAGCCCACCCACGACCGCAAGCACACACACGAGGACGCTCGCGGTCACGTACTTGAAGGCCTCGAGAGGAAAGCCCGCTCCAATGATCGCGGCAATCTCCCCCGTGAAAGTACTCATCGTCGTGAACCCACCGCAAAAGCCCGTGCCGAGCACGAGCTGGAGCTGCGCGTATTTCGGAGGGTTCTCATCCCAGTAACCGGTGAGCGCCCCGAGGATCAAGCAGCCGAGGATGTTGGCAGCGAGTGTTCCCCACGGGAGATCAACGAGTGTGAGCGTCGTCGTCGTGGGGAGGATGACGGCGAGGGCGTAGCGCACAACCGCACCGATGGCGCCACCGAGTGCCACCCACCACAATCCCTTGCGGAAAGGAAGAGCTTTGGGCTGCACGCGCACGGTGCGAATCGCGGTCGTCTCAGTGCTCGTGACGGCCGAAAACTCGGCCGTGCGCATGAGCGGGTCTTCGCGGCGGAGGCGTTCGCGCCTTTCTTGGTCGTCCATCACCGCTCTAGCGTACGTCAGCCCCAAACGAGCCCGAGGCTCGGGTTTTCGAGAACCGCAGAGACGTCGCGAAGAAGCTCGGAGCCGAGCGCGCCATCGATCAGGCGATGGTCGAAGCTCAAGGCCAGCGAACAGACCTTGCGCGGGACGATTTCGCCATCGACGACCCACGGCTTGTCTTTGATCGCACCGAAGCCGAGGATGACGGATTCGCCGGGATTGAGAATCGGGGTGCCCGAATCAATGCCAAACACGCCGAAGTTCGTGATCGTAATCGTGCCGTTGCGCGTTGCCGAAAGCGGCGTCTGGCCCGCGCGTGCCGTCTGGGCGAGATCGTTGATGCTCACCGCTAGTTCGCGCAGCGTGAGCAGGTGCGCATCCTTGATGTTCGGCACGATGAGGCCGCGCGGGGTTGCCGCGGCGATACCGAGGTTGACGAAGTGCTTATAGACAATCTCCTGGTTGTCCTCGTCCCACGACGCGTTCACCTCGGGATTGCGGCGGATCGCCACGAGCAGTGCCTTTGCCAGCACGACGAGCGGGGAGATCTTGACGTCTTTCCACTCGCGGCTCTTCTTGAGCGTGTCGAGAAGCTCGAGGGTCTCGGTCATATCGACCTCGTTAAACACCGTGACGTGGGGGGCCGTGAACGCCGAGCTCACCATCGCCTCCGCGGTGCGCTTACGCACGCTGCGGATCGGGACGCGCGTCGTCTCCTCGTCGCTCGTCACGCCGGGGAACGGTTGGCTCTTCGGGGTCTTCATGTGGCCAGCGAGGTTGTCGGGCGCCTGCTTCTCCTCGCTCGGGAAGTAGCTGCCCGCCTGCTCGGGGGCGCCGTCGAGCGAGCGCTGGGACGCCGCGATCACGTCCTGGCGAGTCACAACTCCGCCGCGCCCCGTCGCGAGCACGTCGTGGAGGGCAACGCCAAGATCCTTCGCGAGCTTGCGAACGGGCGGCTTCGCGAGGATGCGATCGATCGGGACCTGCGGTTCCGCACCGCTCTGCGCGATCGCGCGCTTCTTGCGACGCGGTGTGGGCGTTTCGCGCGCGCCGTAGCCCACCAGGGTTTTCGGTTCGGTCTCCTCGGGCTTTTCGGAAGCGTCGGCCTTTTCGGGAGCGTCGGGTTCCGACGCCTGCCCAGCCTCCGGATCGGTCTCAATATCAAACATGGGCTCGCCCACGTTGAGCTCGTCGCCTTCCTTCACGTGCACCTTGGCGACGATGCCTGCGACGTGCGAGGGAAGCTCGACGGCGCTCTTGGCTGTTTCGACCGTCACGACCGGGTCGTTGATCTCGATCCGGTCTCCCTCCTTGACCTTGATCTCGATGATCTCAGCCTCGGTGAGGCCCTCGCCGGGGTCGGTGAGGCAAATCTGGATGATGCTGCTCATGAGGGAACCTTTCGGGGTGAATCAGTGCTCGGTGAATCAGTAGTCGAGGCAACGGTCAACGGCGTCGAGCACGCGCTCGAGGTCGGGGAGGTAGGCGTGCTCCATGCGTGCCGGCGGGTACGGCGTGTGGTAACCGCCCACGCGCATCACTGGCGCCTCCAGGCTATAGAAGCAGCGTTCGGTCATGCGCGCCGCAATTTCGCCGCCGAGGCCGCCAAACACGGGCGCCTCGTGCACGATGACGAGCCGGCCCGTCTTCGTCACGGAGCGCTGAATGCAGTCGAAATCGATCGGGTTGAGGCTTCGCAGATCGATCACTTCGAGTGACAGGCCGTCCTCTTCTGCCGCCTGGGCAGCCTCGAGAGCCACGGGAACCGTCGGACCCCACGACACGAGCGTAAGATCCGCACCCTCGCGCACGACATTCGCCTCGTAGTGCTTGAGCGCGGGGCGGTTATCGGTGTCGACCTCGCCCTTGACCCAATAGCGCCGCTTGGGCTCGAACATGATGACGGGATCGTCGGATTCGATCGCCTGACGCGTCAGCCAGTAGGCGTCATTCGCGTTCGACGGGGTAAGGATTCGCAGGCCAGCGGTGTGAGCGAAGAGTGCCTCGGGGCTCTCCGAATGGTGTTCAACCGCGCCGATGCCGCCTCCGTAGGGAATGCGGACAACGACGGGCATGCGCACGCGCCCCTCGGTGCGGTAGTGAGTCTTCGCAAGCTGAGTCGTGATCTGGTTGTAGGCGGGAAAGACGAAACCGTCAAACTGGATCTCGCAAATTGGCCGGTACCCGCGATAGGCGAGCCCCACGGCAGTGCCGACGATTCCGGCCTCCCCGAGCGGCGTGTCGACGACACGCAGTGCACCGAATTCGTCGAGCAGCCCCTGCGTCACGCGGAACACGCCGCCGAGGCGAGCAACGTCCTCGCCCATGAGCATGACCTTGTCGTCCGCGCGCATCGCGTCGCGGATCCCCAGGTTGATCGCTCGGGCGATCGGAAGCTTTTCGACGCTCACTTGCCCTCGCCCTCCTCTTCGAACTGTTCGATATAGCGGATGTACTCGGCGCGCTCTTCTGCCACGAGAGGATGCTCGTCAACGTACACGTGATCGAAAATCTGGACCGGATCCGGATCCTCGAGCGCGTGGATGTGGTGATGAAGGCTCATCGACAGATCGTGCCCCTCTTCCTCGCAGCGCGACACGAATGCGTCGTCGAGCTGGTCCTCGCGCCGCAAGTACGCCTCGAACCGCGCGATCGGATCGAGCGCAGCCCACTGCTTCTCCTCGTCTTCGCCGCGGTAGATGCGCGGCTCATCGCTCGTCGTGTGCGCGTTCATACGGTAGGTGAGAGCTTCGATGAAGTGTGGCCCCTGCCCTCCACGCGCGGCATCGAGCGCAAGGCGGCTCACGGCGTAGCTCGCGAGCACGTCGTTGCCATCCACGCGAACCGAGGGAATGCCCCAGCCGCGGCTGCGCTGCGCGAGCGGTACGCGCGTTTGTACGCTCGTTGCGGTTGAGATCGCCCACTGGTTGTTTTGCGTGAGAAACACGATCGGCGCCTCGAAGCTCGCGGCCCACGTGAAAGCCTCGGACACCTCGCCCTCGGAGCTCGCGCCATCGCCGAAGAGCGCGAGAACCGCGGTGTCGACCTCCGGGTCGCCCGTGCCGCATGCGCCGTCACGTGTAATACCCATGGCATAGCCAACAGCCTGGGGGGCTTGAGCGCCGAGCACGATCATGTACGGGTGGGTCATGAGCTCGCGCGGGTCCCAGCCGCAATGGTTGATTCCGCGCCATACCTCGAGAAGCTTCCACGGCTCGATCCCGCGTGCCCACGCGACGCCGTGTTCGCGATAGGTCGGGACGAGGTAGTCGTGCGCACGGGCCGCGTGCCCAGCACCGATTTGCGCGGCCTCCTGGCCCACGGCGCTCGCCCACAGGCCGAGCTGCCCCTGGCGCTGGAGGGAGGTTGCCTCGTGGTCAGCGGCGCGAACGATCACCATGTCACGGTAAAAACCGCGCAGGTCGTCGAAGTCGAGGTGCGCGAGCGCGGCATCGAGCTCATCGTGTGGCGTGCGCGTGCCATCGGGCGAAAGAAGCTGGAGCGTCGGTTCACTCGAGGCGGGGGTCGGTATCGCTGTCTGGAAAACACTCACGGTCCCAAGCCTAACCTACGGTGGCGTAGGTTTCAGCCTGTCTGGTCCCCCACTCCTTCACGACATCGATTAGGCGCGAGTTCGCGGCTTCCTCCGCAATTGTGATCCGGCAACCGTCGGACCCATAGCCACGCACCACGAGGCCGCGCTCAAGCGCAAACTCCACGAACTCGCCCGTGCGCTGTCCAAGCGGGAGGTACACGAAGTTGCCGTGCGAAGGCACGTACGCGCAGCCACGCTCGAGGCCCGCGAGCGCACTCTCGACTCGCGCGCGCTCCGCACGGATCCACGAGACTCGCCGCTCGAGTTCGCTGCACGCGGGCTCCTCGAGTGCCGCACACGCCGCTACCTGCGCGAGGCTCGAGGCGCCGAATGGAATCGCGACCTTATTCAGCGCACCCGCGAGCCGCGGGTGGGCGATCGCGTAGCCGAGCCTGAGTCCCGCGATGCCGTGAACCTTCGAAAACGTGCGCACGCGCACGAGGTTTGCGAAGCGCTCGAAAAGGCTCGCCGAGTCCGCGCGCACGTCAGGATCCGCGAACTCGATGTAGGCCTCATCGAGCGCGACCGTGACGGTATCGGGTACGGACTCGAGAAACGCCTCGAGCTCGGCAGTTCCGAGCACCGTTCCCGTCGGATTATTCGGCGAGCACAACAGGATCAGGCGCGTGCGCGAGGTGACGCACGAGGCCATCGCCTCAAGATCGTGCTCGTAGCGCGCGTTGAGAGGGACCGGGACGGCTTTCGCGCCATGAGATTGGACGAGGATCGGGTAGGCCTCGAAGCTACGCCACGGGAAGACCACCTCATCCCCCTGGTCGGCGAGCGCTCGCACGAGGTCGCCGAGGACGGCCGAGGCACCCGTTGAGACGTGGATCTGGGCCGGCACGACACCGTGGAGGGCAGCGAGGGCCTCGCGAAGCCGGGTCGCGGACATATCGGGATAGCGGTTGAGACCGGCGAGCTCCCTCTCGAGCGCCTCGCGGATCTGCGCGAGAGGCGCGAAAGGCGATTCGTTTGAGCTCACCTTAAAGGCGTCCGCCGGCGCCGGTTTGCCCGGAACGTACGAGGGAATTGACTCGAGGGTTGCGCGCACGTGAGTGTTTTCGGCCATGCACGAATGGTACGTGCCGGGGGCACTCACGCGCGGTCCGTGCCAAAATGGCAGCATGCGCCTTAGTGACATTGACCCCGCCCTCCCGCTCACCCCACTCGATGGACGCTACCGCGCCCAGGTCGCCCCGCTCGTGGACCACCTCAGCGAAGCAGCCCTCAACCGGACCCGCATCGTCGTTGAGACCGAATGGATGATCCACCTCCTCGACCAGGGTGCGATTCCCGGCCTTCGCGCGCTCACGGACGACGAGCGCGCGCTCCTTCGCCGAATTCCCGAGGACTTCGGCGCCGAGGGCATCGCCGAGCACGCCGAGATCGAACGTGAAACCGTGCACGACGTCAAGGCCGTCGAGTACTACATCAAACGCCGCCTCGCGGGCACGAGCCTCGAGCCCCTCGCCGAAATCGTGCACATTTACTGCACGAGCGAAGACATCAACAACCTCTCCTACGCCCTCATGGTCAAGGGCGCCCTTCACGACGTGTGGCTGCCCGCGCTCACGGACCTGACGGCCGACATCGCACAGCTTGCACGCGAATGCGCCGACATCCCCATGCTGAGCCGCACCCACGGCCAAGCGGCGACCCCCACGACCCTCGGCAAGGAACTCGCCGTGTTTGCCTACCGCCTCGAGCGCCAGATCGCGCGTCTGAGGGGCGACGAGATCCTCGGAAAGATCAACGGTGCGACCGGCACGTGGGCCGCCCACGTCATCTCCGTACCCGACACCGACTGGCCCGCGATCGCGAAGAGCTTCGTGGAGCACCTCGGCCTCACGTGGAACCCGCTCACGACCCAAATCGAGAGCCACGACTGGCAAGCAGAGATCTATTCTGATGTCGCGCGTGCGGGCCGGATCCTGCACAACCTCGCGACCGACATGTGGACTTACATCTCGCTCGGCTACTTCCGCCAGCGCCTGAGCGCCCAGGGCGGCACGGGAAGCTCCACCATGCCGCACAAGGTGAACCCGATCCGTTTCGAAAACGCCGAAGCCAATCTCGAGATCTCGGGGGCGCTCTTCGACGTCCTCGCCCAGACCCTCGTGACCTCGCGCCTTCAGCGCGACCTCACTGATTCGACAACGCAGCGCAACATCGCGCCCGCCTTCGGGCACTCGCTCCTTGCGATCTCTAACCTCAAGCGCGGGCTCGCCGGCCTCGATACCGACGCCGAGCAGATGGCACGCGATCTTGACGCCAACTGGGAGGTCCTCGGGGAAGCCGTCCAATCCGTCATGCGTACCCTCGGCATTCAGGGGGTCGAGGGTATGGATTCACCGTATGAACGCCTCAAGGAACTCACGCGCGGCAAGCGCGTCGACGGCGACGCGATGCGAGAGTTCATCACGTCGCTCGGCCTGCCCGAGAAGGAGCGCGAGCGACTCCTCGCTCTTACCCCCGCGACCTACGTGGGGCTCGCCTCCTCGCTTGTCGACTACCTCGAGGGCTGATCTGCGCATGAACGACTGCTGCTCGACCCCGCACGGGACCACGCCTGGCTATCACGCCGACAAGGACGCCTACGTACGCCGCCTGAGGCGCATCGAGGGGCAGGTGCGGGGACTCCAGCGCATGCTTGAGGACGACACGTACTGCATCGACGTCCTCACGCAAGTCAGTGCCGTCAAGCGCGCCCTTGAGTCGGTTTCGCTCGAGCTCGTCGAGGACCACGTACGCCACTGCGTGCGCGATGCGGCCGCCGACGGCTCCCCCGCCGTCATCGACGCCAAACTCACCGAGGTGCTCACGGCCGTCAAACGCCTGATGTAAAGGGTCCGACGGTTGCCGGTAACCGTCGGACCCAAAATTCCGGCCCACCGGATTCCGCGCGCCCTAAAGTCCTCGCGCTCTGGCTCACCCGGGCGCACAATGGTGCCACCCCAGCCCCACAATGATGTGTTTGAGGACGGTCCGCTATGAGTGATCAGTACGTATACCCTTTCAGCGCCGGCTCGCGCGAGCAGGTCGACCTGCTCGGTGGTAAAGGCGCGAATCTCGCCGAAATGACCCAGCTTGGGCTTCCCGTACCACCAGGCTTTACGATCACGACCGACGCCTGCCGGTACTACATGCGCTACGGCCATGAGCCGAGCGTGCTTGCCGACCAGGTCAAACGCGAACTCGCGAGTGTCGAGAAGGAACTCGGGCGCACGTTCGGCGATCCGAAGAACCCCCTGCTCGTGAGCGTGCGCTCGGGCGCGAAGGTCTCGATGCCCGGCATGATGGAGACGGTTCTGAACGTCGGCCTCAACGACGAGACGCTCGAGGGGCTCGCGGAGCTCTCGCATTCACGGCGATTCGCGCTCGACTCGTACCGACGCCTTCTGCAGATGTTCGGGCGTACCGTGCTCGATATCGATGCCGAACTGTTCGAGGCGGTTCTCGACGACGCTAAGTCGGCTGCGGGAGCCGCGAGCGATGTCGAGCTTTCGGAAGGCGACCTCGAGCGGGTCGTCGCGAGTTTTAAAGAGATCATCGAGCAAGAATCCGGCTCGCCCTTCCCTCAGGACCCGTTCACGCAGCTCACCATGAGTATCCACGCGGTGTTCGACTCGTGGAATTCGCCGCGCGCGATCGTGTACCGCAACACCGAGCGCATCCCCCACGACCTCGGCACCGCCGTCAACGTGTGTTCGATGGTTTTCGGGAACCTCGATGACCAGAGCGCGACCGGTGTCGCCTTCACGCGCGACCCCGCGACGGGCGCTCGCGGCGTGTATGGCGACTTCCTCCTCAACGCTCAGGGCGAAGACGTCGTTGCGGGCATTCGCAACACGCTGAGCCTTCCCGATATGGAGAACCTGCTTCCCGAGAACTATCGCGAGCTCGTGGGCATCATGGAAAAGCTCGAGCGACACTATCGCGACCTGTGCGATATCGAGTTCACGGTCGAATCGGGCAAGCTATGGATGCTTCAAACCCGCGTGGGTAAGCGCACCGCCGCTGCCGCGTTCCGCATCGCCACCGCCCTCCTCGACGAGGGAGCGATCACCGAGAACGAGGCGCTCATGCGCGTGACCGGTGACCAACTCTCGCGCCTCATGTTCCCCGCCTTCGATTCTCATTCCGAGCGCGTACTCCTCGCCCGCGGCATGAACGCCTCCCCGGGGGCCGCTACCGGTCACGTCGCCTTTACCACCGCGGACGTGCTCGCGCGCGCTAAAGAGGGCACGCGGTCGATCCTCGTGCGCCGCGAGACCAACCCCGACGACCTCGCGGGCATGATCACCGCCGAAGGCGTGCTCACGGCACGCGGCGGGAAGACCTCCCACGCGGCCGTCGTTGCCCGCGGCCTCGGCCGCACGTGCGTGTGCGGTGTCGAGGCGTTCACCGTCGATGAGGCCGCCCGCGAAGTACGCGTCGATGGTGAAGTGGTGCTGCGCGACGGGGATCTCGTGTCGATTGATGGCACAAGCGGTGAAGTATTCCTCGGAGAGGTCCCCGTGCAGCCGAGTGCCGTCGCCGCCTACTTCGAATCCGGTGCAAGCCTGGAAGGCGCTACCGGTAAGCCGCTCGAGAGCCTCGACGAAGGAGAAGCAGAGCTCGTGGCAAGCGTCGACCGGCTCATGCGCATCGCCGATCGCGAACGCGCTCTCCTCGTCCGTGCCAACGCCGACACCCCCGAGGACGCCGCACGGGCACGCCGCATGGGGGCCCAGGGCATCGGGCTTACGCGCACCGAACACATGTTCCTCGGCGACCGCCGCACGCTCGTCGAGAACCTCATCCTCGCCGCAAGCCCCGAGGAACGCGAGGAAGCGCTCACCGCGCTCCTGCCCCTCCAGCGCGGAGACTTCCTCGAGATGATCCGCGAGATGGACGGCCTGCCCATGACCGTGCGCCTCCTCGATCCGCCGCTGCACGAGTTCCTCCCCGACCTCACCGAACTCTCGGTGCGGATCGCGAAGGCTGAAGAGCGCGGCGAGCACAACGATCACGAGATCAAAGTGCTCGAGGCCGTGAAGCGCCTGCACGAGCAGAACCCGATGCTCGGCCTTCGCGGTGTGCGGCTCGGGCTTTCTATCCCCGGCCTCTTCGGCATGCAGACCCGCGCGATCCTCGAGGCCGAGGCACAGGCCCGCGCCGAGGGACTGAATCCGCAGGTCGAGATCATGATCCCGCTCGTAAGCTCCGTGCGTGAGCTGCGTGAGATCAAGAAGGAAATTTTCGCCGTTCGCGACGCGGTCACGCAGGAAACGGGCCTCAAGCTCACCACCGTGATCGGTTCGATGATCGAACTGCCGCGCGCAGCCCTTCGTGCCGACGAGATCGCCGAAGAAGCCGAATTCTTCAGTTTCGGCACGAACGATCTCACGCAAACCACGTGGGGCTTTTCACGCGACGACGTCGAGGCCGGCTTCTTCTTCACCTACAAGGAGCACGGCATCCTCCTCACGAGCCCGTTCGAGTCGATCGACCAATTCGGCGTCGGTGAACTCGTACGCATCGGCACCGAACGCGGCCGCGCCGTCAACCCGGACCTCCACGTCGGCGTGTGCGGCGAGCACGGTGGAGACCCGAGCTCGATTCACTTCTTCAACTGGCTCGGGCTCGACTACGTCTCGTGCTCACCGTTCCGCGTGCCCGTCGCGCGCCTCGAGGCGGGGCGCGCGACACTCAGCGTGGATGACTTCGAGATGAGCCACTAGCGCGGGCGGATGGAGAGCACGTCGACGTTCGCCTCGGGCGGGGCCGTGAGCGCGTAGCGCACGGCCTCGCCGATCGTTTCGGGCTTCATGTAGTCGCTCTCCACATATTCGCCACCCTCGTAGGCGCGCAGTTCGCGTTGCATGTCGGTCGCGACGCGCCCCGGGTGGAGCGATACGACGCGCACACCTCTCTCGCGTTCCTCCTCGCGGAGCGAATCGGAAAGGGCACGAAGGGCGAACTTCGTCGCGGAGTACACGGCGTTGCCGGGCTTCGACGTGAAGCCTGAGCCGGAGTTCACGAACACGATTGTGCCGCGCGCCTCGCGAAGCTCCGGGAGGATCTGGGCGGTGAGAACGGCCTGCGCTGTCACGTTCATGTGGAGAGCGAACTCCCAGTCGCCCGGCTTGGTGTTTTCGACCGTGTCGCCGGCGAGAACGCCCGCGCTCAGCACGGCGCCGTCAAGCCCGCCGCTGCCTGTTCCGAGGGCGCCGCTCTCGCGAGCCTCGTGCATGCCGTCGATAATCTTCTGCGAGTCGGAAAGGTCCGCCAGGACATATTCGGCCGACGGTAGCTCGGCGACGAGCGCTTCGAGCGCCTTTTCGTCGCGGCCCACGAGCACGAGGTGGGCGAAGTCTTTGAGCGCGAAGGCGGTTGCGCGGCCGATGCCGCGCGTCGCGCCCGTGATCAGGATGCGGGGCTTCGAATTCGTCATAACCCCACTGTGTCACGTTCGCCTCGAGGAGGCCTGCCCTCGGAACACTCGGGGCTAAAGCACGCGCCCGGGTTCCCCCTCATCGGTGACAACGGGCAGCCCCTGCATGAGCCACGCATCCATTCCACCGCCCACATTGATCGCCTCGATTCCCTGCATGGCGAGCCACTGAGCGACCTGCGAGGAGCGCCCACCCGAGCGGCACACGAGGTAAATGTCCCGCTCGCGTCCCTCGTCATCCTCCACAAAGAGCTCATCGAGATGTGCGGCGAGGCTACTCGCGGGGAGATGGCGAGCGCTTGGCGCGTGCCCCGCGTCCCACTCATCCTGCTCACGTATGTCGAAAAGGAGGGCGCCCTCGGGGACACTCAGCGGGTCAACGGTTTCGAAATCCATGCGTTCAGCCTAGAGGGATTCGCTCCGTGTTGGCCACAAGCACCGGCACTCCGGGAAGTTCCGAGGTGCCGGTGCTCATGTTCGCCCACGGCAAGTTTCAGCCTGCTGCGCGCACGCGGGCGCGCGCCGCCCGGGCCACGAGCGGGGAACTCACGAGGGCCGACGCCGACACGAGCCCGAGTGCGGCCACGACGCTCACGACGAACCCCACTGCGACAAGAGGATCCGATGCTGCCGAGCCCATGAGCGAGAAAAGAACGAGCGCCGCCATGAACACGGAGACCGCGAGGGAGATCGCGACGGGAATCGCGATCTCCGCGATCCGTGCACGGTGCAGCTGGCTGATACTCGCGCCAGCAACGTGCTGGGAGCGGTACCTCGACGCCTGATCGATCACTCGCGCGGTGTGGGTGACACCGGTACTCACAGCCGCGAGCACCGTCGCGATCCCCACCGTCAGCACAGCACCCGTCAAGAGCGCCTGGTTCATGAGCCGCGAGGATTCATCCACGCTCGGCAGCGACGTCACAATCGAGGCAAAACCGGAAACGACAAGCGCAATCGTCACGCCCGAGACCGCCCTCCAGCCCGCGCGCGGATCGGCGCACAGACGCCGCGCCCCCACGAGGAGACTCGGTGTCGGCGCGAGGGACGCAACGATGCGCGCGATGACCCACACGATAAACGGACCAGCGAGATTCACGGAGAAGACCATTATTCCCACGGTCAACACCACCGCCACAATCACAGCGCCGAGCGACACGCCCTGGATGCGGGGAAGGAATTGCGCCACCGCGAAGAACACAATGATGCTCAACACCCATACGAGAAGGCGCATGACCGACATGCGCACCTTGTGCGCACCTCGGGCAATTCCGAGGGGACTCAAGGCAACCCCCGTGAGGGTGATCGACGCGGAGACCGAGGCAAACAGCGCAAGAGCACAAGGCGTAAGGGCGAGAGCCCACCACGGCAAGATGAGCTCCGCAGCCGTAAATTTCCGGATCCCGAAATCGAGATGCGAAAGCGGCCACGCGAGTGCAACGTGACAGGCAACGCCGATCACCGCGCCCACGACTGATTGCCAGGCGACGTCGGACACCGCGACCCCCGCCACCTGCGCGCGCGTGCCCCCAACGAGCCGAACCGCAGCCAAGTCTTTTTCGCGGCGCGCGAGGGACAGTCGAGCCGCCGCCCCACCGAGGGCGATCGCGTTCGGGACGAGCAGCACGCACGCGAAGACCGCACAGATCACCAGCAGCGGTGTGATCTGTGCTTCGGGCGACGCCGATGGATCTGTCGCTTCAAAACCGCTCGGACCCAGCCGCCCATAGAAAGCGCCCGTGCCCGCAAGAACCGTGCACACGATCGCCGTCGCCGCCGCGAACGCGATCACCGGGAGAGCGTTCGCGAGAGATCGTCTCCCCCGCACAAGCATGAGCAGGGCGCTCATCGCACAAGCTCCCGTTCGATCTGGCCGTCGCGCATCACGATCGTGCGCGCACACGCAGCCGCAACGCCCTCGTCGTGTGTCACCATCACGAGCGCGCTACCGGCATCAGCGGTCGCCTGCAGGAGCAGATGGAGAACCTCCTGGCCGGTCTTCTGATCGAGCGCCCCGGTGGGCTCATCGGCATACACAACCGACGGCTCCCCCGCAAGGGCACGGGCGATAGCGACACGCTGCGCCTGGCCGCCCGAGAGCTGACCGGGCCGGCGCTCCTCGAGCCCCGAAAGCCCAAGCGCAGCGAGCCAATGCTTCGCCATTCCCTTTGCCTTCCGCCGCGAGACACCCGCAAGCATCCGCGGGAGCATCACGTTCTCGAGGGCACTCAGTTCAGGGAGCAGCTGGCCATCCTGGAAAACAAAACCGAAATCGGTGCGGCGCAACTTCGTTCGCGCAGCATCGCGCATGTCGCGCAGATCGCGTTCGCCGTAAAGAACCCGGCCGCCAGTCGGCGCGAGGATTCCCGCGAGGCAGTGCAGCAGGGTCGACTTGCCGCAACCCGACGGCCCCATAATGGCGAGGCTTTGACCAGAGTAGATATCAAGATCCACGCCTCTCAGGGCGTGTGTATGTGCGTCATAGGCAAGCGAGAGATTGCGCGCCGAAAGGACGATCGGGCAGGCGCCGGGAACGGTTCCGACGGCTGGCTGGGCAACAGAGGAAGGTGGAAACTTGTGTGGTGTTGTCATGCCTCTACGCTCTCGTGGAGGCGGTCGCTCACGCATCGATCCCCGGGACCGTTCGCACCTGACGCGGGGCGGATGTTTTTGCGAGGATGCGTCGCGTCGATTCCACCCCCAGACGGATCAGCCCTCATACTTTCGGCGCGATACGCCGGGTAGGCGAAAGGCGCGGCCCGGGGTTATCCCGTCACCGCGCCTTGCGTTGCGAGTGGCGCCCCATGTGGGGCGTGCCGATCAGCCGAACTTACCGGAGATGTAACGCTCGGTTTCTTCCATCGCTGGGTTGTTGAAGATCTTGGTCGTTTCATCGAACTCGATGAGCTTGCCCGGGGTACCCGTGCCGGCAATGTTAAAGAAGCCGGTCTTGTCGGACACACGCGAGGCCTGCTGCATGTTGTGAGTCACGATGACGATCGTGTACTCAGACTTGAGCTGATGAATGAGATCCTCGACCGCGAGAGTCGAGATCGGGTCGAGCGCCGAGCACGGCTCGTCCATAAGAACAATGTCAGGCTTCACGGCGATCGTGCGGGCAATGCACAGGCGCTGCTGCTGGCCACCGGAGAGGCCGCCGCCGGGCTTGTTGAGGCGGTTCTTGACCTCTTCCCAAAGGTTCGCGCCGCGAAGTGACTCTTCGACGAGCTGATCGGCCTCGCTCTTCGAGAGGCGCTTGTTGTTGAGCTTGGCGCCCGCGAGAACGTTCTCGGCGATCGACATCGTCGGGAACGGGTTCGCCTTCTGGAAGACCATGCCGACGCGGCGACGGACATTCACGGGGTCGATACCGGGGCCGTAAATGTTCTCGCCACCGATGTTGACCTCGCCCTCGGCGTATGCACCGGGAATGACCTCGTGCATGCGGTTGAGGGTGCGCAGGAAGGTGGACTTGCCGCAGCCGGAGGGGCCGATGAGGGCGGTGACGCTACGGGAATCAATCTTGACGTTGACGTCCTCGACGGCCAGGAAGTCGCCGTAATAGACGTTGAGGTTCTTCACGTCAATGCTCTGTGACATCTGAGATCCTTTCAAAGATCAGCCTGTGAGGGCTTAGCGGCCGGTCTTCGGCGAGAAGTAGTGGGAAACGAGGCGGGCGAAAATATTCAGCACCATCACGATAATGATGAGCGTCAGTGCAGCCGCCCACGCCCTCTGATAGTTGATATCGGGATTACACGCGAATTCTTCACGCGTGAAGTAGTTGAGGACCTTCTCGCCAGACTTGCCGCACACAGCATGGCCGAAGCTGTACTGCTGGTTGATGTAGGTGGGCAGCGCCATCATGCGGTCCTTGAACGGGTTGGGGTTCAGCATCTGGACCACGCCGATCGTGAACATGAGCGGCGCTGTTTCGCCGATGACACGAGCGATAGCGAGGGTAACGCCAGTGGCGAGACCGGCGATCGCGGTACGGAGCACGACGCGAACGATCGTAAGCCACTTCGGCACGCCGAGGGCGTAGGCGGCTTCGCGCAGTTCGAGGGGAACGAGGCGAATCATCTCTTCGCTCGATCGAACGACGGTCGGGATCATGAGAACCGACAGGGCAACGGAGCCCATGGCACCCATACGCAGGCCGGCCTCGCCCGTGAGCGTCGTGAAAAGCGCAAGCGTGAACAGACCCGCGACGATCGACGGGACACCCGTCATAACGTCAACGAGGAAGGTAATGCCTTTGCCGAGGGTCTTACGCCACCCGGTCTGGGCGTACTCCACGAGGAAGATGGCGGTCAAAAGACCGATGGGGATCGAGATGATCGAAGCCCCGAGAGTAATGATGAGCGTTCCCACGATGGCGTGGAGAATGCCACCGCCGTCAGCGCCGCCATTGAAGCCCTGCATGTCTCCCGTGAGGAAGCCCGGCGTGAGCAGGCGCGGCCCGCCTTTCGAGAGCACCTCGAGCAGGAGGGACACGAGCGGAATCATCGCGGTCGCAAAGGCGCCGATGAGAATGAGCGTCATGAGGCGATCCTTCGCCCATCGCTCACCTTCGCGCACTCGCGAGTAGATGTAGCCAATCACGAGGTGGGCGAAGAAGCCCAGGACGATGACGGCCGGAAGGGTGAAGGAGTTCGTGACAAGCAGGAGGATCGAGACGAGTACGAGGGCGACGACGCCCGTGAGCACCATGTGCCACCAGGGCAGGCGACGCTCGCCGGCGTTCAGGAAGCTCGAGCTTCTCTTGCCCTTCGGGCCGGGGTTGGAGGCATTGAGGGTTGCGGTTGCTTCACTCATTTCTGAGCCCCCTACTTCTTACGTGCGCTAGCGGCCACGATCCAGCGGGCGAGCGCGTTGATGACGAACGTGATGAGGAACAGGACGAGACCCGCGAAAATGAGCTTTGCCATGTCAATGCCGGTGGATTCGGCATTTTGCGAGGCGATGAACGAGGCGATCGTCATGTGCCTACCGACCTCAAGGAGGTGGAGCGAATAGGTGTAGCCGGGGCTGAGCACCATGAGCACAGCCATGGTTTCACCGAGTGCGCGGCCGAGGCCGAGCATGCACGCCGAAACAACGCCGTTGCGGCCGAAGGGAAGGACGACCATGCGCACCATTTCCCACTTCGTGGCGCCAAGTCCAATCGCGGCCTCTTCCTGGAGACCTGGGGTCTGGAGGAAGACCTCGCGGCTCACGGCGGTGATGATCGGGAGGATCATGACGGCGAGGACGATCGAGGCGGTCATCACGTTACGCATGGGGGCGTGCGGGTTGCCCTGGAAGAACGGGATCCAGCTCGTGAGCGGGCTGGTATTGAGGAACGTGTAGAGCGGCTGCATGAGCGGCACGAGCCACACGCCACCCCACAGACCGAAGACAACCGACGGCACCGCGGCAAGGAGATCGATCACGTATCCGATCGGCATCGCGAGCTTGCGTGGCGCGTAGTGAGAGATGAAGAGCGCAATCCCGATAGCGATCGGAGCGGCAATAATCAGCGCCAGAAGTGAGGCGAGCACCGTGCCGAACACCAGTGGGCCGACGAACTCAAGGAGGTTCTGCTTGCCCGAGTTGGTGGGGATCGCATTCCAGTTCTCAATCGCCGGGAGCGACTGAATAAGAAGGAAGATGAAGATTGCCGCGAGCACGGCAAAAATGATGAGGCCGGACCCGACACTCAACGACGAGAAAATTGCGTCGCCTGGACGCGCACCCGAGCTCTTGAAGCTCGCCTTCTTCTCGTTGCCCGGAGGTTCGGGGGCGCCCTTGGCGGGTGTGCTGTTTTCGGCAGCCGCTGTGCTCACGCGCACGCTCCTGACGGTAGGGGATGGAAAGAATGGACTGAACGACAGGTGCGCCGCCGACCCTGGTGGGCTCGGCGGCGCACCGTTACGCCTTAGGCGTCAGCTGCGGATCACTTAGCCTTGATGGCGTCGATCGACTTCTGGGCGTCCTCGCGGAGCTTAGCCGAGAGGGGGGCCGAGCCGGCAGCCTGAGCAGCGTCGTTCTGGCCCTGCTCCGAGATCACGTAAGAAGCGTAAGCCTTGACGAGATCGGCATCTTCCTTCTTCTCGTAGGTGTCGCACATGACCATGTAGGACACGAGGACGATCGGGTACGAGCCGGCTTCCTTGGTGTCGCGAGCGAGTTCGAGGGCGATGTCGTTCTCGCTACGGCCCTCAACCTTCGGCGAAACCTCAACGGCCTTGGCAGCAGCATCAGCGCTGTAGCCGACGTACTCGTCGCCGACCTTGATCTTGGCGGTGCCGAGGTCGCCAGCCTTCGAGGCGTCGGCGTAACCGATGGTGCCGTTGCCGCCCTGAACGGTGTTGATAAGGCCCGAGGTCTTCTCACCCGACTGGCCGCCATCCTCGAACCAAGTCTCGATAGCGCCGTGCTTCCACGAATCGGGGGCGGCGGCAGCGAGGTACTCGGTGAAGTTCTCGGTGGTGCCCGACTTGTCCGAGCGGTGCACCGGAACGATGTCGAGGTCAGGGAGCTCAACGTTGGGGTTGTCAGCCTTGATGGCCTCGTCGTTCCACTTCTTGATGTCGCCAGCGAAGATCTTCGCGAGGGTGTCGGGCGAGAGCTGGAGATCCTTCACGCCGTCGAGCTTGTACACAACCGCGATCGGGGAGATGTAGACGGGGATGTCGAAAGCCTCGCCGCCGAAGCAACGATCCTTCGACTTGGCAACCTCTTCATCCTTGAGGTAGGCATCCGAGCCGGCGAAGTTGGTGGCGGAAGCGAGGAACTGCTCGCGGCCCTTACCCGAGCCAACAGCGTCGTAGGTCACCGTGGCGCCCGAGTTCTGAGCCATGAAGCCACCGATGAACGCGCCCTGTGCGTCTTCCATCGAGGAAGCGCCGGCGCCTGCGAGGGTGCCCGAGACGTCACCGGATGCGCTCGACGAGCCCTTGGTGCCTTCGCTCTTGCCTTTGTCGGAGGAGTCGCCACCGCACGCTGCGAGAGCGAAGGCGCCTGCGAGGCCGAGGGCGGTTGCGGAAACGAACTTCTTCTTGAGGTTCACGAGTGTCCTTTCGAGGCTGCTAAAGCCTGGGATACGGGTCGTAGGTGGACACAACGAACGTAGAAGCCCCAAGTGACGCCGCGAGTATTCCCAGGTAAACAAACGGTGAACTCATGCGAGAATTTTCAGCCAGGCGTCTCGTATAACAGACTTTTCCCTGCTCAGAGGCATCCTTTGCCACTAATTGCGCCCGTTCAACGTGGGGCACATCACCGCTGTCATGGGCTCTAACCGATGTTGGGAAGGTGCCTTTCCACATCAACGATGCGACCGCGTTCACTCGTGTGCAACACGAGCATCTCCCCCGGCGCGAGGTACGGGTTCTCGCGAGGGAGCTTCCCCCGCGCCTCCTTCGTGCACGCGTGCTTCGCAGCCGCAATAATGGTCGGCAGCACGGGTCTGTGAGTACAGACGACGGTACGTGCCGCTTCGGCAATCGCTCGCTCCATGACCGCGGCAGCACGCGCCGGCCGCTTCTCATGCGCGTGTTCGGTGAGCTCGGGTTTCTCAACGATGTCAATCCCACCCTCGTGCGCAAACGGCTCGATCGTTTCGAGGCAGCGACGCCAAGGCGAGGTCACGACGGTCTTCGGGGCGTACGCGCCAAGTAGTGGGGGCAGCGCCGCCGCCTGCTTGCGTCCCTTGCGCCTGAGCGGCCTCGTTCTCTCATCCCCCTTGCGCCACTTCGCACGCGACTGCGCGGCGGCGTGACGCTGGACGATCACCGGCGTCGTATCGAGCTCACCCTCCTTCGCGAAATCAAGAAGGCGGGTGAGGAGATCCCGATCGGATTTGCGCGTGAGAATTTCCAGAGCTTTTGATGCCTCGACCCACTCGACCTTATCGATCTCCTTGGGATTCTTAGGGCCCGGGCCCGCCTGGGCGCGAACCCGCGCTACCCAGTACCGCACCGTTTTCGGTCGGCCGTTCGTGCGGTAGTCAACCGTCGGAAGAGGGCGGTCAAGACGGATCCGGTACCCGGTCTCCTCCTCCACTTCGCGAATCGCCGCCGCGACGAAGGACTCACCCGCCTCAAGCTTCCCCTTCGGAATCGACCAGTCTGCGTACTTCGGCCGATGCACGAGAAGAACCTGCAGCTTACCGCGCTTTTCACGCCAAACGAGCGCTCCTGCCGCGAGGATCGGGGATTGTTCGCGTGCCACGGGATTAACTCTCCTCGAAACGACAGCTCAGGGCCTCCCCAAGTGTAGTACGCCCCTCCCACGTGCGTTTGGCACACGCGGGACCGTAGACTTCCATGAGGCGTAATCCATAGAAATGATTGGTTGAAGCATGACACCGAGTGAGCGAGCACCCCTCACGGGCGCGTGTGCACTCGCACTCGCCGCCGCCATGGCCCTTCCCGTCTACAGCGGCGAGACCCTCGCCGGCATCCTCGCTCTTTTCGTTGTGCTCATGTGCGTGAGTTGGCCGCGCCTGCTCGAACTTCCGAGTCGAACGGGCAGCGCGATCATCATGGCCCTCGCAGGCCTGGGCTCGCTCGCCCTCGCACTCATCTTCGGCACGACGGGCCTCACATCGAAGCTCGTAATCGTCATCGCCGTTTCACTCTTTCTGAGTTTTGCCCACGAAATGCTTCGCCGCGAGCGCTCACGCCTCACGCTGTCCATTTCGGGAACGGCAAGCGGCGCCCTCATCGCGACCCTCACCGTCATCTGGCTGAAATGCTGGTCCCTCGCCTCGACGAACGGGCCCGCAACCGTCGGATTCCTCCTTGCTATGACGATGGGACTCGCGCTCGGCACCCTGTTCCTCGCGCTTCCGCTTCCCGCCCCGGCGCGTGTCAGCGGCGCGATCACGCTCGGTGCACTCACCTCCGGGTTCCTCGGGTGGGCTCTCCACTACCCCCCGTCGATCATCGCGATGTCGACACTCGCAGGGGCGGTCCTGTGCACCGCTGCACTCTTCGTGTTCTTCCTCCTCTCGCGCGTGATCGGAGCGTCCGCTCCGCGCCGGTCCCTCGCCGTTGCCATCGCGCCGATCGCCCTTACGGGCATCCTCGCGCTACTGTTCCTCGAGGTCGCCCTCAGTTACGTCCCCGCCGACCTCGGACTCACCGTCATCCCCACCGCGTAGGGATGTGCGTACCGGGGAATACGCCCACCGCGCGAAACGTTAATGACGTGTTCTTTCACCACTAGTCAGTAGGGAGTTCTTGTGCCCATCGTCATCGATGAGAATCTCGACCCGTCGCTCTACCCGCTCGCGTGGCTCGTGGGCGCCTGGGAGGGCACCGGCGCCGTACAGCTCAGGGGAGAAAACGGCGACGAGGTCGGTCGCGCGATCGAGCAGCGTCTCACCGTGGCCCCGGATTCCTCCGGTGGGCTCGCATGGTCGATGCGCACGTGGGTTCTCGACTCGCCTGCTCCCGAACCGCCAACAACGGCGTTCTACGAGAAGGGTGAGGAAGGGCCCGACGCCTCCCAATCAACGAACGCGACCGAGCTTGTGCGCGAGCTTCTCCTTGAGGAAAAGGGCACGTGGCGCACGACGGGAGTGCTTCCCGGCCAGGACGAAGAGGCCGCGCAAAACGCGAAGCCCGGAAGCCCCGAAAGCTATCTGTCTCACGGCGTGAGCCTGACCATGCAGCGCCGAGGCGCATTTGGCCTCACGCCCGCAGAACACTGGGCGGGAGAGGTGCGCGGCCCGCGTATCCAGCTCGCGACCCAAGACCTCGGTGGGGCAAACGGCGCCGATTCTCACGGTGCGCGCATGTTTGGGCTCGTGGGCGGGCGCCTCATGTGGCTTCAAGAGGTCGGCTCCTCCCCCGCGTCGCTGCGCCCGTATCTTTCGGTCGAGCTCGACCGTGCCGCCGATGAAGGTAAGGCAGAGGCGTGAGCCCCGCTCCCCTCATCAGTTTTCGCGCGATCCACGAGGAGACCGGGCCCGATGCCGCGGTCCCCGCGCACTACGGTGCTCCCCTGCGTGAGCAGCGGCGGCTTGTAGCGGGCAGGGCCATCGTCGATCTTGGCCACTTCGAGGTTCTCGAAGTGCGAGGTGAAGATCGCGCCCCGTGGCTCACGACCGTGACCTCCCAGGTATTTACCGATCGCGCCGAGGGCGACTCATTCGAGGCATGCGTGCTCAGCCCACAGGGGCGAGTGGAAGCATTCATGCAGGTGGCAACTGGCGGCGACTCATTCTTCCTCATCACCGATCCGGGCACGCGCGAGCGTCTTCGCGCGTATCTCGAGCTCATGACGTTCGCCAACCGTATCGACCTCGTCGACCGCGACGACCTCCACGTGCTCGGATCGTGCGCTCCGCTTGCGGACGTCTGCGGCGAGGCGCCCGCCCCCGCAGCCGTGTGGATCCAGCACTGGCCTAAGGTCGCTGTCGGCGGTGTGGCCTATGGTCCCGATCCGGAGTTTCCCGAGCCTTGGCGGCTGTCGCTCGTGAGCGACGCCGAGCTTCGCAAGCCGGACGCGCCACTGAGAAAACCCGAACTCTTCGCGGGACTGTGGGCAGCGGAGGCGCTGCGCATCGTGAATCATCGCCCTCGTCTCGTGCGGGAGGTCGATGAAAAAACGATCCCGCATGAGCTCGATCTTTTGCGCACCGCCGTTCACACGGCTAAGGGCTGCTATCGTGGCCAAGAAACGGTCGCGAAGGTTCTCAATCTTGGTCAGCCACCCCGGAGGCTCGTGCGCCTCCACCTTGACGGCTCTCAGGACATGCCCGCCCCCGTTGGAGCGGACGTCTTCTTCGGATCCAAGAAGGTGGGAGAGCTCACCTCGAGTGCGCTCCATGCCGACGAAGGGCCGGTTGCACTGGCTGTTCTCAAGCGCGCGGTCCCCCACGATGCCGCCCTCATCGTTGCCTTCGAGGTCGGTGAGGCAACCGTGCGGCTCGACGCCTCGCAAGTCACGATCGTTGCCGAACGCGACCACGGCCAACGCCCGAAAACGGCGCAGCTTCGCCGATAGTCAAAAGGAGTCCCACGTGGACGAGGAGTGGAAGTCCCGCAAAGCGGAGATCTTCGAGGTCCAGGAACGTAACTTGCGCCGAGCCGAGCGCGAGGAGCACGAGAAGGCCACGGCGATCATCCGCGACGGGATTGCACGCCTGCGCGAAGCCGGAATCGAACCGCACCCCCTGCGAGCACTCCCCTACAAGGGCTCGCGTCCCGTGAAAACCACTCACGTCGGTTGGTACCTGAAGTCGGATCGCACGGTCGGGATCGATACCGACGGCAACTACTACATCCTTTCAGCCCCGGGCGACCTCCTCACGCGCCTCAAGGGGGCGACGCTCGAGCCAAAGAGCGCTCCTCTCATCGTGGGCCGCGGCGGCCGCGACGGGGAGTGGTTCGAGATCGATAAGCTTCTTGAGCTGCGCCTTCGCGAACCCGTCGCCCCCGCGAGGAGGGTGAAGGAGTGAAGGAGTCCCGGTATCGAAAATGGGCGCGCTCCGGTGCTAACCGCGCCCGCGACGGCGCCTGGCAGATTCTGCTTGCGGCATTCACTGCCTCGGCCGCCTTTTGGCTCTCGCAGCATCTGTGGGGCCACGTCGCGCCGTTCTACGCCGGCATCACCGCTTTCCTCATCATCGGGCTCACGCTCGAAACGAAAATCCGCAAGAGCATCGACATGAGCACGGGCGTATTCACGGGGATCATCCTCGGCGAAATCGCCCGCCTCGTCATTGGATCGGGCACATGGCAACTCTTCGTCACACTCCTCGTGTCGCTGATGTTCTCGCGCTTCATCAAGGCAAGCGTCATCTTCTCGATCCAGGTGGGCATCCAGTCGATGATCGTGCTGCTTTTGCCGCAAACCCCGACCATGACACCGCAGGGGCGAGCACTCGATGCGATTACGGGCATCTTGCTCGGGCTTATCGTCCACATCGCTTTCTCACGCGACCCTCGCCGGGAGCAGCGAAAGGCTGCCGATAGTTTCTTTACCGAGCTCAAGGACACTCTCACGCAGCTTGCTGAGGCGGCGCGCGTAGGCGACATGCGGCTCGCGACGAAGGCGCTCACGCACCTGAGGAACACATCGCAGCTTCATACCGATGCCTGGGCCCTCGCGAACGACACAGCTAATGAGCTCACGAGTTACTCGCCGACCCTCCACCGCCATCACGAGCACGTCAACCGCGTGCAGCACCTGCTTGTGGGAAGCGACCGCGCCATGCGCAACGCCCGCGTGATCGCGCGACGAGAGGCCGAATTCTTGCGTGTCACGCAGCCCCACACGTTTCCAAATCTGGCCGAGGCCTTCACCGCGGCAGTCGACGCCATCGACGAGATCCAGGCCGGTGTCGACACGGAGGCGGACTTCACGAAGGCTCGGCGCAAGCTTCGCCTCTTTTGCGCGCATCTCACTCCCGAAACTCTGCTCGCTACGGCGGAGGGGACCGTCGGGCGCCTCGGCCATTTTGAGGGGATCTCCCTCGTCATTCAGCTGCGTGCCCTCGCGGTCGATCTCCTCGAGGCGACCGGCCTTCCGAGCTCTGACGCGCGCCGCTTCCTGCCGTCCCTCATCGTCGTCGCCGACGCGGATATCGTGGGCCCGCGCCCCATTACGCGCGAAATGAAGGCGGTTGAGCCTCCCGCCTCGACCGAAGCGCTCGAGCTTCTCATCACCGACCGCACCGATCCCGACCGTAGAATGAATCCGTGATTACCTACACCATCGCGTACTACCTGTCGCTCGCCCTCGCCGTCGTTTTTGTGGCGATCGAGGCGTGGGCACTCGTGAATGCCCTGCGTTTCCCGGCGAGGGCTTACGACGCAGCTTTTAAGCGGACGAAGACGTTTTGGGCGCTTATGACCGCTGGCGCGCTCGTCATCGGTGTTGTCACAGGACTCGGGCGCGGAGTGGGGCCTTTCACGATCATGCTTCAGATCATCGGCTTCGTCATGGCAGGCGTATTCCTTGCCGATGTCCTTCCCGCGTTGCGCCAGGTCATGGGTAACGCGCAGGGGCGAGGCTCGCGCTAGGCCTCTTCGTCTTCGGCGTCCTCGCCCGTCATCGTGGCGCGCACCCGCTCGCCCATCGCACGCACGAGAGCGCGGCCGTCCTCAACATCGGCGGCAGCGAGCGTTCCCGCGTAGTACTGTTCCCAGGCCTCGTGCATAGCTGCGACCGCCCGCTCGCCCTTTTCGGTGATGAACAGGTGATTGGAGCGGCGATCGACCATGTCTGGCACGCGGCCCACGAGGCCGTTGCTCTCGAGGTCGCGGATCGCGGCGCTCGCGTTTGATGGCCGCAGAATGATGTCTTCGGCCACCTTTCCCGGCGTAATACCCGGGGTGCGGCCGATATGTCGGAGGATCATCGCTTCGACCGTTGAGAGCCCTCGCATGCCGGGAATATCAACGTTGAGAGCCTGGATTCGGCGCGAAATAAGGAGCATTTCGTCGATGATCTCGACGAGCGGTGTCAATGTGCGACCTTGTGCGGACACGGTGAACCTTCCTGCTCGGCAGCGGGCACTCTTCCCGCGCGGGGCACAGGCAAGTATGCACCATCAAACCTGGCAGAAACTCACTCGTGCGACACTCGTGGTTCTACGCCTGTTCATCTTCCGGATCTTCGGATGTTGATTCGTCATCCGTGAGGACATAGGTCTCGTCAAGGGCGGGGAACTGACCGGTTTCACCTCGGTCGCGGACGATAGGGATCGGGCCCGTGCGCACGTCCTCGAAGCTTTCGCCCTGAAGGATCGTCGGGTCGGCCACGACGCCCTTCTCGGCGAGCAACGGCGCGGAGAGAACCTCGATCTCTTCGGTGCGCGGCCCCGAGCGGTAGGTGCGCTCCTCAAGCTTCCGGCTAATGATGATGTAGGAGGGAATGAGCAGCGCAATCGACCCGATCCATGCGAGCGGCGCGCCCCACGCAACACCGATGAAGCCGAAAAGGGCGCCAAGCACAACGGCGGTAAAGACGCGCATGACGAGCTCGGCGATGCCCGAGTAGAACGGGGGCTTCATATGTCCAAGCCCTTGAAGCGCGCCGCGCACCACGAACAGCACTCCAAGGGTCCAATAGGCCACGGAGTAGATCTTGAGGGCGTCGTGGGCGAGGTTGAGCACCACGGGCTGTTCGTTCCCGATGAAGAGCTCGACGAACACGGCGCCGAGGAGGAACAGGGCGAGGCCGATCACGATCGACACGATGATGCTCACGACGAGCGACTGCCGCACACCGTGCTTGACGCGATCAATCTGGCGCGCACCGTAGTTCTGCGCAACGAAGGTCGAAGTCGCGAGCCCGAGGGACGCGAGGAAGGTGACGGCGATACCATCGACCCTTCCCGCCGCGGTGAAGGCAGCGACCGCGTTGGGACCGAGGTCGTTGAGGCGCACCTGGACGGCGATCGTGCCGATCGCAATCACCGAGGTCTGGAAGCCGAGCGGAAGGCCCAGGTTCAAATGCTCTCGCAGCTCGGGCATCGTCACTTTCCAGTCGTCGAGGCTCATGTGCAGCACGGGGATGCGCCACCGCACCCAGGTGACGCAGAGAAGCACCGATGTGAGCTGCGAGACCGCCGTGGCGAACGCCGCGCCGGCAATACCCCAGTCGAGCACCGCCACAAAGACGATCACGAGGGCGACGTTGAGAAGGCACGCAATCGCGAGAAACACGAGAGGTGTGCGCGAGTCCCCCACCGCGCGGATAATCGCCGCGAGGAAGTTGAAGAACACGAGCGTGAACATGAACAGAAAGCTCCAGAACCCAAACGTCGCGGCGTCCTCGATGAGCTCTGGCGGGGTTTTCATGAGCTGAAGCAGCGGGCGAATGAAAATAGTGCCGACGAGCGTCATGAGGAGGCTCGTGGCGCCAGAGAGAATCGCTCCGGCCGCGACCGAACGCCTGAGCCCCTTGATGTCGTTCGCGCCGAACGCTTGCGCGACGGGGATCGCGAAACCACTCGTCATGCCCCACGCAAACCCCGTGATGAGGAACAGAAGACTCATGCTCGCACCCACCGAGGCAAGAGCGAGGACCCCGAGGTGGCGGCCGACGACCATCGCATCGACGAACTGGTAGAGCTGCTGCACGACGTTGCCGATCAAAAGCGGCACCGAGAAGAGCACGATCGCTTTCCACGGCGTTCCTCTCAAGAGGCCCTGCGACTGTGACACGCGTGCTCCGCCTTCCTCGCCCTCCGGATCGCTGAAAACGGATCTAGTCTAGTCGCGCGGGCTCTCGATGCGAGGGCGAAGGGCGCTTCCCCCACATTGTGAGACCGCTTCCGTGGCTGATCCGCGGAGGTTCACGGCGTGCGGACTTTCGACCTCCCTACCGGGCGCATGGGTGGCTAGGGTAAAGGGCGCGCGCCCAGGGTGCGCTTTTGAGTCCGACGGTGGCCTGGCAACCGTCGGGCCACATTCGAAAGGCAATCATGGCACTTCCTTCGACCACAGATCCTTCTCGCCGCCGCTACGCGACCGCCCTCCTCGTGGGCCTCATCGGCGGCCTGTTCTCCGCAATCGTGAAGTTTGGCTGGGAGGTGCCTTTCCCTCCGCGCACACCCGAGCGCAACGCCACCAACCCGCCGCAGCAGCTCCTACAGCAACTGGGACTCAGCGAGGACTTCACCCACACGCTCGTTCATTTCAATGGCAATGGCCTGCCAATCATGAGTTTCATCGTCCACTTCAGCTTTGCGATTGTCTTCGCGGTTCTCTATTGCGTTGTTGCCGAGCGTTTCCCCAAGATCACTCTGTGGCAGGGTGCAGCGTTCGGCATCGTCATCCACGTCGTTTTCCACGTTCTGCTCATGCCTGCACTCGGCACGGTGCCCGCGCCGTGGGATCAGCCGTGGCAGGAGCACGTGAGCGAGTTCTTCGGCCACATCATCTGGATGTGGAGTATTGAAATCGTGCGTCGCGACCTTCGCAATCGTTTCACTCACGAGCCGGATCCGTGGGTTGCGCTCGAGGCTACGGACGGCGCTCGCTAATGCCGTAGCGCTCTGGCCCGGACGGCCCTCGCACTCTTCCTTTTCGGGGAGTACGTTGGTGGTATGCGCACCATCATCAACGTCATTCTCAACATCATTTGGGTTATTACCGCCGGCCTTTGGCTGTGGCTCGGATACATCCTCGCGGGCATCATCGCGTGCATCTTCATCGTCACGATTCCGTTTGGCGTGGCGAGCTTCCGCATCGCGAATTACGTGATCTTCCCGTTCGGTCGCGAAGCCGTGCAGGTGCGGCCCCTTGGCGCGGTGGGAACCCTCGGCAACGTCGTGTGGTTCCTCATCGCGGGCCTGTGGCTTGCGGCAGGCCATGTCGCGACCGCGCTTGCACAGGCCGTGACGATCATCGGCCTTCCGCTCGCGTGGGCAAACCTCAAGCTCATCCCCATCACCTGCTTCCCCTTCGGCAAGGAGATCGTCACGACTGGCGACTCACGCGTGATCTGAGCACCCGCCTTTAAACACCTGGGATACGAAAGCGCCCCTCCCGCGATTCGGGGAGGGGCGCTTTCGCTACCTCAGGCGAGGATCACATCTTGTGACCAGCCGAGCGGAGGTTCTCACACGCCTCGACGACGCGCTTTGCCATGCCGGCCTCGGCCTTCTTGCCCCACGAACGCGGGTCGTACATCTTCTTGTTGCCGACCTCGCCATCGATCTTGAGGACGCCCTCGTAGTTCTCGAGCATGTGGCCCGCAACGGGGCGCGAGAAGGCGTACTGGGTGTCGGTGTCAACGTTCATCTTGATGACGCCGTTGTCGACAGCTTCCTGGATCTCTTCGAGGGTCGAGCCCGAGCCACCGTGCATCACGAGGTCGAACGGCATGTCCTTGCCGTACTTCTCGCCAACGGCCTTCTGGATGTCGAGGAGGATCGACGGGGTGAGGCGAACGTTGCCCGGCTTGTACACGCCGTGCACGTTACCGAAGGTGAGGGCGGTGATGTAGCGGCCGTTTTCGCCGAGGCCGAGGGCTTCAGCGGTCTTGAGGCCGTCTTCAGGGGTCGAGAAGAGCTTCGACTCGTCGACGTCCGCCGAGTAGCCGTCTTCCTCGCCGCCGACGACGCCAACCTCGATCTCGAGGATCTTCTTCGCTTCCACGGTCTTCTCGAGGAGGCGCTTGGCGATCTCAAGGTTCTCGTCGACCGGAACGGCCGAGCCGTCCCACATGTGGGAGGTGAACAGCGGGTTCAGGCCCTTGTTGACGCGCTCGTTGAGGTCCCATTCAATGAGGGGCTCAACCCAGGTGGGAAGGTTTTCCTTCGCGCAGTGGTCGGTGTGAACGCCAACCGTGATGTTGTAGTCCTCGGCAACCTCGTGGATGAACTTCGCAAGAGCGATCGAGCCGCGAACGCGGTTCTTCACGGTCGAACCGGAGAGGTACTCGGCGCCGCCGACGGACACCTGAATGATGCCGTCAGACTCGGCTTCGACGAAGCCCTGGAGTGCGGCAATCGCAGTCTGCGAGCTCGACACGTTGATCGCGGGGTAGGCGAACTTGCCTTCCTTCGCGCGGTCGATCATTTCGTTGAACTGTTCCGGGGTTGCAACAGGCATGTGTGCTCCTTCGAGTGGGGATCGCGGGCACCCGTGTACCTCGCAGATCCACGTTGCGTTTGCCCTTTCATTCTTCCACACGTCGTTCGGGACGCTCGGGGACGGGCCACTCCCAGCACAAAACGTGAGATCTGGGACACACGAGTGGTCACTGGCGCGTGGGCTATCCGACGGGTGCCCACGTTCCGGCGTGCGGAATTCGCACGATGAGGCTGTAGGAACCGTCGGCATGCGCCCCCGCATTCACGGTGCCGCCGAGCGCGTTGGCCCTCTCGCGAACGCCGCGCAGCCCCATTCCGGAGCCGGGCGCAGGCTCGAAGTCCTCGGGCGGTGCGGTATTGACGACGTCGATGCCGGTGACATGTTCACTCGTCATGAGCGTGATGTGAATGTCGCTTCCGGGTGCGTGCCTGAGCGCGTTGGCGAGTCCCTCCTGGGCGGCGCGGTAGAGGGCGAGTCCGACGGTTGCGGGGACTGTGGGGATGCCCGCCTCTGGCACGGTGAGGCTCACGTGGGCGCCGGCATCGCGCGAGCGCTGCACGAGTTCGGGGAGATCCTTGAGCTCGGGCTGCGGGGCCCTCGCGACGTCTTCTTCGCTACCGGTTCCGCGCAGCATCGTGAGAAGAGCACGCATTTCTTGAAGGGCGTTGCGCGAGGTCGCGGCGATTGAGGCGAATTCGGCGCGTGTCGCTTCGTCGAGTTGTGATTCTGCGAGGCGGTAGGGAGCGGTCTGTGCTTGGACGCTGATGACCGACATCGAGTGGGCGACCACGTCGTGCATTTCGCGCGCAATACGGGCTCTCTCGCTGAGCTCGGCGCTCTCGGCGAAGGCACGCTCTTGGCGCTCTTCGGCTTCGCGGCGTGCCGCCCGTTCACGCGAAACGTCGCGAGCCGAATCGGCGAGCCAGCGAAGCCCGTATCCGAAGGCCGCCGCGACGATCCACATGACAAGCATGACGCCCAGAATGAGGAAGCTCCACTGGATGAAGTCCACGGAAGTGGAGGCGCGCCCGTGCGTCACCACGCACCTCGCAATCGTTCCCATCAGCGCGATCACACCGAAGGCACCAAATACCCCGGTGCTGTGTTTGACGTTCCGGTGAAGGCTCAGGGTGAAGAGGGCGAGTCCGGCGAGTAGAACCGGAACCTCCGTGCCGGGCATGAACACCTGGCCATTGAACTTCACGATGGTGAGCGTGATGATCCCGCCGTAGGACACCACAAACGCGACGCAGGCGAGCACGGAGCCGAGCTTTGGCCGCCGCACGAGGAAGATGAAGGCGAGCGTCCAGGTGAGCGCGAGCAAAGAAAAGGACAGCCCCGCGACCGGAATCGTGAACAGGCCGAAGGGAAGGTACCGCGGCGCGATGTGCTCCCACAGGGCACCGTCACCAGAAATGGTGACGCGAATCGGCGCGATGACCGCGATGACCGCGGTCGCCCATCCCTTGAAGCTGATCGTCGCGAAGGAGTCCCCTTCGAGAATCTCGCGCACGAGGCCGTTCTCAAGACGCGCGGCAATGTGCAGGGTGAAGGGAAACAGGGCGAGGAGCACGAGGCCAAGGCCTACATAGAGCGCCGAGTCAACTAAGGCGAGCGTTCGCGCGTATGGCTCGAGACCCACGTTTGGGTTGAACCTTCGAATAACAAAACTCGCCATTCCCGACTCGTACGAGAAATCAATGAGCGTGACGAACGGGAAGAACAGACCGCAAAGAAGCGTGAAAACAGCCTGGGTGCCCAGGACCAACGCAGCGCTCACGCGCACGGTGTTGAGAACGAGGGCTTCGCTGATGAAGTCGAGCCACAGTCGCAGGTTTCCGAGGAGACGGAAGTAGTCGGCGAACGAGTGAAACTCGGGAACTTTCGTGCGAGGGCGAAGCACCTTTTCACCGCTCCACACGTTGGAGCGAATTCTCGTGAGGTCAGCAGCGAAACCGCCCGCGAGCAGGATGCCCGGTAAGAACAGAAGACCAATGAGGAGAAAGGCAAGCGAAAAGACGGTGAGAAAGCCGAGTATAAAGAGCGCGCCACCCACGAGAAGGCCGAGCACGAGACTTGGGAAGACGTAGAGGAAGTCGCGTCCCAGTTGCTTAGCGTGCGCTTTGAGCGGCGCTTTCGACCACGGCGCGACCGTGTGTGCGCCGGGTGCCTTCTCTCCCACTTCTGCCATGGGTTAACCGTAGAGGCCCCGACAGAACTCGGCATCACTCCCCGGTCTTGATCACGGCAATACTTATGGATGAGCCGTTATTCGCGTGAGGGCGCGCCCTCTGACCTAGGCTTAAGACATGAGCCAGAACTCCCCCATCCGCGTCATCATCGCTGACGACCAGCCCATGGTGCGCGCCGGCTTCGAGGCACTCCTCGCAGCGCAAGCAGACATCGACGTCGTGGCCACTGCCGCCGACGGCCGCGAAGCTATCGACGCCGCGCTCAAGAATCGACCCGACATCATCCTCATGGACATCCGTATGCCGAACCTCGACGGGCTCGCCGCGATGGAGGAAATCTTCCGCGCTGGCCTCGATCCCGCGCCGCGCATCATCATCCTCACTACATTCGACGCCGACGACTACGTGTTCACGGCTCTCAAGGGAGGCGCGAGCGGCTTCCTGCTCAAGGACGCCGAAGTCGAGGAACTCGTCGATGCCGTGCGGAAGGTCTATCGCGGTGGGGCCCTCCTCTCCCCCTCCATCACGCGGAAAGTCATTGAAGATTTTGGGGCGCTTTCGCGCAGCCAGCGTCGGACCGATCCCGCCCTCACCAAGGCCATCGCTGCCCTCACGGACCGCGAGCGCGAGGTCGCGAAACTCATCGCGAAAGGGTTCTCTAATGCCGAAGTGGGCTCCACGATGTTTCTCGCGGAGCCCACCGTGAAAACCCACGTGTCCCACATCCTGCAAAAACTATGCCTCCGCGACCGCACGCAGATCGTCGTGGCGGCCTACGAGTCGGGACTCGTGGAAATCGGCGAAGACTGAGCGGGGCTCAGGCCTCCTCAACCTCTGCGTCGTCGAACGTCGAGGTATCGATGACGAAACGGAAGTGCACATCCCCCTTGACGACGCGATCGTAGGCCGCATCAGCGTCGTTCACGCCGATGACCTCGATCTTCGCGCCGATGTTGTGCTCTCCACAGAAGTCGAGCATCTCCTGGGTCTCGGGGAGCCCACCAATGTTCGAGCCTGCGAGGACCTTGCGGCCGCCCGTGAGGGCACGGCTGGGGATCGGCATGCCCTCGGGAGGAAGACCGACGAGCACCATTTTTCCGCCCGGCTTGAGCAGATCCATGAAGCCCGGGAGGTCGAACTCGGCGCTGATCGTGTTGAGGATGAAATCGAACTTGCCCTTGTGGGTCTCGAAGAAGTTCTCGTCCTCCCCGGTGGCGAGGAGTTCCTTCGCACCGAGCGAGAGTGCGTCCTCTTCCTTCTTACGCGAGCGAGAAATGACGCTCACCTCGGCGCCCTTCGCCGCGGCAATCTGCACGCCCATGTGGCCGAGCCCGCCGAGACCCGCGACCGCGACCTTCTGTCCTTCGCCTACCTCCCACGTCGCGAGTGGTGAGTACGTCGTGATACCTGCGCACAGAAGCGGTGCGGCCACATCAAAGTCGAGTGAGTCGGGAATGCGGCACACGAAACGCTCGCGCACGGTGACCTTTTGCGAGTAGCCGCCCTGAGTGACCGTTCCATCTTCATCGATCGCGTTGTAGGTGCCGATCGCGCCGTTCAGGCAGTTGTTCTCGAAACCCTTGTTGCACTGCTCGCACTCGCCACACGACCCGACGAGGCAGCCGACACCAACGCGGTCGCCGACCTTGTACTTCGTGACGTCGGGGCCGACGGCCTCGACCACTCCCGCGATCTCGTGGCCCACGGCGAGTGGGAACTTCGCGGGCCCCCATTCATTGCGAATCGTGTGGATATCGCTGTGGCACACGCCGGCGGCCTTAATGTCGATGAGGACGTCGGTCCCCTGTGGCTCACGACGCTCGATGCCGACGACCTTGAAGGGCTGATCC
This sequence comes from Dermabacter sp., assembly GCF_032550575.1. Classification (NCBI taxonomy): domain Bacteria; kingdom Bacillati; phylum Actinomycetota; class Actinomycetes; order Micrococcales; family Dermabacteraceae; genus Dermabacter; species Dermabacter sp. Next base: position 31,109 of record NZ_JAWFZC010000005.1, on the reverse strand, counting down.
GGGCCGGTTTTTTGCAGGGCTTTCACGGTAATGCTCATGGTGTGCTCCTAACCATGGATCGGGTGTTCAGCGGTTTGCGCCGTTGCCCTTTCACCCTACTTCCCAGGTCAGAAACATCTCTGACGGTCCTCGTCGCTCCCGCAGCTACAGCGTGAGTTCGCGCGGAATCTCGACGTGCTGACTCACCCACGTGTGCATGACGATCGCGGCGGCGTGCCCGACGTTGATCGAGCGCGTGCTGCCGAACTGAGAAATCGCGACCGTGAGCGCAGCCGCATCGATAAGCGGCTTCGACACTCCCCCGCCTTCTTCGCCGAACACGAGCACGGCGTTTTTCGGCAAGCGCGTGTGTTCGAGAGGGACGGCGCCGGGGACGATATCGACCGCGACGACCGCGCGATCGTTGTCGCGAGCCCACTGAAGGAAGTCTTCGGGCCTCGCGTGGTGAAACTCGTGCTGGTATCGATCCGTGACCATCGCTCCGCGTCGATTCCACCGCTTCTTTCCAACGATGTGGAAGGCTGCGACCCCGAACGCGTTCGCGGTGCGCACGATCGAGCCGATATTGAAGTCGTGGTCGATGTTCTCGATCGCGACGTGCAGGCCGTTGCGGTAGTGGGCGTCGAGGTCCGCGATAATCGCTTCGCGGCGCCAGTACCGGTATCGGTCGGGAACGTTCCGACGGTCGCCTGCTTCAAGCAGTGCCGGATCGTAGTGAGGTTCCTTCGGCCAGTCCCCCTGCCAGGGCCCCACGCCGACTTCGCGCTCGCCAGACATTATTTGACGGCGTCGTCTGGGTCGGGAAGGCCGAGGCTCTTGCGGCGGCGCTCACGGCGAACGAGCTTCACGAAGAAGTAGAGCACCACGAGGATGACGAGCACGTAGCAGACCTTCGAGAAGATGTCCGTGTAAGGCTCGATCACGTGCCATTGCGTGCCAAGGAAGTAGCCGAACGCGAGGAAGATCGAGTTCCATATCGCGCTTCCCAGGGCCGTCAGCAATGTGAACATGGGGAGTTTCATCGCAAACATGCCCGCGGGAATCGAGATGAGCGAGCGGATGCCCGGAATGAAACGCCCGAAGAAAACGCCCTGCATCCCGTGCTTGTCGACCCAGGTGTTCGTCTTTTCGTAATCCTCGACGTTGATAAGCGGGAGCTTGATGAACAGGGCGCGCGTGCGCTCGGGACCGAGAATTCGCCCGAGTCCGTAAAGGATGTAGGCGCCCAGCGTCGAGCCGATCACCGACCAGATCAGCAACACCCAGAACGAGTGTTCGCCCGTTCCCGCGGTTACGCCCGCAAGCGGAAGGATCACTTCCGAGGGGATCGGCGGAAACACGCATTCGAGCAGCAGCAGGAGCATCACGCCGAAGCCCCCCATTGAGCTCATGATGCTGATCGCCCATTCAACAACGTTCACGGAAAAACCCTTCTTTTCGTGCGCGGGCCGAAGCGCATGTTCGGCCGTACAAGTGTACGTACCCCTTTAGCTGGCACTACTCGCCAGAGGACTCACTCTTTTCCGGCTCGTCCGCCCTTTTCGCCTTGATCTCCGAGGCCTTTTCGACGATCTCACGCTTCACGATTTCGTGAATCGACGCCTTCGGCGCTTTCTCATAAAGCTCCTCGATCGCCGCTTTCGCCTTCTCGAGGAAGGCCGCGCGACGCAGCTTGAGCGAAGGCGTGACTAGGTTCGGGTCCGCGAGATTCGCCCGTACGAGCGCAAACTTCTTGATGCGCTCTGTTCGCGACACGTCGAGGTTTGCGTTCTCGAGATAGGGCAGGATTTCCGCGATGAGCTTGGGATTTTCAATGATCTCGATGTCGTCACCCGAGACCTCGCCGTCCTCCGTGTGCTCGATGAGAAGCGCCGTGAGGTAGGGGCGATCATCGCCAACGGCGACCGCGTACGCCACGCTCGGATGCTGTTCGACGGCGCCCTCCCAGCCGGCGGGCTCGATCGTCTTACCGCCGGAGGTCACGATGACATCCTTCGAGCGTCCGCTTAGCGTGAGGCGGCCGGAACTATCGAGACTTCCCAGATCACCGGTGCGCAAGAAACCGTCGGAATATGCCGCCGCCGTGTGCTCGGGATTGCGGTAACCAGGCGAGACCCCGGGCCCCTTCGCAAGCACCTCACCTTCCTCGCTGATACGGATCGTCGTGCCGGGAACGGGGACACCCACGCTGCCCGCCGTGAGGTCACCCGGGCGGTTCGCGGCGATCGGGGCGGTCGTCTCCGTGAGGCCATACCCCTCGATGATCGGGATACCGAAGCCGCGAAAAGCGAGCGCAAGTGAGGGGTGAAGTTTCGCGCCGCCGCACAGGATGTACTGAATGTTCCCACCCAAAAGCGTGCGAATGGTTCGATAGAAGACGCGCTCGTAAAGCGCACGCTTCGCCGCGAGGCGGAACGGAAGCTTCGGCCGTTCCTTCTCGTGAAAACCTTCCCCAATCATGCCGATCCGCACGGCTGTTTCACGCGCGTCCCTCCACAGGCGCCCCACATGCTTTTTATCGGCCTGCGCGGCGACCGCGTTAAGGATTTTTTCGAGCACGCGCGGAACGACCATGACGAACGTCGGGCGGATCTCCGCGAAGGTGGGGATGACGCGTGACGTATCAGAGAGGTGGGCGACGCGCATCCCGAGCGCAAGGCAAATGAGTTGCACGCCGCGCGCGAGCACGTGCGAAAGCGGGAGAAAAAGGATCGTCGACCCGTGCTCGTTGAGCACCTCCCCGTGGGAGACGCCAATATTTTGCAGCTGCGCCACGAAATTGCCATGCGTGAGCTGCACGCCCTTCGGGTCGCTCGTCGTTCCCGACGTGTAGACGATCGTGGCGACGTCCTCGAGAGTGCGGGAGGTGCGGGCACGCTCAAGATCAGCCTCGCTCACCCGTGTTTCGGGGTCGCGTGCCGCGAGCGCGCTCACGCATTCGTAGCCGCTCACTTCTTCCATCGTCCACACGCGATCCGCCCCGCCAAGGGCATGCGTGAGCGACTCGGCTTGCTGCGCGGTGCCGGTAATGGCGCGCGTAACCCCCGCGTCTTCGACGATCGCCTCCACCTGGGCCGGGGCGCTCGTATCGTAGATCGGCACGACGACCGCACCCGCCCACAGCGCAGCGACGTCGGCGAGTACCCATTCGTAGCGCGTGGGCCCCATGATCGAAATCGCGTCACCCGGCCTCACGCCTGCAGCGATGAAATGACGCGCCAGGGCGCGAGCGGAATCGAAGAACTCCCGCGTGGTCACGTCGCTCCACACGGTCGCTCCCGCAGCATCGGTGCCGGCAGGGACCTGGAAGGCGATGTGCTCGGGGGCCTCGGCATCCCGTTTCACGAAGAGGTCGGTGAGGCGCTCACTATCGTTCGACTCGACAAGCAGCGGGCTCGTGTATTCGCGCAAAGAGGTGGGCATAAACAGGTGCTTTCGCGTCGGATACGGAACCGCAGGCTACGGAACCGTAACCAGTCTAAAGGTTAGACGCTGAATCACATCGCCACGTCGCCTCCGGGTCGCAAACCCCGGGGAAAATCCGGCATGAAACGGTAGATTGGCGGCATGACCTTCAACCCCAATTCCGAGATCCGCTCCGACAACACCCGCCGCAGCTCCGGCGGCGGGGGCGGCATGCGCCGCGGAGGCGCAATCGCCCTCGGTGGCGGTGGCCTCGGCACGCTCGTCCTCGTGATCGTCTTGCTCTTCCTCGGAGTCGATCCGTCGATGCTGCTTGGTGGCGGCGCCGGCCCCGCCCCAAGTGCACAGCAGCCTCAGCAGGGCACCGTTCTCGAGGAATGCCAAACCGGCGCCGACGCAAACGACAACGACGACTGCCTCGTGCAGGCCACCGTCGAGTCCGCCGACTCCCTGTGGGAAGGCCAGGCTAAGAATGCCGGTTTCAAGTTTCAGGAACCACAGGCGGTTGTGTTCACCGACTCGGTTAACACGGGCTGCGGGCCCGCCACCTCTGCGACGGGCCCGTTCTATTGCCCCGCCGACTCCACGATCTACGTCGACACCTCGTTCTACCAGCAGCTCAGCTCGCGCTTCGGGGCGAGCAGCGGTCAGCTCGCGAAGGCCTACATTGTCGCGCACGAATACGGTCATCACATTCAACGCCTCGACGGCACCATGAATGCAATCGATCGTTCGGGAACGGGCCCCGACTCGGATCAGGTGCGACTTGAGCTTCAGGCGGACTGCTACGCCGGCATGTGGGCTCACCACGCCGCGACAACGGTCGACGATAACGGCACGACGATGCTCGAACCCCTCACCGACAAGGACGTCGACGATGCGCTCAGCGCCGCGAGCGCCGTGGGCGACGACCACATTCAGGGCGAAGTGACGGGCGGGCAGGTCATGCCTGACACGTGGACGCACGGCTCCTCAGCGCAACGTCGCAACTGGTTCGTGAAGGGCTACAACGAGGGCACCTACAAGGCGTGCGACACGTTCGCGGTTGAGCAGCCGTAACAATCCCGGCGCCGTCGGGGCGTTTTCTCCGCCTTCAGGCGTGGGTTCAGTCCCGACGTTTGCGCAGCAATCGATCGAACATCGATCTGCGCGCTGCAGCCCGCTCGACCTTACGCATACGCGCCTTACTCATCGCATGCGCAATCGCCTCACTTTGGAGTGCACGCCTGAGCGCCCCCGGCGTCGCCCGCCCGAGCGCTTCGGGGTTGTAGGCCAGCGATGGCACCGAGACGGCCTCTCCCGCTGCTACGTCTTTGAGGGCATGCTGCACGACGAACGGGGCCTTCAGCCACGTCACGCGCGGTGCGCCCTCCATGTTGACGGCAGCGTTGTGGTGGCTCTCGGTGTGCACGAAACCCGGAATCAGCACGGTCGCGCTCACGCCCGTTCCTTCGAGTTCCTGCGCGAGGTACTCCGTAAAAATAACGACCCAGCTCTTCGCCGCCGCCGAGAGGTTTGTCGCGGTGAACCCCGCCATCGACGAGACATTGAGGATCGCCCCGGCGCCCTTACGTGTCATCGCCGTCGCCGCTGCGTGTGCAAGGATCAGGGTCGCGCGCACGTCGAAATCGACTTCTTCGAGAAACTCCTCGATCTCTCCTTCAAGAAACGAGGCGCGCACCGAATGCCCGGTGTTATTGACGAGCAGGCCAATGGGGTCAACGGGGTCGAGCAGGCGACGGGCCACGCGCTCCACATCGGCCTGGACCGAAATATCCGCCGGGAGAATGCTGACGCGAGTGCCAGACACCGCCTCAATCTGCGCGGCCACTGCCGCGAGGCGATCCTCGTTTCGCGCCACGAGCACGAGGTCGTGGCCGCTGCCTGCGAGCTGCCACGCAAATTCGAGGCCGAGGCCGGAGGTTGAGCCGGTGATGAGCGCGAGAGTCATGCCTTAAGCGTATCCACGCGAACCTTCATGCACCCATAGGATGGACGCATGCGAATTGCCACCTGGAACATCAATTCCCTTCGCGCACGGATGCCCCGCCTCCTCGAGGTGATCGATACCCGCAATATCGACGTCATTGCACTTCAGGAGATCAAAGCCAAACCCGAGCAGCTCGACCTCAGCGGTCTCACCGAGCGCGGATTCGAAGTCGCCGCCCACGGCTTTAACCAGTGGAACGGCGTCGCGATCGCCTCGCGCGTGGGCCTTCGCGAGGTGCGCCGCGAGATCCCCTCGATTCCCGCCTGGGGCGAAGGGGATGATGGGGTCGTGGAGGCCCGCGCCATTGGGGCCGTCGTGGGAGACGCCTCGAGCGACTGCGCACCTCTTGAGCTGTGGAGCCTCTACGTCCCGAACGGGCGAGAACTCGACAATCCGCACTATCCGTACAAACTCGCGTGGCTCGAGGCCCTGCGCAGTTACGCGGCCTCGCGCCTCGATGTCGGCGGGCCGGGCGAAGCGCCCGGCGAAGACTCGGCGACCCTCTTCGCGGGTGACTTCAACGTCGCTCCCACCGACGCCGACGTTTGGGACATGGCGGCATTCGAGGGGAAAACCCACGTGAGCGGGCCCGAGCGTGACGCCATCGCGGCGCTCGAGAACGCGGGCTACGCCGACCTCACACGCGACTGGTTCGATGCCCCCGGGACCTACACGTACTGGGACTACAAGGGCCTCAAGTTCGCGAAGAAGCAGGGTATGCGCATTGACTTCATGTTTGGCTCGCCCGCAGTGCGCGCGGCAACAACCGGGGCGATGATCGACCTTGCCGAACGGGCGCAGAAATCCACGAGCGATCACGCACCCGTGATCGTCGACGTTGAGCTCTAGGGAGCGCCTGAGCGCCGGCAGGCGTCGGAAATAGCCAGACGGTTGGGTCTAGCGGCGGCGCCGCGCGCGATGCTGGATCTCGAGCATGTGCTGCGTGCGTGACATCGCCGCCATACTCGAATCAATGAGACTCGGATCAGCCCCCGTGAACACGCGCATCTCGTATGCCTGCGCGAAGGCATTCAGAGCAAGGTCGTAGTGGCCAGCCGCGAATAGCGCCTTCCCGAGGTGCTGGTGGAGAACGGCCTCCCACGAGGTGCCGCGACACTCTTCGAGTAGCACACGGTACTCAGCGATCGCTCGGTCGGTTTCGCCAAGATCCCGGCGGCAATCAGCCGAAATCGCGCGTAGGCGCACCGACGAAGGGTCCTTCGCGAGCCTGTCCTCGCACCTCTCGAGCGCCGTCACGGGATTGCCGCTCCAGAGCGCTCGAATAATGTCGCGCGCATCGTCCTGGGCGAATTCCCGATCGAATGCCTCGACGTCGTCGATCACCGGACGCAGAGTCATGGGGTCAATGTGCCAGCTCGCGTCGGCGCCGCGAGCGGAGGGGCGAGAAGGGCGCTTGAGCGTTGTTTCGAGCATGGGCGCGTTCCTCCTTCATTAATGGGCGCGGCGACGATCGGTAAAGAAGAGGCATGTGCGGGGGATGGGATCCGGGCCAAAAAGGAGGCGCCCTTTCGAGCGCCTCCCCGGGGCCGATCCGGGATCAAGCGTGCACCTGGTGGTGTGGTATCCGCTTTCGACGAATCCGCACCGGTCCGAACGAGGACCACTCGCACGTGGGTTTCGAATCATTCCCTTGCTTGTGATGTCCCCCACTTTACACACTCGATGTGAGCCACGCAACCCCCCATTTCGCTTCGTGTTTTTCGCCTCCGGTCTGACCCCACAATCCGCCTCTACCCCCAAGAATGATCAGGCTCTGGAATGAGCCCCGGGAGCGGAAAACCATGGAGCCATGACACACGTATTTCCTCGGGTTGAGCATGGTCGTCGCGATCCCTCAACCTTCGTGAGCCGCATTCCGCTTGACGCGCCGGCTTCCCCGCACGAGCATTCGAGCGCCACGATCGCATGGCTCGGCAACAGCGGCGAGCTTGGAACCCTCGTGCGCGACCGCGTTCAAGCGGCTGGCTTCGACGTCGCCACGGCGAAAACGCCTCGCGGGCACGTGCGTGCAGTCGTGTGCGAGGCGTCGCTCCTCGCTAGCGCAGCGGAGGCATACCCAGCACTCCCCCTCTTCGCCGCGTGCGAGAACGAGCCCGAACAGCGTGATTACCAGCAAGCGCTTGCCCACGGAGCGCGCTCACTTCGTTTTCTTCCGGAGGAATCCTCGGAGCTTATTTGCGACCTTTCCTCTCTCGCCACGAGCAGCGGCCGAAGCCGTGTGCTCGCGTGCCTTTCGGGACATGGAGGCGCAGGGTCGACGTCTCTCGCGATCGCTCTCGCCCTCGCATCATCAAGCCGAAACATGCCCGCGACACTCGTCGATGCCGATCCCTTCGGCGGCGGAATCGACACGCTCGTGCAGGCCCGGCACGTGGCGGGCGCGCGGTGGAGTGATCTGGGAGCGGCAAGTGGCACGACGGATGCCGAGGTGCTCCTCGACGCTCTTCCTCTCATCGACGGCTACCGCCTGCTCACCTTTTCGGGAACGCGAGAGGAATCCGTGAATCCCCAGGTCATCGCGAGTCTTGCGAATGCACCCGGCACTCTTGTTCTCGACGCGCCGCTCGGAGCGGGGATCGAACCGCACGTGAGTCCCGACATCACTCTCGTCTCGGTCCATCCGAGCGAACACGCACTCGCCGCGACGGCGCGAACCCTCGATGTGCTTCGCGGGGTGCATCCGCGCACCCGTATCGGCATCGCTCTACGTACGCGCCGGCGCGGCGAGAGCTATCGGGCGCGCGACGTGGCCGAGCAGCTCGGCGCGCCCATCGTGCTCGAGTACCGAAGTGCCCGCGAGGGCTTCGTTCCCGGTCTTGATCGAGACCGCAAGGGCATCGAAGCCGCCTGCAAACGTTTTCTCGCAAAGCTCGCCGATTCCGGAATGGGCGGGGGTAGCGCATGATTCTCAGCGACGAGCTCCTCACCGGAATTCATGAATCGCTTCGCGAAGAACCGGGGGAAATCGATGCGCGCCGCATCGCGCGCGTCGCTCACTCGCACGGGCTCATCCTCGACCGCGCGAGCCTCCTCGATCTCACCGATCAGGTGCGGCATCATCTCGAGGGCCTCGGCCCGCTCCATGATCTCGCGACCGACGGTGTCAGCGACATCCTCGTCAACCCCGACGGCAGCGTGTGGATCGATTCGCTCAACGGTCTCGAGCGCACGAGCCTTACTCTTTCGGCGCACGATGCGCGGGCCCTCGCGACCAGGCTCGCCTCGCTCGGCAACCGCCGGCTCGATGACGCGATGCCGTGGGCTGACGCGCAGCTGCCCGGCAACCTTCGATTCCACGGAATGCTGCCGCCACTATCTGTGGGCGGAGCGAGCATCAGCCTTAGGCGCGCCGCCACCCTCCCCTACTGCCTCGATGACCTCGAGAACTCGGGAACGCTGACGGCCACGGGCCGCGCTCTCGTCGATGCAATCATTCGCGCGCGGCTATCCTTCCTCGTGAGCGGCGGAACCGGAAGTGGAAAGACGACCCTGCTCGGCGCGATGCTCGGCGCCGTCGATCCCCGCGAGCGCATCATTATCGTCGAAGACTCCACCGAGCTTCGGCCCGCTCATCCCCACATCGTGCACCTTCAGGCGCGCCACGCTAATGCGGAGGGCATGGGAGAGATCAGCCTCGCGACCCTCATCAGGCAGTGCCTGCGCATGCGGCCCGATCGGATCATCGTCGGCGAATGCCGAGGCGCAGACATCCGCGAGCTCCTCCAGGCACTCAATACGGGGCACGAAGGCGGGTGCGGAACGCTCCACGCGAATACGGCGGCGGATGTCCCCGCGAGGCTTGAGGCCCTCGGTGCGCTCGCCGGTCTCGACCCACTTGCGCTTGCATCGCAAGCGCTCTCGGCAATCACGGTCGTTCTCCACATGCACCGCTCGCGCGAGGGACGTGCCCTCTCCACCATTTCGCTCCTGCAGCGCGGGAAGGATGGGCGGCTCGAATGCGTGCCCGCAGTCAGTTTTGGGACCCGTGAGCGGCGCTTTCCCGCCTTCGATGCGCTCGAGGCACGCCTCGGGCACGGGGGTGCGAGGTGAAAGGCCACGCTCGACTATCGGACGATGCGCTCGCCGGCCTTCTCGACCACGTGGCGATGGCTCTCGGCGCGGGGGTGACGGCACCGCAGGCGTGGGCCGCCGTCGCAGATGCCACATCCACGCCTCGGGAAAAGCATTTTGCCGAAACTATGGCGCGCATTCCTCCCGCACTGGTGCAGCGCATGAACGGGGTCCTCAACGCGCCTCGCGAGGCGGTGCGCGCGGTCGTTCTGTGCCACGTCATGTGCGAGAGCACGGGGGCTCCGCTTTCCGGTCTACTCACCTCACTCTCCGGTGGACTTCGCGATTCTTCCGACGCCACCAGGGCACGCACAGCAGCCTTCGCGGGCGCAAAGACGACGGCCCGAGTGCTCATGGCGCTGCCACTTTTCGCTATCGCACTCGGGTATGCAATGGGGGCGAATCCTTTGCGCGTACTCCTGGCGTCGCCCCATGGATTTCTCATGCTCGCGGCCGGAATCGTCCTCACCGCGGCCGGTTTCGCGTGGATGAACCGCATGCTCGCTGCAGCGCGCGGAGAGAGCGCGGACATCGACCCGTTGATCGTGATCGATTTGATCGCGAGTGTTGTGCACTCTGGGATCCCACTCGCAGCGGCGTGCACGCGCGTGGGCGAGGCCCTTGACGACACGGAGCCGGGGCCTGCGCTCCTCGAGGCCGGCCGTGCGCTCGCTCGGGGCATGGCCCCCGCCGAGGCGCTATCGAGGCTCGAGGGGGACCTTTCGGCTCTCACAAGCGCGGCGAGCCTCTCTCATGTGACGGGTGCACGCCTCGCGCCGATCCTGGCGGCCGTCACTCGCGACCGTCGCCGTGCGCGGTTGCGCGAGGTCGATGAAGCCGCCGCGCGGCTCTCGGTGCGTCTAGTGCTCCCCACCGGCCTCACGATTCTGCCGGCCTTCGTGCTACTCGGCATCGTCCCGATCATCACGGATCTCGTCACCACACACTTCGGCCAACTGTGGCCGTAGGCGCGCGGCATCCGCCACGTGCAGCACCACACACATCCTTGAAGGGGGATACATCAATGATCGACAACCACACGACAGAAAAGACGGAACTACGAACCCGCGACATCCTCGCGGATGACACTGGCGCGACAACCGCGGAATATGCGGTGACGATCGTCGCCGCGTGCGCCTTTGCCGCGCTTTTGTTCGGCGTGCTCACGAGCGGCGAGATCAAGGGCATCCTTACGAGCCTCATTCAGGGCGCCCTCCACTCGGCGGGCTGAGCATGACACCGGAAGCCGAGACACGTGCGCGCACCTTGAGGCGGGCGCTTCGTGCGGATTCCGGTGCGGCCACGGCGGAGACGGCGGTGGTCCTCATCGCCGTCTTCGCCCTCCTCGCACTGGTCATGTCACTGGGTGGCCTGTTCATCAGCCACGCGCGTCTCGCGGAGGGGGCACGTACCGCCGCACGCGAAATGATGATCTCGGCCGATCCCCATGCTGCGATCGCAAAAGCGGAAGTCGTAAGCGGCAAGGAGGCCACGTTCACCATAAGCACGAGCGGCGAATGGGTCACCGTGGAAGCACACGCAACGTGGCACGTCGGCGGGCCGATCCTCGGGGCCACAATTCCGCTCGAGGCGAGTGCCCACACACGCCTCGAACCACACCTCGTAAGGAACGGGCCGTGAGGGCGGGGTTTTGCGAGGAGCGCGGTAACGCGACGGCCACCGCTCTCGGGGCGATCGCAATCATCTCGGCGATCCTCACGGTCCTCGTGGGGCTCGGGATCGTCCACCACGGTCGCTCCCTTGCCGCCTCAGCCGCTGAACTCTCCGCACTCTCGGCTGCGGATGCACTGGCCGGCGGCGCCTCGAGCGGGGCATGCGAGATCGCTTTGGAGGTCGCTGAACGGCACGGCGCCCTTCTCCAGAGCTGCGACGTGAGCGGTCTTGAGGCACACGTGACAGTCACCTTGAGAGTGCACGTGCCGCTGCTCGGCAGCCAGCCCCTTACCGAGGCGGCGCGTGCCGGCCCAGCTCCCGCAGAACCGTGAGCGCGCCCTTCTTGTTGAGGGGCTCGTTGCCGTTGCCGCACTTCGGAGAGACGACGCATGCGGGGCAGCCCGCCTCGCATCCGCATGTCTCGATCATGTCGGCGGTCGCGCGGATCCATGCAGGGGCGCTCTCGTAGGCGCGCTCCGCGAAGCCGGCGCCGCCCTGAGCGCCGTCGTACACGAAGACCGTGGGCTTTTCGGTATCGGCGTGCAGGGCGGTAGACACGCCGCCAATGTCCCAGCGGTCGCACGTGGCAAGGAGGGGAAGCATCGCGATCTGTGCGTGTTCGGCCGCATGGAGGGCGCCAGGGAAATCGGCTTCCTCGAGGCTCCATGCGTGGAGGAGGTCTGCGGGGGTCTCGAACCACACGGCCTTGGTAACGAGGGTGCGCGCGGGCAGATCGAGCGGGTGTTCGCCGAGCACGGCGGAGGTGTAGATGTCGCGCGCCTGGTAACCGGTGACCTGGTCGGTGACCTCGACCTGCCCGAAGCACACGTCGATGTCACCCCACTGTTCGCTGCGCTCGACCTGGCGCACGCTGATCGACGAGGTCTCTTGCGGCTGGGTTGTGTGCTGCGGGCTCTCCCGACGCACCATCGCGACGGCGTTCTCGACATCGAGGTGGTTCACGACGTACGAGACTCCCTGGTGGAGATAGACGGCGCCGTCGTGGACGTACTGGTGGGCGGTCGCGGCATCGACCGTGCCGATCAGCTGCCCGCTCGCCTGATCGACGATCCGCACGCTCTCACCTCCACTTCCACGTAAATCGGTGAGATCGTGGGGGCGCTCGTCAAGGGTCCAGTACCACCCGTGAGGGCGACGCCTGAGGATGCCCCTTCCTGCAAGGTTCTCGAGAAGCTCCCGGCTCGTGGGCCCGAAAAGCTCTTCCTCGCCGTCGCGAATGGGAATCTCCGCAGCGGCGGAGCACAAATGAGGAGTCATCACGTACGGATTAGAGGGGTCAAACACGGCGGCCTCGACGTCGGCTCCGAGGATCATCTCGGGGTGACGCACAACGTACGTGTCGAGGGGATCCTCGCGCGCAATAAACATTGCAAGCGCCTCGCGCGACTGAGTTCCGTGGGCCCGGCCCGCGCGCCCGAACTGTTGCCACAGGGACGCGCGCGTCCCCGGCCACCCCGTCACGAGCACGGCATCGAGACCGGAGATGTCGATACCAAGCTCGAGGGCGTTGGTCGAGGCAAGACCGAGAAGCTGTCCCGAACGAAGCGCTGCCTCGAGTGCGCGGCGCTCCTCGGGAAGATAGCCGCCGCGATAGGCGGCGATGCGCGTGGCCCGATCGGCAAGCATGGCGGATCCGGTCGCTTCCGCGGCAGCGTTGACGGCACGCTGTGCCCCCTTCGCGACGAGCTCGCTCGAACGCCGCGAGCGAGTAAAGACGAGAGAGTGCGCCCCCTCGCATACGAGATCGCCGAGTAGGACTCCGGCCTCGGTAGGGGCAGGGCGCCGTCGGACCTCCACGTGGGCTTTCACCCCGGCCTTTTCCGCCTGCTCGCGCTCCTCTTTCGCCCTGCGCGCGGCCTCGCGCGCGTCCTCGCCCTCGTCAAGATCGGCAATGCCCGGCTCCCACAGCCCAATCGTGAGTGGGTTTTTCGGCGAACCATCCTCGGTGACAGCCGTGACGTTCCTCCCCACGAGCCAGGAAGCGCTCACCTCCGGGCTCGCCGAGGTTGCCGACGCGAGCACGAACGTGGGCCGAGCGCGGTAGTACTCGGCGATGCGGGCGAGGCGTCGCATGAGCATGGAAACGTGTGCCCCAAACACGCCACGGTAGACGTGGCATTCGTCGATGATGATGTATCGCAGCGTTCGAAAGAACGGGATCCAGTGCTCGTGACCGGGAAGGATCCCGTAATGCAGCATGTCGGGGTTCGTGAGCACTAGATTCGCGTGACGGCGCACCCAGCGACGCTGTTCGGTCGGGGTGTCGCCGTCGAATACGGCGGCGCGAACCTCCCCGAGGCCGGCCCCGTCCACAAGCCGACAGATCGACGTGTACTGGTCGTAGGCCAGCGCTTTTGTAGGTGCGATGTAGAGGGCGCTCGCGCGCCGGGCCGACGGATCCTCTCGGCGTGCCTGAATATCGGTCAGCGCGGGCAAGAGATAACCGAGCGATTTTCCCGAAGCGGTAGAGGTAGCGATGACCGTGTCGCGACCCGCGTGCGCAAACTCGGCGGCCTCAACCTGGTGCCACCACGGGCGTTCGATCCCGCTGTCTTCGAGGTAGGCGCGTAGTGAGGGGTTTGTCCATCTCGGCCACTCAGCGAAGCGTGCCTCGCGAGCGGGCCGGCGCTCGATATGCCGGAGGGAGTCAGTGCGATGCGGGGGCGTAGTGAGGCGCGCGAGCGCCCGTTCGGCATCGAAAGCCTCGCTCCTCACGTGCCGCCTCCACTCATGTTCGATCTGTTCGCGTCGTAGGCAACAATGGTAGGCATGAGCACGCAAGGCCACACCACCGAGCTTTTCCCGACGCCCACGCCCGATACCAATCTTCTCGCGGTTCTGCGCGCGGATCTCGCTCACGCGCAATACACGGCGGATGGAATCGAGGATCTCCTGAGCGCTCCCGCTCGCACAGCTCTCGAACGCGAAAATCCGCTGCCCGCACGTCGCGAACTTGATCCGCTAGCCGATCAGGGCAATGCGGCCGCGACTCTCATGCGCCTCTTCACGCTCGGCCGCACCGCCACGCGCGCCGAACTCGACCGCGCCCTCCCTAACCTCGGTACGGACGGGCTTCTCGCCCTCGGCCTCGTGGCGCCAGCAGAAGGGACGGGTTCCGACGCCACCTCCGCCTTCGCCGCGACCGTCGATCTTCGCCCATATCAGGCCACCGATGATTTCGGCGAGATCCTCTGGTGGATCGTTTCCGATCTCGGGGAACTCGCGACTGGCCGCGCGCTCGACGGTGAACACGTGCTTGGCATCGGCGGGGCGACTTCAACGCTCATCTCGATCACGCCTCGCGACGAGGTCGCCCGCGCGCTCGACCTCGGCACGGGGTGCGGCATTCAGGCGCTCCACGCTGCGCGTCACGCCCAGCACGTTGTCGCGACCGATATCTCCGAACGCGCTCTCGCGATCACCGAGTTCAACGTCGCCCTCAATCGCGAAACACTGCCCGAAGGACACACGATCGAAACGCGCCAGGGTTCAATGCTCGAACCTGTCGCGGGCGAGACCTTCGATCTCATCGTCTCCAACCCTCCGTTCGTCATCACACCCCGCGTGAAGGATGCGGAGACCTGGACGTATCGCGACGGCGGAGCAGAAGGCGACGCACTCGTCGCGAACCTCCTCGCCGAGATCGATGCCTACCTCGCCCCCGGCGGCGTCGCCGCCATGCTGGCGAACTGGGAGATCACCCGCGGCTCCGAATGGGATGCGCGCCCACGCACGTGGCTCGCGAACTCGAGTGCGAGCGCACTCGTCGTCCAGCGCGACATCGAGGACCCGGCCTCCTACGCCTCGACCTGGCTTCGCGACGGAGGCGTCACCGACCGCGACGAGCGTTGGGAACCGATGACCCACGCATGGCTCGACGACTTCGCCTCGCGCGATGTCCGCGGCATCGGTTTCGGCCACGTGCTCCTCGCGCAACCGCGCGAGGGAGAAAAGCGCTTCGCCGACTTCACCCACGTCGAAACGACGGGAGCGGGCCCTCTCGGCCCCCGCTATGCCGAAATGCTTCGCGCGCGCACGCGCCTCGCGCAGCTCGACGACGAGGCTTTCGCCTCGCTCACACTCGCACGCGCCGATGACGTCATCGAGCGGCGCCACTACACACCCGGCGACGACGATCCCATGGTGATCGACCTCGTTCAGGGCGGCGGCTTCGGCCGCACCATCCAGATCGACACCCACACCGCGGCCATCGTCGGCCCCCTCACCGGTGAATACCCGCTCGATATTTTCCTCACGGCCTACGCCTCACTCCTCGAAGCCGCCGATCAAGGCGCTGAAATCGCGAGTGCACGCGCGAGCATCAACCGCACACTCCGCGTCCTCGTCAAATGGGGGTTTCTCCACATCGTTGAGCAGCCAAACCCCGCCTAGTGCTACCGTACGGGGCAGGGTAAACCACGCGGGGACACACCCCCGCCACGCACACACCGCAGTAAGGAAGTACATCGAGTGAGCGCTCGCAACCTCGTGATCGTCGAGTCCCCCGCGAAGGCAAAGACCATCGGGAAATACCTCGGGGACGACTTCACGGTCGCCGCGTCAGTGGGACACATTCGTGACCTTCCCCTGCCCAAAGAGCTGCCCGCCGACATGAAGAAGGGCCCCTACGGCCGCTTCGCCGTCAACGTCGAAGAAGGCTTCGAGCCCTACTACGTCGTCAATCCCGACAAGAAAAAGACTGTCTCCGAGCTCAAGAAGCTCCTCAAAGAGGCCGATGCTCTCTACCTCGCAACCGATGAGGACCGCGAGGGTGAAGCGATTGCCTGGCACCTCCTCGAGGCACTGAAACCCAAGAAGTCGCTTCCCGTTTACCGGATGGTGTTCCACGAGATCACGAAGGAAGCCATCCAAAAGGCGCTCACCGAGACGCGCGAGCTCGACATGCCGCTCGTCGATGCCCAGGAAACCCGCCGTATTCTCGACCGACTCGTCGGCTACGAGCTCTCCCCCGTGCTGTGGCGCAAGGTTCGCCGCGGCACGAGCGCAGGCCGCGTCCAGTCGGTGGCGACACGCCTCGTCGTCGACCGCGAGCGCGAGCGCATGGCGTTCAAGGCCGCTTCGTACTGGGATGTGACGGGCGAGTTCATCACCTCTGAGCTGGAGGATCGAAGCGTCGACACCCCCGCCTTCACCGCTCAGCTACGAACCCTCGACGGCCAGCGGGTCGCCACGGGGCGTGACTTCACCGACGCGGGTGAGCTCAAAAAGAGCCTCCGGGCAAACGTCACGGTTCTCACCGAGGAGAGTGCACGACTGCTCATCGAGGCGCTCGACGGCGCGAAGGCCACCGTCGGAAACCTCGAGTCCAAGCCCTACACGCGGCGGCCCGCCGCTCCCTTCACGACGAGCTCCCTCCAGCAGGAGGCGAGCCGAAAACTGCGCATGGGTGCCCGCCACACGATGTCGACCGCGCAGCGGCTCTACGAAAACGGCTACATCACCTACATGCGTACCGACTCCGTGGTGCTGTCCGGTGAGGCGATTCGCGCGAGCCGCGCACAGATCCAGGAAATGTACGGTGCGGAGTACGTTCCGGATCGCCCTCGCGTGTACACGAACAAGTCGCAGGGTGCGCAGGAAGCCCACGAGGCAATTCGCCCGGCGGGTTCGAACTTCCGCACACCCGCGCAGGTATCTCGCCAGCTCAGTGGCGACGAGTTCCGCCTGTACGAACTGATCTGGAAGCGCACCGTGGCGTCTCAAATGGCCGACGCCAAGGGAACGACCACGTCGGTCACGCTCGATGTTGAAGGCAAGGGGCGCACCGCCCAGTTCGGCGCCTCGGGCACGATCATTACGTTCCGCGGTTTCCTCGCGGCCTACGAGGAAGGCCGCGACCAGTCGCGGTATGCGGAACACGATGACAAGGACAAGCGCCTGCCCCAAATGAAGGAGGGGCAGCAGCTCACGGCCGCTCAGTACACGCCGAACGGTCACGAAACAACGCCACCGCCGCGCTACACAGAGGCGTCACTCGTGCGCGCACTCGAGGAGCGCGGGATCGGCCGCCCCTCGACCTACGCGGCGACGATCTCCGTGATCCAGGATCGCGGCTACGTCGAAAAGAAGGGCTCGGCCCTCGTGCCGAGCTGGCTCGCGTTCAGCGTCGTGAAGCTTCTCGAGGAGCACTTCGGGACGCTCGTCGATTACGAGTTCACGGCCGATATGGAAGCGGGGCTCGACCGAATCGCCGCAGGTAACACGGACCGCGTGCACTGGCTGAGCGACTTCTACTACGGCAAGTCCGGTTCGTTCGACACCCCCGCCGAGGACGGTCTCAAGGCGACCCTCGACAACCTCGGCGATATCGACGCGCGCGCGATCAACACCGTCCCGATCGGCAACGGCATCGACCTTCGCATGGGCCAGTACGGCCCCTACATCGAAAGGGCGGTCGAGGGTTCCGATACGCCTCAGCGAGCGAATGTTCCCGCCGATCTCGCACCGGATGAGCTCACGCTCGAGAAGGCCGAAGAGCTCATGGCACGCGCAAAGGACGACGGTCGCGTGCTTGGCCGCGACCCCGATTCGGGCTTTGAAATCCTCGCAAAGGACGGTCGCTACGGCCCCTACGTCACGGAAAACCTTGAGCTTGATGAGGCCACTAAGGCGCTCCCGAAAACGAAACAGCCGAAACCCCGCACGGCTTCGCTGTTCAAGGACATGGACCTTGCGACCGTGACCCTCGAGGACGCCCTCAAACTCCTCTCGCTCCCCCGTGTCGTCGGCAAGGACGCGGAGGGCGTCGAGATCACCGCGCAGAATGGCCGCTATGGCCCGTACCTCAAGAAGGGCACGGATTCGCGCTCGCTCGAAACCGAAGCACAGCTGTTCACGATCACCGAGGAAGAGGCCCTCGCACTTTACGCCCAGCCCAAGCGGCGCGGGCGCGCGGCGGCAAAACCCCCGATCGCGGAACTTGGCGTGGATCCTACGAGCGAGAAACCGATCGTGATCAAAGACGGTCGTTTCGGCATGTACATCACCGACGGCACGACGAACGTCACGCTTCGCAAGGATGAGTCGCCCGAGACGATGACTCACGAGCGCGCCGTCGAGCGTCTTGCGGAGAAGCGCGCGAAGGGCCCTGCAAAGCGGAAAACGACGCGAAAGTCCAGCTCGCGAGCGAAGTCCACGAAAAAGTAGCGGCGGCTCGCGTACGGTGGTGTCATGACTGCACCGTTGACGCTGCCCACGACGTCCGTTCCCGATCCCGCCAAGGCGCCGGGCCTCCGCTGGGGTGTGATCGCCCCCGGCGGGATTGCCAGGAACTTCATCGGCACGATGCACGCGGCGACCACTTCCCGCCTCACCGCCGTGTGCTCGCGTTCGCTCGAGCGCGCGCAGGCTTTCGCGGAGGATTTCGAATCCGACGCCGGCCTCGCCCACGCCTATGCGAGTGTTGACGATTTCCTCGCCCACGAAGGCCTTGAGGCCGTGTATGTCGCTTCGCCTCACGCTCAGCATTTCGCGCTTGCGACAAAGGTCGTCGAGGCTGGCATTCCCGTCGTGATCGAAAAACCGATGACGCTCAACGCCGCCGAGGCGCGCGAGCTTTTCGAGACTGCTCGACGCACGGGCGCATACGTGCAGGAAGCGATGTGGTCGTGCTTCATGCCGCACTACGACGTCATCCGCCAGGTCATCGAATCCGGCGTGATTGGCGAGGTCACCGCGGTGATCGCCGATCACTGCCAGTATTTCCCCTTCGACCCCGAGCACCGGCTGTATGCCCCGGAACTTGGCGGCGGGGCACTCCTTGACCTCGGCGTATACCCGCTCGCGTTTGCGCACTGGGCCGCGGGATCGCCCACGCAGGTGCACGCGACGGGAACCCTCACCGCAACGGGGGTCGACGAGATGGTCTCGATCTCGGGCCTCTCGGGCCGCACCGTATACGCAGTGCAGACGGGGCTTGGTGCGCGCAGTTCAGTCGAGGCGCACGTACTCGGCACGCGCGGCAAAATCGACGTGGACTCGTGGTTCTTCGTTCCGAATTCCTTTACCGTGACCCAGTTCGAAGCGGGAGACAACGGCAAGGACGTGACCGAGCGGTTCACGTACGAGGACTCGCTACCCTACTCCCTGCCTGCTCATCCCGACGGCGGCAACTACGGTATGGCCTTCGAAATCGCGGAGGCGGCGCGCAACATTCGCGCCGGCCTTCTCGAATCACCTCGATGGGGTGCGCGCGACACGCTCGCGGTCCTCGAGGTCATGGATCGTGTACGTGAGATTGTCGGTGTGCGCTACCCGAGCGAGGCAAAATAGGGGCGCATTCATCCTCACCTGAGACAATGGCGTCATGTCGAGCATCGATTCCACTGCACCGCGTACGCCTCTGACGACCGCCTCAGCCTCACCGTCGGAAACGGGCCTTTTCGTCACGTTCGAGGGCGGCGACGGCGGCGGCAAAAGCACGCAGATCCCGCTGCTCGAAAAGTGGCTTCGTGGCGAGGGCTCCCCGTTTGCGGGTGCTGACGTCACCGTGACGAAAGAGCCGGGCGGGAGCCCGCTCGGTGCCCAGATCAGGGAGCTGATCCTCCATTCGGATCACGTTTCCGATCGTGCCGAAGCACTGCTCTACGCCGCTGATCGCGCCCACCACGTCGAGAGCGTCGTACGTCCGGCGCTCGCCTCAGGCGGGATCGTGATCGCCGATCGATACCTCGACTCCTCCGTCGCCTACCAGGGCGCAGGCCGCGCACTGAACCCAAACGACGTGTACGAGCTGTCGATGTGGGCCACCGAAGGGCTGCTTCCCCACCTCACTATTCTCCTCGACGTCTCGCCCGAGACCCTCGCACAGCGACGCGAAGCCGCTTCCCTGGACCGCCTCGAAAGGGAAGGGCGCGAGTTCCACGAGGCCGTGCGCGCGGCATTCCTCGACCTTGCGCGCCGCGAGCCCGAACGGTGGATCGTGATCGACGCCTCGCAGTCGGTCGAGGACGTCCACGCGGAAATCACCCAGCGTTTCGCCGACTGGGTTCGCGTCAATGCCCACACCCTCACCGGCGCCGCTGAACACCCGGTCGAGGGCACAACGACCCCGGATTCGCTCCTGTGAACGTCTACGACACGGTCGTTGGCCAATCGGCCGCGGTCACACAGCTCTCGCGCGCTGCCTCACCGGGCGGCTCTCTCGCCCAGGCGTGGCTCATCGCCGGCCCGCCGGGATCGGGTCGCTCAAGCATCGCGCGTGCGTTCGCGGCGAGTCTCCTGTGTGACGCCCCGCGTGAGGGTGTTGGCTGCGGACAGTGCCAGCCGTGCCGCACCGTTCTCGCGGGAACCCACGCGGACGTGACCGCCGTGCGAACCGAGACGCTCACGATCTCGAAGGACGACGTTCGTGAGCTCGTGGCGACTGCGCAGCGCGCACCGGCATCAGGGCGCCACCGCGTTCTCATCATCGAGGATGCCGACCGCATGAGCCCGGGCACGTTCAACGTGCTCCTTAAAGCCATCGAGGAACCGCCGCCGCGAACCGTGTGGCTGCTGTGCGTTCCCTCGCCACAGGATCTCGCACAGACGATTCGCTCACGCTGCAGAGTGGTGAACCTCCAGGTGCCACCAGCGGACGCTGTCGCGACGCTCCTCATCAACCGCGATGGCATTGCACCCGAACTCGCGCATCGAGCCGCGGCGAGCGCGCAGGGGCATATCGGGATCGCCCGCCGCTACGGCCTGCACCCCGAAACCCTCGAGGAACGCGAAGAGTCTGCGCGAAGGCTTCTCGCCCTCACGAGTGTTGGGCACGCGATCGCCTTCGCGAAGGCTCTCATCGAACGCGCCGAAACCGAGGCGCACGCCGAAGCGGACGAGACGAGCGCCCGCGAGCGCGAAGCATTCATGCGCGGTGCAGGCATCGAACCCGGCGGGCGTATCCCTCCGGCACTACGCGCCCAGGTCAAGGCCCTCGACGACGAGGCGAAGCGACGCGCGACCCGCCTCGTGCGCGACGTCATCGACCGCTTTCTGCTCGACATTCACTCGGTGTTCAGGGACGTTCTCGCACTCCAACTCGACACGGGTGCGACGCTCGTCAATCCCGGCATCGAGCGGGAGCTGACCGAGCGCACGCGCGTGCACTCGGCGCAGACCACGCTCGCTCTACTCGATGCCGTGGGGACGGCCCGCAAACGGGTGGGCATGAACGTGCCACCACAGCTCGCACTTGAGGCGCTGCTCGCCTCGGTCGTCGCCGCCCGCTAGGAGACGCTACTTCTCTTCGCTGGCCTTTTTCGCCGCGAGTTTCTCCTGCTCCTTCTTCAAAAGAGCCTCGTCGATGATCGACTTTTCCTCGAAGCGATCTTCGTAGTCGACGGCTTCTTCGTCGAGAACCTTCTCGGGCAGGTCCCCCGCGATGTTCTGCTTCTCGGCGTCGGTCTCGGAATGCGCGCCGCAGCCGTACTGTAGCGACACTACGCGCCCATCGGCAGGCGACCACTCATTCGTGCAAATACCGAATTCCTGGCGCAGCGAACCGTTGAGCAGGGAGAGGAAGCCACACGAGCGGCACTGGGCCTTCACGGTGCCTTTGCGGCCGCGCTTGCTGACCTCGCGCGGGCCGAAATTGCCACTCATCCAGCGTTTTGCGGCGTCTTCGCGGCCCTCGCGCGACAGCACTCGCTTGCGACCGAGGCCGAGCTCCCACATGGCCACTCGATCGGCTTCTTCGTCGTCGGTCTGTTCGTAACCGTGCTCCAGGCGAGAGTCGTCGGCGCTGTAGGGCAGGACGTCGTTTTCCCCGACATCACCGGGGCGAAGACGCTCCGCCCACGGCTCCCACTCGGGTGCGAGAAGGGAATCCTCGCCCGGAATGAGCGCGGTCTCGCAGACGGTCGCGACCTTCGCGCGCGGGGCGCGCGCAAGCACCGCGATCCAGGTCCACCCCGCGTAACCGGGCATCGTG
This sequence comes from Dermabacter sp., assembly GCF_032550575.1. Taxonomy (NCBI): domain Bacteria; kingdom Bacillati; phylum Actinomycetota; class Actinomycetes; order Micrococcales; family Dermabacteraceae; genus Dermabacter; species Dermabacter sp. The sequence continues at coordinate 8,976 of NZ_JAWFZC010000005.1, read as the reverse complement.
GCCTCAAAAAAGTGCGTGACAAGGCGCTCGCCGCTCGCTTCGGCGCGTACGTGCGCGCCGACCTGATCGGGCTCGGCAACCTCGATCACGGCGGCGGCAGCCTGTTCGATCGCCGCCGCACAAACGGCATCGAGTTTCGGGGCGCGCGTGCGCGCCTTCGCGGGAGCGGTAGAAGTCATCGACTACGCCTCAAAGTTGTCGGCGACGGCGCGCAAGACGGCCGCAACCTTCTGCGCGTGGCCCCTATCGGGATAACGACCGTGGCGGAGCCCGTTCGAGGCGCCGTCGAGAAGCTGGATGAGGTCCTCGACCATAACGGCCATGTCTTCCGGCTTGACCCGACGCGCACGGGCGATGCTGGGTGCAGGATCAAGGAGGCGTACCGTCAGCGCCTGGGGGCCGCGGCTGCCGTCGACCATGTCGAACTCGACGCGCTGGCCTTTACGGAGCTGCTGAACCCCCTCGGGGAGGGTCGACGCGTGCACGTACACGCTCTGGCCATCCTCGCTTACGAGGAAGCCAAAGCCCTTTTCAGCGTCAAAGAATTTGACCTTGCCGTTCGGCACAGTGATTCCTGCCTTTACTCTCGAGCGCTCACGCGCATGAAACAGGCTCCATTCTATCGTGCGCCCTTCGCTGGACGAAAGATCCGCGGCCTGGGTCACCCTCCCCGCTCGGCTCACGCGGGCACCCGCGGCGCGGTGTCCGACGTCGGCTTCACCCCGCCGTCTCTTGGCTTTTTGTTGCTCCTTCCGGCTAGTCCCGAAAGGCGCTCGGGCACGGAACCTCGAGGGCCGCGAGTGGGCACTCGCCACACGCGGGTTTTCGTGCCGTACATAGATTCCGCCCGTGAAAGATCAGCCGGTGCGACAGCATCGTGAGGTCGACGGGAACCTGGCAACCGTCGGCCCCAGCGCGCGCCACCACGTCTTCCTCCACCGTCCGCGGAGCGGAACTCTCGCTCCAGCCGAGCCTGCGCGCGAGCCGGCCCACGTGGGTATCGACCGTGAGTAGCGAGTGGCCGAACCACGTTCCGCGCACCACATGGGCGGTTTTGCGACCAACGCCCGCAAGGGATTCGAGCGCCTTTTGGTCATCGGGGACTTCGCCTCCGAAGTTCGCAGCTAGGCGTGCAGAAAGCTCCCGCACGTGGGCGGTGCGCCTTCCAGCCATTCCGAGCGGACGCACAACGGCCTCAACCTCTGCTTCGGGGGCGCACGCCATGACCTCTGGACTCGGCCAGCGCTTGAACAATTCCGCAGTCACAGAATTCACTCGCGCATCGGTGGTCTGTGCCGAGAGAACCGTCGCGACTAGCAGTTCGAAGGCACTCGAAAAATTGAGCTCGCAACGCGCGTCGGGGTAGAGCTTTGCGAGTTCCTCATCAACGCGCTTTACCGCGGGCACAGCGTGGTCCTTGAGTCCCGAATTCATGCTGCCATTGTGCACGTGTGTCCAGCCAAGCAGAAATAGCACGGGCAGTTTCGGGAATTCCCTGGGCCCCGTCACAGATCAGGTATTACTGTTAAGGAGCACGCGTGTGCACGTCGCACACCCCACAATTTTCCGCTACACCAGCGCAACCCCAGGAGGAACCGTGGACGAGAACATCGTTCGTTCAGCACCGCTTTTTGCCGCGCTCGATGACGACGGCAAGCAGGCTGTCCTTGACTCGATGACTCAGGAGGATTTCCACCGAGGCTCCGTCGTGTTCCGCGAAGGCGATCAGGGCGACCGCCTGTTCATCATCGCGAGCGGCAAGATCAAGGTTGGCCACGCTTCGGGTGATGGCCGTGAAAACCTCCTCGCCGTGCTCGGCCCGGGCGAAACCCTCGGCGAGCTTTCCCTCTTCGATCCGGCCCCGCGTAATGCCACGGCAACCGCTGTCGCCGAGACGACCCTCTACTCCCTCTCCCAGCAGGATCTGTACCGCGTTCTCGCGCAGCGCCCCGAGGTGGCCCGCCACCTCCTCGCTTCGCTTGCACGCCGCCTGCGCAAGACCAACGACTCGCTCGCGGACCTCGTGTTCGCGGACGTCCCCGGTCGCGTCGCCAAGAACCTGCTCGACCTCGCTCAGCGCTTCGGCCGCCAGAGCGACGAGGGCATCATGGTCTCCCACGGCCTTACGCAGGAAGAGCTCGCGCAGCTCGTTGGCGCTTCGCGTGAAACCGTGAACAAGGCGCTTGCCGACTTCGCACACCGCAACTGGATTCGCCTCGAGGCCCGCGCAGTGCTGCTCCTCGACATCGAGCGTCTGCGCCGCCGCGCACGCTAAGCATTCACTGCCACACGGCACAGACAGCACGAAGGGAGCGGCCCCACTCGCGGGTCGCTCCCTTCGTGCTATCTGGCGCGCCCCTTGGGCAGCTCGGTGTTCGTCTTTTCGCTCCTACCGGTCCGTGCCCGTGATGTATTCGAGCGCCGCGCGAATGTTGCGCTCAGCGCCTTCGCGGTAAAACGCGACATCGTCCGCGCTCGCGCCATCGTCTTTCAACGCAGCGAGCTCGCCTCCGTAGATCTCGTTGCACATGCGTCGCACCGTAAGAACCCCGCGCTCGCGCACCTGCCTTACGCGCTCGAGCCGTTCGCGCCAGTACGCGAGCGCCTCTTGCGACGCAACGAGCGCCTCGTGAGGAGCCTCGATCGGGTCACCGTGACCGGGATAGAGGCCCGAAATGCGGCCGTCCATGCACATCACGCGAATGATGTTGAGGCACTGGAGGTACTCGTGGAGCGTGCAGTCCTCGCCCACCACACTTGGCGCCCCACCGAGGAGCGTGTCTCCCGTGAGGAATTCTCCGCCTTCGAGGAGTAGGCCGATCGAATCGGCGGTGTGCCCCGGGAGATGGAGAACATCGGCCACGACGCGCCCGTCGAGAGAAATCTCGCTCGGAACCGGCGCCGCGCCGGGTACCAGGGCGGGTTCCGCAGCCCACAGGGGAACGGTGATGCCGGTTGCGGAACTAAGGGCTCGCCGCACCATCGACGTCGCGCCAGTGTGCCCTTCGTGATGATGCGTCACAATGATGCCGCCGACGCGGCGGGCGCCGGTAGCGACCACCGCGTCGACGACAGCTTGCGCATGTGCACGCGCTGCGGGACCGGGATCGACGATCCACACGGTGCGCCCCGCAGTAAAGATGTACGTGCGCGTGCCATCAAGCGTTCGCGGCCCTGCATTCGGAGCGAGCACCCACGAAAGGTGCACGCCGGAAGAATCGGGCTCGCGCTGCATGACTAGCGGAACTCCACGAGAAGATCCACCTCAACGGATGCATCGAGCGGAAGAGCCGCAACGCCGACGGCCGCGCGCGAATGCGAACCAGCCTCACCGAGGACGTCACCGAGCAGCTCGCTCGCGCCATTGATAACGCCGGGCTGGGCAGTGAAGTCGGGAGCCGACGCGACATAACCCGTCACCTTGATGACGCGCGTGATGCGGTCAAGATCCCCGATCTCAGCCTTGATCGCGGCCAGGGCATTGAGGGTGGCCTTCTCAGCTTCCTTCTTCGCTTCCTCAGCCTTAACCTCGGCACCCACTTTGCCGGTCACCTCGAGCTTGCCGCCCACTAGCGGCAGCTGGCCGGAAGTCTGCACGAAATTCCCGGTCACAACGGCGGGAACATAGGCGGCAACGGGCTTTGCCACCTCTGGGAGGGAAAGGCCGCGCTCGCTAAGCTTTTGTTCGACGGTACTCATAGAAAATCAGGCTCCTTCGGTGATGGGTCGCTTGAAATAAGCAACGAGAGATTCGGGCCCTTGCGGCCCTTGGATGACTTGGACAAGCTCCCAACCATCGGAGCCGAAATTGTCCAGGATCGCCTTGGTGTTGTGGATCAGCAGCGGTGTCGTGAGGTATTCCCACTTGTGAATCGTAGCCATGCACCCAGCTTAGCGGGGGGCGCTTGAACCTTTCCGGTTCTCGAGCACGGGCAGCCACGATGTGACTCCCGGGTGTTCGCGAAGGAGGCGGCGCCGTTCGCGTTCCGTCATGCCGCCCCACACACCGAATTCAATGCGGTTGTCGAGCGCGTCGGCAAGGCACTGGTTGAGCACGGGGCATGAACGGCACACCACTTTGGCCTTGTGTTGATCGGCACCCTGCACGAAAAATTCTTCGGGATTGAGGCTCGCACACGCCCCTTGGGCCGCCCAATGCCGCGTGTCGTGAATCGTGTCAACGCTGCCCACGCTCACTGCCGCACCTCCCGGATTGACTCACTTCGAATTTTGGCGTGACTCCATACTAATAAAAGTGTGACGCGACCCCCAATTCGAGGTCTCCCCACAACTTTCACGCGCGCGATACTGCCCTTTGGGCGCCCGCCTTAGTAGGGTGTGGACATGCCTCAGTCTCAGCAGGAGCCAATGGTTCGGTCGAATTCGAACGAACCGACCACCACTCTCACCCAAGCCGTCACGGGCGTGGGCGGCTTGCTCGCCGTGTGTCTTCTCGCCGGCGTGCTGCTTGCCGCCTTCTTCCTTCCTGTCGTGACCGCGATGTCGGCCGCCGCGAAAGATGGCGCGAACCTCTTTAACTCCCTCCCGAGTGAGCTCGACGTCGCGCCCCTCAACGAGGCCTCACGCATCGAGGCGGCCGATGGCAGCCTGCTCGCGACCTTCTACTCCGAGAACCGCGTCATGGTGCCGCTCGACAAGATCGACGAAGATCTTCAGCACGCCGTAGTGGCGGTCGAGGACCGCCGCTTCTACCAGCACAACGGTTTCGACCCGCAGGGAACGTTCCGCGCCCTCGTCTCCAACCTTTCCGGAAAGAGCCTTCAGGGCGGATCGACGCTCACCCAGCAGTACGTGAAGAACGCTCTGCTCATGGACGCTTTCCAGCGCGGCGATGACGAGGCGATTAAGGCAGCGACCGAATCCTCGCTCATTAGGAAACTCCGCGAGGCCAAGATCGCCATCTCCCTTGAGAAAAAGTGGAGCAAGGACGAAATCCTCAACGGCTATCTCAACGTAGCGCAGTTCGGACCTTCTCAGTATGGGGTCGAGACCGCAGCCCAGCACTACTTCTCCAAGAGCGCGGAAGATTTGACGCCGGGCGAAGCAGCCCTGCTTGCCGGCATCACCAACTCCCCGAACGGAAACGACCCGGTCAAGCATCCGAAAAACGCCCTCAAACGGCGCAACCAAGTGCTCTACGACATGTACCAGCTTGGCTACATCAACAAGGAGGAATACGAAACCTCCAAAGAGCAGCCGATCGAGGACATGCTCAAGATTACCGACGCACGCGCGGGTTGCTCGACCGCCGGAGGCAACGGCTTCTTCTGCGATTACGTCACGCGCACGCTCATGCGCGACCCGAAGTTCGGCAAGACTAAAGAGGAACGCCGCAGGCTCCTCTATGGCGGCGGTCTCACGATCAAAACGACCCTCGATCCCGCCCGCCAGAAGATCGCCCAAGACATCGTCAACCGCAAGGTTCCCGCGGATTCCGAGTCGGGATTCGGTCACGCGATCGTGAGCGTCGAGCCAGGCTCGGGCAAGGTGCGGGTCATGGCACAAAACCGCACCTTCAACCCCTACAAGGACGCTAAGCCCGGCGAGACTTCACTCAACTACACGGCCCCCAGCTATCTTGGCGGCGGAAACGGCTTCCCTGTGGGCTCGACCTTCAAGCCATTCGTTCTCACGACATTCTTGAGCGACGGCGGCTCGATCTGGAACTCCGTGCCGCGCGGCTCGAACACGTTCAACAACTTCCCGGCGCACTGCCTCAAGAAAGGTCGCTGGCGCTCGGGCACGGGGTGGCGTCTTAAGGACGCCGGTCGAGACATCCACGGCTCCATGAGCGTTCTCGACGCCACCAAGTTCTCGATCAACACGGCGTACGCCAACATCGCGCTGCGCACCGATCTGTGCAACATCGCTGATACCGCGCGTATCCTCGGCGCGGTCCCGGGTAACTGGGACGACGCGGACCCGAAGCTCAAGGAAAAGTCCGTTAACGATATGTTCGGAGCGAACCTCTCTCCGGCATCGCAGGTCATCGGCGAGATTAACATCCCCGCCGTGAGCATGGCCGCTGCATACGCCGCGTTCGCGGCCGAGGGTAAGTACTGTAAGCCGCAGCCGATTGAAGCGGTGATTGACCGTAACGGCAAGGAACTTCCGTTCACGACTTCGGAATGCACTCAAGCCATCAAGCCCGAGGTTGCGAACGCCGTGGCCTGGACCCTCATGCAGGGGCTTTCAGACCCGAAGGGTACGGGTAAGGGCAAGACAATCCCTGGCCACGATGCCGGCGGTAAGACCGGCACCTCGGGAAAGCAGTACCACACGTGGTACGTGGGATTCACCCGGAACCTTTCGACGGCCGTGTGGTTCGGCAACCCGTCGGCTAACCGCAGTCCGAGCGGGCTGATGGTCGATGGTCAGCGGCTCCCCCGTAACGTGTGGGGCAGCACGGTCTCACTCCCCACGTGGCAAGAATTCATGATCAAAGCCCACGAGGGACTTCCCTCAGCTCCGTTTCCGCCGAAGCCCCAGGGCGTCCAATCCGCCCCGCCAACGCAGGATTCCGTAGGCTCAAGCGAAGAGGCTCCAGAAGGGCCGCAGGCCCCGAACACTCCAGCTCCCACGCAGCCCGACGGGAATGACACCAACCAGAGAAACGGGAATGACACCAACCAGGGAAACAGCGACACCAATGCTGCGCGTGCGGAAACGACGCCGGTGAAAGAGCGCGTCCCCGATAGCGACGGCTATATTTACGTCTACCCTGGCGATCCGGATTATGACGATTACACCGAGTACGAGGAGTACTACCCCGGTGACTAGCGCGAAGCCACTCGCTCTCATTGGCGGCGCCGGCACGCTTGCAGCCGTCGGAACCGCTGCGGCTGCCCACGTGTGGGCCCGCCACATCGAGATTAACCTTTTCGAAATCCGCGCACTCGACCTGCACGTTCTCCCTTCCGGGGCTCAGCCAATCCGCGTGCTCCATATGTCGGATGCACACTTGCTTCCAGAACAAACGAAGAAGCGCGAATTTTTGCGAAGCCTCGCTTCGCTTGAGCCCGATCTCGTTGTCAATACCGGCGACAACGTGGCGAGCGAGGGTGCTATCGATGCCATCGCACGCGATATCGCCCCTCTCCTCGAACGCCCGGGGATTTTGGCCCTCGGCTCCAACGACAAATACGCGGCGGGGAAGCGGAACGTTTTCCGCTACCTCCTTCGCGATCCCAGGCCAAAGAACTTCCGTGATGGCGTTCAAAATGAGCCGCTCGAGGTCGAACGGCTCGTGGCGAAATTGACCGCTGGCGGGTGGACGAATGTTTCGAACGCTCGAGCCCTCATCGAGCTTCCGGGCTGCGACGTGGAGGTTGTCGGGGTCGATGACCCTCACCTCGAGCACGACGAGTTTCCCCCGGTAGATCCGGAGTGTGCTGCCAGGGGCACTCGGCCTTCCGTCAAGATTGGCGTCACCCATGCGCCCTATAAGCGCGTGCTTGACCAGTTTGTCGACGATGGGTGCGACCTCATTTTCGCGGGGCACACTCACGGAGGCCAGCTTGCGCTTCCGTATTTTGGCGCGATCGTGACGAATTGCGATCTTCACCGTTCACAGGCAAAAGGACTCAGTTTCCATCGAGGCGTTCCGCTGCACGTCAGTGGCGGTATTGGCGCGAGCCCCTTCTACAACATGCGTTTTGCAAACCGGCCGGAGGTCACGCTCCTCACCCTCAGGCCTCGCCTGACCTAGAGCTCGGCACGGTGGTGGCGATCACGCCACATCGATTCGCGTCATGACGCGCGAAGGCGCTATAGTTGATGAGGTTCGCGAGCCTTTCACGGTTTTCGCGAAATTTTCGGGGTGTGGCGCAGCTTGGTAGCGCGCTTCGTTCGGGACGAAGAGGTCGCAGGTTCAAATCCTGTCACCCCGACCACCAGCAAAAGCCTCCGCTTCGGCGGGGGTTTTTTCTTTCCCCATTTCGAGTTTCCTCATGTCCTTAGTCGAGCACCTTTAGCACGAATACACGCCGCGAAATTACATCGATGTAACTACCATGATGGAGTTTTTTTGAAAAGCCACCACGGCATTACTTTGGCCAATTATCGGTAAAGGTTTGGCAAATTTGGGCTTCTGATTGATTCCTGAGAGTCCCCGAGCCCCCTACCCCTCACCTAATGTGGAGCGCGAGTCATGCACGTGACTTGCCCCCCGCGATCGCTTCCCGTCACTTCGGGGGGAGCTTCCTCGATGTGCACCCTGTGGCGGGAATTGGTGCGGACACCAATCGCGAGGGTAGGAAAGTTGCTCTCTATGCTTCGTACTGCACAGCGCGGCACACACCGTGCCGAAGGCCCCGCCGTCATCGACTACAGCAGCCTCCTCGCCCCTGTCTCCAAGGGTGCCGTTGGCGCTGCCGCCCTCACCGCCGTTGCAGCAACCGCCGCCACCGGCCTCGGGCTCGCTCCCGCCGATGCTGCACCTTCCACGCATCGCGGCCCCGTTTCACAGGCAGGCACCAAGCTTCCGTCCATCTCCGCGCTCGGCACGAGCCCGCTGCGCACCGGAAGCGGCGGCAAGCATGTTCAAGCACTTCAGTCGCTTCTCAACCACCACGGTGCAAGCATCAACGTTGACGGTTCCTTTGGCCGCAAGACCCGCAATGCGGTTGTCACGTTCCAGTCGTCGGCTGGCATCGGTGTGGACGGCGTTGTCGGTGCCCGCACCCGCTCAGCTCTCGTGGCGAACAACCCCACCGCGGTGAACAGCACTCCGAAGCTTCGCCCGGGTTCTCGCGGCAATGCGGTCGTGAGCCTCCAGAACCTGCTCAAGGCCGCGGGCGCGGACATCAAGGCGGACGGCGTTTTCGGCCGTAGCACGAATACCGCGGTCCGTAACTTCCAGTCGTCGGCTGGCATCGGCGTCGACGGCGTCGTAGGCCCCCGCACCTGGAACAAGCTCAACTCCGGCGCCGGCTCGGCCGCAACCTCCAAGAGCAC
>NZ_JAWFZC010000004.1:0-211241 GCF_032550575.1 Dermabacter sp. | reverse complement strand
GGTTGGGGCGGCTGTTTGGGGGGGGGGCGCATTTAGCGACAGTCAATAAGGTGTCGCCCCGGATGCCTGCTCACCGGGACGTTCGTCCCGATCTGTGCCGCTCACACCGTCACGAAACCACTACATGTTGTGGCCTCCGCGTGTCGCGGCACAAGATGTGCCTCTCGCGAGTGAATCTAGGTGGGCAGCCGAAAGCTCCGCACGCGGGGCCTATCGGCACATCGAAGCACACCACCCCATTTGCGATAGGAGCGCACCATGCCCGCACGCCACCACGCCGAGCGCACCCTTGTAGACCCGATTTCGACGATCAATGATTATCTTGGCCGCGCCGATTGGCGCGTGAATGCGAACGCGAACCAGGGGTACAGCGTTGGCGGGCTCGTGCTCAACTCGGCGGGAAAGCTGGTCGCGAACTACTGGCTCGATGAGGTTTTCAGCGCGGAGGCTGGCCAGGCCCACCGCGAGGGCGATCTCTATATCCATGACCTCGACATGCTCACGGGATACTGTGCGGGCTGGTCGCTGCGCACGCTCTTGCAGGAGGGCTTCAATGGTGTGCCGGGCGCGATTGCCTCCGCGCCCCCGAAGCATTTTTCCAGTGCCTGCGGGCAGATCGTGAACTTCCTCGGGACGCTGCAAAATGAGTGGGCGGGTGCGCAAGCGTTCAGCTCATTCGATACCTACATGGCGCCGTTTGTGAGGCTCGATGCGATGAGCTACGAAGAGGTGCGGCAGAACATGCAGGAGCTCATCTATAACCTGAACGTTCCGAGTCGCTGGGGGAGCCAGTGCCCGTTTACGAACTTGACGTTTGATTGGAACTGCCCGGATGACCTCAAGGATCAGTATCCGCTTATTGGCTCAGAGGTGTGCGACTTTACGTACGGCGAGCTGCAAGAAGAAATGGACCTGATTAATCGCGCGTACATCGACGTGATGACGGAGGGGGACGCGAATGGTCGCGTGTTCACCTTCCCGATTCCGACGTACAACATCACGCGGGACTTTGATTGGGACTCACCGAACTCAGAGCGTCTTTTCCGGATGACCGCGAAGTACGGCCTCCCGTACTTCCAAAACTTCATCAACTCGGAGCTTGATCCCGGGCAGATTCGCTCGATGTGCTGCCGCCTCCAGCTCGATCTTCGAGAGCTCCTCAAACGCGGCAATGGCCTTTTCGGAAGCGCTGAACTCACGGGCTCGATTGGCGTGGTCACGATCAATATGGCGCGCCTGGGCTACCTCCACAAGGGTGATGAAGCCGCGCTCATGGATGCTCTCGATCGCCTCCTTGACCTGGGTAAAGACACTCTCGAGAGGCGGCGCGCGACGGTGCAGGAGCTCATCGATCGCGGGCTTTACCCGTACACGAAGCGCTACATGGGCCACCTCGGTAACCACTTCTCGACGCTCGGGGTTAATGGCATGAACGAAATGGTGCGGAACTTTACGGGTGATGCCCACAATCTCGTGACGGGCGAGGGGCGCGCGATGTGCGTGCGGATTCTCGACCATATTCGCGGGAAAATGGTCGAATTCCAGGAAGAAACCGGGAATCTCTACAACCTTGAGGCGACCCCCGCCGAAGGCGCTACCTACCGCCTCGCGAAAGCGGATCGCGAGCGCTTTCCCGCGATCATTCAAGCGGGTACCGCCGAAAACCCGTACTACACGAACTCCTCCCAAATTCCCGTGGGTGCGACCGACGATCCATTTGAAGCGTTGGAATGGCAAGACGAGCTGCAGACCAAATACACGGGCGGTACGGTTTTGCACCTGTACATGAATGAACAGATGAGTTCGCCCGAGGCGGCGAAACAGCTCGTGAAGCGTGCCCTCTCGAACTTCCATCTTCCGTATCTCACCATCACTCCAACCTTCTCGATCTGCCCGAGCCACGGCTACCTCAAGGGTGAACACCACGAGTGCCCCGCATGCGGCGACGTGTGCGAAGTATGGACGCGTGTCATGGGTTATCACCGGCCAGTAAGCTCGTTCAACATCGGGAAGAAGGGCGAGTTCGAGGAGCGTAAGTTCTTCACGGAAGGTGCGGCTGAGCGCCACGGGGAACTTCGCGCGTCCGAAGCTCGCCCGGAAACCGTCGTCCCTGCATGAGTGAGCATTCCGCAGCCCTGAGTCCGCATGATCTCGCAATTGCGGGCCTCGTGCCGCTCTCGACGGTGGATTGGCCTGGAAAGCTTGCCGCGACGCTCTTTCTCCAGGGCTGCCCGTGGCGGTGCAGCTATTGCCACAACCACGCGATCCTCGACCCCCGAACTCCGGGCACGGTCACGTGGGGCGAGGTCGAGGATCTCTTGGCAAGAAGGCGCGGGCTCCTCGATGGTGTCGTGTTTTCCGGGGGAGAGGCGACGCTCCAGCGTGCCATCATCCCTGCGTTTCAAGAGGTGCGGGCGCTTGGGTTTCGCACCGGCCTGCACACGGGAGGTGCCTTTCCGTCCCGGATTCACGACATCGTCTCCTCGGACCCAGGCGGGCCTCTCGTCGATTGGGTCGGATTTGACCTCAAAGCACCGCCCGAAGTGTTTGAGGAAACCGTCGGACTGAGAAGCGTGAACCCGAACGCGAGCCGCGCCTTTGAACGCTCACGCGAGTCGTTCCTCGCACTTGCGCGCGCCGGTGTGGAGATTGAGCTGCGCACGACCCTCACCCCGGTGCTCGCCCCGTACGCCCCGCGCATCGTTGAGGTCGCCTCGGATCTCTGGCGCGAGGCTGGGGTGGAGAGGGGAGCGCGAACGCTGATTTTTCAGCAGGCGAGGTCCGACGGCACTTCCGACACCTTTGCGCGCACGCTTCCCGAGCGCCCCCGCTGGGATCGAATGTTCGAGGCGGTGCTCGAAAGTGCGCGGACGACCGGCGACGTTGTGGGTGTTCGAGTCGAGGCTCGTGCCTAGGTAGGACCTTCTGCCGCACCTACAGGATTAGGTTGAGGGGAATCGATCCTGGGCTGGGGCGCCGATCAAGGTGTCCCCCTGTACGCTCTCTGCCGCGTGCGAGGGATCTAAACCCAACGTTTGTGGCGGAATGAGGCCGGATACCGCCACAAACGTTGGGTACAGAACCGAAGGAGGGGAGGCGAGGAGGGAAGGGGAGACGCGGCGAGGAGGGGAGGCGAGGGGGACACGGCGAGGGAAGACGAGGGGCGGGGCGCAGACGGGCCGTGAGCGAGGCGAGCCCGCCGCCCTGCTCCGTTTGTCACGTTCCGCCGCGCACCCCTTGGTGAGGCGGGCAGGAGGCGATAGTCTCCCACACGTTAAGGATTTTGCAGTCGCTGCATAATTTTTGTGGCGGTGCACGGACGAAAAGGGGACCATGTCTACATCACTTCAAACTCGCGCGGCGCGCGGCGACGCTCCCGTGGAATTCACCGGCCTCGACCGCGACGGTAAACTCGTGTTCCTCGGCCTCATGCTCGGTATGTTTGTCGCGTCGATCTCGCAGACGATCGTCGGCCCCGCCATGCCGCGCATCGTCGCCGAACTCGGCGGCATGGAGCACTACAGCTGGATCGCGACCGCGGCCATGCTCGTCTCGGCGGTCGCGGTGCCGGTCGTCGGCAAGCTCTCCGACATGTACGGCCGCAAGACGTTCTATATCGCGGGCCTCGTCGTGTTCATGATCGGTTCGGCCCTGTCCGGCATGGCCACAAACTTCTGGTTCCTTGTGTTCTCGCGTGCCGTCCAGGGCCTCGGTATGGGCACGATCATGCCGCTCAGCCAGACGATCATCGGCGACATCATCCCGCCGCGCCAGCGCGGAAAGTATCAGGGCATCATGGGTGCCGTGTTCGGCGTGTCCTCGATCGCTGGTCCGCTTTTCGGAGGCTGGGTGACCGACAACTTCGGTTGGCGCTACCTGTTCTATCTCGCCCTTCCGCTCGGTGTCGCTGCCCTCGTGTTCCTCACAAAGTTCATGCGCCTGCCGCATACGGCAAGCGCTGGAAAGTTCGACCTCATTGGCGCGCTGACTCTCACGCCCGGCCTTGTCATCGGCCTGCTCGCCGTGTCGTGGGGTGGCAATACCTACGATTGGGACTCCTCGGTCATCATCACCATGTTCGTGGCTGCGGCAATCCTCCTTGCGCTTTTCGTGGTCGTCGAGATGCGAGCGGAGAACCCGCTCGTCCCGCTCCGCATGCTCGCCGACTCCCGCATCTCCCTATCGATCCTCGCGAGCTTCGCGATCGCGGTCGCAATGTTCGGCGGAATCATCTACATCCCCGTGTTCGCGCAAGGCGTCCTCGGGGTATCCGCAACGAATTCGGGCGCGATCCTCATCCCGCTCAACGTCGCCATGATCGTGACGTCGATTCTCATGGGCATCATGATCACCAAGTGGGGCCGCTACAAGGGACTCCTCGTTCTCGGCGGTATCGTCATGAGCGTCGGATACATCCTTCTTGCAGGCCTCGACTGGCAATCCTCGCAACTGCATCTCACGCTCGTCATGATCGTGATCGGCACGGGGCTCGGCATGTGTATGCAGACCTACACCCTCATTGTCCAAAACGCCGTCGCTCGTGAGGATCTCGGTGTCGCGACGTCTGCCGTGCAGTTCTTCCGTAACGTCGGTTCGACGATCGGCACCGCCGTTCTCGGCTCCGTCATGTCGGCGAATCTCATGCCAAAGATCCAGGCGCAGCTTCCGCCGCAGGTCGCAGCCGCAATGGGAAAGATCGGTGGCGAGTCCGGCGGTAGTGCAGCGGCGATTCTTGACCCCTCGAAGCTCGAGGGCATTCCCGCCCCGATCGTCGAGGCCATTCGCCACGGCATGGGAGACGCCATGCAGGTTGTCTTCACGACGGCGGCCCCGTTCGCGGTTGTCGCTCTCGTGCTTTCCCTGTTCATCCGCCACACCGAGCTGCGCAGCACCAACTAGCGCCCGGCCATGCTGAGAGGGACCGCTTGACGGTCACCTCGAACACGAAGATGCACCGCACGTCGATACGAGGAGGCGTGATTGACATGAGCGACACAGCCGCAACGGAGAAAGAGCAGGCGTCAGACCTGGCCGCCAGCCACGAGGGTTTGCGCGAGCGAAAGAAACGCGAATCGCGCGAAGCGATGCATCTTTCGGCGCTCGAACTCGTAGCCGAGCACGGTCTTGCCCAGGTGACGGTCGATCAGATCGCGGAGAGGGCGGGGGTATGCTCGCGCACGTTCTTCAATTACTGGGGTTCCAAGGAAGCGGCCGTGCTGGGCGTCGATCCTGAACAGAGCAGTCGTTTTGTGGACATTCTTGCCTCTCGCCCCGCGCAGGAGCCCGTTCGCGACTCTATTCGTGCGCTCCTTCGCATCCACGCTGATGACGCTTCTCGTCGCAGTGACACCCGCGAGCTCACACACCGCGTGCTTTCTCGCGAGCCGCAGCTGCTGCAAATCCTCACCGACCGTAACAGGGGAGTGAGCCGCGAACTCAGCGCGGTCATCGCCGAGCGTCTCACCCCGAGCATGGGGGCGGACGACGCTCGTGATGCAGCGGCGATTCACGTTGCCTGGGGATTCGCCATGGCGCGCAGCGTCTACGCTATTGCTGTGCGCCGCGATCTCTCGCTCGCGGACGCTTTGCCGATCGTTCTCGACTTTCTTGACTCAGGTCGTGTTCGCCTCTAACTGACCACCGCGAAGGAGCTCCTACCTCATGGCCGATATCTCTCAGCCCGACACGAACGACCTCGTTGCCGCCTACGCGTTTGAGGAGCCGCGGATTCATCTCGGCGCGGTCGTCGATGGCGGCGAGCCGAACCCCGAAGCGCCGCTTTACATGCCACTCGGAATGCTCAATAGGCACGGTTTGATCGCCGGCGCTACCGGCACCGGCAAAACAAAAACTTTGCAGCTCATCGCGGAGCAAATCGCGGCCGCCGGTACCTCCGTTTTCGTCGCGGATATGAAGGGTGACCTTTCCGGCATTGCTGTTCCCGGGCAGGCGTCGGAAAAACTCACCGAACGTGCGAAGGCTCGCGCCCAAGACTGGGTATCTCGCGCTGGCACCACCGAATTCTTTTCGCTGGGTGGACACGGTAAGGGCGTGCCGATTCGCACGACGGTTACCGAATTCGGGCCGGTTCTCCTCTCGAAGGTGCTGGGTCTCAACGAGACTCAGGAATCCTCCCTTTCGCTTATCTTTCACTACGCTGACCAGACTGGCCTTGCCCTCCTCGACCTCAAGGATCTGCGCGCCCTCATCCAGTACCTCACGACCGATGGCAAGGATGAGCTCAAGAGCATCGGCGGTATTTCCACCGCGACCGCCGGCGTTATTCTGCGCAACCTCACCCAGTTCGAAAACTCCGGTGCAGACGTGTTTTTTGGAGAGCCGGCTTTCAACGTCGAGCATTTCCTCCGGAAAGATTCCGACGGTCGCGGGATCATCTCGTGTCTCGAACTTCCCGGCGTTGCCGAGCGGCCAGAAGTGTTTTCAACCTTCATGATGTGGATGCTCGCTGAGCTCTACCAGGTGCTGCCGGAAGTGGGCGATCTTCCCCAGCCGAAACTCGTGTTCTTCCTCGACGAGGCGCATCTGCTTTTCAAGGGCGCATCCAGTGCCTTTATCGACCAAGTCATCCAAACCGTGAGGCTTATTCGCTCCAAGGGCGTCGGCGTATTCTTCATTACCCAATCGCCCAAGGACATTCCCGCCGACGTTCTCGCGCAGCTCGGCAACCGCGTCCAGCACGCTTTGCGCGCCTTCACGCCCGATGACGCAAAGGCCATCAAGAAAGCAGTCGCCACCTACCCCACAACCGAGTACGACCTTGAAAAGCTCTTGACCTCCCTCGGCACGGGCGAAGCGGTCGTCACCGTCATGAACGAGAAGGGCGCGCCGAGCCCCGTGGCCTACGCCGCGATGCGCGCTCCCGAATCCTCGATGGAGCCCGCGCCTGAAGCTGAGATCGATCGGATTATCGCGTCCAGCCAGATCGCGGTCCAGTACAGCACTGTTGTGGATCGCGAAAGCGCGTACGAGATCCTCAAGGCGCGTGCGGAGGGTGGCCAGGTCGGGCAGGGGGAGTCCGACGTTTCCCCGGCAGCCGTCGGAACTGAAAAGCCCGGTGCAGGCGCAGCCCCCGCTGCGAAGGCGAAGCCCGCGAAGGAAGAGCCTGGATTGGTGGAGAAGATCGCGGGCAATAGCGCGGTCAAGAGTTTCTTTCGTTCGGCGGGGACGGTGCTCGGGCGTGAGATTACGCGTTCGCTGTTCGGGACGACTCGCAAGCGTCGCCGATAATGGGCGACTGGAGCGCTGGTGCCTACGAACGTATCGGCGGCGCCGGCGCTATGGGACGTCCCGGAAGCCTCGGCGCTCGCGCCTTACCCGCGCTGAATCGGCAGCGCTGAATCGGCACTAAACCCCCACAACTCCTATGCAATTCGAAAAGGGGGGGGAAGCGAAGGCCCCGGGATCCGAGAGGATCTCCGGGGCCTCGTGTGTAGGCAACCGTCGGAACTCGAGAGGTTACGGGGCGGGCGTGAGCCCGAAACCCCCACAACCCCTATGCAATCCGAGAGTCTACTTTTTACCCTGGTTGGCGACGGCCTCTGCCGCCTTACGCGCGGCCTCCTCATCGAGGTAGCGACCGCCCTTGGTGACAGGCTTGAAGTTTTCGTCGAGCTCGTAAACGAGCGGCTGGCCGGTCGGGATGTTGAGGCCGACGATGTCTTCGTCAGAGATGTCGTCGAGGTACTTCACGAGGGCGCGAAGCGAGTTGCCGTGCGCAGCCACGAGAACGGTCTTGCCGGCGGCGAGGTCGGGCTTGATGCCCTCTTCCCAGTAGGGGAGGAAGCGCGCGATGACGTCCTTGAGGCACTCGGCCTTCGGAACCTCGGTGCCCTCGTAGCGGGGGTCGCCGTCCTGGCTGAACTCGCTGCCTTCCTCGATGGCGGGCGGCGGAACATCGAACGAGCGGCGCCACAGCATGAACTGCTCGTCGCCGTACTTGTCGCGGGTCTCGGCCTTGTCGAGACCCTGAAGCGCGCCGTAGTGACGCTCGTTGAGGCGCCAATCGCGCTTCACGGGGATCCAGTGGCGATCAGCGGCATCAAGCGCGAGGTTCGCGGTCATGATGGCGCGGCGCAGGAGCGACGTGTGCACAACGTCGGGAAGGATGCCCGATTCCTTGATGAGCTCGCCGCCATGAGTGGCTTCACCGCGGCCCTTCTCCGAAAGAGGAACGTCGACCCAACCGGTGAACAGGTTCTTTTGATTCCATTCGCTCTCGCCGTGGCGGAGCAGTACCAGTGTGTATGTCATGCTTCCACCCTACTCGGTCTCGATGAGTATCGTCATGGGACCATCGTTCGTGATACTGACCTGCATGTGTGCGCCGAACTCGCCCTCGTACACGGTGAGGCCACGCTCGCGCACCCTGTCAATGACCTGCTGCACGAGCGGCTCCGCAACGGGCCCGGGAGCGGCTTTGTTCCAGCTCGGGCGGCGCCCCTTGCGCACGTCCGCATACAGCGTGAACTGGGAAATGATCATGACGGGCGCGCTCTTATCGAGCGCGGATTTTTCGTCGTCGAGGATGCGCAGTTCGCAGATCTTCCGCGCCATGGTCTCGACCGCGCTCTCGCCGTCGTCGTGGGTGATGCCCAGCAGCACGACGAGGCCCTCGCCCTCGAACTCGCCTGTTGTGCGTCGGGGGCTGTCGTGAGTATCGAGCACCTCGACCTTCGCTCCGTTCACCTTCTGAACGATCGCGCGCATCAGCTCTCTCCTTCCTCGTTGGCCTTTGCTGGAGGATCCTCGGCAGCGTCGGCGCGGTGAGTATTACGCCGCACGGGTTCCGACGGTTGCGCCGCCTCCATCGACTTCAGGAATGTGTGGCGTGCGGGGCGCACGTGAGGGCGTCGCCGCATTCCCGGCACGTAGACGGGGGTGGGCGGGGACATCGTGATGCCCGCGCGCCCGAAGTGTTCGTGGGGCTGTTCGTTGGCGCCGCCGAGCGCGAGTTCCATTTGCTGACCGGACAGCTCGGGAATCGGCGGGAGCGGAATCGTCGGATCCTGCTCGAAGTGGGCGGCGCCGTGGGCGAACGAGGTGTCGGCGCTCGGAACGGATGGCACGATGATCGGCGACGGCGAGGGGGCCTGTGCCGGTTGTTCGGCTGGCGCGCCATCGGCGTCGCCCGCCGGAGCACTCGTCGCCTCGGCATTCGTCGTGGCATCGGTGCGTGGCCGGGTGGCGTCGGATCCGGAAATGAGCCCGCCCGGCATGGGCCCCACGTAGTGCGGCCCATACTCGGCGACCTGCACCCACGTTTCGGCAACGCGAACCATCGCTTCCGTGGCGCGCTCCCAATCGGGTTCCTGCTGGCGGTGCGGGCCCGTTGCGAGGGAAAGGACGACGCCGGCGGCGCGCAGCGCGAGTTCTTGCGGATCAACGCGGTTCGCGAAAACGGGATACCACGTGCGAATCGCCTCCGCGACCCGTTCGTGAATGTCGAGTGTCAGGCGACCCTGATTCGCGTAGTCGCCAAGCACGGAGAGGTGGGCGCACAGGCACGCGAGGTCGTCGGCGCGGCGGCCTGGACCAACCCCGTCAATGTCGAGGACGCCAACGACGCGGGAATTGTCCACGAACACTTGCGCCTCGTAAAAGTCGCCGTGGACGACTTCGGTGGGCTCGAGACCAATGCGACGCTCGACGTCGGCGAGGCCCAGCTCGATGCGGTACACGAGGACATCGAGGCGGTCTTTGAGGGAGGGGAGGCTCGAGGCGACAACACCAGCGTAAAACTCGGCGGAATCGGTCCACGGCGGGCGCACGGGCTGATCCATGAGGGAGACGGGGAGGCGGTCGAGCATCGCGACGAGATCCTCGGCATGGCACGCGCGCTCGCCCTCTTCGATCACCGCCTTCGCGAGAACCGTGCCGGGCAGCTCGGCGAGCACGACAAGGCCGTCCGTCGAGCCGAGAACGGCGGGCACGGGAACACCTGCCTCGAGCAGGCTGTGGTGGAGGTTGACGACGCTCGAGGTCGTGTGCGGCTGGAACACCTTGAGGAACACGTTGCGGTCGGCGAGGGTGGCCTTGAGCACGGCGCGGCGACCGGGGCGGTAGCTCACAACCTCAACCGGCACGGGGGTGCCCTCCGCGAAGCCCGTGGCAACACCGAGACGGGCGAGGGTTTCGTGGAGAACATCCGGGTAGCACACCTGCGGGAGCATCGGCAGCCACGGGTCGTGGGGGTAGCGCCACACGCGCACGTTCATGTCGCCGTCGGTCATCACGAGGGACTGCTCGGGGGCGAGCACGTTCTTTTCCTGCTCACCGATGTGGGCACTCACGCCGAAGAGCTCATCGCGAGGTTCAGCCTCGGCGCCGTCAAGCTCCACCCAGCGCACCTTCGTGCGGAACATTGCTTTCGTGGAGCGCGAAGGGCGGTGGTCGACGTGGTCGAGCGTCCATTCGACGAGCTCGCCGCCCGCGTTGGTGACGGCCGCCTCGAGCACACCTCCGGCCTGGGGCCCCGTGAGAAGCTCGGAACCGTCAAGGGTCTCTGTCATGCCCCCATTGTTGCAGGTTGTGGCCGGGCCCTTCTAAACAGCCGTGTACGCAGGGTGTATGGCACAGACACTTTGTAGGGTGGGGGTATGAGTGAAAACACGACCTCCCGCCCTCGCCCCGAGCTTGGCGGCAACCTGCTTGGCCCGAAGCCGACCTTCCTGCCCGACGAGCTCGATCGCCCCGTTCGCGACCGCGAAGGTGACGACCCGAAGAAGGTCGCTGCTGACCACCCCACCTCCCCGCTCGCCTGGGCGCTCCTCGCCCAGGAGTCAAGTGCCGACGGCGATACGATCGAGGCCTACGCATTCGCGCGCGTCGGCTACCACCGCGGTCTCGACGCGCTGCGCCGCGCCGGCTGGCGAGGCCAGGGTGAAGTCCCCGCCTCCCACGAACCAAACCGCGGTTTTCTTCTGTGTCTCCTGCACCTTGCGCGTGCCGCAGAAGCGATCGGCGAGACCGGCGAGGTAGAACGCCTGAGGGATTTCATCGCCGAATCCGACCCGAGCCTGAGCGACGCCACAACGCTCGCCCCTTAACGTCGGCAATCACCCCGCGTAAAATAGGCCTTTGCTGTTTCGCTACCGCGCGCACCAGGACGCCGCGCACAAGGAGATGTCATGCCCGCGATCGTGATCGTTGGAGCCCAGTGGGGCGATGAAGGAAAGGGAAAGGCAACCGATCTTCTCGGCGATCGCGTCGACTACGTTGTCAAGCCCAACGGCGGCAACAACGCGGGGCACACGGTCGTCGTCCACGGCGAAAAGTTCGAGCTTAAACTCCTCCCCGCGGGGATTCTGTCGCCGAACGCGACGCCCGTGATCGGCAACGGCGTGGTCGTGAACCTCGATGCGCTCTTCGAGGAAATCGACACTCTTGAATCGCGCGGCGTCGACACCTCGCACTTGCGCATTTCCGCGAACGCGCACATCGTTGCCCCCTTCCACCAAACGATGGACCGCGTCACCGAGCGCTTCCTCGGCAAGCGCGCGATCGGCACGACCGGCCGCGGCATCGGGCCCGCCTACATGGACAAAGTGGGGCGCCTCGGCATCCGCGTTCAGGACCTATTCGACGAGTCGATCCTGCGCCAAAAGGTTGAAGGCTCGCTTCGCCAGAAGAATGGCGTGCTCGTGAAGCTCTACAACCGTCGGGCCGTAGAGGTTGAGGAGATCGTGGCAGGCCTTCTCCAGTACGCGGAGCGGATCCGCCCCATGGTCGTGGACACGACCGAGATGCTGAACTCGGCGCTCGACCGAGGTGAGCTCGTGCTCATGGAGGGCGGCCAAGCGACCTACCTCGACGTGGACCACGGCACGTACCCGTTCGTGACGAGCTCGAACCCCACCGCGGGTGGCGCGTGCACGGGTTCCGGTATCGGCCCGACGCGCATCGACCGCGCGATCGGCATCGTCAAGGCGTACACGACGCGTGTGGGCGCTGGTCCGTTCCCCACGGAACTCTTCGATAGATGGGGCGAATACCTTCAGCAGAAGGGCCACGAAGTGGGCGTCAATACGGGGCGACCGCGCCGTTGCGGCTGGTACGACGCCCTCATGATTCGCCACGCCGTGCGCATCAACGGTTTCACCGATCTCGTGCTCACGAAGCTCGACATTCTCACGGGTCTCGACGAGGTGCCGATCTGCACCGCCTACGAGATCGATGGCGAAATCCATCGAGACATGCCCATGACGCAAACTGAGTTCCACCACGCGAAGCCCGTGTACGAGACGATGCCCGGGTGGAGCGAAGACATCTCGAAGGCTCGCACGTTCGAGCAGCTTCCGATCGAGGCACAAAACTACGTGCGCCGACTCGAGGAACTTGCCGGCTGCCGCATTTCGGCGATCGGTGTTGGCCCGGACCGCGATGACACGATCGCGGTGCACTCGCTCATTCCCGGCGAGGAACGCCTCGCGGGTGAAGGGTCCGACGGTGCCGGCGCGTAAGCCGATCCCGATCTCCGACGGCACGGCCGCGATCCGTTCGTGGTGCGAGAACGGCAAAGACACGGCGAGACCTACCCTCGCGCTCGCGGTGCGATTCACCCTCCAGGCGCTCGCCGAGGAATACCCGGGCGGCGCCGTCGAACTGCGCGTTCCACCGTTCGGCGCCGTGCAGATCATAGAGGGCACGAGCCACACGCGCGGAACCCCGCCCGCAGTCGTGGAGATGGATGCAGCAACCTGGATGCGCCTTGCGACGGGTGAGCTGACGTGGGCAGAGGGCCGCGCGAAAGGCGGCGGTGTGAGCGCATCCGGCGAACGCAGCGACCTCTCTGAAATTCTGCCCGTGCCGATCGCCCGGAGAATCGCCGCTGAAGAAGCGCCCGCCCGCCCCACTACGACCGAGGAGAATTAACACGTGACGAGCGAGAACACGCCCGAAGCCGGCTCCCTCCCCGCCGATGCCTCCGACGCACACGTCGAGCATCACGGACAGGACGATAGCCAGGCGAATGTTGAGGCCGCTGCGCCAGCTGAGGTCGACTCCGACGATGCGGGTGCCGCGGGCGCGGATCCTCACGCGACGCCGATGCCAACAGCGCTCTTCGTGAGGCGTGAACGCCGCATGAATCTCGGTGGGTGGGTCGTGCTCGCCCTCGTGCTCGGAGCCCTTTCCGGGCTCGTGTGGGGCATGTTCCGGGGTGTTTTCGATGTGGCGCCGCTCGTGATCGCCGCGCTCTACGGGGTTCTCTTTATCGGGGGTGCCCTCGCCCTTCTCGCCGTGATCATCGATTGGCTCCTCGAGCGCACGCGCGCGAAATAGATAACCTGAATTGCATAGGGGTTGTGGGGGTTTCGGAAGCGGATCAAACCCCCGCAACGTCTATGCAATTGGTCGGGCCTCGTGGCAAAACCCCCACAGTCTCTATGCAATTCACGAGGGGCGTGTGCCGTATTAGACTGGATTAGTGCTACCCGCAGACGGACGACTTACCCACGACCTCCTTCCCGACGATCGCCAACCGAAAGACGAATGCGGCGTTTTTGGCGTGTTCGCGCCAGGAGAAGACGTCGCCACCCTCACCTACTTCGGGCTCTATGCGCTTCAGCACCGCGGCCAGGAGTCGGCGGGCATCGCGACCTCAAACGGCGAAAAGATCCTCGTCTACAAAGACATGGGTCTCGTCTCGCAAGTGTTCGACGAAGGCAATCTCAAGACTCTTCAGGGCCACATGGCCGTGGGCCACACGCGCTATTCCACGACCGGGGCAAGCCACTGGGTGAATGCCCAGCCGACGCTCGGCCCTCGCCCCGATGGCACGATCGCCCTCGCCCACAATGGCAACCTCGTGAACACCCTCGAGCTCCTCGAGCTTCTCCACGAGCGCCAGGGCAGCGCGAAAATCGGTGAGCTCAAGCAGGGCAACACGACCGACACGGCGATCGTGACGGCGCTTCTCAATCACGACGGGAGCCTCGAGGAGAACCTCAAAGACCTCATGGGCCGTATCCGCGGTGCCTACTGCTTCGTGCTCATGAATGAAAAGACCCTGTACGCGGCGCGCGACCCGCAAGGCATCCGCCCGCTCGTGCTCGGCAGGCTGTCGAACGGGTGGGTTGTGGCCTCCGAGACCGCCGCCCTCGACATTTGCGGCGCGAGCTTCGTGCGCGAAGTAGCGCCCGGCGAGCTCATCGCGATTGACGAAGACGGCTTGCGCTGCGAGCAGGTCCTCGAACCCGCGCGCAAGAGCTGCGTATTCGAGTACGTCTACCTCTCGCGCCCTGACACGAACCTCAATGGGCGGAGCGTGAACGAGCCGCGCATCGAGATGGGGCGCGAGCTTGCGCGCGAACACCCCGTCGACGCTGACCTCGTGATCCCCACGCCCGAATCGGGCACACCCGCCGCGATCGGGTACGCCCAAGAATCCGGCATCCCCTACGGGCAGGGCATGGTCAAGAACGCCTACGTGGGTCGCACGTTCATCCAGCCCACGCAAACACTTCGACAGCTCGGTATTCGCCTCAAGCTCAACCCGCTTCGCGAAGTTATCGAGGGCAAGCGCCTCGTGGTTATCGACGATTCAATCGTGCGCGGCAACACGCAGCGAGCCGTGGTTCGCATGCTCCGCGAGGCGGGCGCGAGCGAGGTGCACGTACGGATCAGCTCACCGCCTGTGAAGTGGCCCTGCTATTACGGCATCGACTTTGCGGATCGCGCCCAACTCATTGCCAACGGTCTTGATACCGAAGAGATCTGCCGGTCGATCGGTGCCGACTCCCTCGGATACATCAGCTTTGACGGCATGGTCCGCGCGACCGCGCAACAACCGAACCAGCTGTGCTCTGCATGCTTCACCGGGGAATATCCCATCCCACTGCCCGCTCCCGATTCCGAGGGCCGCGAACTGCTTGGCATGGCCGACAAGGAGATCCAGAAATGACCAACGCACCGAAAGGCGAGGGCCTCACCTACGCCGCTGCCGGCGTCGACACGCACGCGGGGGACCGCGCCGTCGAACTCATGAAGGCCGCCGTAAAAAAGACCCACGGCGCGAGCGTCGTGGACGGTGTTGGCGGCTTCGCCGGTCTCATCGACGTGAGTGCACTCAAAAACTACGAGCGGCCCTTGCTCGCCTCGAGTACCGACGGCGTGGGGACGAAAATCGCGATCGCCCAGGCGCTCGATGTGCACGACACGATCGGTCAGGACCTCGTGGCGATGGTCGTAGACGACATCGTCGTGAGCGGTGCGAAACCGCTCGCCATGACCGACTACATCGCGTGCGGGAAGGTTCACCCCGAGCGGATCGCCAACATCGTGCGCG
The DNA here is from genome assembly GCF_032550575.1 of Dermabacter sp. Lineage (NCBI taxonomy): Bacteria > Bacillati > Actinomycetota > Actinomycetes > Micrococcales > Dermabacteraceae > Dermabacter > Dermabacter sp. The sequence goes on along the minus strand of NZ_JAWFZC010000004.1, from coordinate 195,937 downwards.
GCATCGCCGAGGGCTGCATCCTTGCCGAGACCGCACTCGTGGGCGGCGAAACGGCCGAGCACCCCGGCCTCATGGGCGAGAATGATTACGACGTGGCGGGCGCAGCCGTCGGCGTCGTCGAAGCCTCCCAGATGCTCGGCGCCGAGCGTGTGAAAGCCGGCGACGTTCTCATCGGCATGGACTCCAGCGGCCTGCACTCCAACGGCTATTCCCTCGTGCGCGCCGTCGTCGACCACGCAGGGCTGAGCCTTGACCAACACATCGACGATTTCGGCAAGACCCTCGGCGAGGAACTCCTTACCCCGACCCACATCTACAGCGCACAGATCCTGCGCGTACTCGAGAAGGCAGGCGTCGGAAACCTCCACGCACTCTCTCATGTGACGGGCGGTGGCCTTGCCGCGAATCTTGCCCGTGTGATTCCCACCGATTGTGGCGCTCACGTTCGCCGTGGCTCTTGGGAGCCCGGTGCGGTGTTCCGCGCGATTGGCGAGTGGGGAAATGTGCCGCTCGCGGACCTCGAGGCGACTCTCAACATGGGTATTGGCATGGTCGCGGTCGTGAGCGAAGAAAGCGCCGACGCGATTGTGCGGCATTTTGAGGCCGAGGGCGTGCGCTCGCGAGTGATCGGCGAGGTCACCCGGCGCGAGGAGCTTGCGCAGCCGCGCGGCGAAAGCGATGTGCTCGTGCAGGGGGCGAAGGGGGCGCACGGCGGCCCCGTCCTCGTCACTACGTAACTGTCCCCAAAAATCTGAATTGCATAGGCGCTGCGGGGGTTTTGGGCGCGAACTAAACCCCCACAAACCCTATGCAATTCGAGGGGGCGGGCTTCACCGCATAAAAAATGACGCCCCCAAACGGCTGTAGTTCTCGCGAATTACCTTCGTTTGGCGGCGTCAGTTCACAATGAAGGGGCGGTCAGGACTCCTCGTCCTCGTCAGCCCAGTCGTCGTACTCGCTTGCCCACTTGTCTTCGTAGCGGTCATCTTCGTCCCACGAAGCGGACTCGTTCTTTTTCCCGCTCAGCTCACGCTGAAGAGCGTTGAGATCCGTGGGCGGGCTGTAGTACTTGAGGTCCCGAGCAATCTTGGCCTGCTTGGCTTTCTGACGGCCACGACCCATAGGTACGACCCCCTGTGCGTCGAACATGCGGGCGTCTTTCGCCCTGGAGAGTAAGTTTCGGACTCTAGGTTACACTGCGGCGCCTGGGACTTAAAGTAGAAGCAGGCCCGCGCGGGGCCACGTCACACCCGACGGCGGCTCCGTCACCGGGAAAAATGCTCTGCTACCGAGTGCGAATAGCGACGAAAGAAAGCCCCAGTCATGTCCGCCGAACACGACCGCACCTATCCGCCCGTTGACGATTCAGCTCTCGTCGCGCACGGTTTTGGCATCACCCACCACGACGGCGGCGAGGATGCACTCGGGCCGTGGGGATTCACGACGATCGCGCGGCCCGCACCGAAAGAGCGGGCGACGGGCGCCATAGCGTTGTACCTCCACGGCTGGAGCGACTACTTCTTTCACCCGCACGTCGCGAACTTCTTTAACGACCGCGGCTACGATTTTTGGGCGATCGACCTGCGCCGAAACGGTCGTTCGCTGCGCGAGGGAGATGTGGCGACCGCGATTGGCGACCTAAGCGACTACGCAGAGGAGATCAGCCGCACGATCGACATGGCGAGCACGGCCGCCCGCGAGCGTGGCCTCACCCCAAAGAAACCGGTCATCTATGCCCACTCGACGGGAGGGATCACGACGGTCACCTGGGCGGCGAGGAACCCGGGGCAAGCGTCGGCCCTTCTGCTCAATTCGCCGTGGCTCGAACTGCATGGCGGGCCGCTCGTGCGGCGAGCACTCCTTCCTATGCTCGAGGCGCTCGCGCGCACGCAGCCCCTCCGCACGGTGGTTCCGGGCACGCCCGATTTTTATGCCCGCACGCTTCACACGCACTTTGGGGGTCAGTGGGATTGGCATGTGCCGTACAAGCCGTTCGAGTCGTTCCCGATGCCGGCATGCACACTCGCTGCCGTTGCACGGGCCCAGAATCAGCTCGCGAGCGGGCTCAATATTCGCGAACCCATTTTCATGACGGCATCGACGCGCTCGGCTCTCGTCCCCTTCTTCAGCCGCCGCGCCTACACGAGCGATGCGATCTTGAACGCCGAGGATCAGGTGAAGAACGCCCGACATGCGGGCCCTGATCTCACCGTTGCCCGAATCCCGGGAGCGACGCACGACATGGCGCTCGCGCTCGAGGCGCCGCGCAAGCTGTTTTTCCATGAGCTTGCGGCGTACATGGATAGCCGCGGGCTTTAGGAGCTGCGCCGCGCGATGTCCGCGCGAGAGTTGTGGACGCTTACGGGGATGGCGAGCGCACCGGCGACGACCGGGGTGAGGACCTGGCTGAGGGTGAAGGTGAGGGCGCAGGACACGGCCGCGGCGTTTGGTGCGCCGCATTGCACGAGGGCCCACGCGACGCCGACGTCGATCACGCCGATGCCTCCCGGCGTGAGAGGGATGAGGGCGAGTAAGCGGCTGAGGGCATAGATGCCGAAGAGGAGGAGCGGGCTGATGGTGAAGCCGTAGCCGAACGTGCACCAGACAATGAACGCGAGGCCCTGCACGATGCGCGCAATGGTGGGGGTGCCGAGGATCAAGGCGCGTGAACCCTGAGCGTCGGAGATCGCCATGTCGCGCGTGGCGAGGGCGGGTGTGACGATGTCGCGGCTTCGCCCGCCGTAGCCTTCGTGGAAGGCGTCGGTGATCGTTTGCACGCGCTCGAGGAGTGTGCGCAGCAGTGTTTCGCTCGAGGCTAGTCCGAGCGCCGTGCTCGTGAGGGCGAGGCTGAGCGCAGCGGCAACGATGAGGGCGATGCGGACCCACAGCGGAATGTCGAGCGGGGCGAGAGCGAGGAGCGTGACGGCGAGGATCGGCAGGAGGATCTGCGCGAGGATGTCGGCGATCGAAGCCAGGAGGGTGCCCGAGGCGATCGTTTTCGCGCTCGCCCCCGCGCGTTTGAGTCGAGCGTAGATAAGGCCGAGGGAGATGGTCGATCCCATCGGGATTGCGACGGTGACGGCTTGGGCAACAGCATTCGTTTCGGCGCTGGCCCTGAGGCTCACGCCGCGAAAGCAGGCGGAAAAACCGATTGAGTCGATCGCGAGGACGACAAGCGCGACAGCGAGGAGCGCGAGGACCCACCACGCGCTGATCCCGGTGAAGGACGCGAAAATGTGTGTCCACGATGTGTCGAGAGCGCGGGGGATGAGCCACACGATCAGGATTGCTGCGAGGGCAATGGAGCCGACGGCGAGCAGGGCGCGCGTAAGTTTTTGTTCGCGTGTGAGGGGCGTGGGGCTGGAGGAGTCGTTCATCGCGGACCATTCTCGCAGAAACGCGCGGTCTCGACGTGATGCGAGCGACCCCGTCGGGGCCCCTGAGTTTAAATGTCTCACCCCTTTCGTAGAGTGGAGTCATGCATACGTTCATGATGATTTTTGTTTTCCTCCACATCCTTTGTTGGGCCGGCGCCTTCGGCATGTGGATCGCCGCTGCCAAGAACCGCCAGCCTCGTCCCGGCATGGCGCACATGGCCGCTGCCGCACCCGTGTTTGGCCTGATCGCCGCCCTCATTGGGATCGCCGCAGACATGGGTATCAACCACATGGTGATCGGTATCAAGCTTGTGCTGTCGGTCATCGTTGCGGTGTGTGCGTTCATCGCGATCAAGAAGCGCGAAGCAACGCCCGCGCCGGTCTGGTTCGCGATTCCTACGGGCATCGTCGTGAATATCGCGGTTGCGCTGTTCATGTGAGAGCGCGTGTAAGCGCCTCCGTGCACGGGCATATCGCCGCACGGGGTAGGCCCGCAGCGCATGAACCTGTGCATGCGCGCCCACGCATCCGTTAACTATCCGCCCTATCCGTACGTGAAGGTGCCTCTATGTCCTCGCTTTTTGACGATTTTCCACTTCCCGAATCCTTCCGCGCGCTCGGCGAGGCCGGAAAGGGAAGCAAAGGCGAGGGTGGCACGGGTGCGCGCGCGCAGAGCGGGGGTGCGCGAGGGGAGTCCGACGCTTGCCCGCCTCCCGACGAATGGGATTTTTCCGAGGATGCCCCACCCGAGGATTGGGAAACCGCGTTTGACGAGCAGGTGTCGCAATCGCCCAATCCCGAGGCGGGGGTGAGCTTTGAGCCGGTTCCGGATGAGCCCGAGCCCGTGCGTCATGAGAGTTTTGCGGCCTGGGGCGGGCGCGATGAGGCTGCTCTCGAGGAGATCGTCGAGGGGCTCAACCCGCCCCAGCGCGATGCGGTCGAACATCGCGGCTCCCCGCTGTTGATCGTTGCCGGGGCAGGCTCTGGCAAGACCCGCGTGCTGACCCGCCGCATCGCTCACCTTTTGCGAAGTGGAGAGGCTCTTCCGGGCGAAATTCTCGCGATCACCTTCACGAACAAGGCCGCCTCCGAGATGAAGGAGAGGGTTGAGGCGCTCATTGGGCCCGCGGCCCGGTACATGTGGGTGTCGACCTTCCACTCGGCGTGCGTGCGTATTTTGCGGCGAGATGCAGATGCAGCCGGGCTCAAGTCCACGTTCTCGATCTACGACTCGTCAGACTCTAAGCGTCTCATCACGAACATCGCGAAGGACATGGGGCTCGACTCGAAAAGGCACTCGCCCCGAGCGTTCCAGGCAAAGATTTCCTCTCTTAAGAACGAGCTCGTGACGCCCGAGGAATACGCTGCCCAGGCGGAGAACGCGAAGAACCCCGCCGAACGGACGATCGCGCAGATCTACACCCAATACCAGGAGCGGCTGCGCACGGCGAACGCCGTGGACTTCGACGACTTGATCGCGCTGACTGTGCGCCTGCTCGCCGAGAATCCGGGGATTCGCGAAGGCTATCGCCGTCGGTTCCGGCACGTGCTCGTGGATGAGTATCAGGACACGAATACCGCGCAGTACAGGCTCGTGCGCGAGCTCGTCGGCGATGACCCTCATGCGGACCTCACGGTCGTGGGCGACTCGGACCAGTCGATCTATGCGTTCCGCGGCGCGACGATCCGCAACATCATCGAGTTCGAGCAGGATTTCCCGAGCGCCCGCACGATCGTGCTCGAGCAAAACTACCGCTCGACCCAAACGATCCTCAGCGCCGCGAACGCGGTCATCAAGGAAAACCAGGGCAGGCGGCCCAAGAAGCTGTGGACCGATCAGGGCGAGGGCCAGCAGATCACGCTGTATGTGGCCGACGATGAGCAGGGCGAGGCGCGGTACATCACCCGCCAGATTGATGCTCTCATCGATGAGGGGGCGAAGGCTGGCGACATCGCGGTGTTCTATCGGGCGAATGCCCAGTCCCGCGCGCTTGAGGATCAGCTCATTCGCGTGGGTCTCCCGTACAAGGTTGTGGGCGGAACGCGCTTTTATGAGCGGCGAGAAATTAAGGACGCGATCGCGTACCTTCGCGTGCTGACGAACCCCGCAGATGAAATCAATCTGCGCCGCATCCTCAATACGCCAAAGCGCGGAATCGGCGAGAGGGCTGAGGCCGCCGTGTCAGTGCTCGCGGAGCAGGAGCGGATCAGTTTTGGCGAGGCGCTCGAGCGTGCGAGCGAAGCTCCCGGCATTGCAACGCGCTCCCTGGGCGCGATTGAGAAGTTCGTGTCACTCATGTCGCGCGTGCGCGAAAAGGTCGAAAAGGGCGAGGGCCCGAGCGACGTTCTCGAAGAGATCCTGAGCGAGAGCGGGTATTACGCCTCCCTCCAGAGCAGCGACGATCCCCAGGATGAATCCCGCCTCGAGAACCTCGCGGAGCTCGTGAGCGTCGCCGCTGACTTCGAGGCGGATCTCGCGGCCGCCGAAGCCGCGGCTTCCGAGTTCGAGGACGAGCCGGGCGGCCCCGAGGCCCCTAGTGGTTCGCTCGTCGATCAGTTCCTCGAAAAGGTTTCGCTGGTCGCCGACTCCGATCAGATCCCCGAGGGCGAGGATCAGTTCGTGACCCTCATGACCCTCCATACCGCGAAGGGCCTCGAGTTCCCGATCGTGTTCCTCACGGGCATGGAAGACGGCACCTTCCCGCACCAGCGGACCCTCGCCGATCCGAAAGAACTCGAGGAGGAGCGCCGCCTCGCCTACGTGGGGATTACCCGAGCGCGCGAGCGGCTGTTCATTACGCGTGCGAGCGTGCGCGCTGCGTGGGGCACGCCGCAGTTCTTCCCCGCGTCCCGGTTCCTCGAAGAGATCCCCGAGGCCCTCGTGCACGTAGCGCGCGCAGGCAACGCGCGTGCGTACGCCGATTTCGGCGGTGGCTTTGGCGGCGGCTTCGGCAGTTCCGACGGTTGGGGTGCCTCGAGCAGGCGTGGCCCTTCCGTCACCGGCGTAGGCGTCGGCGGCGGCCGCCGCGACGTATCGAGGCCGAGTTTCGGCTCCGGCAAGAAGGCGAAAACGGCGAGCGAAATCCCGAACCTCGAGGTTGGGGACCGCGTGACGCACGACAGCTTCGGCATGGGGACCGTCGTCTCAGCGTCCGGGGCAGGGGAGAAGCTCCAGGTCGAGGTCCAGTTCCGGGAGCCGCACGGGAAAAAGCGCCTCCTGGTGCGCTACGCGCCGATTACGAAGCTCTGAGCGAGTGGGGCCGGCGACCGTCCGGGCATCCGTCTCTCGGGCTCGAGACGCAGTTTTTCTCGACCCTCGTGAGTTTCGGGCTGTACGTCTCGCAGGCACGCGGTAGATTCGTAGCAGGTCCCATGCGCACATGGGCATCTCGCACTAAGGAGTGACATTGCGAATCGGAATCCCGAGAGAAACACTCGAGGATCAGCCGCTCGTCGCCGCCACGCCCGACACCGTACGCAAGCTCCGGAAGCTTGGTTACGACGTCGCGGTTGAGCGCGGTGCTGGGGAGCGCGCTTCATACCTCGATGCCGCCTACGCCGACGCTGGCGCCGAGATCGTGGGGGAGGAGGTGTGGCAGTCCGATATCGTGACGACGCTCGATACGCCCCCGCGCGAGATGCGCGAGAGGATGCTCGCCGGTGCCGTGCTCATTTCTCGCATGGCGCCGGGTCGCAACCCGGAGCTCATCGACGAACTCAAGGAGCATCGCCTGACGGCTCTCGCGATGGACGCGGTGCCTCGTATTTCGCGAGCACAGTCGATGGATGTGCTCAGTTCGATGGCGAACATTGCCGGCTATCGCGCGGTGATCGAGGCGGCGAGCAACTTTGGGCGTCTCTTTACGGGGCAGGTCACGGCGGCTGGCAAGGTACCGCCCGCGAACGTGTATGTAATCGGGGCCGGCGTTGCGGGTCTCGCGGCTATCGGAACGGCGAATTCGATGGGCGCGATCGTGAAGGCTACCGATCTTCGCCCCGAGGCTGCCGAGCAGGTCGAGTCGATGGGCGCGGAGTTCGTCCCGATCGAGGCGAAGACGGAGAAGTCTGAGGATGGCTACGCGAAGGAGATGACGGCGGACCAAGCGAAGGCGGCCGCGGAGCTCTATTCGCGGCAGTCGGCCGAGGCGGACATCGTCATTACGACCGCGAATATCCCGGGCCGCAAGGCGCCGGTGCTTCTCACCGCCGCTGATGTTCAGAACATGAAGCCCGGCTCGGTGATCGTGGATATGGCTGCCGCGAACGGCGGCAACTGTGAGTTGACGAGGCCTGGCGAGGTCTACCAGACCGAGAATGGCGTGACGATCGTGGGCCACACCGACCTCGCGGGCCGGCTTCCCGGTCAGGCGAGCCAGCTGTACGGGCAGAACATCGTGAACCTCATGAAGCTCGTGACGCCTCAGAAGAATGGCGTGATGATGCTCGATTTCGAGGACACGATCGTTCGTGGCATCACGGTGACGTTCGCGCACGATGGCCAGGCGGATGTGCTGTGGCCACCGCCTCCCGTGAAGGTGTCGGCGGCGCCTGCACCTGCACCCGAAGCGGCACCGGCTCCTGCCGAAGCGCCCGAAGCGAAGAAGTCCCACGCGGGGACTATCGCGGCGATCATTGGTGGAATCCTCGGTGTGGCGCTTGTGCTTGCGAGCCCCTTCCAGGTGGCGGAGCAGTACATGGTGCTCATGCTCGCGATCGTGGTGGGCTACTACGTGATCACGTCGGTCACGCATTCGCTGCACACGCCGCTCATGAGCGAGACGAACGCGATTTCCGGGATTATTCTCGTGGGCGCGATTTTGCAGGTGGGCAGCGCGAATATTGCCGTGGCGATTCTGTCGTTCATCGCGATCGTGATTGCGAGCATCAACATTTTTGGCGGGTTTACGGTCACGCACCGCATGCTCTCCATGTTTTCGAGGGAGGGCTGATCGATGGACATGCAGCTGGTTGACTGGACGTTGAGGCTCACGACCCTCGCCTACATTGCCGCGGCCATTCTCTTCATCCTCGCGCTCGTGGGGCTCAGCGCGCAAAAGAGCGCGAAGCGCGGCAACATTTTTGGTGCGGCCGGTATGGCCATTGCGCTCGTTGCCACGATCGCGCGTGCGCTCGCGAACTCGCACGTGGATCCCGAGCATTTCAACGGCCCGATCGTCACCCTCATCTTGATTATTCTCGCGATGGGTATCGGTGCCGGCGTCGGCATTCCGCTCGCGAAGAAGGTGGAGATGACGGGCATGCCCGAGCTCATCGCCATGCTTCACTCGTTTGTGGGTCTTTCGGCGGTGCTGATTGGCTTCAATAGCTTCCTTCATCCGTACGGTGTGTCGCCCGCGATGGAGACTTTCCATCTGGGAGAGGTGGCGCTCGGTATCTTCATCGGTGCCGTGACGTTCACGGGCTCGATCGTCGCGTACTTGAAGCTTTCGGCGAAGATCAAGGGCGCGCCGCTCATGCTTCCGGGCCGCAACTGGATCAACCTCGGCGTCCTCGTTCTCTCGCTCGTTCTCACGATCGTGTTCATGGCGAGCGGCGGCGAGGGCTTTGCCGGCTGGGCCTCGATTCTCCTGCTCACGATCCTTGCGCTCTTCCTTGGCTTCCACCTGGTGGCCGCGATCGGCGGCGGCGACATGCCCGTCGTCGTCTCGATGCTCAATAGCTACTCGGGTTGGGCTGCGGCGGCCGCGGGCTTCATGCTCGGCAACAACCTGCTCATCATCACGGGTGCGCTCGTCGGCTCGTCGGGTGCGTACCTGAGCTACATCATGTGCAAGGCGATGAACCGTTCGTTCCTCTCGGTGATCCTCGGCGGGTTTGGTTCCGACGGTGGCTCCTCCACCGTTGAGCGTGATTACGGGCAGCACACCGAGATCACGCCTGAAGAGACGGCGGAGCTTCTCAAGGGTGCCTCGACGGTCATGATCACTCCCGGCTACGGCATGGCTGTGGCGCAGGCGCAGTACCCGGTCGCGGAACTCACGAAGAAGCTCCGCGAACACGGCGTGGAGGTCACGTTTGGTATTCACCCGGTTGCGGGACGCTTGCCCGGGCACATGAATGTCCTTCTTGCCGAGGCGAAAGTTCCCTACGACATCGTGCTTGAGATGGACGAGGTGAATGACGACTTCGGCGACGTTGATGTCGTGCTCGTGATTGGCGCGAATGACACGGTGAATCCGATCGCCGAGGAGCCCGGCAGCCCGATCGCGGGCATGCCCGTGCTCAAGGTGTGGGACGCGAAGCGTGTCGTCGTGTTCAAGCGCTCGATGGGCGCCGGCTACGCGGGTGTTCAGAACCCGCTGTTCTTCAATGAGAACACGGACATGCTGCTTGGCGACGCGAAGGCGTCGGTCGAGGCGATTACGAAGGCGCTCTAGCCTCTCTCGTTCAGCCAAGGGCCCCGCGCGCACCCGTCGTGGGTGGGCGCGGGGCCCTTTTATGCGGCAATCTGGCCCGCGGGTCCTGGGGCCGGAGTCAGGAGTCGAGAAGCGCTTTGAGCATTGGCTCGATGGTGTCGCGCTTCACGAAATCGGTGTCCGTGCCCCACGTGTCGAGCATTTCCTGGTCGTTCGCGTGGCGTTTGCTCGCGGGCGTCGCCTTCATGAAGGCGTGCACGCCGGTGAGGGCAGCCTTGTGGGCGAAAGACACCTTGGAGTGGGCAAGTCCGCCGCGCGCGTGGAAGCGTTCGGTACGCGCATACACGTCGCTCGGGAGGTTCGCGCGATGCACTTTATCGACCTCGTCGGTGCGGCTTGGGTCAGCCCAGGCAACGGAGAGCAGGGCGAGGCGGGCGCCTTTGAAAGCATGTGCGGCGCTCACGAAGGCCTTGACGTCGTGGAGCTTGCCCGCATAGTTGCCGCCCGCGTACACGACGAGGTCGGGTTCACCTCCGGGCGTCTCTCGTGCCGCTTCGATGGTGAATCCTTTGGTGGTGAGGGTGTGCACGTCCCAGCCCGCATCCGTGAGGGCGCTCGCGATCATCTCGGCGTATCGGCCGGAGTGCCCGTAGATCGAGGCGTTGAGGATGAGGGCTTTCATGGGTGCTCCTTCGCGGTCGTGTTCGGTACTTCCAGCCTGCCACGCACCGCCGCGTACGGGCAGGGACCACCGGTGCCCGGCGCTCAGGCTGTCACGTTAATGAGCGCGAGCGCGCCGCGTTCGAGGTCGACGAACTGGTGATTGACGGCCTTGTACGTGCCTTCTTCGTGGAACACCATCTCGACGAACCCTCCCTGGCAGCTGCCGAGGTCGAGAGCTTGCGCGCCGCCGCCGGTGGCGTTGTCGGGTCGCAACAGGTATTCGCCTTCCTTGAAGACGGTGTCGAAAACGGTACCGACGACGTGGAAGGCAATTCCTCGGCTCGGTCCCGCGGCGAGTACCCAGATGCGCACGCGCTCGCCGACCTTCGCTTCGAGGGGTGCGTGCACGTACTGGTTCGCGTGTCCGTTGAACACGGTGAAGTCGGGGCGTTCGGCGAAGATTTTTTCCGAAGAGATGGCGTGAACCGCGCAACCGTCGGGCCCCTGAACAGGGCTTCCATCCGCGCCGGTGCTGGCCTCCGGGGTGAGGTAGTGCTCGGATTGGACGAGCACGTATTCGCGGTCGGCCTGTGCAAGTCCCTGTGGCGGGACGATGAGGATTCCATACATGCCGCCGGACAGGTGCATGGTCATGGGTGCGGTCGAGCAGTGGTAGAGCCACGCGCCCGCGTAGTCAGTGGTGAAGGGGTACACGAGGTTCTCGCCGGGCGCGATCGTGCGCATGTAGGTGCTCGGCGCGACGGTGCCGGCGTGGAAGTCGATCGAGTGGCCCATCTCGCCGCTGTTGGTGAGGGTTAATTCGACTTTTCCGCCAAGGGGGGAGGTGACGACGGGCCCCATGACCTCGCCGTTGTACACCATCGATTCCATCGCGATGCCGGGTGCGATCTCGAGGTTCGCCTCGGTCACGTCGAAGGCGAGTTTTTGCGGCGTACCGGGGGAGGGGACTGCAGGCACGACCGGGTCACGCCGCGTGCGTGAGGTACCTGGCGCGGCAGTGAGGTCGGCGCTTACTCGGGTGAGGGGGTCGGTTCCGACGCCTGCTGCGCCAGCGTTGCCGCCCTCGGTTTCGCTCGTGCTCGCCCCGGTTGGGGTGATCTTGAGGGTCATGCCCATCGCGCGGTGACCGACGATCGAACACCAGCCTTCGACGGGTTCCGTGATGATGCCGGCCTCGAGCACGGCGGTGTCGCCTGGGTGGAGGCGCGCCGTGTGTGGGCCCGTGGCGAGAACGAGGTCGTGAGTATTCGCGGGATCGACGTTGCGGACCTCGATTTCGAGTCGGTCACCCGCGGGCACCTCGAGCGTGTTCGGAACGAAGCGCATGTCGGCATTCGCCTCGACCTTGAGGCGCGTCGTGCGACCGGTCGGGGCGATGGCGGGGCCCGCACCGTTCGTGTGCTCGGCCCCTCCGGCGGGGTTTCCGACGGCCGCCGCGCCTGCAAGGGTGCCGTCGAAAGCGCGCCCGACCGCGGCAAGGGAGAACACGGTCCCTACGCCAGCGAGTGCGCTCGTAAGGTGGCGCCGGTCGAGCATCGCGGGTTCGCGCGAGGGCTGTGCTTCGCGCGCGTCCGCACGAGGTGCACTCACGGCAGAGGACGTGGATGCCGAAGTAGCACCGCCTGCTGCGTGCATCGGTGCGGTCGGTGCGCCCACTCCCGGCATGCCAAGCTGCGCCGAGCGCTCCTTGAACTCGAGGCGCTCGCGCAGATTCACCTTGACCATGCGGAGCATGAGGACGATGAACGACGCGAGTACGATAAACGCCACCGCCGACACGAGAACGCGCGTGACCGAGCCGAACTGGCTCGGCGCGAAGGTGCCGAGAGTGAGAGCACCAAAGAGCGCCTCGCCAACCGTGCCGGTGACGCTCGCGAACGCGAACATGCCAAGTGCGAGGTTGAGTGTCACTACGCGGAAGATCGCCCAGCGGCTCATGACGGCGAGACCCGCCTTGAGAGCGCGCGGACCGCCGCCCATCGAGGCCGGCAGAAGGTAGCTCATCGCGCCCAGGAGAAGTTGCAAGAGGAAGCCCGCGACGAAGGGGACGCTCAGATCGTGGAGGCGTGCCGCGGTGAGCGAGAAGTTGAGGGGCGAGGTGACCGGGGAACCGTCGGAACTGCCGATCGAGCTGAACCACAGCCCCCACAGCGCCACGCACGTGCCGAGAAACCACAGCGCGGCCGTGCCGATCGAGAGCACGGGGAAGAGGGCGAGCGGCTCGCGACGGGTTTGCTGAGCCGATTGTCGCGCAAGCGCCACGAGGAGCGAGCCGAGGACGACCTGACCGAGAATGTAGAGGGTGAGGCCCGCGAGCCCCACGAGGACGTTGTCGACGAGCGCACCGAGCATCGCGATGAGCGTGCCGATCACCATGACGATGAGGAAACGCGAGGCGCGCGAGGCTTTCGCCGTATCGAGCTTCGTGCGCAAGACCGTGGGCCAGAGCGTGAGCAGCGTTGCCGAGACCGTGACGCCCACGAAACCGAGGATATTGACGACTTGATGAGCGAGGAGCAGACGCCCCTGCCACGGTTCGCCGGGGGAGAAGGCGAGGATCGCGCCGAGCGTTGCACCGAAGGGGAGGAGGCACGCGGCAATGAGGTAGGCCCGCACGACGAACGAGAAACGCGGGGCGAGGGCTGCTTTGAGCTGCGCGCCAAGCGCAAAGGCATACCAGAGGATCATGGCGCTCACGCCGACGGCACCGAGCACCGTGACGGGCGGGAGATTCGCGAGCATGCCCGCCATCGTGAGCACAATCGACGCCGTGAGGCCCCAAATGCGCCCCACTTGCGTCGGGCGGGATTCCTCGGCGAGGCGAGTCTTAAGGAGCGCCTCCGTGAAGTGCTGGCCCCAAATCATGATCGATGTCGTCACGAGGCCGAGCGTCACCATGTGCACGAGTAGCCACCGAAACTGCGGGATGAACGGGTGCGCGGCGACGGCGATCACGAGCGCGATCATCCAGTAGGAGACGGGTTTCGTGGCCTTCCTGTGCCAGCTGCGGCGGGTGAAGCCTTTGGGGCGATTCTCGGTCGAGTGCAAGGCTGACCTTCCGTGCGGGGACGACAAACGGGGCGCGAAAAGCGCCCCGTTCATGCTATCGACGAAAAGGGAACTCGATCAGGACTTAAACCTCTTGACCTTCGCGCCTTCGGGGAGCTCCTCGCCAGGAATGCCCTCCGGATCGTCGAGGTCTGTTTCTTCGTAGGCGTCCTGCATGAGAGCGGCAATGATCCGCAAGAGCACGATCACCGCGAGGAGGATGAGCATCCACGTCACCGGAATAGGGATGATCCTCGAGAACACAAACCAGATCGCGCCGAGCGAGAGGGCGATGATTGACGTGTCGCGCAGGGCCGCGAGCAGGCGCTTCGTCATATTCGCGCGGCGATACCGGCGCCCCGCGACCTTCGCGGCCGCGCGCATCGTCTTTGCCGATTCGCTCGCCGAGTTCTTCGCGCTCTCGGCGCCACGGCGCACGTTATCGGCTGCTTTCGCCTCCCACACTTTCTGCGCTCCGCTCGCGTAGGCGCGGGCCTCCCGCTGCACGGCGCGCTTCGCGCCGGGAGCCTGCTTGCGCGCCGTGTTGCGGGCCGCCTTCGCGTAGGTCTTCCAACTGGCCATTACTTCTCATCCCTCATGCGGATATCGCCATCGCGTCTGTCGCGCACATTCGCGCGGCCCTCGCGGATCGCGGCACGCTCGCGGTCGCGACGCCATTCGTAGTAGTAGGAAAGCCCCACGTTGAGCGCGAGCGTGAGCAGGATCGACAGCACGAGGCTCGCGAACTTCGCCTTGATCCCCATGAGTGAGAGGACCACGAAAAAGAGCGTCATGACCACGACGGAAAAGAAAAGGTGATCCATGATGCGCTGGCGGAGCGTTCTACGCTGGGGGCGGGGGCTCGTCATTGTTCCATCGTAACGGGCCCGGTATGGCGGGTGTGACGGGCGCGCGGGTGTCCGCTGAGCCGCTTGGCTGTGGCGATCCCCTAACCTGGAGTGACAATTGCCTGCCATGAAAGGACCCCCGTGGACCTTCTCGAACATCACGCGCGTGAGCTATTCGCCCGCCACGGCGTTCCCGTTCTCGACGCCCGTCTCGCGACAACCCCGCAGGAAGCGCGCACAGCCGCGGAGTCGCTCGACTCTCCCGTGCTGGTCGTGAAGGCCCAGGTCAAGGTCGGCGGTCGCGGAAAGGCCGGCGGCGTTCGGGTCGTTCGCACTCCAGCGGAAGCCGAAGATGCAGCCCGCGCGATCCTCGGTATGGACATCAAGGGGCACACGGTGCATTCCGTCCTGGTTACCGAGGGCGCCGAGATCGCCGAGGAACACTACTTTTCGATTCTTCTCGACCGCTCGGCGCACGGCCTCACGGCGCTGTGCTCGAAAGAGGGAGGCGTCGAGATCGAGCAACTCGCCAAAGACAAGCCCGAGGCGCTCGCGCGCCACGAAATCGACCCGCTCGAGGGCCTCACGGCGGAAGCATCGCGCGATCTTCTCGAAGCTGCGGGCTTCGATGCCGAGCAGATCGGCGCCATCGTCCCGGTTCTCGAACGGCTTTGGGAGGTTTATCGCGACGAAGACGCGACTCTCGTCGAGGTCAACCCCCTCGTGACCACCACGAGGGGAGAGATCCTCGCCCTCGACGGCAAAGTGTCGATCGACGATAACTCGCTGTTTCGTCACGACGACCTTGCCGCCCTCGCCTCAACCGACAGCAAGGACCCCCTGGAGGAAGAGGCCCAGCGCCTCGGCCTCAATTACGTGAAGCTCGACGGCGAAGTCGGCGTTGTGGGCAACGGTGCAGGCCTCGTGATGTCGTCTCTCGACGTTGTCGCTTACGCGGGTCGCGACTTCGGCGGGATTCATCCGGCGAACTTCCTCGATATCGGCGGCGGTGCATCGGCGAGCGTCATGGCCGATGGGCTCGGGTTGGTCCTCGCCGACCCTCAGGTGAAAAGCGTATTTATCAACGTGTTTGGCGGTATTACCGCGTGCGATCAAGTCGCCCTCGGCATCGTCGGCGCCCTCGAGAGAATCGGCGACCGCGCAGCGAAGCCGATTGTCGTGCGACTCGACGGCAACGCCGTGGAGGAGGGGCGCGAGGTTCTTCGCCGCGCGAAGCACCCGCTCGTGCACATCGCGGATTCAATGGACGACGCCGCGAGGCAAGCCGCCGCGCTCGCCGCTGGAAAGTAGGGCAATCATGGCGATTTTTCTTGACGACAACTCCCGCATCATCGTGCAGGGCATCACCGGAAGCGAGGGTCTCAAGCACGCGCGCCGCATGAGCGCCGCGGGCGCCCAGATCGTGGGTGGGGTCAACCCGAAGAAAGCCGGGAGCGACGTGGACCTCGGCAACCGTCGGACCCCGGTTTTCGGCACGGTGGCCGAAGCGATGCGCGAAACCGGCGCGAATGTCTCCGTGGTTTTCGTGCCGCCCAGGTTTGCGAAGGGGGCCGTGATCGAAGCGATCGAGGCGGGTATGCCACTCGTCGTCGTCATCACGGAGGGCATCCCTGTTCTGGACACCGTCGAGTTTTATGCGCGCGCGCAGCGCAGTGGTCGCACGCGCATCATCGGGCCGAACTGCCCGGGGATCGTCTCGCCGGGTCTGTCCAACGCGGGGATCATCCCCGACCACATCACGGGCCCGGGCCCGATCGGGCTCGTTTCTAAATCCGGCACCCTCACGTACCAGATGATGCACGAACTCTCCGACATCGGCTTCACGACCGCGATCGGAATCGGCGGCGACCCGGTCGTGGGCACGAGCCACATCGATGCCCTCGATGCTTTCGAAGCAGACCCCGCGACGGAGGTGATCGTCATGATCGGTGAAATCGGGGGAGACGCCGAGGAGCGCGCCGCCGAATTCATCCGCGCGAAGGTCACGAAACCCGTCGTCGGCTATATCGCTGGCTTCACCGCTCCCGAAGGCAAAACAATGGGGCACGCGGGCGCTATTGTGAGCGGCTCAAGCGGAACGGCGCGCGCGAAGAAGGCGGCGCTCGAGTCTTCGGGTGTGCGCGTGGGAACGAGTCCGAGTGAGACCGCGAGGCTCGTACGAGAGGGCCTCTAGCGGGCGTCCCCTCCCGTCACGGATAGGCGAAGCTCGACCTCGCTCGCTCGCGAGTCCTGCACCGCGTTCGCTGTCTCAAGATTGCGACAAGTTGCGCGCCCCGCGACGCCGGCACACTCAGTAGCCTTGCCGCATGAGTACATCAGGACCCACCAGGAAAACGCCGAGCGAGGCCCCACGCTTCAACCCCTCGATGCTTGAGGGCGCTTCGAATTGGGACTCCACGCCCGCGCGCACCTCTCGCAGCGGCGCGTTCCTCAAGTACCTCTTTGGCACGGGTCTCGGCCTCGCCGCGCTCTCGCTCGTGCTGAGCTTTCTCGGTCTTGTCTGCGTCGTGTGCTCGTTCGTCGAACCTTTCGAGCGCTTTGGCCTTGGAACACTGCCCCTCGCGGCTCTCGCGCTCGTGCTCGCGTTTTTGAGCGTCCGCCTTTCGCAGCGACAGGGCGGAAGCGTCCTCCTCTCGTTTGCCGCGATCGCCGCCTCGTTCCCGCTCGTGTTCTTCGGGCTGACTCCGTACGCGTTTATGTTCCTCATGCCGGTGGGGAAGGCCTGAGATCCGACGGTTTCTCGCCCCACGCGTTGCCAAAGGTTTCTAAGGAAGCCGCTTTTAGGATGGGAGGCATGAGTACTCCTTACGGCAACGATCCCGTCAACAATCCCCAGGGCTACCCAGAGCCCGAGAAACCCGAGAATTCGCCGAGCGTCGAGAACGCCCAGCAGGAGCAGTCATCGGCACCGAATTGGCAGGCGCAGGAAGCGCTCGCCCCTTCGCACGACGAGTCCGCTGCTGCGACGCCCGAGGGCGGCGTTGTGCACGAGGTCGGCCCGTTCGCCTCGCAGAATGCTGAGGCTGAGGGAGATCGAAAGTCCCCCGAAGCTTCGCAGAATCCCGAAGCGACTCCGGACACAAGCGAAGACGTGCCGTCGTACGGCTCGACCTACCAGCCCGCCCACTACGGCAACGCCGCAGAAGCGGCTCCCGCGGCTCCGAGCTACGGTGCGTCCGCACAGAATGAGCAGGCGCAGCCGGAAAAGGTCGAGGCTGCTCAGGGTGAGCCGGCGGGCGTTGAGCCCGAACAGCCGCGCGAAGAATCCACGCAGTTTGGTTCCTACGGCGCACCGTCGCACGGCGGTGAGTCGAGCGCCACCGAGCAGCACAGCGAGCAATCCACGCAGTTTGGCGCCTACGGCGCACCGGGCCACGAGGGCGCGGCGTCCCAGTCGCAGAGCTACGGCGGGGCCAGCTACGGCGCACCCAGCTATGGCGCGCCGAGCGAAGCGCCCAGCTACGGTTCGTCGCAGCAGAACCAGACTTATGGCGCCCCGAGTGGCGCGCCTGATAGCGGCTACTCGAATACGGACAGCAGCGCCGCGCAGTACGGCACGGCAGCATCCGCAGCGTCGGCAACCTCGGCAACCCCGGCAGCGTCGGCAACCTCGGCAGCTCCCGCGTACTCGGCTCCGTCGGCCCCTTCGGCGAACGAGCCGCAGCAGTTTGACTCGACCGCCGCGGGATCCGGGCAGGCGTCGGCCTTCCAGCAGCCCGGTGAAGCGCAGGGCTTCGGCGCCCAGACTTCAAGCGCCGTGAGCGAGGGGTACGGCAGTGAATCCGCACCCCAAGCGCAGAGCTATGGCCAGCAGAGCTACGGCAACGACTACAGCCAGCAGAGCTACGGCCAGCAGAACCAGCAGCCTAGCTACGCCCAGGGCTATGGCCAGCAGCAGGCCCCCGAGGGCGGCTACAGTGCGATGAACTCCGGCGATCACGGGGCAGCGCCGCAGGGCGGCTACAGCGCCCAGAACTCGAGCGCTAACCAGTTCCAGCCGAGCAACCCGGGTGTGCAAAGCGGTTACTCGGCACCGAGCGCAAATACCGGCTACCCGACCCCCGCGGGCTACAACCAGCAAGCGCCCACCGCCGCAAGCACACCGAAGAAGAACGGCACTGTGCTCGCCATCATTGGTCTTGTGCTGGCCCTGATCGGTATCGGGCTCTCGTTCGTGCCGCTCATGTTCGTGTATGCCCTTGCACTCCCGCTCGGCCTCGTGGGGCTCGTGCTCGGTGCTTGGGGCGCCGCGCGCGGCTTCAAGGGCGGTAGTGGCAAGGCGCTCGGCATCATCGCGTCGGTGCTCTCGGTTATCACGATCATCATCGGCGTCGTGTCCATCATCATTGGCCTCATCGCGATGCTGTCGTAGCACACCTCTGCTCAATGCGATTTCGCCTCGTGCCATCTCCTTCGAGGAGCGTGGTGCGGGGCGATTTCTTTATTCGCACCGGGAGGGTGTGACCTGTCATACCTTTGTGGCCGGCCGGCGTCTATGATGGCCGCATGAGCGCACCGTCCCTCGGTCCCGGAATGAATCAGCCGCAACCCACGCCCGCACCTCTTCAGACCGGAACGCCCGGCACTCCCGTCGATGCGGGCCAGGTTCAGGTCACCGCGAAGAGCAACGGGAGCAATGCGAACGCGAGGCAATTTTGGCTCACGAGCAGCGCACACCAGGGGGTACGGGCCTACGAGGATGACGATGGCGTGGAGCATAACGTGCAGTGGCGTGTTAATTGAATGGCATAGCGAACGAATCCCATTGAAACTTGAGGCCAGGTGACACCGTGACCATGCACGCCCCCGCCCCTTCGCGCTCTCCGCTCCTTTTGCCCGCTCTTGCCATTGGCGCTCTATTTCTCGCAATCGTGGGCGGCGCACTCGGGCTCCTCAAGTGGGCGATTGTTATAGGCATCGGCATCGGACTCGCAGTGGCGGGGCTCGCCCTAGCCGCGTGGGTTCTCGCGCGTGCAGTCCGGGACGGGGATACCGCCGGCATGTTCGTCGGTTCCGTTGCGGCGATTGCGGCGTTTTTTGCCTCGACGGCAGGAGTGCTCACGCTACTCGCGAGGATCGTGGCACACGACGTGTAGTGCGAGGCGCTTTGTGCGTCTCGGTCGAGGCGGGGGAGCGCAAGCAATGTGGGGTCCGACGCTTGCCGGGCTGCCGTCGGAACCTCACTTATAGAATCGAGCAGCGCCCCCATATTTAGCGCCCCATATTTTCTGCGCCCCGTGCGCCCCACTCGAAGGAGCATCGTGACTGACCTGATCGATACGACAGAGATGTACTTGAAAACGGTGTTCGAGCTGCTCGAACTCGGGATTACGCCGATGCGGGCGCGGATCGCGGAGCGACTGCATCAGTCTGGACCCACCGTTTCGCAGACGGTTGCGCGCATGGAGCGCGATGGCTTGCTCTTCCTTGACGATGAGCGCGTCATTCACTTGAGTATCGAGGGAGAGCGGATTGCCACGGGCGTGATGCGCAAGCATCGCCTCGCCGAGCGCCACCTCATCGACGTCATCGGCCTCGAGTACTCGAAAGTGCACGAAGAGGCGTGCCGCTGGGAGCACGTGATGAGCCTCGACGTTGAGCGTAAGATCGCGTCGCTCCTCACCCCTCCGTATCGCGATCCCTACGGAAATCCGATCCCGGGCCTCGCCGAACTCGAGGGCGGCCTTGAAGATATCCACCCCGGTGTAGCCGAGGGGGTCAACGGCTCGGGAGTTCGGCAAAGTGCGGGTCAAAGACTCGTGGATTGTGACCTGAGCGCAGGGCCGTGCACTGTGCGGGTTGCGTCGATCGGGGAGGTCATTCAGTCGGACGTGTCATTCCTGGCGGATCTCGAGGCCCACGGGGTCGTTCCCGGTGCTGACGTGCGCGTTTATGCCGACGCGGACGCGATCGTTCTCGAGACCGAGGGCGGCGAACCGATCTCGCTTACTCCTTCCGATGCGGGCCACATCGGGGTCGATCCAGTGTGACCTGATTCCGTCTAGGTAAAGGACTGTCAAAGACTTGGAACAGCCTCCGTCAGATCCCACTGACGGAGGCGTTTTGTTTCGTAGAGTCGTACTCGGTTGCGGAAGAGCCGCGCCCTAGCTCCTGGATTTTCATACCTGCTCCGGGAAGCTCGAACTCTTAGGCAGGAGCCGCAAGGTCGAGAACATGGAAGGTCCCCACGTGTCGAATCGTTTCGCGAACACCCATCGCCGCCAGATGCGCCCCGTTACCCCCGTGGCGCGCGCTACCCGTGGCACCGCTGGCGTTGCTTTCGCTGCGACCTTCGTGCTCACCGGCTCCACCGGCGCACTCGCTGACGGCACGACTCAGGCCGATGCCGCTGCCGAGTCGACGAATGTCATCGCCCCCGTCACCGCCCCGGCTGTGACCATCCCCGTCGCTCAGAAGCACGACGACTCAGCTTTCGGCGTGTTCGCCGCTTCGGCCGCGACCCTCAAGCCCAAAGCTCCCGTGGTTGAGGTTGAAGAGCCCGAGGCTCTTAATGACCGCGACGAAGACGAATCCGACAACCGCGAAGAGGATTCGCGCGAGACCGAAGAGAATTCGCGCGAGACCAACGAGACCGAAGAGCGTCGCTCGGACCGCCGCGAAGAGCGCGCAAACGACGAGTCGGAGGACACCGACAACTCCGAGGACACCTCCGATCGCAAGAAGCGCGAAAAGAAGAGCGAGGAGCGCGACAACGAGACCGAAGAAGCCCCGAGCTCGTCGGCTGCTACTGGTTCGATCTTCTCGACTGCTAAGCGAGGCATCGGCGTTCGCTACGTGTTCGGTGGCAGCTCGCCCTCGGGCTGGGATTGCTCCGGCTTCACGTCGTGGGTGTACCGCCAGCACGGTATCCACCTCCCGCACAGCGCGGGCGCCCAGGCACGTATGGGCAAGCGCATCTCCCGCTCTGAGGCTCGCCCCGGCGATCTCGCCTACTACCCCGGCCACGTCGGCATCTACGCCGGCAACGGCATGATCCTCGACGCGGGCAACAGCGCAAAGAACACGAGCATCCGCAAGCTCTGGAACGCGAACTGGTCCTTCTACCGCATCGCTGACTGATCACGACTTTGAGAACGCCACCCCGGATCGTGCCGGGGTGGCGTTTCCTTTTAAGAGGTATGGCCGGTTCGGTAAGGTGAGCCTATGACTATCGTGCGTGAAATCGGGGCCGTGCTCCTGGTGCTTGTCTCGTTCGTGGCAACAACCGTGAGCGTGCCCGCCGCGTGGGTGCGCGACCGCATCGTGAACCGCGAGGGCTTCTTGACGCTCACGAGCCCCCTCGCGCGCGACCTCGACCTGCAAAAGACTCTCGCGAATGAGGCGATGAACCAGGTCGGTGCGGGGCTCCCCATCCCCGAGAGCCTACGGGCAGGGGTGCAGGACATGCTCTTGTCCCAAGTCGGTGCGGTCACAGGCACCGAGGCCTACGGGACGATGTGGTCGGGAACGATGGGGGACATCCACGACCAGCTCACGAGCGGCGCCACGACCGTGACGGTGCACGCCGATCTCACGCCAATCTGGGATGCGCTCCTCGCGCCCGTGAAATCAATTCTCCCGTTCGACATCCCCGATGTCGGACCGACCGTCGTCAACCTCGGTACGTTCGATGCCGGCTGGTTTGAGATTCTTGAGGCCATCGCCGTAAACGCAACCCTCCTTACCGTCGTCGGTATTGCTGCGGGCATCGGCGCGCTTCTCGTGTCGAGCGTTCGGCTGCGCACGCTCATGCTCCTGGGCGTCGCCGTACTGGTGACGGCCCTGACTTGGATCGGCGTGCTCTACGGCCACGCGCTGTGGGTGCCCGAGACTCTGACCGATTCGACCGTTGCCGGGCCCGTGGTCCAGCGCGTTCTCGACGTTGCTGCCCACGACGTTTTCGTTCCGGCGGTCCTGTGCGCTCTCGCGGGTCTCGGCCTCATCATCGCTGCCGTCACAGGCATGTCGATCGTTGCGGCGCGACGGTCGGCCGCGCAGCGCCAGGCGATTCCCGCGACACAGGGCGGATATCCTGAGCGCTGGTAGCCTCGCCCGCATTCGGGGCTTCTTGCTGCCACGAGCGGTTGATAGTGCGCTGACCTACTGGAAACGGCGTGAGGTCGGCGCGAATCTTAATTGTCGATGAACAGGTTCCGACATTTCGATGCTTGTCTTGCCGAAAACTCCCGGCATTGATTTATTTAAAGCGGCTTTAAAAACTACTGGCCCGAACGCGGCAGTCGCTGAGGTGGGGAGGTTCGCACATGGCGCGCACGCGAAATGTGAGTGCAGCATCGCGCTCGGTTCAACCCGAACTGCGCGCAACCGGTCTTCACGTTTCCCCCGAAGAACAGTGCCTCCTCCTGCTGCGCGACCACCGCTCGCTCACGGCAAGCGCTATCGCGAGCCGCACCGATCTTTCGCGGCCCACGATTGACGCTGCTCTGCGTTCTCTTGAGACGGCAAAAATCGTAACCTCGGATCTACGTCCCACAGGAAAAGCCGGTCGACCAGGGCGAACATACACCTTCGTTCCTAGCGACAGGATGGTGGGCGTCGATATTGGTGAGCACGCGATCAGGGCGATCGCCACCGATCGCGCGGGCCGCATTCTTGCGCGCTACGAGGCGGATCGCGTGCGCGAACCCTCGCGCGACACGTTCCTGCGAGACCTCGACGACGTGGTTCGGATCGTGGGCGAAGGCGCCTCGATCGCGGGGGTTGGCCTCGCAGTTCCGGGTATCGTCAAAGCGCAGAAGGTCAAGCTTTCGCGTGTTCTGCCGTACCTTAATGATTGGGATTTTCATCGCGAAATTGAATCCCTCATAAACGTGCCGCTTTTTGTGAGTAACGACGTCAAGGCTGCAGCGCTCGGCGAGGCCCGCCTCGGGGCCGGCACGGTCGACTCATCCCAGGTGACGGTGTGGCTCGGGCGCCGCGTCTCGAGCGCGGTCACCTTCAATGGCGAGCTCTTCGAAGGCGCCAACGGCGTCGCCGGCGAAATGACGACAGCCGTCGGAACTCAATGGACCCCCGGATCGGTATGCGGTGACTGGCAGTGGCCATCTGGCAGAAGCCCCCTCCAGACCGCCGAGCGGGCCCACGCGGGGGATGCCGAATGCCTCGCGAGCCTGCACGACTATCTCAAAGCACTCGCCGACCCCCTTTCGCGCCTCGTCGCGATCCTCGACCCGGAGGTTCTCGTTCTCGCGGGCGCGCTGAGCGAGACATCCGCACCGCTCGCGGATTTCCTCGCCCCCTACCTGAAGGAACGCCTCACCGTCCCCTTCCTGCCGCGGATCAGGCGCTCGGCACACGGGCGCTATTCGACAGCCGTCGGAGCCCTCTACACCGCGTTCACGAACCCGAGCGCACCAGCGCTCGCACATTGGCAACTGCCCGCCCCCACGACCCTGACCGAAAACGACCCCGCAACCGAGCAGGCTGACGACCCAAGTCACGCGCTCGCCAGCTGACCCCTACCCCTATACCCGCTATTCAAGGAGCACATCATGTCGACATCCACCATCGCCCGCCGTTCCCTCCTCGCCGCGGGTGGCGCTGCGTTCGCAGCCGCCGCCGCTGGCTGTGGCGGTTCCGGCACTGGAGGCACCTCGAGTGAGGGCAAGAAGAACGAAATCGGCGACGACCCCGCAAAGATCAAGGGCAGCATCTCCTACGCGTTTTGGGACGTCAACCAGCAGGAAATGCTGGAGGACATGATCAAGGCGTTCAACGAGAAGTACCCGAACGTGAAGGTCAGCCTCCAGATGACCCCGTGGAAGGATTACTTCGGGAAGCTGCGCACCCAGGTGTCCTCGAAAGCTCTCCCTGACGTGTTCTGGATGACGGGCCCGAACTTCCGCTCCTACGCCGAGAACGGCCAGCTCGCCTCGCTCAAGGGGCTCCAGGATGCCGGTCTGTTCGATCCGAAGAACTACCCGGAAGCGCTCGCCGACATGTACAGCGTCGACGGCGAGCCTTTCGCCGCGCCGAAGGACTTCGACACCGTCGCCATCTGGTACAACAAGAAGCTCTTCGACCAGGCCGGCGTTGCCTACCCCGATGAGACTTGGACGCTCGACACCTACAAGGAAAAGGCCGTCGAGCTCGGCGAGAAGCTGCCCGACGGTGTGTGGGGCTGCGCGGAGGTGTTCTCGCGCACCGCGTCCTACTACCACTCGATCGCCATTACGGGCGGCTACGTGATCTCCGACGACAAGAAGAAGTCGGGGTACGACGATCCCAAGACCATTGAAGGCGTGAAGTTCTGGCGTGACCTGATCGAGATCGGCGCATCGCCCGACCTGGACTACCTTGCCGAAAACTCTGCCTACGCTCTGTTCGAGAGCGGCAAGTGCGCGATGCAGTGGTCGGGCAACTGGCGTGTGCCGGCCATGCTCAAGGCCTCGACCAAGGATGATGTGAGCGTCGCGACACTGCCCGGTGGCGATATCCCGAAGACCGTCGTGCACGGCATCGGCAACTGCATTTCCGCGTTCACGAAGAACATGCCGGCAGCTCAGGCTCTCGTTGCTTTCCTGGCGGGTGAAGAGGCCGCAAATATCAGCGCCGAATCCGGCGCGGCGAACCCCGCCCTCAACGGCACTCAGGACGAGTACGTCAACGCCCACCCGGAACTCAACCTCCAGGTGTTCATCGACCAGGCTGAGAAGAACGGCGTGGCGTTCCCGATCTCGAAGAGCTGCCCCGACTGGCAGGAGCTTGAGGGCGAGTACCTCACGAAGGTCTTCACCGGTGAACTCACCGCCGAGGAAGGCTGCACCGAGCTCGCCAAGGCCATGAACGAGGTGCTCGCGAAGGAGAAGGGCGAGTGAGCTCGCTCGACGTTTCGAACGCTGCCGCTGGCGCCGCCTCTGAGGAGATTCACGAGGCGACTCAGCGGCCCCCGCGGAAGAAAAAGCACCGCGGAAGCATGAGCGACGGCATCTGGCCGTGGCTCTTCATCGCCCCGACCGTGATCGGCATTGGCCTCATGTACTTCGTGCCGATGATCATGAGCTTCGGCATGTCGCTCACGTCGTGGTCAACCTTCGAGCCCGCGCACTTCGTGGGGCTCGATAACTTCAAACGCCTCGCCGAGGATCCGCAGCTACCGCGTGCGTTCCTCAACACGGTGATCTACACGGTCATCATTCTGCTCGCGATCCCCATCTCCGTGCTTTTTGCGGCGCTGCTCGAGCGCCCGGGGCTTAAGGGCGCCGGCATCTACCGCGCCCTGTTCTTCCTGCCGTACATCGCGATGCCCACGGCTATCTCGATGGTGTGGCGCATGATTTTCCACAGCGAAGCCGGCATCGTCAACGTCATCTTGCGGCTCTTCGGTATCGAAGGCCCTCGGTGGATCACAACCGAATGGGTGGCTCTCATCGTCGTTGCGATCGTGGGGCTCTGGATGAGTATCGGCTTCAAGATCATCGTGCTCGGGGCTGGCCTCAAAACGATTCCGCCCGAAGTGTACGAGGCCGCGCAGCTCGATGGCGCGGGAACGTGGCGCCAGTTCTTCTCGATCACGATCCCACTGCTGACTCCGAGCATCTTCTTCCTCACGGTCACGAGCATCATCGGTGGCTTCCAGCTCTTCGATCTCATCTTCGCGGTTCTTGGCGACGCCAACCCCGTCACGAAGAAGACGCTCTCGCTCGTGTATCTGTTCTACCGCGCAGCGTTCCCGGGCGACGACAAGGGGTATGCCTCCGCGATTGCACTGCTGATCCTCGTGATCGTCGGCATTCTCACGATCGTCCAGTTCCGGGTCCAAAAGAAGTGGGTGAACTATGACTGATTCCCTCGCTCCCGATCTTCCCTTCGACGATGCCAAGGCGAAGAGGAAGAAGAAGCAAAAGCGCAGCAAAGGCCTGCACGGGCATACGTGGGATGCGCACCTGATCCTCGCGATCGGCGCCCTCACGATGCTGTTCCCTTTCCTGTGGCAGATCAAGCTCGCGCTGAGCACCCGCGCCGAGGTCGTCGAAATCCCAATGAACCTCTGGCCCGAGAAACTCCGGTGGGAGAACTTCGCGCGTGTCTTCGAGTTCGTGCCGTTTACCGAGCAGATGACCGTCACCGTCAGTTACGCGATTCTGAGGGTCCTTGCCGAACTCGTGACGTGTTCACTCGCCGGCTACGCGTTTGCGCGGATGCGCTTTCGTGGTCGCAAGGTCATCTTCTTCCTCCTGCTCACGGTGCTCATGGTTCCCGGGCAAATCTTCCTCATCCCGCAGTACCAGATGGTCGACGCGGCGGGGCTTCTCGATAACTTCTTCGCGATCCTCGCCCCGGGCCTCGTGAGTGCATTCGGCGTGTTCTTCATGATGCAGTACTTCCGCCGCATCCCCGAGGAACTCGTGGACGCCGCGAAGCTCGACGGCTGCAACCCGTGGCAAATGTTCTGGAAGATCATGCTTCCACTCGCGCGACCGGCGCTGTTCTCCTTCGGCGTGATCACGCTGCTCTCGGCATGGAACAGCCTCCTGTGGCCGCTCGTCGTCATCAACTCGACCGAGAAATACCCGGTGGCGGTGGGCCTCGCGATGCTCCAGGGCGACCACTTGGTGGGGCCCGACTACCCGATGATTATGGCGGCGAGCCTCATGGCGATGGCCCCGGTGTTTCTCGCGTTCGCCATCATGCAAAAGAAGGTTATTGAAGGCTTTGCCCTCTCGAGCTTCCGCTAAAACCTTCGGTTCAGTGTCACCTGAAAGAATGAACGAATGATCCTCCAATCTGAGCCGCGGCCGCGCGTGGGCATCGTGGGCACGGGCGGCATTTCCCGTTCCCACGCGCGCGGCTGGCGGGCCCTCCATGCCGACATCCACGTGTTCAGCAGCCAGGGAGCGGAAGACTTCGCCGCCCAGTTCGCGCCCGTCACGATCCACGACTCGTTCGAGAGTCTCCTCGGGGCAGTCGACGTCATTGACGTGTGTACCCCGACCCCTTCGCATCCCGAGTACGTGCACGCCGCGCTCGATCACGGCACGCACGTGCTGTGCGAGAAGCCGCTCGCCCTCTCATCGGGTGAGGCTGCGCGCATGGCGGAGCACGCTCGCGAGGCGGGCCTGCTTCTTTTCCCCGCACACGTCGTGCGGTTCTTCCCCCAATATGAGGCGCTTCGCCGTGCCGTCGACTCTGGCCACCTCGGCGAGCTCGCCGTGCTTCGCTTCGAGCGCTCCGGTTCGATGCCCGCGCAGCCCTGGTTCGCCGACGAATCCGTCAGCGGCGGCATCATCATGGACCAGATGATTCACGACATCGACCAGGTGCTGTGGCTCGCGGGCGAGGTGAGAAGCGTCTTCGCCACACAGAATATCTCGAGCGGTGATCAGAGCGTGCGCGCCGCTCACGTGATCCTCACCCACGCAAACGGCGCACTCACGTTCTGCCGCGGCCTGTGGGGCGCGAAAGGCACCGTCTTCCACTACTCCTTCGACGTGGCGGGAAGCAGCGGCAAACTCACGTACGACTCCGCGAAAAACACCGGGATCGAATTCGACGCGGTTGCCTCGTCGGGTGAGAGCAAGAGCTACCTGCCGAGCGTCGCCGGGATGCGCGACCCCTACGGGGCCGAGATCGAGGATTTCTGGAACTGCGTGAAGCAGGCGAGCGTCGGAAACCCCGGCAGTACCCCGGATGGGCCCACCCCGCGCGTGAACGGTTCCGACGCCACCCGCGCCATCGCCGTAGCCGAGGCCGCCCGCGAATCCATCCGTACCGGCGAAAGGATCGTGCTGTGAACGCGACCGACCCCACCCTTGCGGGCCGCGCCCTCCGCGTGGCCGTGCTGAGCGCCGCCCACGTTCACGCTGCTTCCTACGTGCGCCTGCTGGAAAGTCGCGCCGACACCGAGGTGGTCCTCGCCGATCCGGACGGCTTCGGCGACGTTCCCGCCGAGCGCACCGTCGCGACGATCGACGAGGCATGGACGGCGTTCGACGGCGAGGCTCCCGACGCCGTTGTCGTCTGTAGCGACAATGCCGGCCATAAAGCTCTCGTGCTCGAGGCGGCGCGTCGTGGCATCCACGTCCTGTGCGAGAAGCCGCTCGCGACAACCGTCGAGGACGCCGAGGCGATGGTCGACGCTTGCGCGAACGCCTCAGTCGTGCTCATGACGGCCTTCCCCGTGCATTTTTCGCCCCAGGTTGCCGCGCTGCGCCAAGCCGTTGACAACGGAAGCCTCGGCGAGATCATCGCGCTCGCGGGCGCCAACAACGGCAAGCTTCCCGCAGGCCGCGATTGGTTCACCGACCCGGAAGCTGCCGGTGGCGGGGCGCTCGTCGACCACGTCGTGCACATCGCCGAAATTCTCGATTCGCTCTTCGGCGAACCCGAATCCGTGCACGCGGTCGCGAACGGCGTGCTGTACGGCCACACGAACGACGGTGATGCCGAGACCGGCGGTCTCGTGACGCTTCGGTACGCGAACGGGTTAATCGCGACGATCGACTGCTCGTGGTCGCAGCCCGCCGAAGCCCCCACGTGGGGAGGCCTGAAACTGCACGTGGCCGGCACAGGCGGCCAGCTCGAGATCGATGCGTTCTCGCAACGCGTCGATGGCCCCGGGCAGTGGCACTCCTTCGGCCTCAACCTCGATGCGCTCCTTCTCGATGCCTTCCTTGAAGCCGTGCGCAGCGGCGAGGGGCAAGAGCCGTCGGGCGCCGTTGGGGCGCGCACAGTGCGGGTCGTGAACGCTGCGCAGGAGTCGGTGCGCACGGGAAGGCCGGTGCCGCTGCGCTGACGCGGCGGTCGAATGGCGGTAGAAACTATTGCGTATCCGCTGTGTACCGGAAGATTCGAACAGCGAAGCCCAGGCCTTATGACCTGGGCTTTCGTTGTGCCCCCGAGACGATTCGAACGTCCGACACCCGCTTTAGGAGAGCGGTGCTCTATCCCCTGAGCTACGAGGGCAATCGAAAAGCGCATGCTTCACGCTTTCGAGCCCTTCCACTCTAGCGGCGATCGTCGTAGCCTCAAAGTTCCATGCGGCGCGCGGAAGCGGATGTCACGCGAAGCGGCGCGGGTGGGAGGATGGAGACATGGAAGCTTTCGAGGTTACAGGTGCGGCGATCGTGCTCGCCGGCGGCCGTGGCTCGCGCATGGGCGGCGTCGATAAACCCACTCTCGAGGTCGAGGAGCGGTCCATGCGCGCGAGCGTGCTGTTGGCGGCGCGTTCGGCGCTCGGCGAGGGTGCGCCTCTCGTCCTCGTGGGGGAGCCGGGCGCAGACGTGCAGAGCATCGGAGCGGTGTGCGTGCGGGAGGAGCCGCCCTTTTCCGGCCCTGTTGCGGGGCTCGCGCGTGGACTGGCTGAGTTGGAGCGGCTCGGGAGCACTGTTGAGGTGGTGCTTGTGCTCGGCGGAGACATGCCATGGCTCGAGCCGCGCGTGCTCGGCGCTCTCGTATATGAGTGCGCGGAAGCACCCCGAAAGGTTGCGGGTGCCGTGGATGCGGGCGGGCGTCGGCAATTCCTGTGCGCCGCGTGGCCGCGCGCGGTGCTTGCACGCGCTCTTTCGCACGTTGCGGGGGAGGGCGGCTCTCTCGTTGGGGCGAGCGCGAAATCCCTCTATCGCGCTCTCGGCGAGCTTACGCCCGAGCCCGTTCAGTCGGCGTGGCTTGACGTTGGTACGCTTGCAGGCGCGAGCGGACTAGCGCCGGAGCTAGTGGCCCGCTCGTTGAGCGATATTGATTCACCCGAGCAGCTCGAGCGGGCCCGCTCGCGCCGCTGATTGCCGGTGTTTGCGAAAGGACTTTCATGCACGCGCTATCACGCCCCGCTTCTCGCTTTTTTACCCTCGTGTGTGCGGCTCTTGCCGCGATGATGATTTTCGCGGCCCCCGCACTCGCGCACGACCGGCTCGTGGGTTCGACGCCGGCGGATGGCGCCGAGATCCTCCAGGGGGAGGCCCGCACCATTACGCTCGAGTTTTCCGCGGAGCCGCTCAAGCTCGGGAACGAGGTGCGCGCGAAGGATTCCGCCGGAACGGTTCTGTTTGAGGGAGAGCCCCAGGTCGATGGACACGAGGTCCGTGTCGAGCTCGACCAGCTCCCGGCTCCCGGCGACATGACCCTCGAATGGCGCGTCGTGAGTTCCGACGGCCACCCGATTTCGGGCACGCTCACCTACACCGTCAAGGAGGACCCGAGCAAGCCTTCCGAGGAGGCGGCAAGCTCCGCCACGGAAGAGAGCGCGGGCGAAGGGGCCGACGGTGGCTCGGCGTCCGGTGACTCCGGTAAGAGCGGCGATGCGGCCGGTAAGGGCGACAAGAATGACAAGGCGAGCGCGGAGGCCACTGCGACGTCGATCGAAACACCCGACAAGGTTGTCACCGATGAGAAGAAGTCGTTCAACTGGGCGCTGTGGCTCCCGGTGATTGTGGTGGCGCTGCTCGCGATCGCCGTGGCTATCTGGCTTCTGCGAAAGAACGACGACGAGGACTAACCCACTCATAACTGAATTGCATAGGGGTTGTGGGGGTAATGGTGCGGTAAATCCGTGAGGTTCCGCCGAAGCCCCATAACCGGCTCTTCGCGATTTGTGGTGAATGATCCTGCTGGGGCGGGTATTCACGCTACGGTTTTTGCGGCGCTGGTCAGCAGGATGCGCATCCGGTAGTTCTCTGGGTTGCGGAATCCGCGGCCGGTGCGTTTGATGTTCTTGGTGCCGGTGTTCGCGGCCTCGACCGCAGCGCTGCTCCAATAGATGAGTGCAAGTCCAATCCGAACGAGTTATTTAGACGAGTTCAGAGGAACTCGTTCGTGGAAAATCATAGGCTTGAACTTCACGAAGCAGTGAGCGAGTTCTGTTGCGAATTGATGCCCTGTGAGGAAGGTTTTGCGAATGATGAGGATTGAACTTCCCAACAGGCTTCGGACTCGGACCCTCTCGGTAAGTGGAGTCAGCCATGATAAATTTAGTTGAGAGCTGTTCGGACATTGCCCGGAGGTGCCGGGTGTAGCTCTAGCTGGGGGACCGGTAGTCGTGTCGGTCACCGAAGTTTATGGCGAGTTCGCGCCTGGAGATTATGACTCCTGAAGCTTGGTCCGGTATGTCTTTTAAGAGCGGGACAGGCACGAACGTTGACATAGATCAATGTTCATTCGAGGTGGCGGAGGTTGAGGAGTTGCCCGACGAGCAGAAGCAATCCCTGTTGCTTAGTCCTGAGTTGGTTGTTCCTACATTGGGCCTAGAGGCTGCTGGACCGTCACGTTTGACAGTTGAGAATTACCGACACACCGATCCTTCACGGATCGCTCGAGATGTCAATCAATGGTCAGGAATGGTGCTTGGACACGAGATCGTGGCGCAGGCTATCTGGGAAGTTTCTGACGAATTTATATTGACTGGATCTGAACCACTATTGTGACTATCTGAGGAGTTGCTCATGAATCACCCGGTCAAAGTGCTCATTTCAGGGGGAGCTGGCTACATTGGAAGCACGGTTGCTTCTAGGCTTCGGGACGAAGGTTTCGAGGTAGTCGTTCTGGACAATCTCATCACCGGTCGACGTGAGTTCGTTAAGGGCTTGACGTTCTATGAGGGTGATATCGACGATCGTGCCCTACTAGACCGGATCTATGAGGAGCATCCTGACATCGCAGTCGTGCTTCATTTTGCAGCACTGATAGTGGTTCCCGATTCGGTTGCGGACCCGCTGGGATACTACGAAGCGAACATCAGCAAGTCTCTGGCGTTCGTGCGCGGATTGATCGCGAACGGCTGTTCGCAGCTTGTGTTCAGTAGTTCGGCGTCAATCTACGCTGTGAGCGAGGACTTTTCGGTAGACGAGAGCTCAGAACTGGCCCCTACGAGTCCATACGCTAGAAGCAAGGCGATGTTTGAGGTAATGCTTCAAGACATCGCTGCGGCGAGCGACCTCAACGTACTGTCGTTGCGTTACTTCAATCCCATTGGCTCTGACCCTAAGTTTAGAACCGGGCTTCAAATAGCTTCACCCTCGCACGCCCTCGGTAAGTTGATTGAAGCACACCGAGGCGATACTGAATTCCAAATCACGGGCACTGATTATCCCACTCGGGACGGTTCGGGAATTAGAGATTATGTCAATGTTTGGGATCTCGCAGAGGCGCATGTTGCTGCAGTCAGGGAGGGTGCAAAAATCGCAGCCGACTCCGCCTATCAAGTTATCAACTTGGGCACAGGTGAAGGAACTACCGTTCGTGAGCTAGTCGCCGCGTTCGAGAGCGTGGTCGGGGAGAGTGTGCGTGTCGTTGAAGCTCCGCGCCGTCCTGGCGACAGCGCTGGGGCGTTTACTCGTTCCAGGAAGGCGGCGGAGCTCTTGAACTGGACTGCATCGTCATCTCTTGAGGACGGTATTGCGAGTACCCTGGAGTGGTTCGAGCGTCGGAAGCTTATACTTCCCGATTTGGCGGACTGAGTAGTTGATTCTGACGTGAAGCCTAAGCGAGGGCACGAGGGATCAGAGTGGAGAGAGCTCGCAGCATCGCGCTGCGAACCATTATTCTCGTGCACAGGCTCGTGGTCCTCCGAGATGTGGATGACTTGACAACACCCATCACAGCAGGGCAACGAGCCGTTCTACGTCAGCGACGCGACGCTCCCCTTCACCACGAACCTTGAAAATCCCCACAACCTCTATGGAATGCGAGAAGGGGCGCTTCCCGGAATCGGGAAACGCCCCTTCAGTGCTAACGCCGTGGCGCTAGCGACGAGTCAATGGGGATCAGCCGTGGAACTTGTCGAATGCGTCCTTGCCCTTGTCGGCACCGTCAGCAATCTTGTCGCCGAGCTGGTCGGGAGCGACGTCCTGAGCCTTCTCGCTCGCCTTGTCAATCGCGCCGTCAACCTGAGCGTCGTGCTCCTTGGCGAAATCCTTGACCTTATCTTCGTTCTGTTCGAACGCGCCCTTGGCCTTGTTCAGTGCATCATCGAATCCCATGTCAGGTCCTTTCGTAGAGTCTCAACTGCGTGAGCCTCCCGTGTGGAAGCTACGACGAAAACGCTAGGGAAGAAACCTGGAGGGTTCGTGAACGTCGTCAGAGAAGAGTGCGCGAGGGTAAAAATGCGGTAAGGAGCGGCGCGCCACATGCCCGCCTCAGTGGCTCAGGGGCTCGGCTCGGATACCGTGGGAAGGTGAGTTGGTTTGGACGTTCAAAACGCGCGAAATCTCAAAGTGGCCAGGAGGCCGAGGTTGACGCGATGACGGCACGTGCGCGCGAAGAGCGCTCGTGGGTGGGGCGATCGGCGAGCGCCGAGGGCGCCCAGGACGCTAGCGAGGCCGAAAACGCGAAAAATAACGGCGGCTCGCACGCGGTCGAGGAGCCCACGCTCGAGATTCGTGACCCGCATGAGACGCGCGAAACGATGCACGAGTACACCGAAAGCAGTGTCGAGGACACCGGCGCGCACGTGTTCACCCCCGCGGCGTTCGACGACGATGATGACGTCACCGACCTGCAGGGTGCCCTCTCGCGCGTGCTCGTGACGGAAGCCAGCCGCGAGGAACGGATCGAGGAATCGCTTGCGACGTGGCGCACGGCTCTCGCGTCACTCGCCGGAGACCACGACTTCCTGACAGACATGCGCTCGGGTGTGTTTCTCGACCTCACGAACTCGCATCCGCAGGGGCTCGCCCACCTGTTTGCGAGCCGCGGCTCCACACGACTCTCTTCGCTCGTGCGCGAGGAAGCCTCCCTCGAGCGTGCGCGCGAAGCCGCATTCCAGATCCGCGAGAGTGCCCTCGCCCACGCCGAAAACCGCGGTCTCACGACGTGCCACCTCGCGATCGGGGAGGCAACCTGGGTGGATCTTTCGGGCGAGCAGGTGCATGCGCCGCTCCTTTTGCGTCCGCTCAACCTGCACGTGCGAGGTGGCGCCCGCGAGGACATCGACATCGACCTTGACGCCGCTGTCGACCTCAACCCCCTCGTGCTGAGGGCCCTTCGCGACGAAGGCGTCCTCATCGACGCCCGTGCGCTACTCGAACTCACCGACTCTCACCACGGTTTCGATCCGCAGCCGGTCCTCGACGCGTTCCGCTCGCTCGGGGAACCGCTTCCCGGTTTCCGCATCTCCCACGCTCTTGTCGTTGGCAACCTCGTGGATACCTCGGGCCCCATGCTCGAAGACTTCGATGTTCCGGCCGAGGACCTCGCGGACCTGCCGATCATCGGCGCGCTCGCGGGTGACGAAGAATCACGCGATGAACTCGCAGTTGAGCCTTCTTCAGAAGAGGAGGTGCCCGAGTCGGTCGCGAGCGCCGATGCCGATGCGCGCCTCATTGCCGAAAACCTCCAGGGGCGCCCCGCACTCGTGGTTCACGGCGCGCCAGGTCGCCCACTAGCGCCCACCGTCGTGGCGTTCGCGGCTGAACAGATCGCCGCCGGCAAACGCGTGCTTCTCGTGTCGCAAAGCTCGAGTCGACTCGCCGAGCTTCAGTCAGAAATCGAGACCGCGGGCCTCGAGGACATCCTCCTTAGCCTCGTCCCCGACCCGCATCTCCAGCGCGAGGCGAGCCGCTCGATGCTGCTCTCGCTCGCGAAAGCAAGCTCGTTCGTGCCGCCCGTCAGTCTCGCTGAGCCCGAAGGGCTGGCAGAGGCGCGCGACGTGCTCACGGGGCACGTCGAGGCGATGCACCGTGTGCAGGAACCGTGGGGTGTGAGCGCCCACGAAGCGATCAATGAACTGGCCGATCTTGCACGCCGCCGCCCCGCGCCGCGCACGGGCGTGCGACTCACGTCGAACGTCGCCGTGGCGATCCTCAAGGATCGCGAACGGTACGAGCGACTCATGCGCGAGGCAGTCGAATCGGGCGCGCTCGGCATGGTTCCCGAGGACACCCCGTGGTACGAGGCCTCGATCACGAGCGAGCACCAGGCCAAGCGCGCACTCGAACTCGTGACCGAGCTCGATGAGGCCTCACTTCCGCAGCTTATAGAGCACGCCGAGGCTCTCGGTGCGCCGTGCAACCTTGAAAAGGCCCGCAGCTTCGCGGAGCTTCGGCACACGGTGCGCGTTCTCGATGCCATGCGCTCCCTTTTCCGCCACGTGCGCCCGGAGCTGTTCAACGAGAAAATCGACATGCTTCTCGCAGCGGTTTCCGACAAAACCTTCCGCGAGGAACACGGGGCGGTCATGGGCTTTGGCGAGCGTCGCCGCTGGAAGAAGCTCGCAAAATCGATGCTGCAACCGTCGGAAAACACGGAGAACTTGCGCGCGCACCTCCTGGCCGCTCAGGACATCCACCGCCAGTGGGAAGCGATCGCGACCGACGCTGGCCTCACCCCGGTTGTACCGAAGTCGCTCGGTGAGGTTGAGGCGCTCGTGGGTAGCACACAAAAGAGCCTCGATGAACTGCAGGTTCTTCTCGCGGGCACCGAGCAGGGCACCGACTTCGACAACACCGAACTTGGCGCGCTTCACGAACGCATGAAGGAGCTCAACGCGCGAAGTGAGGTGCTCGATGTTCTCCCTCGCCGCACGAAGGTCATGCGTGAACTTGAATTTGAGGGATTCACGGCGCTCCTTCGCGATATTCGCGGCCCGGAAATCACAAGTGACCTCGCCGTCGCCGAGCTCAATCTCGCGTGGTGGGTGAGCGTGCTCGAGTTCATCGCGCGCGCTGAACCGACCCTTTCGCAGTACGACGGTACGAAGCTTTCCCAGGTGGCCGAGCGCTATCGCCGCCTCGACGTGCACAATCTCAACGCCGGTCGCTTCCGGGTTCGCAAGCGCGTGGACGAGCTGCTCGTGGAAACCATGAAGCGTTTCCCGGAAACGTCGCGCAGCGCGATTATTGAGCTCAATACTCCGGGAACGATGAGCGTGCGCGACACTGCCGGGAAGTATCAGGACATCATGTTCCGTGCGCGGCCACTGTGGCTTGCTTCGCCGTTCATGGTGCCGCAAATGATTCCCGCCGGGCGCCACTTCGATCTCGTCATTCTCGCCGATGCTGCGCGACTCCCCACGGCCGCGGCGATCCCGGCACTGTCGCGAGCGAGCCAGGCCGTGATCGTCGGCGACCCGTTTGACTTCGTTGATGGCGACGATGTTCGCGCCCACCACTCGGGCATGGCCCGCCTCCTCGACGAAGCGAGTGAAGTCGCGCCCGTGCTGCGGCTCGTGCGCGACACGCATCCCGCGACCGGCGGCGTGCGACGCTTCGTCGAGAACCGCGCGAAGGCGCTCGATGCGGGATGGGGTGCGCTGCTCGCGCCGCCGAGCCCCGAGCACATCGACGAGGACACCTTCATCTACGTCCCGGATGGCAGGGGCCCCGTGCGCCAGGGCGCGGAATTTGTGGAGTCGACCGACGCCGAGCTTCGCCGCGTCACCGACCTCGTGATCTACCACGCGCGCCACAACCCCGAGCGCTCACTCGCGGTCCTGACCCTCACACCCACGCATGCCAAGGCCGTCCAGGACTCGGTCATGCGGTCCGTGAGTCGCCTGCCCGATCTACACGACTTCTTCAACCCCGAGCGCGAAGAATTCTTCACGGTCGTGCCCGCGCAGGCGGCAACAGCGATCGTGCGCGACGACGTCATCGTGTCACTCGGCTTCGGTCTCACCCCCCACGATCGCCTCTTGCATCGCTTCGGCCCGCTGTCGACGGACGCCGGCCGCAGGGCCCTCCTCACGGTTTTGACCCGAGCCCGCTTCCACACGAGCGTCGTAAGCGCCGTGCGCAGCAGCGATCTCGAGGTGGATAGGCTTCGCACGGAGGGCGCGCGTGACCTGCGGCTTTTGCTTGAATTCCTCGAGGCTGGATTCTCGCAAAGCGTGCTTGATCACGAGGCTGCGGTAGAGATCGAGGAGCCGTCGGAACCTGCCGAGCAGAACGAGAGTGCCGACGCTAGCCCCGCCGAAACCGAACCCTCGGAACCGGTCGACGCCGGCGAGGATAGCGAGGGCGACGAGCCGGCTGACGAAGGCGAACCCGGAACTGCGGTCGAGGGCGAGGCTACCGACGATAATGCTCCTGAGCATCCCGCCGAACCGGACATCCCCGATAGCTCCGAAGCGCTCGTCGCTGACCTCGCCGACCGCCTGTGGCGCGCCGGTTACACGGTCGAACTCGATTACGGCCTGTCGAGCGAGCGCGTCGAACTCGCGATCGCCCACCCCGAGCTTCCCGGGCGCTACCTCGTCGCCGTCGCGACAGACGGCCCGCGCTACCGCGAAATCACGGACCAGCGTGAACGCGACCGCTTGAGCGCAGAGCGCCTTGAAGCGGCGGGATGGACTGTTGAGCGCGTCTGGTCGTGGGCCCTCTTCATCGATCCCGAGGGCGAAGCAGAACGCGTGATCAAGAGCGTCGAGCGCGCCTACCACGACTACCTCGAGCAGCAGGACATCAAAATCGGGCGGGGCGCTGCCCGCCATCGCTTGCCGAAGCCGAAGATCCCGGCCGGTCACCCGTTGAGCTTCTACGGACCGGACGACTTCGATCAGGTCGTCGCCTACATATGCTCGGACGGTCAGGCTCGATTCTCCGAGCAACTCGCTACGGAGGTGCGCGAGTTCCTGGCGTTTACCGAGCGCAGCGTCCTGCTCGACGTGTCAGTTTCAGCCGCGATTCGCCGCTACCTCGCGAAACAAAGCGAGGGAGAGGCTCGGTGAGCGAGAAAAAGGCTCGCGGCAGGCTCGTCGTTTCCTCCATCACGGGAAAGCCCATGGAGGTCGAGCCAGCGAAGGACCGCGTGATCCCGAAGCGGGCACCGGCCGATCGCGGCGACGACTCAAACGACGAGCGGCTCATGCGGGACGTGCCGCCGCACTGGGGCCGCACTCGATAGCGAAGGATGCGTGCAATGGCGAACCTTACTGACCTCACCGTCACCGTGATCGGCGCCGGCAACATGGGCGGCGCGGTCGCGCGTGCCATCCGCAAGGCCGGCGTCGGCGCCGACAGACTCGTTCTTCTCAACTCGAGTGCGACGTCCACGCAAGTGGCCGCTCAGGAGATCGGCGCCACGAGTGCGTTTGAACGCTTCGGGTCCGACGACACCCTCGCAGCCGCCGC
Source organism: Dermabacter sp. (assembly GCF_032550575.1). Classification (NCBI taxonomy): domain Bacteria; kingdom Bacillati; phylum Actinomycetota; class Actinomycetes; order Micrococcales; family Dermabacteraceae; genus Dermabacter; species Dermabacter sp. The sequence goes on along the minus strand of NZ_JAWFZC010000004.1, from coordinate 157,562 downwards.
CCGCGAATCCGACGTGATCGTGCTCGGCTTTAAGCCGTACCACCTCGACGACATGGCCCCCGCGATTGCCCCGCACGTGCGGAAGGACACGCTCATTGTGTCGCTTCTCGCCGGAGCGAGTCTCGCAACGCTCGGCGATGCTTTCGACGGGCACACGGCGCTCGTGCGGGCGATGCCGAACACGCCCATCGCGGTCGGTCGCGGCGTCGTGGGCCTCATGCCGGGCGACCGCGCGAGCGAGGCTGAGCGTGCGCTTGCGCACGCCCTCTTCGCGCGGTCCGCGACCGTCGTCGACATTCCCGAACACCAGGTTCACGGCGTGATCGGCGCCGCCGGGAGCGCAAGCGCGTACTTCTTCCTCATCGTCGAGGCGATGATCGACGAAGCCGTCGCCCAAGGCTTCACGAGGGCCGTTGCCACGGATCTCGTGGTGGGCACCATGCTTGGAAGCGCAACCCTCCTGCACGAGACCGGTGAAACGCCCACGAGTGCGCGCTACGCCGTGACCTCGCCGGGCGGTGCGACCGCGCAGGCCATCGCCGCACTTGAAGAAGGCGGGATCCGTGCGCTCATGGCACGCGGCATGAGAGCGGCCGCACAGGCGTCGCGGAAAATGGAAGAGCGCTAGGGGCGAGGCAAGCGTCGGAACCCTTTACCCGGAAACCCGCGCTACGGGCGGTTAGAGAAACGCTCGATCAGCTCGGTGTGGCCGGAAACGATGAGCGTGTCGTGCGAGGAGACGACCGTTTCGGGCTCAGCGTAGGTGAAGTCGCGGCCCGGAGACTTCACGCCAACGACCGTGACACCGTACTTCGTGCGAATGTCTGATTCGCCAAGGGAAAAGCCCTGGATTTCGCGCGGTGGATGCATCTTCACGATTGCCCACCCGTCGTCGAACTCGATGTAGTCGAGGAGGCGACCGTTGACGAGGTGCGCGACCCGCTGACCCGCGTCTTTCTCGGGGAACACGACGTGGTGCGCGCCGATGCGCTCGAGAATCTTGCCGTGGGCAACCGAGATGGCCTTCGCCCAAATGACGGGGCCCGCGAGGTCCACGAGATTCGCGGTGATGAGCACGCTCGCTTCAATCGACGTGCCGACGCCAACGACGGCGACGTCAAAGCTGGACGCGCCAACCTGGTTGAGCGCTTCAATATTGGTGGCATCTGCCTCGACCACGTGGGTCAGCTTGCCCGAGTAATCCTGGACGAGATCAGCGCGTTTATCGATCGCGAGCACGTTCGTGCCGAGCGATTCAAGGTTGAGGGCCATCGACGCCCCGAAACGACCGAGGCCGACGATCAGGACGCTGCGGCCGAAGGAGCGGGAGTTTGCCATGTGTTCCAGCCTACCGGACTCAGCCGACGACGGGCCGTTCTTCGGGCAGGTGGATGACCCGTCGGCGGCTGCGCAGCGCGAGCGCCGCACCAAGGGTCATTGGACCGATACGCCCCACGTACATGCACACGATGATGACGTACTTCGCGGCAAGGCTGAGGTCGCTCGTGATCCCCGTCGAGAGCCCAACCGTGCCGTACGCGCTCAGGACCTCGAACAGGACGCGATCGAGCGGGTAATCCGTCAGGCGCAGCATCGTCCACGTTGCGATCGCAACGAACAGCACGCTGATCACGAGAACGGCAATCGCCTGGCGAATCGTGTCGTACGGGATGCTTCGACCGAAAATCTCAATGTCACGGTCGCCCCTTGCTTCCGCGATGATCGAGAGCACGAGCAGGGCGAACGTGGTGACCTTGATGCCACCACCCGTCGACCCTGAGCCGCCGCCGATGAACATGAGCAGATCCATGATGAGCCACGTGTCGGTGTTCATCGCGCCGATATCGAGAGTGGAGAAGCCGCCGGAGCGGGTCATGACGCTCGCGAATGCTGACGACAGCAGCTTCGTGTCGAAGCCGTGGCCACCAAGGGTGGCGGGGTTGTCCCACTCGGAAAGCAGAACTCCGACGGTGCCCGCGACCAGCAGGATGCTCGAGGTCCAAATCGTCAGCTTCGCGTGAAGACTCCAGCGCTCGGGCGTGCGCCAGTTTTGCACGAGCACGAGGATGACCGGGAAGCCGAGCGCGCCCACGAACACGGACGTGGCGATCGGGATCGAAAACCACGGATCCGCCATGTAGCGCGAAATGCCGCCAACCTCCGGGATGAACCCCGCGTTATTGAATGCCGAGATCGCGTAGAAAATCGAATTGAAGAGGGCGTACTTGAGGCTCGTTTCGTGGCGCAAGAGGAAGGGGACGAGGGCGATGAACGTCGCGATCTCGAACCCCGTTGAGGTGATAACGATCGTGCGCAAAACCCCGCCGACCTCGCTGAGCTTAGCGGCCTTGGTTTCGCGGGCCGTCACGATTCGCTGAGCCAAGCCCATATGCCGCATCACGCTCAGGCCAAGGAGCGAAGCGAGAGTCAAAACACCGAGACCGCCCACTTTGATCGCGGCCATGAGCACGACGAGCCCGAACGTTGACCAGTGGGTTTGCGTGGGTACGGTGACGAGGCCGGTGACGCACATGGCGCTCACGGCGGTGAAGAGGGCGTCAGCAAAGCGGGTGCGCTGACCGGACACGCTTGAAATGGGCAGTTCCAGGATGATCGTGAACAGCAGGATCATTGCCGTGAACACGAACAGTGCGAGGCGCGCGGGGGAGGTGCGGGCCGCTTCGCGCACGAGGCGCGAAATAAAAGACGTGATCGCGTTGAGGCGGCGCCGTGGTTTTAGGCGGGGGATGACGGGTGCTCCCACGGAGCCTCCTTTCGGCGCGAAAAGTGGGGCCGCGTTTACTCTATTCCCTTTCAGGGCGCGGGGCATGTTTGCGGGGGACCGGTGGGCCGCTCGGGTCCGACGGTTGTCGCGTTCCACTGCAGGCCCAGTTCGGTAGGCTTATGCCATGGATGCACGTGCCGATTCCCCCCTTCTGTCGCCGCTCGCGCGACGCGCGCGCGAGGCGAGTCTCCCTTTTGACATCGCCGGCGCGGCTGAGGCGCGCGAAAAGGCAGGGCATATTGCGCAGCAGATTGAGGACCACCTCGCACCGAGGCTCGCCTCTCTCGAGGCGCCGCTTCTCGCGGTGGTGGGCGGCTCGACCGGCTCCGGTAAGTCGACGCTCGTCAATGCCCTCGTGGGGGAGAACATTTCGCGCGCGGGGGCTTTGCGGCCGACGACGCGCCAACCGGTTCTCGTGCACAGCCCCTCTGATGCGCAGTGGTTCGAAGGGGACAGAATCTTGCCCTCGCTTCCTCGCGTGCACATGAGTGCGTCAAGCCCCGAAGCGCGCGAACGCGGAGCTGGATTCGGCACGGCCCTTCACCTGGTCGAAAGCGAGCGCGTGCCCCAGGGAATCGCACTTTTGGACGCGCCCGATATCGATTCGGTCAGCCGCGAAAACCGCGAGCTCGCCGGCCAGCTACTTCGTGCGGCAGACCTCTGGATTTTCGTGACAACCGCGCATCGATACGCGGATGCGGTGCCGTGGCTCGCCCTTGCGCAAGCCGCGGAGCGCGAGGTGACCGTGGTCGTCATCATGAATCGCATCCCGCACAAGGACGGGGTTGCCGAAGATTTGACGTCGCACCTGGGGGCGATGCTCGCGGAGCGCGGCGTTATGACGGAGCGACTGCTTGCGATCCACGAGCAGGAGCTCGGCGAGGGGGAGATCCTCGAAACAGATGAGGTGCGCGAGCTTTCGGCGTGGCTGGGGGCGCTCGCCCGCGATAAGGAGGCGCGCAGCGCGATCGCGCGGCGCACCCTGCGCGGGGCGCTCGTGGCAACAGCGCAATCGCTCGACGAACTCGGCGAAGCGGTCGCCGCGCAGGAAGACGAACGGGATCGGCTTGCGGCGCTCGCGCGCGCCGAATTCGATGCGGCGAAGGATTCGATCGCGAACCTTACTCGCGACGGTGCGCTGCTGCGCGGCGAAGTTCTCGCGCGCTGGCAGGACGTCGTTGGTACTGGTGAATTTTTCAAGGGCGTACAGGGGTGGGTGTCGCGCACGCGCGACCGCATCACCGCTGCTCTTACGGGACGTACGCGCCCGGTGGTCGCAGCCGAGAACGCGATTGAGACGGGCCTCGTGACCGTCGTCATCGACCAGGTTGCCAACGCTCGCTCGCGTACCGTGCGCGCGTGGAACTCGCATGCGGCAGGCGCGTCCCTGTTGCAGTCGAGCCCCGGCCTTGCCGTCACGCTTATGCAGGTGCCCGAAGGCTTCCGCCGCACTGTTGAGGATCAGGTACGGGCGTGGCAAAAGGACGTCCTTGACCTCGTCGAATCAGAGGGTTCAGACCGCCGCACGCAGGCACGAGTGCTGTCCCTCGGCGTGAACGTCGTGGGCATCGCGCTCATGGTCGTGGTGTTCGCCTCCACCGCCTTCATGCCGACTGGCCTCGAGGTAGGCGCGGGAACGGCGACGGCGCTCGTGGGGCAGAAACTTCTCGAATCGATCTTTGGCGATGAGGCCGTGAGGCGGCTCGCGAAGAAAGCGCGCGGAATGCTCGATTCGCGCATCGGCAACGTCGTGGACACACAAGCAACAGCCTTCGCCACGGCACTCGCTGCGCACCCCATCGCGACGGCATCGAGCACGATTCACAGCGATGCCGAGACCGTGCGTCAACTCATCGAGAACCTGGGTGGCCCCTCCGCTGCTCCCCGAAGGGGTGGGCAATAGTGAGCACTCGATCCGTCACGAAGACCCGCGGCCGACTCGACACTGCCGTGGAGGCCCTGAGCGGCGCGGTTGTGGAGGCGGAGCCGCTCCTCGACGATGCGACGCTCGAGGGCGCGCGTGCCGCGTGTGCGCGGCTCACGGAGCGTCTCGAGCATTCGAGCGAGCACACCGTGATCGGGCTCTTCGGGGCAACGGGATCGGGGAAATCCTCGCTCGTGAATGCGATCGTCGGTGAGGACATCGCGCGTGTTGCGCACAGGCGCCCCACGACCTCGAAAGCTCTCGCGATCCTCCCCGAGTCTGCGGATGAACACGTGGACGGCTCAGCGGCCTCGCTCCTTGACTGGCTCGAGATTCGCGAGCGGCACACGGTGGGCCGCGGATCCCTCCCGCAGGGAGCCATCCTCGTGGACCTCCCCGACTTCGATTCTGTCGAGAGCGCTAACCGCGAGATTGCCGAGCGTCTCGCCGGCACCGTCGATGTGCTCGTCTGGGTCACGGATCCCGAAAAGTATGCGGACGCCGTGCTGCACACCGAGTTCATTAGCCGCTTCGCGCGCCACGATGCGGTCACGATCGTCGTCGTGAACCAGGCCGATCGCCTGACGAAGGCCGACGGTGCGGCGGTGCGCTCCTCGATGAAGGCACTGCTTGCCGAGGACGGTCTCGCGAAAACAGAGGTATGCCTCGTGAGTGCCGTCGATGGCACCGGACTCCCTCACTTGCGAGCTCAGATCGCCACCGTTGTCGAGTCGAAGCGCGCTGTTCTCGAGCGTCTGCTCGCGGACGCTCGCGCCGAGGGGGAGGCCATCGCGCGTGCGACCGGGGCGATCGTTTCGCGTAAGTCCGCCGAAATTCCTCAGCTCGCGCGAGAAGTACCAACCGTCGAGCTCGACCGACTCGAAGATGCCTGCGCCACCGCGGCCCAGGTGGACAAAATCTCTGAAGCAGTTGCGCAAAGCTACCGCACGCGCGCGGGTCGCCATACCGGCTGGCCGGCGCTGCGGTGGATTGGCGCGTTTAAGATTGACCCGCTCGAGCGCATGCGCGTCGGGCGGGGAAGTAACAAGCACCGCAAGGGAGATTCGGACGACGAATTCGTCGCACGATCCTCACTTTCGATCGATGCCCCCGGCGCACGTGCTCGGATGAATCGTGCGGTCGACGAGTTCGCGCTGTCCCTTGCCGGTCAGGCACCGAATCCGTGGCCGGGTCGTCTCGCGGACGCTCTCGAAGAGGAGAAAGACGCACTTCCCGACGAGGTCGACTATGCCCTCACCCATACGGACTTTCGCGGCGCTGAAAAGTCGTGGACGTGGCTCCCGCTCAACATCGTGCAGTGGCTCTCATTCCTGATGGCAATAGCGGGCCTCGTGTGGCTTCTCGCCCTTGCTGGCTTCGACTTCCTTCAGGTGCCGAAACCGCCCATGCCCATGCTTGAGGGGCTGTGGGTTCCCGTGCCCGTACCGACGGCGATGATTATTGCGGGGCTTGGGCTCGGAATCGTGTTGGGTGCCTTTGCCGCGGTGCTCAATTCCTTCGTTGCGGCTTCTCGGAAGCGGCGGGCTCGCCGCGCGTTGCGGTCCTCGCTTCGTGACGCAGCGGAGCGCACAGTCGTTGCGCGTGCCCAGGGAGAGCTTGATCGGGCGGCGCGCCTTGAGGCTGCCCTTTCCACGCTCGTGGCGTCGGCGTGAAACGTGCGCGTGAAGCCCCTCACGCTTCGCCGATGACCTTTGAGCGCATTGGGCTGCAGCGCTAAAATAGTTCATTGTCTGTGTTTGTGGCCGCTGCCCCGCGAGAGGGTGGCCGCCCCGGCTGCGCTCGGCGCGTGCCGGCCACTGACACCTGGGCGGTGCCGCCGCCACCACGTACTGTAAGAAAAGAGGCAATCATGGGTTCCGTGATCAAGAAGCGTCGCAAGCGCATGTCGAAGAAGAAGCACCGCAAGCTTCTCCGCAAGACCCGCCACCAGCGCCGCAACAAGAAGTAAGGCGCAGCGGGCCAAAGCCCGCTTGTGCAGAAGGCCGCCGCCACTCCATCCGGAGGGCGGCGGCCTTCTTTGTGATTCATTCCAGGCTATAGCCCCCGGTTTCAATCTCGGCCCCTGGTTTCTGTTCTCGCTCCCGGATTCTAAGTGGCGAAAAATCGCCTCCTGGCGCGCCAAAACGCAACTCTCACGCCGTTTTTCACCACTTTCGAAAAGGCAGGCGGAGAGGGGAAAGGGAGGGGGCGGAGAGGAGAAGGGGGATGGATAGGGGGGATGGTGAGGCACACAAAGCACTAGGGCCCCTCCTCATGAGGAGGGGCCCTAGTGCCTGAACCGGGAGTTACTGGGCGGTGTTGCCGCACCCAGCCCTACGCTAGCCGCGGCGGAAAATGCGCGCTGCCGCACCAAAGAGCGGATTCGGGCGCCTCAGGCCGCGTACGAGGGCAGCCTTGAGCTCCTCTTCGTTCACGCGATAGACGGCGACAACGTCGCCGTCGACGGCGACAACGGGAATCTCAATCGACCAACGCCGCGCGAGCTCATCATTGGCTTCAATGTTGACGCGCTCGACCTCTTCACCCGTGAGCGCGGCGACGCGCGAGACTACCTCGGCTGCTTCCTCGCACAGGTGACAGCCGGGCCTTTCGAGCAGCACAATGCGCGCGCCGCTCGAGGAGACGAGGCCCGGCTCGGCGGATCCTTCGGGGGGTGTCATGCTGCCGCGGGCGCCGTGAACTCGACGTCGATCGTGATCGTGACCGTGTCGCCCACGAGAACGCCGCCGGCTTCGAGGGCCGCATTCCACGTGAGTCCAAATTCCTTGCGGGAGATCTTGGTCGTCGCCGAGAAGCCCGCGCGGTAGCTGCCGAAGGGATCGGTTGCGGCGCCTTCGTAGTCGACGTCAAGTTCGACTTCCTTGGTGACGTCTTTGATCGAGAGATCACCCTTGAGGGTTGTGCCGTCGAAGGCCGTCGAGGTGAAGGCCATGGCGGTGAACTGTTCGGCGTCGAAGAAGTCGGCGCTCTTGAGGTGGTTGTCGCGATCCTCGTTCCCGGTCGTGAGGGAGGCAATCTGGATCTCGGCATTGACGCGAGAGTCCTCGAGCTTTTCGCCGATGACCATGCGGCCGGAGACGTCGGTGAACTGCCCGCGAGTCTTCGAAACGCCGGCGTGACGAACGGTAAAGGCGACGGTGGTGTGCGAGGCATCGAGGGTCCAGGTTCCCTGCGTGAGGCCTTCGGGAAGTGCGGTCATGGGGTTCTCCTTTTCTGCCGTGGATTGGGGCGGGCGTGTTCCACAACCCCAGAAGTTGAAAACTAAACTAAAACCTGATGTGTGGTGTTGTCAACCCTCGCGACCTGCCCTCGCTGCCGCTCAGGAGGTGAGGTGGGGGACACCCTTTCGTGCACCCGGGTCCCCATACGCGCATAATAGGAGGCGTTTTCATGCACTATCCGAGAGTTTGAGCGAAAGGGGCCGCAGGTGGCGAACGAGGACGTCGGGCAGGAGGTCCCGTGGCTCGACCTCGAGGAACAAGAGGCATGGCGCACCTACCTTTTCACGACCACGCGCCTCAAGGATCGCCTCTCGCAGACCCTCGAGCAGGATCCACGAATCGACCTTTCGCTCCCCGAGTACGAAATTCTCGTACGGCTGAGCGAGAGCGAAAGCGACTGCGTGCGCATGTCGGATCTCGCCCAACAGGTCGTCCACTCGCGCTCTCGGCTCACGCACACGGTGGCGCGCATGGAAAAGCGCGGTCTGGTGGCGCGGGAGCGTTCGGTGTCCGACGGTCGCGGGCGCGTCGCCGTGTTGACGGCCGCGGGCCGCGAGCTGCTCGAGCAAGCGGCGCCGGTGCATGTGAGAAGCGTGCGTGAATTTCTTCTGGAGCCGCTGGGTAGAGAGGATTTTCTCGAGCTTGCTCGCATCCTCGATAAGCTCGTGAGTGATGAGGACCGCGAGTGCATTGAGTTTTCCGCCGGCGAGCGGGACTAGAGGCTAGGCTGGACGGCCAAGGCTTTGTGGTCGCTTCGTGGCCACTCTTTCTACCTTCGAGAGGGGCTTATGACTGAGACGATCGTTCACCTGGTTCGGCACGGTGAAGTGCATAACCCGGGAAAGATCCTCTATGGACGCCTGCCCGGCTATCGCCTTTCGGAGCGCGGTGAACAGATGGCCCGCTTGACGGGCGCGGCTCTTGCGGAGCGTGACATCGCGAAGGTGGTGGCCTCTCCACTGTTGCGCGCGCAGCAAACGGCAAAGCCGATCGCTGAACCGCACGGGCTTGAGATTGAGACTGACGAACGCCTCACGGAGGCCCTCAATCACTTTGAAGGCCACAGGATTGGCCACGGCGAAGCGAGCTTCACCAATCCGAAGAACTGGAAGTACTTCGTGAACCCGTTTCGCCCGAGTTGGGGCGAGCGATACCGCGACCAGGTGGATCGCGTCATGGCGGCGGTGCGCGATGCTCGATACGCCGCCGAGGGGCACGAGGCAGTGCTCGTGCTGCACCAGCTGCCAATCTGGCTCACGCGCCGCGCCGCAGAGCACAAGCCGATGTTGCACGACCCGCGCAAGCGTGAATGCGGCCTCGCATCCGTGACCTCCCTCGTGTTCAGCGGGGAGCATCTTGATCACGTCGAGTATGCGGAGCCTGCCGCCGCGCTCTACGAGGGCGCGGTGGATGCCACGGGAGGGAAGCTCACATGAGGAACGTATCTTTCACGCGTCGTGCGGCGCTGGCTCTTCCCTTGGGGATTGTGGGCCTCGCGGGTTGCGCGAGCACGGATACCTCCGCGCGCTACGACACCGGCTACGTTGAAGGCTCGGGGGTGAGCACTGAAATCGCGGTCGACAAGCGCGGCGATGCCTACGACTTTTCGGGCGAGACTTTTAGCGGCGAGCCCTTCACGCTGAGTGAGAAGCGCGGCGCCCCGGTCGTGCTCAACGTGTGGTACGCCTCGTGTGCACCATGCCGCAAGGAGGCTCCCGACCTCGTCAAACTCCACGAGACCTACGCGAGCAAAGGCGTGACGTTCGTCGGCGTTAACGTGCGAGACGAAGCCGGCCCCGCCCAGGCGTTTGAGCAAAAGTTTTCGATTCCCTACCCGTCGATCCCCGACCGGGACGGCACCATCATGTACGCGCTTCGCGGGCAGGTCTCCCCGAACGCCGTGCCCTCAACCCTCGTGTTTGACGCGAAGGGGAGGGTTGCCGCGCGTATCTCCGGCCTCGCCGACCCCTCAATCCTTGGCGCGATGATCGATCGGGTCCTCTCCGAATGACCGAAATCCAGCACGTGTTTGCGAGCACTGTTCTCGACGGTTCGCTTCTTCTCGCCGCTGCCGTGAGTGCGCTCGCGGGGATCGTGGCATTCCTGTCGCCGTGCGTATTCCCGGTCGTCCCCGGCTACCTCGCCTATGTCTCCGGCCTGGCCGGCCAGAGGGAAGAGAAGAATAATCGCACCGGTCGCCTCGCCCTGGGAGCTTTTCTGTTTGTGCTGGGCTTTACCGCGATCTTCATGGTCATGGGCGGTTTCGTTGGGGCCATTGGGTACACCCTCAGCGCACACACCACGTGGATCAACCGCATTGCAGGCGTCCTCGTGATTCTTATGGGACTCCTGTTCATCGGCCTCTTCCCGCGTCTGAGCGGGGAGATGCGCGTGAAGAAACGGCCCGATGCCGGACTGTGGGGCGCCCCGCTCATGGGCATCATCTTCGGTTTCGGTTGGACGCCGTGCATCGGACCGACGTTCGCCGCCGTGAGCACGCTCGCTCTCGACGGCGGGAGCGCGAGTCGCGGCGCGCTCCTCGCCCTCGCCTATTCGCTCGGTCTCGGCCTCCCGTTTCTCGCGTTCGCCCTTCTCTTTGACCGCGCACTGACGTGGTCGGCGTGGCTCAAGAGTCATCGTCGATCCGTCACCGTGGCCGGCGGTGCGCTACTCATCGTGATCGGCACGCTGCTTCTCACGGGGCAGTGGAGCGCCTGGATGGCGCAGCTTGCCACGTGGACCGGCTCGTTTACGACCGTCATATGACCGGCCCGAATCACACGAAAGGAGAAGCCGCGGTGAAAGCCCAGCAAGCGTCGGACACCCCCGACCCCACTCCCGCTAGCGAGCCCACCCTGCCGCGTCTTGGCCTGCGCGGAAGCCTGCGCTTCATCTGGCGCCAGCTCACGAGCATGAACACGGCGCTCGTGCTGCTTCTTCTGCTCGCGGTCGCGGCCGTGCCCGGGTCGCTTTTGCCGCAACGCTCCGTGAATCCCGCGCAAACGGATCAGTTCTTGGCCGAGAACGGCTGGTGGGGCGAGCTTCTTGACTGGGCAGGATTCTTCGAGGTTTTTACCTCGCCGTGGTTTAGCGCGATTTACCTTCTGCTGTTCATTTCCCTCGTGGGCTGCGTACTCCCGCGTTGCGTGACATATGCGCGTCAGGTTGTCGCGCAGCCGCCCCGCACGCCGCGCCGGCTTACGCGCTTCACTGGCTACACGAGACGTCCTGTCGAGGCAGCCACGGCGAAGGAGATCCAGGATCGCGCCAGTAAGCGCCTCAAGCGGGCCGGCTATCGCGTGCGGCACCTCGAGGAGAAAACGGGTGCGCTCAGCGTGAGCGCCGAGCGCGGGTATCTACGCGAAGCCGGCAATCTCGTGTTTCACCTCGCGCTCCTCGGCGTCCTCATCGGCGTGGGGCTCGGCTATCTCACGTCATATCGCGGGCAAATCACCGTCGTCGAGGGGGAGGGGTTTGCGAACTCTCTGACCCGCTACGACACGTTTGAGTCGGGCGCGTGGTTCAATCCCGACGATCTTCCGTCTTTTCGCTTCACGCTCGACGAGTTTCGCGCGGAGTTCTCGACCGATACCTCGAATCCGAAGGCCTTCGGGCTGCCCACGAAGTTCGAGGCGGACCTTACCGTTGAGGCACCGGGCCGCGAAACATTCCGCAAGCGCGTGCGCGTGAACGAGCCCCTTGAGGTCGATGGCGCGAGCGCGTTTCTTCTCGGCAATGGCTACGCCCCCATCCTCACCGTGCGTGACCCCGAGGGAAACGTCGTCGCGGATGGGCCCGTTCGTGCCGTCTCGAACGACAAAAACTACACCGGCCAGATCGTGTTGAAGATGCCCGATGCGTCCCCTAAGCAAATGGCGTTCGTGGGGATCTTCGCGCCGACGGCCGTCGTCGATGAGCGCGGCCCCCACTCGACGTACGCGGGCCTCGTGGAACCGAAGCTCTTCCTCACGGCGCACACCGGTGACCTGGGCCTCGATGCCGGCGTGCCCACCAACGCCTATCAGATCGACGTCTCCACGCTTGACCAAGTGACCCAAGCCGATGGGAAACCTCTGCTCATGAGCCTTTCGCCCGGGGAGAGCTTCGATCTTCCCGATGGCTCGAGCATCGAGTTTCGCGGCGTCAAGCGCTATGCTGCTTTCGACGTGAAGCATGACCCCTGGCAGGGTTTCACGCTTGCGATGGCGCTCACCGCGGCCGCTGGCCTCATGCTTTCGCTCTTCATCCCGCGCCGCCGCCTGTGGGTGCGCGCGATCCCCGCGGGCGAAGGCGTAGAGATCGAGGTTGCTGGTCTTGCGCGTAGCGAAGACTTCGCCCTCGCGAACGACGTGGCCCGCCTCGCCGACCACCTCGCGCCTGCCTCCCCCTCCGCCGTTCCTCGAGGAAAAGGACCCCGTCAGTGAATTTTCAGCAGCTCGCCGCGGCATCGGATTTCTTCATCCTGCTCGCGATGGTCGTGTACATGATGGCGTTCGTCGCCTTTGCCATCGATCTCGCGAAAGCGGTTCGGGTGCGCTCGGATGTGCGCCTCGCGAAGAAAACGCGCGAGCGTGAGCTCGCCACCGTCGGCGCGCCTGCGAGCTCCAATTTCGCCGGCTCTGCCCCTGCCGCGGATCTCGACCTTTCTGACGGCGCCGACGATGCCGAGGCCGAACTCACGCCTGCACGTGGAATGAGTCCGCTGAGCTTCGCCCTGGGGGCTGCGACGATCGCGACCGCCTTCCAGCTCCTCGGCGTCATTGCGCGCGGTATCGCGACCCAGCGTGTGCCGTGGGGCAACATGTACGAGTTCTCGATGACCGGGGCGGCCGTCATCATGGCAATATTTCTGCTGCTCGCGCACCGAGTGCGGGACATGCGTAGGCTTGGACTCTTCGTGCTTACGCCCGTCCTTTTCATTATGGTCATCGCGTACACGTCGTGGTATTTGCCGGCCGCGCACCTCACGCCGAGCCTCCAGAATTCGCCGTGGCTCGTGATTCACGTGATCGTGGCGATCCTCTCGATGGCCCTGTTCTCCCTGTCCGCCGTTGTCGCGCTGCTGCAGCTGCTCCAGCATTCGCGTGAGAGTCGCCTCGAGGCGGGGAATGAGGCGGGCTCGTCGCTTCTCGAGCGGGTGCTCGAGCGGGTTCCCAACGCCAAGCGCCTCGAGCAGGTTGCATTTCAAACGACGGCCGTGGGCTTTGTGCTGTGGACGTTCACGCTGATCTTTGGTGCTATTTGGGCGAACTATGCGTGGGGGCGCTACTGGAACTGGGATCCGAAGGAAACGTGGACGTTCGTCATTTGGATCGTGTACGCGGTGTACCTCCACGCGCGCGCGACGGTGGGTTTCCGAGGAAAGACCGCCGCGTACTTCTGCATCGCCGGTTTCGTGTGCGTGATCTTCAATTACACGATCGTCAACACGGTCATCAACGGCTTGCATTCGTACTCGGGCCTGTAAATGTCGGTGCGTGAGTGCGACGTCTTCCGCAAACCTGGGACCGCGCGCGCGATCCAGTGGGAACGCGCGGGTCTCGAGTGGCTTGAGGAGGCCGCGACGAGCGGTGGTGCTCGGGTGGTCGGGATCGTGGGGTCCGACGCCTCCCAGCTGTGCCTCGAACGCATTTCGCACGTAGCGCCTAGCGCGCGTGCGGCGCGCGACTTTGGCGCGGCACTCGCCGTGACGCATGGCGCTGGTTGCGGCCGCGCGAGTGAGAGTGGCGAGCGGAGTTTCGGGCTCGGGCCGGTCGATGCCGAAGGCCGCGCGTGGCGGGGAGACGGTCTCCAGGGGCCCGCGGGCGAGCAGCTTGCGCTTCCCCTCGCGCAGGAAGGCGAGTACCTTTCGTGGGGCGCGATGTTCGCGAATGCGCGGGTCGACCCGCTCGTGCGCGCGTCGGGGGATCTGTTCGACGCGGAGCAGCGCAAAGTTTTCAGGCGTCTCATGTCGAGGCTGTGCGCCGGTGATTTTGATGACGACGAGCCTCCCGCACGTGTCCACGGTGATCTGTGGGCGGGCAACGTGCTTTTTGATTCCGAGGGGGCAGTGTTGATCGATCCCGCGGCGTATTCCGGCCACCGTCTGGATGACCTCGCGGCCCTTCACTTGTTCGGAGCGCCGCATCTCGCCCACGTGGTCGAAGGCTACGAAGCAGCGCATCCACTCGCGCATGAGTGGCGAGACGTTCTCGCTCTCCATTCGCTGCATCTTGTGCTCCTGCACGCCGCACTTTTTGGCGGCGGGTACGCCGGCGAGGCGCTCACGATCGCGCGGCGCTACGCCTAGGATTAATACCCGTCAGGGAACAACCCTTGGTTCGGAGGAACCCCGTGATCACCACCGCTGTAATTCTCGCCCGCGGCCTTGGCACGCGCATGCGCGCTGAGGGCGAAAGCACGAGCTTGAGTGCCGAGCAGGCTGCCGCCGCAAGCCTCGGCTACAAGGCGCTCATGCCGATCGGCGCGCATCGCCTCATCGACTATTCGCTCAGTGCGCTTGCGGATGCGGGCATCACGCGGGCCGTCGTCGTTGTCGCGCCCGAACACGAGGCGTTCAGCGCGCATGTCCGCGCGCTCGCGCCGAGCCGCCTGCGCATTGACTTTGCGGTCCAGGATGAGCCTCTCGGCACGGCGAACGCCCTCGCGAGCGCTGCGAGCGTCGTGGTGGAGGAGTCGATGCTCATGGTCAACGGCGATAACCTCTACCCGCGCGAAGCCCTCGAGGCCATGGCGAAGGTGTCGGGGAGCGCAATCGCGGGCTTTGACCGGGCGTCGCTCATCGAAAACAGCAACATTCCCGCCGAGAGAATCGCCTCGTTCGCGCTCATCAGGCACGAGGGCAACCGCCTGACCGGCATGATCGAGAAACCGTCCGAGTCCGAACGTGCCGAGTTTGGCGAGAGCGCACCGGTGTCGATGAACCTTTTCGCGTTCGATCCGTCCATCTTTGAGGCGTGCCGAAGCATCGCGCCGTCGGCCCGCGGCGAGTACGAGATCGTCGATGCCGTCATGGCGCTCGAAAGCGTGCAGGTCGTGCCGGTGTCGGGCGGGGTGCTCGACCTCTCGCGCCGCGATGATATCGCCGATGTTCAGGCGCGCCTCTCCCACGTGGACGTGCGCCTGTGACCGGGTGGCGGGTTCCGGGCCGCATCGAAGTCCTCGGAAAACACACTGACTACGGGGGCGGCCAGGTGCTCGTATCGGCGGTGAGCCGGGCCGTGACGGTGCGCGGGCGGAACAAGCCCGACGCTTCCTCGACATTCACCATCCGCACGTCGCTCAGTAGCGAGCCGGCCGAACTCACCCCGCTGCGCGACCCAAAGTTGCCGAACGGCCACTGGGCCCACTACGTGCAAACGGCGCTCAACCGCCTCACGGCGAACTTCGGTCCGCTTGCTCCGGCTGAACTCACCATTGACTCGGATCTGCCACCCGCCTCGGGGATGAGCAGTTCGTCCGCGGTCCTCACGGCGGTGGCACTCACTCTCGCGGACCTCAACGACCTTCCCGCGCGTGAAGAGTGGACGCGAAACATCGACAATCGCGTGGATCTCGCGGGGTACGCCGCCTCGATCGAAAACGGGAAGCGGTTCAAAGACCTCGCGGGTCTCACGGGCGTGGGCACGTCGGGCGGGTCGCTCGATCACACCGGGATGCTCGCGACGCAGCCGGGCGCGCTCAGCCACGTGGTGTTTGATCCGCCGACGGTTCTCGGCACCTCGTCGCTTCCTGAAGATCTGGTGTTCGTCATCGCCGTGAGCGGGGTCCTCGCCGAAAAGACGGGTGCGGCGCGCGAGGCGTACAACCGTGGGCCTGCTGCGCTCGGGGCGGTGCTCGAAGCGTGGAACGAGCAGCAGGGACGCGATGATTCATCGCTTCACCGCGTCGTGCGAGAGCTGACCGGGAGCAGTGATCCCTCATTGCCCGTGGATCGCTCCTCGCGCGAGCTCGATCCGCTCAGGCGCGTCGCTCCCGAGGGGTATGCGAGCCAGAGGCTCGAGCAGTTCATCGAGGAGTCCGAGGTGCTCGTGCCCGAGGCTGCCGCAGCCCTCAATCGAGGGGATATCGACGCGTTTTCGGCGATCGTGTTGCGCTCGCAGGACCTTGCGGAACGAAAGCTCGGCAACCAGATTCCGGAAACCATCGAGCTTGTTCGCTCGGCACGCGCGCTCGGGGCTCGTGCCGCCTCCGCGTTCGGTGCAGGGTTCGGCGGGAGCGTGTGGGCGCTCGTTTCTCGCGCGGATGCCGCGGCGTTTGCGCGCCAGTGGAAGCGCGAATACGAGGCAACATACCCGCAGCACTCTGCTACAACCCTCATGTCCGAGCCCGGAGCGCCGGCAAACCGCCTCTAGCTCAGGCGGGCGATATCGGCGCCGTGCGCGGGCAGGGCACCTAGCGTCAGCGACGGGAAGTGACCTTAGCGGCGGGCGCCATCGTCGTCGGGGCCCTCAAGGTCGCCCGTTGGCTTGTCTTCGGGGCGCTCGTAGTCGCGCACAGTGTAATCACGCGGTCCCTTGGCAGGGGTGATTCTCGAATCGTCTTTTGGCGCGGGTGTGCGCCCAGGCGCCGGGCGCGGCTTGTTCGACGCTGCGGAACTACCTAAGGCGCCCTCTTCGCGTTTCTTGCGGCGCATCTCCTCCTGAATGTGCTCGCGGCGGCGCGCGCGGTTTTCCTGGTCGAGCTTCGCGAGGAAAGCCGGGTCGTCATCCGGGGCCAGCGGGCGCTGAGGTGCACGCGAGCGGGGCGCGCGAGCAGCATTCGACTGTGAACCTCGGTCTTTTCCTGCGAGAAGCCACAGGAACGCCCCGAGGAAAGGGACGAATACGATCACGAGGAGCCACCCGAGCTTCGGCAGCCCCTTAGAGCGTGACTCGGGAGTGTTCGCGACATCCGCGAGGGCATATACCGTGAGGGCAACGTGGGCGAGAACCAGGATCAAGCGAGGCATGCTCGCCATTCTTTCACGACGAGGGATAATGGAGGTAATGCGAAATTATGTTCTCTACTCGGTCATCCGCCTCGCCCTCTTTGCCGGGGTGTGGGCACTCTTGTACTTCTTCATGCCCGGCGTGCATTGGCTCTTCACAGGAACGCTCGCCGCGGTCATCGCGATGCTGATCTCGATCCTTGCGCTCGGAAAACTACGCCAGGGGGTTGCCTCGAACCTTGAGCACTCCGTCGAAGAGCGACGAGAGAAAAAGCGGAGTCACAAATCTGACGCCGAGCTCGATGCGGAGGAAGAGGACAGCCTCATCGACCGCGGTGAGTAGCCCCTGCTTTTAGAGGAGCGCCGAACTCAGGGCGAACCCCGCGAGCATGAGGAGCGAGGCCACGAGTTCAAGTTTGCCCGTCGCCGCGAGCACGGGAATTAACTCTCGGCCCGAAGCGCGCTGCTCAATCACGCGCCGGATGGGCGCCATCGCAAGGGGCAGTGCGAGGAACGTGAGCGCCACGAGTGGAGCGTGCGGAACCACGGGAATCAGCAAAAGGAACGGCACGAGGATCATCGCCGCATACAGCAGGCGCGTGGCACCGTCGCCGAGCCGGACAGCAAGTGTGCGCTTGCCGGAGACGCGGTCGGAGGGGATATCGCGCAGGTTGTTCGTGAGCATGACCGCGCAGGCCCACAGGCCAACGCCGCTCGCAACGAGCAGGTCGTCGAGCCCAGTGCGCCCAGATAGGAGATAGCTCGTTCCCATGACCGCAACGAGCCCGAAGAACACGAACACCATGACCTCGCCGAGGCCCATGTAGCCGTAAGGGTGCTTGCCGCCCGTGTAGTACCACGCCGCGAGAATGCACACGATCCCGACCAGAATCATCCACCACGCGCCCGCGAGGATCACGAGCGTGAGGCCCGCGAGGGCCCCCACCCCAAATGACGCGAAAGCCGCGCGCTTCACGGCCATGGGCCGCGCCGCCCCCGAACCGGTCAGCCGGAACGGGCCGACGCGGTCATCGTCGGTGCCGCGGACACCGTCGGAATAATCATTCGCGTAATTGACGCCCACCTGCAGGGCGAGAGCGAGCACGAGCGCGAGCAGGGCCCGCCCGACGGTGACGCTGCCCTGGTAACCCCCGTGCATGAGGGCGAGGCCCGTGCCTGCCGCGACCGGGGCGATGGCCGCGGGAAGCGTGCGGGGCCGGGCCCCCTCGATCCATTGTGCTGCACTCGCCATTTACTCGTTGTCCTCTTCGTCGGGCCCGCCGAATTCGAGCTCGTGGTGCCCGTCGGCGCTGAAACGTGTGCCGAGGCTCTTCGCGTACTCGAAAGCCTCGATATTGAGCAGCGCCTCGTGCGCAAGCTCAGCGGCGGCTTTGCGATCCACCTTTCCGCTGTCGAGGCGGGGGAGTGCGCCCGTCGTCAGGACACTGCGGGGAATCTCGTGCCGCGCAAAACCGGTATCGGTAAGGGCAGTCGCGACCGTCAGCTGCGCCTGGAGATCCGCCGTCCAGGTTTGGGTGGGCATCGCCCCCTCAACCTTTGGGACGGTGAGGGCCACAGCCATCTGGCCCCACTCCTTCGACTCGACGGGAACGACGAGAACCTCGCGAAACTCGCCCGTGCCCTCGAGCACGCGCTCAAGTGCCTGCGGAACGATCTTGCGCCCGCCCGAAATGATGACGTCATCCGCACGCCCCAGGATGGTGAGGCGCGTGAGGCCAGTGGCCTTGTCGCGGGTGAGGCGTGCGAGGTCACTCGTGCGCAAGAGGCGCGTTGCGGCGAGCTCGGGTGTCGAAAAGAAGCGGCGGCGCGTGTCGGCATCGTTGCCGTCGACATTCGTGAACGCGCCCGTCTCGTAAATGTATCCGAGCGCGATCGACGGCCCCGTAATCATGAGCTGATCCTCATCGTTGACCTTGAGTTCGACCCCTTGGAGGGGGAAACCGTTGTAGACGCAGCCACCGGCGGTCTCACTCGAGCCGTAAGTCGTGACGATCCGCGCGCCGCGCGTTCGCGCGCGATCGAGGAGCTCAGGGGCAGTCGCGGCGCCGCCCACGAGCACCGCCTCAAAACGGGAGAGGGCGCGCGATACAGCAGCATCACCTGCTTCGGCCGCGCTCACGATTCGTTCGAGCTGCGTGGGAACGAAAGATGTGTAAAGCGGCAGATCAGCAAGGGCCTGATCGCTACGGACACGTGCGTCCCAGCGCTCCATCGCACCCGTCAGCACCGCCGCATCGAAATGACCCGAAAGGTTCACGAGCGGCGCGAGTGCGCCAGGAAGCCCGTCGTGATCGTCGAGTCCCAGAAGTGTGCTTGCCACGCTCGCCCGAGCGATGACCTGCACGCCCGCGATGTGCGTGGGGGGAAGAAACAGCATCCAGGCACCGTGCGAGCCGAGCTCGTAGGCGGTGGCGTGAATCGAGGCCTTGAGGCTCTGGATCGAGTGCGCGACAGACTTCGGCGTCCCGGTGGAACCGGAGGTCGGCACCACGAGGGCGATCTCGCGCGGATCGGGCTCACGTACCCCCGCGTCGGAACGCGCACACGTACAGCCCGCGCACGCGTTTTCGCGCGGTTTCGTGCATTCGAGCGGGCCGATCAGCTCAGGTCGCTCATGGGCGCCGAGCCAGAGGCGAGCGGTACCAGCGAGGGCCTCGCCGATGCCGCGCGCGTACTGAGCTTGCGAGCACACGGTCCCATCGAACGGGTCGGGCGTTAGCCACGGAAGCGACTCGCGGTCGGGGGTATGTGAGGTGCTCACGCGTGCTCCTTTCGGTGAAAAATGTCGATCCGACGCTTGCCGGCAACCGTCGGAACCCTAGCCCTGCGGGTGGGGGAAGGCCGACCAATCCGGCTCGCGCTTTTCGAGGAACGCGTCGCGCCCTTCGACTGCTTCGTCGGTCATGTAGGCGAGGCGTGTGGCTTCGCCCGCGAAAACCTGCTGGCCCATGAGGCCGTCATCGGCGAGGTTGAAGGCAAACTTGAGCATGCGAATTGCCTGCGGGGATTTCGTGCCGATCACGCGGGCCATGCGCAGGGCCTCGTTTTCGAGTTCCTCGTGAGAAACGACGCGGTTGACGGCCCCCCAGTTGTAGGCATCCTCCGCCGAGTACTCCTCGGCGAGGAAGAAGATTTCGCGCGCGCGCTTTTGCCCGACCTGCTTCGCGAGGTACGCACTTCCGTAACCGCCGTCGAAGCTGCCCACATTCGCGTCGGTCTGCTTGAAGCGCGCGTGTTCCCTACTTGCGATCGAGAGGTCGGCGACGACGTGCAGAGAGTGACCACCGCCGGCGGCCCAGCCGTTGACCGCAGCGATCACGACCTTGCCCATCGTGCGGATGAGACGCTGAACTTCGAGGATGTGGAGGCGGCCTGCGCTTTCCGGGCGGATCGATTCGGCCGTGTCACCGTCGGCATACCGATACCCGCTGCGCGAGCGGATCCGCTGGTCCCCGCCCGAGCAGAACGCCCACACGCCGTCCTTGGGGGCGGGACCGTTGCCCGTAAGAATGATGACGCCCACGCTCGGGTCGAGGCGTGCGTGATCGAACGCGCGGTACAGCTCGTCGACCGTGTGCGGGCGAAAGGCATTGCGCACCTCGGGCCGGTCAAACGCGATGCGTACGGCGTTGAGATCCCGGCACTGTTCCTCGCCGTGCTCATCGCGCGTGCGCTCGACAGCGCGATGGTAGGTGATGTCCGTGAACGGTGCGGAGCCAAGTTCGGCCGCGTCGATGTCACGCCAACGATCGGGGTCGAACGTCGCTGATACGGGGGCGGGAAGTGGCGCTGCAGTCATGATGTCAAGTTTAAAGCTTCGTGTGAAAAGCGCGCCGTCGCAGGCCTGAAACCACCCAAGCGCTCGTGAAAAATGAGGCGTAGACTACATTAAGCAATCGGCATTGGCGCATGAGCGGCCTGCCGCCCTGCGCCGTGTCGCCCCACTAGTGCAAGTCCCAGTCATGGGCAGGGAGAGACATGAGCTCCGCACGCGAATGGCCGAACGAGCCATCCCATCCACTTACCGCCGAAGAAGCCCATCAGCTCAATTCGTGGTGGCGCGCCGCGAACTATCTTTCGGTGGGCCAGATCTACCTCATGAACAACCCGCTCCTGCGCGAACCTCTTTCGCGCGATGACGTGAAGCCGCGCCTTCTCGGTCACTGGGGCACTACCCCCGGGCTCACGTTCCTGTACGCGCACGCAAACCGCGCGATCAAACAGCGCGGCCTCAACGCGTTTTACGTGACGGGCCCAGGCCACGGCGGCCCGGGCCTCGTTGCCGCGAGCTACCTCGAAGGCACCTACACCGAGACCTACCCGGCCATCACGAAGGATGAGCGCGGCCTCAAGAAGCTCTTCACGCAGTTCTCGTTCCCCGGCGGTATCCCCTCGCACGTCGCCCCCGAAACTCCGGGCTCCATCCACGAGGGCGGTGAGCTCGGCTACGCGCTCTCGCACGCGTACGGTGCGGTGCTCGACAATCCCGACCAGATCGCCTTCACGATCGTGGGCGACGGCGAAGCCGAGACGGGCCCGCTCGCGACGAGCTGGCACTCGAACAAGTTCATCAACCCGAAGAACGATGGCGTTGTGCTGCCGATTCTCCACCTCAATGGGTACAAGATCGCGAATCCCACCGTTCTTGCGCGCATCAGCGAGGATGAGCTTCGCTCGCTCATGGTGGGCTACGGTCACACCCCTCTGTTCTTCGAAGGTGGCTTCGACGACGAACCGATCGAAGAGACGCACAAGCGTTTCGCTGCGGTGCTCGACGAGGCGCTCGACATGATCGCCGACATTAAAAAGCGCGCCGCCGAAGGCGACATCGAGCGCCCGATGTGGCCGATGATCGTGTTCCGCACGCCGAAGGGCTGGACTGGCCCGAAGGAGATCGACGGGAAGAAAACCGAGGGCTCGTGGCGCAGCCACCAGGTGCCGCTCGCGAGCGCACGCGACACCGATCAGCACCTGAACGACCTGCGCGAATGGCTCGAGTCCTACAAGATCGAGGAGCTCGTCGACGAGGACGGCGCGTTCATCGACGAGGTCGTCGATGCTGCGCCGGAGGGGCTCAAGCGCATGAGCGCCAACCCGATCACGAACGGCGGCGAGGTCCTCCACGACCTCGTGCTCCCCGATTTTCGCGAGTACGGCGTTGACGTGCCTCATCACGGTGGAACGAATTCCGAGGCCACTCGCGTTCTTGGCACGTGGCTGCGCGACGTCGTCAAGAACAACATGCATAACTTCCGCGTGTTCGGCCCTGATGAAACCGCCTCGAACCGTCTCCAGGCGATCTATGAAGTCTCGGGAAAGCAGTGGAATGGCGAGTTCGAGGACCATGACGCCTCCGAGAATCTCGCGCAAGAAGGCCGCGTCATGGAGATGCTCTCCGAGCACCAGATGCAGGGCTGGCTCGAGGGGTATTTGCTGACTGGCCGCCACGGTCTGTTCTCGAGCTACGAGGCGTTTATTCACATCGTCGATTCGATGGTGAACCAGCACGCCAAGTGGCTCAAGGTCACGAATGAGATCGAGTGGCGCCGCCCCATCGCCTCGCTCAACTACCTCCTGAGCTCGCACGTGTGGCGCCAGGATCACAACGGCTTCAGCCACCAGGATCCGGGCTTCATCGATCACGTGGTGAACAAGAAGAGCGAAGTTGTGCGCGTGTACCTTCCGCCGGACGCCAACACGCTGTTGTCGACGTACGATCACTGCTTGCGTTCGCGCCAGTACATCAACGTGGTCGTCGCCGGCAAGCAGCCGAACCCGAACTGGCTCACGATGGACGAGGCGATCGTGCACTGCACGCGCGGCATCGGCATTTGGGAGTGGGCAGGCACCGAGGTGAACGGTGAGGGCGTGGACGTCGTCCTCGGCTGCGCGGGCGATATCCCGACGATCGAGACTCTCGCGGCCGCGAAAATCCTCCGCGAGGAGATCCCCGAGCTGCGCGTGCGCGTTGTGAACGTCGTTGACCTCATGCGTCTCCAGCATGAGCGTGAGCACCCGCACGGTCTTTCCGAGAAGGACTTCGACGGCCTCTTCGGCAAGGACATCCCGGTCGTGTTTGCCTACCACGGTTACCCCTGGCTCATTCACCGCCTTGCCTACCGCCACGACCCGAACGCGCGCATCCACGTGCGCGGGTACAAGGAAGAGGGCACGACGACCACGCCGTTCGACATGCTCATGCGTAACGACATCGATCGTTTCCACCTCGTCATGGATGTGATCGACCACGTCGATTCGCTCGGTACGCGGTACGCGGGACTGCGCCAGCGCATGTCTGACGAGCGTATTCGCGCCCGGCAGTACGCGTTCACGCACGGCGCCGACATTCCCGAGGTCGCGAACTGGGTGTGGGACGATGAGCAGCACGATGCGGCTATCGCGAGCGAGGCCGTGAACGTGACGGGCGGCGACAACGAGTAGCCCCCGCCACCCCCTTTCCTGAATTGCATAGAGGTTGTGGGGGTTTGCGAGGGGCGAGACCTCGCGGATAACCCCCACAACCCTTATGCAATCCGGGTGGCCCTTGTCCGCCTAGTCGCGCGAACGGAACCACCATTACCCCCACAACTCCTATGCAATTCGAAGGACAGATCGAGCGCATCGAGATCGTGCGCATCCCCATGCGCACGCGCTTTCGCGGCATCGACGTGCGGGAGGCGGCCCTCCTGCTCGGCCCCGAAGGGTGGGGCGAGTTCTCGCCGTTTCTCGAATACGGCCCCGAGGAAGCCTCGGCCTGGCTCGCCGCCGCTCTCGAGCAGGCCACCCTTCCCTTCCCAGAGCCCCTGCGCCCCTGCATCCCCATCAATGCGACGATCCCCGTCGTGAGCCCGGAGCGCGCGTACGCACTTGCCCGGTCGTTCGGCGCCACCACTGCGAAAGTGAAGGTGTCCGACGCTAGCTGCGCCCACAGCGATGATGTGGCGCGAGTCGCGGCCGTGCGGGAAGCCCTGGGCGATGAGACCAGAATTAGGGTGGATGCGAACGCCTCGTGGGAGGTGTGCGAGGCGATCGAGAAGATTCGCGAACTCGATCGCGCGGCTGGCGGTCTCGAATACGTCGAGCAACCGTGCGCGAGCGTCCGCGAGCTTGCCGAGGTGAGGCGCGGCGTGCACGTGAAGATCGCCGCGGACGAATCGGTGCGCAAAGCCGACGATCCCCTCGCCGTGGCGCGCGCGAACGCCGCCGACATCCTCGTCATGAAGGCCCAGCCGCTCGGGGGAGTACGGCGCGCCCTCGCGCTTGCGGAGCAAGCGGGGCTTCCGGTTGTGGTCTCGAGCGCGCTCGAGACGTCGGTCGGCCTCAGCGCTGGTCTCGCGTTCGCGGCGGCCCTTCCTGAGCTCGAGCATGCGTGCGGGCTCGGCACGGCGAGACTCCTCGAAGGGGACGTGTGCGAGCGCCCGCTCGTGAGTGACGACGGCACGCTTCCCGCGGGGCGCATCGACGTGAGCGAGGAGTTCATTGAGAATTACCGCGCGAGTGAGAGCCGCGCGCGCGAATGGCATGTGCGCATTGCCCAGGCAGCCGAGGTGCTCGAGGCGCGCACGCGGTAGCCCGGTAGGCTGGGGACATGCATATTTCCGCCCCGCCTCGTGCCGGTTCGGGCGCGCTTGAGGCCGCACACGCCCTTCTTTCCACCCTCATTGCGTGTGGGCTTCGACACCTCGTGCTTGCCCCCGGATCGCGCTCGGCTCCGCTCGCCTATGCAGCGAGTGCCCTCGCCGAGCACGAAAGCACGGCATTCGAGGTGCACGTGCGCCACGATGAGCGATCCGCGGCGTTTACGGCCCTCGGGCTTAGTCGAGCCGGTGAGCTGGCCGCCGTCGGAACGACGAGCGGAACCGCAACCGCACACCTGCTTGCCGCCGCCATGGAAGCGCACCACAGCCGTATACCTCTCGTGCTGCTCACGGCCGACCGACCGGCCGAGCTCCGTGGGACCGGGGCGAACCAAACGACGTACCAGACGGGGCTCTTTTCGCCGTTCACCGTGCTCAATGTCGACCTTCCAGCCCCCGGTGCCCACGAAGCGAGCCACACCGATGTTCGGCTTGCGGTCGACACGGCGGCGCGCGCGGCCCACGCCGCCCTCGAGTCTCCAGGGCCCGTGCACCTCAACCTCGGTTTTCGCGATCCGCTCGCGGCGACGTGGGCGACAGTCGAGCGTGTCGAGGAAGTACTCCGCATTCCCGAACACGCTGCTTCGGCGGACCGCGCCGGTGTTCCCCTTCGCGACCTGCCCGCCCGCACCGTGGTCGTCGCCGGCGACGGGTATGACTCCGGGCGCCGAGCCGCCGCGCTCGCCACACGCCTAGGCCTGCCGCTTTTCGCCGAACCGAGCAGCAATGCACGCACGTGCGCAGAGGTCCTCGTGCCCATGTACCCGGAGGCGATCGCGCACGTCATGGGCGCGGAAGCCCACGAGCTTCGACCGCGAACTGTCATCGTCGTGGGCCACCCCACGCTTTCTCGGCCCGTGATGCGGCAACTTCTCGGCGCGGGCGACACCGAGGTCATCCTCGAAAGCAGCCGCCTTGAATGGCCCGATGCGCCTCGCAACGCCTCGCGCATCATTCCCGTGATCGACGTCGAAACCTCGAGCCTCGCCGAGGAACAGCCGAGTTACCTCGACGCGTGGAAGGACCTCGGCAGGGAACTCGACGCGCGGGGCCGTGAGCGTCTCGCGCCGCAAGCCGTGGCCGCGCTCGCGGTATGGGAGGCATGCGCGCAGGACCGCGCCCCACTCGTACTCGGCGCGAGTTCCCTCATCCGCGACCTCGAACAGCACGCGGGATCGAATAGCGCGCGCGTGTACGCCAATCGCGGCCTCGCGGGAATCGACGGCACAGTGTCGATGGCGAGCGGCATTGCCCTCGCCGAACGGAATCGCACGCGCGTCCTCCTCGGCGATGTGAGCGCGATTCACGATCTCACGGGTTTTGTCATCGGCCCCACCGAGCGCGAGCCCGAACTCGACATTGTGATCGTGGACGACAATGGCGGGCGCATCTTCTCGGGCCTTGAGCATCAGGGGGCGCCGAGCTCGGTTCTCGAACGGTTTTTCACGACGCCTCATGGGATTGATTTGGCTTCGGCGATCGAGGGGCTCGGCGTTCAGGTTGACCGCTGTGCTCCCGGTGAACTCTCAGGGCGCCTGTCGACCGCCTCACACAACGCTCGCCGCCGGGTGTTTTTTGTGGATATCGGAAGCGAACGTTCAGGAAACGGGGTTTAGATCACGCCTATGAAGAAATCACCGTCGTGGCTTGCGACCGCCACCCTCGTCATCGTTGGCATGCTCCTCTCGTCGATCTTCACGATCGGCGCGACAACCGGCCTCGGTCTCATGTTCTGGGGAGCGCCCGGTGAGGCCTCGCGCAGCAAGGCGCAGTCGGGGACCCCGGCTGAAAGGGTCGGCCACGGTGGTGACGTTGTCGAGGACTCGTGGGTCGATACCGCCCGCGTTATCTCGCCGAGCACGGTTTCGATTCGCGTTGATACCGGCAACGGCGGTTCCGAAGGCACGGGCATCGTGTACGACGGCAAGGGCACGATCGTGACGAATGCGCACGTGGTCGCGGGCGCGATCCTCATTAACGTGACAACCTCCGATGGGCGGACGTTCGATGCGACCCTCATCGGTTCGGATGAAAGCACCGACATCGCACTCGTTCGCCTCTCCAACCCGCCGAAGGACCTCACCCCGGCGACGTTCGCGGATTCCTCCGCCCTTACGGTGGGGCAGGATGTCATGGCGATGGGCACGCCTCTCGGTCTCGCGAACACGGCGACGACCGGCATCGTTTCGGCGCTCAACCGTCCCGTTGTTACGCGCCCGGAGCGCAGCGAAAACCAAGACCCCTCGACCGCGTCGTACACGTCAGCGATCCAGACCGATGCCTCGGTGAACCCCGGTAACTCGGGCGGCCCGCTCGTCAACCGCGCCGGCGAGGTGATCGGCATTAACTCTTCGATCGCGTCGAACGCGTCGAAGAGCGAGGGAGCGGGGAGCATTGGCCTCGGGTTCGCGATCCCCTCAAACACCGTGAAGCTCATCGCGGAGCAGCTTGCGAAAAACGGCAAGGCCAAGCACGCGTTCCTCGGCGTGCGTATCAAGGACGGCGAGGCCAACACGGGGTCGGCCGTGGTTCAGGGCGCCCACGTCGTCGATGTGACTGCGGATAGCGCCGCGGCCAAGGCAGGAATCGCCAATGCGGATCTCGTGACGAAGGTCGACGACGTTCAGATCGGCTCCTCGTCAGCGCTGACCGCGTATGTTCGCAGTCTCGAGGTGGGCAGCACCCACACGTTTACCGTGCTGCGCGATGGGAAAGAGCGGACCGTCGATATCACGCTTCAGGGGAGCTAAGCGCCTCGAGGGCGCGCACGATCGGGCGGGTTTTGGCGAGCGCTTCTGCGTGCTCCGTGAGCGGATCGGAATCGCTCACGAGCCCGCCGCCCGCTTGCACTGTGAGCGTAGTGGCGCCCACGTGGGCCATGCGCAGGGCAATGGCAAGCTCGCCGTCGCCGTCCGCGCCGATCCAGCCAACGGGGGAGGCGTAGCCGGCGCGGTCAACGCGCTCGAGGCGCGCGATGACCTCGTTCGCGACCGAAAGTGGCGTGCCCGAGACGGCTGCGGACGGGTGCAGCGCCCCGGCGATCTCGAGAATCCCGAGGCCCTCGGGCGCGACGCCCCGAATGTCGGTCGCCAGGTGCTCGATTCCGGGCACATGCAGCACAAAGGGGCCTTCCGACGGCGCCAGGCGCACGCCGAGCCTTTCGAGCGGTTCGCGCACCGAGCGTGCTGCGAAATCGTGTTCGGAGCGCTCTTTGGGGTCGTGGAGGAACGTTTCTCGCTCCTCGGCGCTCAGTTCCTCGTCCCCGCTCACAGGCCGCGATCCCGCGAGAACGCGCGAGAACACGGTCGAGCCCTCTGTGCGCACGAGCATCTCGGGGGAGGCGCCCACAATGTCGTCGAGTGCGAATGTCCACGCGGTGGGGTAGCGGCGACTGAGCTGGGAGGCGAGCGCTGGCACGAGACTTGTCGCCTCGAGTGCGCCGAGGTCGATCTCGAATCGCTCCGAAAGCACGATCTTTTCGGCCACGCCGTCGTCAATCTCCTGGACGGCTTCTTTGACGAGCCCGCGGTAGGCCTCGCCCGAATGCGCGGGTCGCATTGCGCGAGGGGCAACCGTCGGGGACTTTCCGGCCTGAAAAAGCGCGAGGACCTGCTCGGCTGAGGTGGGGGAGGTTCCGACGGCTGCTTCGTTTTCGGTGCTCACGATCGTGAGGAAGGCGCAGCCGTCTACGGAGCCGAGCAGGTAGCGTGGAATCACGAGGCGTGAGGGGCGCGAGGATCCAGGGGAGTAGGAGAATGACGCGAAGGCGACGAGGCCGCTCCCGCGGAGATTGGCGAGGTCTTCTACCTCGGCATTGTCGCTCACGGCGCGAAACGCACGCGCGAGTGCATCGAAACGGTCGGCACCAGTGGCCTCGAGCCTTGCAGCCTCACCGATTCCGATGAGGCCCCCCGATCCGTGGAGCCATAGCGCGCTTGGGTCCTCCGGGATGCGCTCGGCGATGGTGACGGGGCTGTCAAGCTGGACCGATCGCACAGAAAAACGTGGGGGATCTACCGGGGGATGGGCGTCAGGGGCTAATAAGATGGGCATGATGTCCACATTATTGCGCACCGTTTGTTTTGCTCTCGCACCTACCGCGGTTTCTACGACCAGCCAGGGGCCGCGATGAGGCGAAATGACGCGACCCCAATCTTCCTCGGAGTCACGGCCGCCGCAATCGCTTTCACGATCAACCTTTCGATCGTCGCCGTCCCGGTGCTCGTTGCGCATGGCTTCAACACCCTTACCCAGGCGAGCACGCTCGATGCCGTGATTGTGTCGCTGTGCCTCGTCGTGCTCGGTCATGGTGGCGCGCTGTCGCTTAAGGATGTGGGGATCGATGGCACGGTGGTACTCCCGCCGCTTGGGCTGACGCTCGTGTTCGCGCTCGTGTGTGGCGCGGCGATGCTGCGCACTGGTCGCTCATTGACACTCACGGAGACCTCGGGAGCTCTCAAACGCGGTGCGCTCACGGCGCTCGGGCTGATCCTTGCGGGCTTTGGAATTTCGTACGCGCTTATGGCGACAGTTGCCTCTCTGCTTGCCCGCACTCCGGGCGTTCAGCCCGTGACGGTGAGCGCTGGCGTGAGTGCACTCGCGCTTTCGGTGATCGCCGGTGCTGCCGGCCTCATGGCGTCGCTCGTGCGGCGCAAGAGCGGGACGGCGCCGCGCGTGGGGCTGCTCGCGCTCGTGCCGGAGAAGTACGCAGCGGCGCTGCGCTCGATCGGCGTGCTCGTACTTGGACTTTTCGGCGGCGCGACAGTTGCCCTAACGGTGTGGATGGTGATTCGCCGTGACGCGATTATTCACCTTCATCGGGGCCTCGAACCGGATTTTTTTGGCACGGTTGCGCTCGTGCTTGCGGCCCTTGCCTTCTTCCCCACCATGCTCGTGTGGATGGTGGCGTTCGTGAGCGCGGGGACGGTAACGCTCGGCCCTCACACGCACACGTCGTTCGAGGGATCGCTGACGGGGGTACTGCCCGCGTTCCCGATTCTCGGCGCGGTCCCTGAGCCGGGCCACTTTTCGCCGTGGGTGTGGGCCTTTCTTCTGATACCGATCTTCGCCTCGATCGCCGCCGCTGTAGTCCTTGCCCGTCAGACCCGTGACTTCGACGTTCGCGCAAAGGTCACGTCCTGGCTCACGTACGCGATCGGCGCCCTGATCGTTCTCGCGGTGCTGTTTTTGCTCGGAAGCGGGACAATCGGCACGGCTCAACTCGCGCACGTGGGCCCGCGGCTCACGACTCTCGTGCTTCCCGTGGCACTTCTCGTGTCCGTGCCTGCCGCTCTCATTGCGGGATGGAGCCAAACGGGTCTCGACACCTGGGTTTTCTCGCAGTTCCGCGCGGGGCGTGCCCGCGTGAGGGAGGGAGCGGCCGCTCTTCGCGCACGGGTTGAAGAAGCCGAATCGAAAGATGAGGGCCTGGAACGTGGAGGGAGTGACGCCGCCGAGAGCGCGGCGGACTCATCGAGCGAAGGCTCCGAGAGGAGCGTGGACTCGGGCGGTGAGGGCATCAAGGCTGACGCCGTTGAAGACACGCTCGAGCGTGAGGAGAAACCCGAGCGCGCAGTGAGCGACGCAGACGAGGGCGGCGAGGCGCAGAGCGCACCCTCCCCTTTGCGCGAGTCAGACTAGAGGTGCAGCCACTCGAGGATCGCGCCCGGCAGGTCCTTGCCGCACGATGACACTGCCGCGTTGGTGAGCGCGGAATCGAGGCACTCCTGGTACTGGGTCATCGGGCCGTAAAACACGAGCGAAACAAGCGCGAGACCGATGACCACGATTGAGGCGGGGATCCCGAAGGCTGCCGTGACACTCGCTGAACGCCGGGCTGGCGTCGGCCACGCCACAATCAAAAGGCGCACGAGGAACACGAGGGCGCCGATGCCCGCGGGGCCCGCGAGCAGGCTAAAGGGTAGGGGCAGGAGAGTCGCACCCCACGCGAGGATCATGCACGTCGCGGCAAGCAGGAGTGCACGAGAGAACGCTTGCTGACGCTCGGGGGTAAAGGCTGGCTGGTCCTGTTGAGGGTGGTTCGGTTCGGAAGTCACGAATTCCATTGTGCCGCATGGGCGCCTACCGAAACCTACACGCGCCCCAGGCACGGGCCCCGCTACTGTTAAGACATGAACGATTTCACGTGCGTCGTGTTCATTTCCGGAACGGGGAGCAATCTTCGAGCGATCCTTGAAGCAATCGAGAAAGGGGCGCTTGCTGGCGTGAAGGTCGCCGCCGTCATCGCCGACGTCGACGCCCCCGGGTTGAGCTTCGCGCGCGATCGCGGGATTCCCGCGCACGTTGTTCCGCTCGCCGATTACTCCACGCGCGAGGACTGGAACCGCGCACTCGTCGACTGCACCGCACATTACGCCCCCGACCTCGTCGTGCTCGCGGGGTTCATGCGTCTGCTCGGAGCCCCCATGCTCGAAGCCTTCCGGGGGCGCATCATCAACACTCACCCGGCGCTCCTTCCCGCTTTCCCGGGCGCCCACGGGGTGCGCGACGCCCTCAACTACGGCGTGAAGGTGACGGGTGCGACGGTCATCGACGTCGATGAAGGGGTCGATACCGGCGCAATCATCGATCAGCGTGCCCTCACCATTCGGCCGGGTGAAAGCGAAGAAGAGCTTCACGAGCGGATCAAGGTCATCGAACGCGAGATGCTTGTGGACGTCATCGCCCGCCGAGCCCGCAACGAATAAACGCCGCGACAGCTCAACGTCACATCGCGTTCACGTGAACGCGATAGGTTTAAAGGGCAAATCGTCCAATCACACCACGACGAAGGAGCCCCGCATGTCCAAGCGTGCCGTCACGCGCGCCCTGGTCTCTGTATACGACAAGACTGGTCTCATCGAGCTCGCGACCGGTCTCCATGCGAACGGCGTCGAGATCGTTTCGACCGGCTCCACCGCGAAGGCGATCGCCGAGGCAGGAATCCCCGTGACGGCCGTGGAGAACGTGACGGGCTTTCCCGAAATTCTCGACGGCCGCGTGAAAACCCTCCACCCGAAGATCCACGGTGGTCTTCTCGCCGACCGCAACAAGCCTTCGCACGTCGCCGCGCTCGAGGAGCATGCGATCGCCCCGATCGACCTGCTCGTGTGCAACCTCTATCCCTTCGAGGACACCGTCGCGAGCGGCGCATCGTTCGACGACATCGTCGAAAAGATCGACATTGGCGGCCCCGCAATGGTGCGCAGTGCCGCAAAGAACTTCTCCACGTGCGCCGTGGTGACAAGCATCGAACAGTACGACCTGGTCGAAGGAGCCGTCGCCGACGGTGGCTTCACACGCGAAGAACGCCTCGTTCTGGCCGCAGACGCCTTCTCGCGCATCGCCGAATACGACGCCGCTATCGAGGAGTGGATGGCGGACCGTGCCGACGAAGCCCTCGGCGTCGATCCTGAAGACGAGGACCTCACGCCGCTTCGCTACGGCGAAAACTCGCATCAGAAGGCCTTCCTTGATTCGAGCCGTTCGCTGTTCGAGGATTCGACGACCCTCGCCGAGGCGGAACCGCTTGGCGGCAAGGCGATGAGCTACAACAACTATGTCGATGCCGATGCTGCGCTGCGCGCTGCCTTCGACCACCCCGAGCCGTGCGTCGCGATCATCAAGCACAACAACCCGTGCGGCATCGCCATCGCCTCCGAAGATGCCGACATCGCCGATGCCTACACGAAGGCCCACGCAACCGACCCGGTATCCGCCTTCGGTGGCGTGATCGCCGCGAACCGCCCCGTGAGCCTCGACATGGCACAGCGCGTCAGCGAGGTCTTCACCGAGGTCATCGTCGCCCCCGGCTACGAGGACGGCGCACTCGACGCTCTCAAAGCGAAGAAAAACCTGCGCATCCTCGAGATCTCCGGTGCGCCCCGCACTGATTCCACCCTCGACGGCCGCGAGATTTGGGGCGGCGTGCTCTACCAGGAGCCCGACCGCTACCAGGCACCGGGCGACGACCCCGCGAACTGGGAGCTCGTGTGCGGTGAGCCGGCCTCGGCCGCAACCCTCGCCGACCTCGCCTTCGCGTGGCGCGCCGTGCGGGCCCCCCGTTCTAACGCGATCCTGCTCGCGAAAGATGGCGCGGCCGTGGGCGTAGGCATGGGTCAGGTGAACCGCGTTGACGCGTGCCGCCTTGCGGTGGAGCGCGCCAACACCCTCGGCGGCGAGGGCGAGGAGCGCGCACGCGGTGCGGTGGCGGCTTCCGACGCTTTCTTCCCCTTCGCTGACGGCCCTGAACAACTCATCGACGCGGGCGTGAGCGCCATCGTGCAGCCCGGAGGGTCGATCCGCGATAAGGAGGTGATCGAGGCATGCAAGAGCGCGGGAATCACCATGTACATGACGGGAACTCGCCACTTCGCGCACTGATCGCCTTTATCGCGCGGATTTTTGGCAAGCGCACCGAAGCAGAGCAGCCGTCGGAACCTTCCATCGACCCCGCCCCGGCGCCAGTCGATCCCAGCCCTGAGACCCCAATCCCCGCCCCCACGAACGAAAGACGAGCGATGAAAAAAGGCAAGAAAGCCCCCGTGCCCGAACTCGATCTCAACGGCGAACTGCCGCACAGCAGCAACCTTCGCGAATTTATCGAGCACCTTCGCGAACTCGGCTATACCGTTGCCGATGGGCACTCGCCCGATCCTGACCTGATCGACCCGCACGGCAACCCCGTGTACACGTGGCAGGAGGGCTACCCCTACGAGACACGCATGGAGCGCGACGAGTACGAGCGCGAGAAGTATTTCCTTCAGGTCGAGTTGCTCAAGCTCCAGTACTGGCTCGAGGACGCGAAGAAGAAAGCGATCATCATTTTTGAGGGGCGCGATGCTGCCGGTAAGGGCGGTACGATCAAGCGCTTCACCGAGCACCTCAACCCGCGCATGGCGCGCGTCGTCGCCCTCAACAAGCCGACCGAGCGAGAAAAAGGTCAGTGGTACTTCCAGCGCTACGTCGAGCATCTGCCGACCGAAGGCGAGATGGTGCTGTTCGATCGCTCGTGGTACAACCGCGCCGGTGTCGAGCGCGTCATGGGCTTCGCGAGCGATGAGGAATACGAAACCTTCATGAATCAGGTGCCGCACTTCGAGCGCATGCTCGTCGACTCGGGCATCCACGTCACGAAGTTCTGGTTCTCGGTCTCGCAAAAGGAGCAGCGCACCCGCTTCGCGATCCGCCAGCTCGATCCGGTCCGCCAATGGAAGCTTTCGCCCATGGACCTCGAATCGCTCGACCGCTGGGAAGCGTACGGTGCGGCAAAGGAAGAAATGTTCCGCCGCACCGACAAGAAGTATGCGCCGTGGACGATCATCCGCTCGAACGACAAGAAGCGCGCTCGCATCAACGCGATGAAGTACTTCCTCTCGCAGTTTGAATACGAGGGGAAGGACCACGAGGTCGTCGGCACGCCCGATCCGCTGCTCGTGATGCGCGGAAAGAACGAAGAGGCCGACGAATAGCTCGCTAAGCGGGGGCGGCCCGAGCTAAAGCTCGAGGTCGTCCTGGGCGATCGGGTCAGAACTGTCGAGCGCGGGGATCGCCCCCGTTGCGGTTGCCCTATACGGCTGGGTCATGCGCGCCGGCGTCAGGATCTCATCGAGGTGCCCCTCGCTCACGAGGCCGCGCTCGAGTACGATCTCGCGCACCGACTTGCCCGTGTGGAGGGCCTGCGAAGCAATTTCCGAGGACGCCGAGTAGCCGATTACGGGCACGAGCGCCGTGACAATCCCGATCGAGCGCTCGAGGTTGCCCGCGAGAACGTCCTCGTTCACGGTGATGCCTTCGATGCAGCGCGTCGTCAGTGTGCGCATTGCTCGGGTCATGATGCGGGTTGAAGTGAGGATGTTGTAGGCGATCACCGGCTCGAAGGCATTGAGCTGAAGCTGTCCGCCTTCTGCGGCGAGCGTGACCGTGAGGTCGTTTCCGATCACCTGGAAGGCCACTTGATTGACGACCTCCGGGATCACGGGATTGACCTTGCCCGGCATGATGGAGCTGCCCGGCTGGACCGCGGGGAGGTCGATCTCATTGAAACCTGCGCGGGGGCCGGAGGAGAGCAGACGCAGGTCGTTGCAGATCTTCGAGATTTTTACCGCGATCCGCTTGAGCACGCCCGAAAAGGTGACGAACGCGCCCGTGTCGCTCGTGGCCTCCACGAGGTCGGCGGCGAGGGTGAACTCTGTTCCCGTGATCCGCGTGAGCTCCTCAACGACGAGCGAGGCATACTTCGGGTCGGTCGTGATGCCCGTGCCGATCGCGGTCGCACCCATGTTGATTTCCCGGAAGAATCGGGCGGTTCGCGTGAGACGCTCGACGTCCTCGCTCACTGTCGTCGCCCACGCGTGGAATTCCTGCCCCACGGTCATCGGGACGGCGTCCTGCATTTGGGTACGCCCCATTTTGAGGACGTGCTCGAACTCGTCACCTTTGGCGCGCAGCGCCTCGATCAGGCCCTGCATCGCGTCGGCAAGATCGGGGAAGCTCAAGAGGATCGCGAGGCGCACCGCCGTTGGGTAGACGTCGTTGGTGGACTGCCCGAAGTTCACGTCGTTATTCGGGTGGAGGTATTCGTATTCGCCGCGTTCGTGCCCGAGGATTTCGAGGCCGCGGTTCGCGATGACCTCGTTGGCGTTCATGTTGGTGCTCGTGCCCGCGCCGCCCTGAATGAGGTCGACGACGAAGTGCTCGTGATGCTCTCCGTTTTCGATCTCGGTGCACGCCTGGGCGATCGCATCGGCCTTGGTCTTTTCGAGGCCGCCGAGTCGCTGGTTGGTGCGGGCCGCCGCGTGCTTGACATACGCGAGTGCCGTGACGAGCGAGGGGAAGTGGTTCAGGCGAAAATCGGAAATGCGAAAGTTCTCGAGTGCCCTGAGGGTTTGGACCCCGTAGAGGGCGTCGGCTGGTACCTCGCGGTCTCCGAGGAGGTCATGCTCGATGCGCACGGCGGTCATATCGTGGTTCACGTCCTTGTGGTGGGTTGGTAGCGGTAGTGCGTCGTTGCGTTGCACGGATGCGACACCACTAGCGTAACCACGTCGGGCTACGATGGTTGTGTGAATCGATCGCCCTATTCCCTCGGCGCCGCCGTGCACCGCC
Organism: Dermabacter sp.; assembly: GCF_032550575.1. NCBI lineage: Bacteria > Bacillati > Actinomycetota > Actinomycetes > Micrococcales > Dermabacteraceae > Dermabacter > Dermabacter sp. The sequence continues at coordinate 121,918 of NZ_JAWFZC010000004.1, read as the reverse complement.
AGCGACTTTTGCTGGTGACGCTGGGCATTGTCTTTTTCGTGGTGCTACCGATCGGGGTCTTTTTTTCTGTCCCGACCGCCGGATACGCGCTCTCGGCGCTGCTGTTTGCTCTCGCCGTGGTGCGGCTCATCCTGCCCGTGGATGCTCTCGGAGCGCTCGTGGTGAGGCGCCGGTCGATCGATGTCGCGACGATTCTCATCCTCGCCGTTCTCGTTTGCGCGCTCTCCTCGAGCCCCGGTCTCTGAGCGGTGGATTAGTCGCCGAAATCGACGCGCCCCGTATCGAGGGTGTACATCGCGTGGGCAAGCGCGAGCTCGCCCGACTCGTGCGCCGCGCGTATGAGCGGGGAACGCACGCACACTTCCGTTTTCGCTGCGGCGGCATTCACGGCAGCGGCGTCCGTGGGCGCGTCTGCCCCGGAAAGGGGAGGGTCTCCGACGGTGGCGCGGCGAGCGTCGGATCCCAAACGCCGCGAAATCTGCTCGGCAAGCGCATTGAGGTGTCCCGGGAGGAGGGCGAGTGACGTCCCGCTGGCGCGCTCTTCCATGAGGGATTCGGCCGCGGCGACAGCCCCGCAGTTGTCGTGGCCGAGGACGAGGATCAACGGAACAGCGAGCTTATGCACCGCGAATTCCAGCGACGCAAGGACGGCGTTTTCCACCATCTGTCCAGCGGAACGCACGACAAAGAGATCGCCGAGCCCGCAGTCGAACACGATCTCGGGCGGGACGCGCGAATCGGCGCACGCGAGGACCGCCGCGAACGGTGCTTGACCCGAGGACAGGTCGAGGCGTCGATCCTCGTCGCTATTCGGGTGACGGGTCGTTCCGCTCGCAAATCGAGCGTTGCCTTCGCGCAGGCGTGCGAGTGCAGCGCGAGCGTCGATCGGGATGTGTGTCATTCGCTGATCCTTTCCGTGCGCGGCCTGCGAGCGTGTGCCACGATATGAGTGTGAGCACTTCCCTGACCCGTCTGCACCAGGTATTCGAACTCGCCATGCGCATTGGCGAGGTCATGATTTCCAACGGTGCCGCGGCGGCCGACGTGACCGCGACAATGCTACGCGTGACGGCCTCCTCCGGCATTCGAAATGTGTCGGTGCAGACGACTCTCACGGAAGTGTCGGTCTCCTACTACCCGGACACGCAGTCGGCACCGTTCACGCGCATCAGCACCGCGGGCGGCTACACGTACGACTTCACGAAGCTCGACCGCGTCGATGAGATCACCACGAAATACGTGAAGGGCGAGATGGATCTTCACGAGGCGCTCCTCGCGGTTGATCGCGTGCGCTCAATGAAGCGGTATTACGGCCCGATCGTGACTACCCTCGCGTGGGTGCTCATGGGTGGCGCGTGCGCGATGTTCTTCGGCGCGGGGATTCTCGTGACAGCCTTTGCGGCTTTCGCGGCGGGCGTGTTGTGGCAGGTCTACATTCTGTTCGACAAGCTGCGGCTTCCCGTGTTTTATGCGCAAATCGCGGGGGGATTCATCGTGGTGCTCATTTCCCTCGTCGTGAACTGGCTGGACCCGACGGCGAATTCGTCGCTCGTCGTTGTCGCGTGTCTCGTCATGGTGCTTGCGGGCTCGACGTCGGTCGGGGCGATGCAGGATGCGATCACGGGATGGTACGTGACTGCCGCGGGGCGAGTGCTCGAGACGTTCATGCTGACCGTGGGCGCTGTCATTGGTATTCGTGGCGGCATGCTCATCGCCGAGTGGGTCGGTGCTGACATCTCGATCACGTCGACGATTCCGGCCACCCTGATTTCGACGCTCCTCGTGGCGATTGCGGGAGCGTTCATCGGGCTCGGTTTCGCCGTAGGTTTTCAAGTCCCGCCGCGGCTTTTGCACTGGGTGACGCTCCTGCCGGGCTTCACGGCAACGACGTCGTTCCTCATCGAGGTAGCGGGTCTCGAGCGCGCGTGGGCTACCGGCATTACCGCGTTCTTCACGGGCGTGTTCGCGGTCGCCATTTCGCAACACGCAAAGGCATACGTGAACATCCTCATCGCGCCCGCGATCATCACGATGGTGCCTGGCTCGGTTATTTATCGAGGCCTCCTGGGACTGAGCGACGGAAGCAATACGGGTGCCGGCTATCTCTTGCTGGCGTGCGAGATCGCCATTGCGATTTCGGCGGGCGTGATCCTCGGTGAGCTCGTTGCGAGCCGCGCGGTGACGCTCCTTGCGAGCGGGCGCGTGCGCGTGCCGGCAATTTCACAGCCGTTTAGCACGAATCGGCGCCGCCGCATGGTGACCTTTAGGCGTCGCCGTAAGCCGGGCGCTCTCACCACGGCGATTCCAGTCGTTCACCTCGATCCCGGCGAACTCGACCCCACGATCGATCTTGAGGCCGGCCCGGAATGGCGTGAGGACGTCGACAACCTCCAGCCGGAAGTGCGCGAATCGGGATTCGAGATTGTCGAAATGGACCCCGAAGACGTCGAGATGCCGGCCATCCGCTCCGACGAGAGCGCAGATGAGGACATGAGTAGCGTCAGGCACCTCTAGACTTGAGGCATGACTGAACTGCATGCTGCTCCCCGTGACGTTGAGGCAATCGACAAGGCTGCCCGCGAGTTCCGCGAGGCCTTTGGCGGCGATCCGGAAGGCGTGTTTTCTGCGCCCGGCCGAGTGAACATCATCGGTGAGCACGTCGATTATCAGCAGGGGTTGTGCGTCCCGATGGCGATCTCGCATCGCTGCTTCGTCGCGGCACGCCGCACTTACGCGGGCGTCGTGCGGATGCGGTCCGTGCAGTCAGGCGAGACGGTCGAGGCGCCCGTTGCGACTCTCGCCCCGGGGGCCGTCGAAGGCTGGGCTTCCTACGTCGCGGGGGTCGTGTGGGCGCTCGCGGAACACTTCGAGGACGAAACGCCGTGCGGCTTCGACCTCTTGATCGATGGCTACGTTCCCCTCGGCGCCGGCCTCAGCTCGAGCGCAGCTCTCGAATGCGCGGTCGCGGCCGCGATCGATGAGCTGTGCGAGCTTGGGACTACTCCCCACGACCGTATTCGCGCGGCGATCAAGGCGGAAACGCAGTTCGCTGGTGCGGCAACCGGCGGGCTCGATCAGTCGGCGTCGATCCTGTGCGAGGAAGGGCACGCCATCGTTCTCGATTGCCGAGACTTTTCGACGACGTCGGTCCCGTGGGATCTCGCGGGACAGGGCCTCGAGCTGCTCATTATCGACACGCGGGCTCCTCACAGCCTCGTGGGCGGCGAGTACGCGGAGCGCAGGGCGCAAGCGGAGGCGGGGGCGCGTGCGCTCGGCGTGGACAGTCTGCGTGACGTGCCGTTCGAGCGGGCTTTGGATGCGTGCGAGGGCCTTACCGATCCCGTCGTGCAAAAGCGCAGTCGCCACATCATTCACGAGATCGAACGCGTGCGCGAATTTGCCGCGGCGCTCGAGGCGGGCTCGATCCGCGACAACCTCGAGAAGATTTCCGGACTGCTCAACGCCTCGCACGATTCGCTTCGAGATGATTATGAGGTCACCGTTCCCGAGCTCGACGTCGCCGTCGATGCGGCGCGCGCGGCGGGGGCGCACGGCGCGCGCATGACCGGCGGCGGCTTTGGCGGGAGCGTGATCGCTCTCGTCGATGCGGAAAGGGTGGAGGCCGTCGCGGACGCGGTGGCACGCGCATTCGCCGAGCACTCGTTCGCCGCCCCGGCGTTCTTCCTCGCAACGCCGAGCCGCGGCGCGGGCCGAGACCGCTAAGACGCGCTCAAGCCGCGCCTTCGTACCACTCGCGCACGCGTTCGAGCTGCGCTGCCTTGTGCGCGTCGCTCATGCGCGAGGCGCGGATTGATCCGGCGGCGAGATCGGCGATTTCCCGGTCGCTCATGCCCATTGCGCGCACGGCTTGGTACTGGGCGAGAAGGCGCGAACCGAAAAGGAGCGGGTCGTCCGCGCCGAGGGCGATCGTGGCACCGGAGCGTGCGAGCTGCGGTACGGGCACATCGCCGATATCGCCATACACGCCGAGGGAAACGTTCGACGCCGGGCACACTTCGAGGGCAATGTCGCGCTCCACGAGTGTGTCGAGCAGTCGAGGATCCTCGATCGCGCGCACGCCGTGGCCGAGGCGGGTGGGCCTCAACGCCTCGACGACCTCGTGGATGTGCGGCGGGCCGAGGAGCTCGCCGCCGTGGGGCATCGCGGCGAGGCCCCCGTTGTGGGCAATTCTGAACGCACCCGCAAACGCACTCGTATCCCCGCGCCGCTCGTCGTTGGACAGACCGAATCCGATCACGGTCCCCGCATGCTTGACGGCAAGGCGGGCGAGGATGCGGGCATCGAGCGGGTGGCGCATGCGGCTCGCCGCGACGATGATCCCCATGGAGATTCCGAGGTCGCGCTCGATCGCGCGGGCTTCGTCCACGATGATCTCGATTGCGGGGGTAATGCCGCCCACGAACGGTGCGTAACTCGTGGGATCAATTTGCAGCTCGAGCCGTACGGAGCCCTCGGCGAGATCATCCTCGGCGGCCTCGCGAAGGAGGCGGCGCATAATCGTCTCGCTGTTGACGACGGTGCGTGCGGCGTCGTAGAAGCGCTGGAAGCGGAACCAGCCGCGCGCGCTCGGCTCGACCTTGAGCGCGGTCTGTTCGGTGAGCGTGCGCGGCAACCGCAACTTCTGTGCGGCCGCGAGCTCCTGCAACGTGTCGTGACGCATCGAGCCCGTGAAGTGCAGGTGCAGGTGAGCCTTGGGCAGCGCGCGCAGGTCTCGCTTGCCTTCGCGATTGGGGTGTGGATTTCCGACGGTTGCCATGGCTAGCCGAGCACCTTCTGAAGTCGAGCAACGCCCTTCGCCAGGTCTACGTCGGAAAGCGCATAGCTGAGGCGGAGGTGACCCGGCGCATCGAAAGCCTCCCCGGGCACGAGTGCAACCTTGGCGCGCTCGAGGATGAGTGCGGCGAGTTCGGCCGACGTGGTGACGCGCGTGCCGTCGATCTCGCGCCCCAGAAGGCCCGTGACATCGGGGAAGGCGTAGAACGCCCCGCGAGGAGTCGGCAGCGTGAGACCTTCGATCTCGCTGAGCATGTCGACCATCGTGCGGCGTCGCCGATCGAACGCTTCACGCATTGTGTCGAGCGGTTCGGTGGGGCCCGTCAGCGCGGCGATGGCGGCGCGCTGGGCAACGTTGTTGACGTTCGAGGTCAGGTGGCTTTGGAGCCGCGCAACGCCCTGGGCGATGTCCGGCGGAGCGATCAACCAGCCGACGCGCCAGCCGGTCATGGCGAACGTCTTGGCGACGCCGTTGACGAGGATCGTGCGATCCTCGAGCTCGGGCACCACGTCAAGGATCGAATGGAACGTCGCGCCGTCATAGACAAGGTGCTGGTAAATCTCATCGGAGAGCACCCACAGATCGTTCTCGAGTGTCCAACGCCCGAACTCTTCCACCTGAGCGCGGCTCATGACCGCCCCCGTAGGGTTCGACGGTGAACACAGCAGCACGACCTTCGAACGCGGCGTGCGGGCGGCCTCGAGCTGCTCGATCGAGGGGATATAGCCCTGGTCGGCGCCCGCGCGCACGGCGATGGGAACTCCGCCCGCAAGCCGAACTGCCTCCGGATACGTTGTCCAGTAGGGCGCTGGCAGGATGGCTTCATCGCCCGGATCGAGGAGCGCTGCGAGTGCTTCGTATACGGCCTGCTTCCCGCCGTTGGTGACGATGATGCGTGAGGCATCGACGCGAACGCGGTCGCTCTCAAAGGTCTGGTGCGCGATCGCCTCCTTGAGCTCTGGAAGGCCGGTCGCGGGGGAGTAGCGGTGATTCTTTGGATCGCGAGCGGCGGCGATCGCAGCTTCGACGATGTGTTCGGGCGTGGGGAAATCCGGCTCGCCAGCGCCGAAGCCTATGACGTCTTCTCCTTGCGCGGCGAGAGCCTTCGCCTTCGCGTCAACGGCGAGAGTGGCCGACTCAGCGATCGATGTGAGGCGCGCAGAAAGGCGCCGTTCGTGCGGTGTGGAGGTGGAGTCATCGAAGCTCATAGATTCGATCTTGTCAGAAAAAGCAGAGCGTCGCGTGAAACCCGTGCGTCACGCGCCCGCAAAGGACGCCAGCGCCTGATTCAAGCCGAGTGCGTCACACAATCGCGATAAGGGCCCTCGTGACTAGACCGCGGCGTTCAATTGCCCTATGATCGTATCTGGCCCTTTTTGAGGGCTTCGCTCCTCGGGCAGTGCTCGTGAAGCACAGGGCAGTGGCGCAATTGGTAGCGCAACGGTCTCCAAAACCGTAGGTTGCAGGTTCGAGTCCTGTCTGCCCTGCTTTTTCTTTAAGCGGTAATCCCCAGCGCCCGATCGACACGTTGCCGACGTCGAGATGGAGAAGGAAAACGATGAGCGTTCACCCCGAGACCGACCCCACTCGTGGCGACTTCGAGCAAGAGTCGACCATCGGCACGAAGAACCCCTTCAAGGCGTGCTGGATCTTCCTCCAGCAGGTTTTCACGGAACTGCGCAAGGTTGTCACGCCGACCGGTCGCGAAATGGTCACCTACACGATTGCGGTTGTCGCGTTCGTCGTGTTCATGATCCTTCTCGTGTTCGGCATGGACTTCGTGTTCGGCTCGCTCACGCGCGCACTGTTCACGGCGCACTGAGATTTTCGAGAGTAAGGAAACGATACTCGTGGCAGAAGATATGCACGACGACCTCGCAAACGAGGCCCTCGACACCACCCCGGAAGTGGCCGACGCCCCCGAGAGCGGCGAAGCTCCCGAAAACGCAGCGCCCGCGGAGGAAGCCGAGGGCGCAGAGGCCCCCGTCGTTCTCGACGAAAACTCGGAGAGCGCGGTTGAGGATCCGGTTGTGGCCCTCAAGCGTCACCTGCGTTCCGCACCCGGCGAGTGGTACGTCATCCACTCCTACTCGGGTCACGAAAATCGTGTGAAGACCCAGCTGCTCACGCGCACCGAAACGCAGGACATGGAGGATTACATCTTCCAGGTCGAGGTGCCCATGGAGGATGCGACCGAGGTCAAGAACGGTCAAAAGAAGATCGTGCGCCGCGTGCGCATTCCCGGCTACGTGTACGTGCGCATGGATCTCACCGAAGCTTCGTGGCGAGTGGTGCGTGACACCCCGGGCGTGACCGGCTTTGTGGGAAACAGCACCGATCCTGTACCTCTCTCGTTCGATGAGATTTACTCTCTGTTGGCGCCGTCGGTCAACCTCCCCGAGAAGAAGAAGTCCTCTTCTTCCAAGGCCAAGGAAAAGGCCATCCCGGCGTTCGAGGTGGGCGAGTCCGTCACCGTCATGGACGGCCCCTTCGAAACGATGCCCGCCACGATCGCGGACATCGACAACACCAACCAGAAACTTCGGGTTCTCGTGTCGATCTTCGGCCGCGAGACCCCGCTCGAGTTGGGCTTCGAGCAGGTCGCCAAGATCTGAAAACGCCCGCCCGCACTCGCGGGACCGTAGTGGGAGGGTGCCGAACGGTATCCGCCCGAACCACGACAAGAAGGAAGAGCAATGGCTCCCAAGAAAAAGGTCGCGAGCATTATCAAGCTCCAGATCCAGGCTGGACAGGCGACGCCTGCTCCGCCGATCGGCCCGGCACTCGGTGCCGCCGGTGTGAACATCGTTGAGTTCACCAAGGCCTACAACGCCGCCACCGAAAGCCAGCGCGGCAACATCGTCCCGGTTGAGATCACCGTGTACGAGGATCGCTCGTTCACGTTCATCACCAAGACTCCGCCCGCTGCACGCCTCCTCCTCAAGGCCGCAGGCCTTGACAAGGGCTCACCCGTGCCCCACACCCAGAAGGTGGGCAAGGTGACCATGGAGCAGGTCAAGGAGATCGCGCAGACCAAGATGCCCGATCTCAACGCAAACGATATTGACGCCGCCGCGAAGATCGTGGCTGGAACCGCGCGTTCCATGGGCATCACGGTGGAGGGCTGATCCAAATGGCAAAGAAATCAAAGGCATTCCAGGACGCCGCCGCACTCATTGAGGAAGGTCGCCACTACGCGCCCCTCGATGCCGTGCGCATCGTCAAGAAGTCCGGTTCCAAGAAGACCGACTCGACCGTTGAGGTCGCCATGCGCCTGAGCGTTGACCCCCGCAAGGCGGACCAGATGGTGCGCGGCACCGTCAACCTCCCGCACGGCACCGGTAAGACCGCCCGCGTCATCGTGTTCGCGACCGGCCCCCAGGCCGAGGCAGCACGCGCCGCAGGCGCCGACGAGGTCGGCGACGACGACCTCATCGAGAAAGTTGCAGGCGGCTGGACCGACTTCGACACCGCCGTGGCAACCCCGAACCTCATGGGTAAGGTGGGCCGCCTTGGCCGCGTGCTCGGTCCCCGTGGCCTCATGCCGAACCCCAAGACCGGCACCGTCACGATGGACACCGCGAAGGCTGTCAGCGACATCAAGGGCGGCAAGATCGACTTCCGCGTTGACCGTGCTGCCAACCTTCACTTCATCATCGGCAAGGCCTCGTTCACCGAGAAGCAGCTCGTGGAGAACTACGTTGCAGCTCTCGAGGAGATCCTGCGCCTCAAGCCGGCGAGCTCGAAGGGCCGCTACATCTCGAAGGTCACGATGTCCACGACCTTCGGTCCCGGTGTTCCGATCGACGTGAACCGTACGCGCAACCTCACCGAGGAGACCGACGAGGCCTGAGCCTCGAAGCTCCCGGAGAGCACAGCATAAAAGAGTGGGCCCCGCGCAATGCGCGGGGCCCACTCTCGTATAGGAGGGTGCGATTACTTCGCGACCTTCACGCCAACCTCACGCGCTCCACTGAGCTCGCGCTGATCGACGTCGTCCATCTTCGACTGCACCCAGGGGGCAATCAAGAACATAATGATCGCCACGACGACGGTCACGGCACCGAGGCCGTAGTAGTACACGGCGTCACCGAGGTTTGCCCTCTTCACCTGGTCGATAATCACCGACGTGAGACCCATGCCGACGCTCGGCGCAAGGTACCAAAGGGTCATGGTTTGCGAGGCAAACTGCTTCGGTGCGAGCTTGGTCGTCACCGAGAGGCCCACGGGGTTCATGCACAGCTCGGCAACCGTCTGCACGACGAACACGAGGCCCAGGTACCAGAACGGGGCGAGCATGCCCGCACCCGGCCACGTTCCGAAGCCGTAGCCCATGAGCAATGCCGACAGCGCGATGATGACGAGAGAAAGTGCGAACTTTGCGGCCGTGTTCGGGAACTTGCCCTTGCGGCGTGTGAAGATCCACGCGATCACCGGCGAGAGCAAGAGCACCGCGGCGGGGTTGATGGACTGGTAAACCTCGGGGGAGAGGTTCAGTGCGCCGATCGTGCGGTCCGTGTTGTTCTCGGCGAAGAAGGCCATCTTGCCGGCAGCCTGCTCGAAGATCACGACGAACAGAACCTGGCCGACCCAGAGGGGCAGGAATGCGCCAAGGTGCGTGCGCTCCTGTGCGGTGACCTTCGGGCTCTTAAACATCGTGAGGAAGTAGTAGGCGCTCATGATCAGAGCGAAGGTGAACAGCGAGTAGGCGATCGCCGAGTGAAGCTCGCCGAGGAGGGCATTGAAACCGAGCACCAGGAGTGTCGCGACGACGACAATGCCGAGGCCGCCGAGGGCGAGACGCGCGCCTTCACCCTTCTGGAGCGGGTTCGGGATGCGGTAGGCGAACTCGCCGAGCTTGTGGCGGCCGTAGAAGAACGACACGAGTGCAAGCGCCATGCCGACGGCAGCGGCGAGGAAGCCGACGTGGTAGCCGAAGTGGCCGCGCAGGAAGCCTACGATCAGCGGGGCAACGAGCGAGCCGACGTTCACCGACATGTAGAAGTACTGGAAGCCAGCATCGCGCCTCGGGTCGTCCTCATCGTAGAGGCCGCCCACGATTGTCGCGAGGTTCGGTTTGATGAGGCCCGTACCAATAGCGATGCAGATCAGGCCCGACCATGAGGTGATCGCGGCCGGGAACGCGAGCAGCACGTGGCCGAGCATGATGACCGATCCACCGATGAGGCCAGAAATCCACGGGCCGAGGATGCGATCGGCGATGATGCCGCCCGGGATTGTCATGAGGAGCACCGCGGCGCCGTAGGCGGACACGATGACCTGTCCCGCGGTATCCGAAAGACCGAGACCCTGGTTAGCAGCGACATCGGTGAGGAAGTACAGCAGGATCGCGCGCATGCCGAACCAGCTAAAGCGCTCCCACATTTCGACCTGGAGCATCCAGGGTAGGCCGCCAGGGTGACCGATGAAGGACTTATCGTTCTTGGAGGGACCCGTGCGTAGTTTTGAGGGCCGGTACTTGTATACCGCTGAATCTTGTGCGGTCGGATTGGTCGTCATCGATAAATCCTTGCTGTGTCGTTCCTATCAATCGCGTATCGCGGGGGCCAACCGGCGCACGGTGTGTGGCCGGGCTGCGCGGGATATGCGCCACACCCATGACATCAGACGAACGGGACGCCCGCAGGCTCAGGAGACGGGTGCAGGAGACGTAGTTTTATGCGTAATCCGGTTGCCCGGATCGGTAAGAGATGTAGGGACCTAGGGCACGATAGCGGTCGAAGGCGCGCCCGCCTCTCACGCCACGGCTGCTGAGCTCGCGCCGTGTGATTGGGTACTGTTAGTGGCCAAGGCCACGTAATCGGTGCGTCGTGGGCTCGCCCAGTGAAGGCTGCGCCTGCACCGCTGTTGAAAGGGGCTCTCGTTGACTCAGAACGCCGATCTACGAGTAGGAGTGGTGGGTTTTGGCGCTCGTGGCGCTCTGGCGCGTCACGCGCATAAACCGGGAGAGGGAGCCCGCGTCACGGTCGTCGCGGATCCCACCGAGCGAGGCAAAAAGAAAGCGCGCGAGATCATCGGCGAGGACGTCCACACGGTGAACACCGTCGGGGATATTCTGGGCAGCCACGACGTTGATGCGGTCATGATCCTCGCGCCCGACGACCTACACGCCTCGATCGCACTCACAACGCTCGGGGCGGGTATACCGACGTTTTCCGAAAAGCCCATGGCGATCTCTGTCGAGGACACCGATGCGATGTTAAACCTCGCCTACGAGAAGCGCACGCGGCTTTACGTGGGCCACAACATGCGCCATATGCCGGTGATCCGCCAGATGAAGGACATGATTGATGCCGGGTTAATCGGTCGCGTGCGTGCCATTTGGTGCCGGCATTTCGTGGGGGCCGGCGGCGACTTCTACTTCAAGGATTGGCACGCCGAGCGTGCGCGCGCGTTCTCGCTCTTGCTGCAGAAGGGCGCTCATGACATCGACGTCATTCACTGGCTCGCCGGTGGCTACACCCGCCGGGTTTCCGGTATCGGCGGCCTCGAGGTTTACGGCGACATCGAGGACCGACGCGATAACTCCGATCGCATTATGTGGGACTGGTTCGATGCGGACGTCTATCCGCCCTCGAAGCAGAGGGAACTCAACCCCATAATCGACGTCGAGGACATCTCGATGATCCACATGACGCTGGACAACGGCGTCTATGCCTCGTACCAGCAGTGCCATTTCACCCCGGATTACTGGCGCAACTATACGGTCATCGGCGACGAAGGGCGGATCGAAAACATGGGCGACAGCGCCGGGGATCAGATCTACCTGTGGAACTCGCGCCACTCGGGTGCCGCTCGCCCGGATCAGGTGGAGGTGATCGCGAGGGCCGACGGCGGCCACGGCGGTGCTGATCCACGGCTCATCAATGAATTCCTCGAATTCGCGAGGAACGGTGGCCGTACGGATGTGTCGGTGATTGCCGCGCGCGAGGCGGTCGCCACGGGCGTGTACGGCGCTCGTTCGATCCGCGCGGGTGGGCAGATGCTCGAGGTTCCTCCCGTGCCCGCGAACATTCGCGAGTATTTCGACTCGGGGCAGGCCTAGCCGAACGACGCACAAACGGTGCCGAGGCAGCGAGGAGGGGTGGCCCCGCCAAGCGGAGCCACCCCTCATACCGTTGCGGAGGAAATGCCGTGCTTACTTCGCGTGCTTCTCGCTGTAGTCGAGTTCACCCTCAAAGGCGTCGCGGATGAGCGCCTTGAGTTCGCTCACGAGAGGCTGCTTCGGGTTTGCCGGCGTGCACTGGTCCTCGTAGGCGCGATCGGCAAGGGTGTCGATCGTCTTTTCGAGGTGCTCGAGCGTCGCGCCGTTCGCCTTGAGCGACATGTCGATGCCGATGTCCTCGGCGAGCTCGGTGACGGCCTTGACGAGCGAGGCGACGCCTTCCTCCGTGGTCTTTGCCGGGAGGTTGAGTGCGCGGGCAATCTCGGCGAAGTCCTCATCGGCACGGAACGACTCGTACTTCGGGAAGAGCGCGTGCTTCACGGGCTTCTTCGCGTTGTAGTTGATGACGTGCGGGAGGAAGATCGCGTTCGTGCGGCCATGCGCGAGGTTGAACTCGGCGCCGACCTTGTGCGAAAGCGAGTGCACGATACCGAGGAAGGCGTTCGCGAAAGCGATGCCCGCCATGGTGGAGGCATTGTGCATGTTCTCCTTGGCCTCGCGGTCGCCCTCGAGGACCGACTTGCGGAGGTTCGCGAAGATCATCTGGACCGCGCGGAGCGAGAGGCCCTTCGTGTAGTCCGAAGCCATCGTCGAGACGTACGACTCGATCGCGTGGGTGAGTGCGTCCATGCCCGAGTCAGCCGCCGTGCGGGCGGGGACGGTGTCCACGAACTGCGCATCGGCGATGGCGACGTCGGGAAGAATCGCGTAGTCGGCGATCGGGTACTTCACGTGGTTCTCGGAGTCGGTGATGACCGCGAACGGGGTGCACTCTGAGCCGGTGCCCGAGGTCGTTGGGATCGCGACGAAGCTTGCCTTTTCACCGAGCTTCGGGAAGGTGTAGGTGCGCTTGCGGATATCGAGGAACTTCTGCTTCATGCCGAAGTAAGAAGCGTTGCCGTCCTCGTAGAACATCCACATACCCTTCGCGGCGTCCATTGCGGAGCCGCCGCCGAGGGCGATGATCGTGTCGGGCTTGAACTGGTTCATCTGCTCGACGCCGCGGAACACGGTGTCGGAGCTCGGGTTGGGCTCGACGTCCGAGAAGATCTGGTACTGGATTGGGTTGCGGCGCTCGCGAAGCTGCTCGAGAACGATGTCGACGTAACCGAACTGGACCATGCCCGGGTCGGTCACGATGAAGGCTCGGTTGATACCTTCCATGTCGCGCAGGTACTGGGTGGAGTAGCGCTCGAAGTAGGTCTTCGGAACCTTGAACCACTGCATGTTGTTACGACGCTCCGCAATTCGCTTGATGTTGATCAGATCGATGGCCGACACGTTGCGCGACACCGAGTTGTGGCCGTAGGAGCCGCAGCCGAGGGTGAGCGAAGGGATGAGGCCGTTGTAGATGTCACCGATGCCGCCCTGCGAGCTCGGGGAGTTGACGACGATGCGGCACGCGCGCATCGCGATGCCGTACTCGCGCTCCTGCTTCTCGTCGCTCGTGTGGATGACGGCGGTGTGGCCGAGACCGCCGTGTTCAAGAAGCTGATCGGCGAGATCGAAGCCCTCGGCAGCGTCCTTGACGACCTTGTAGCCGAGTACCGGCATGAGCTTTTCCTGGCTGAACGGGTGGTCTTTGCCCACGCCGTCGATCGGCACGAGGAGAACCTTCGTGTAGTCGGGAACGTTGAGTCCTGCGCCTTCGGCGATCTTGAGGGCGCTCGAGCCGACGAGTGCGGGGTTGACTCCACCCTTGTCGGTGATCATGAACTTCTCGAGCTTCGTGCGTTCGGTCTTGTTCAGGAAGTAGCCGCCGTACTTTTCGAATTCGGCAACGAATTCTTTGTTGATGTCGGTGTGAACGAGGACGCTCTGTTCGGATGCACAGATCATGCCCGAGTCGAAGGTCTTCGACAGCAAAAGATCGTTGACGGTGCGCGAAATCTTCGCGGTCTTATCGATGTACACGGGAACGTTGCCCGGGCCCACGCCGAGGGCGGGCTTGCCGGTGGAGTAGGCGGCCTTGACCATGCCCGAGCCACCGGTGGCAAGCACGAGGGCAACCTTGTCGTGGTTCATGAGCAGGCCGGTCGCTTCGAGCGAGGGCGTTTCGATCCACTGCACGCAGTTCTCGGGAGCTCCGGCCTCGACGGCAGCTTCGTACACGACGCGTGCGGCGTGGGCGGAGCTTTCCTGGGCGCTCGGGTGGAACGCGAAGATGATCGGGTTGCGGGTCTTCAGGGCGATGAGCGACTTGAAGATCGTGGTCGAGGTCGGGTTGGTCGTGGGCGTGACGCCTGCAATGACGCCCACGGGTTCGGCAACTTCAATCACACCGCGAGTCTTGTCCTCGTGGAGGATGCCGACGGTCTTGTCGTGCTTAATCGAGTTCCAAATGTATTCGGAGGCGAAGATGTTCTTGATGATCTTGTCTTCGTACACACCGCGCCCGGTCTCTTCGACGGCGTGCTTGGCGATCGCCATGTGTTGGTCCAGGGCAGCGAGGGCCGCCTGGTGCACGATGTGATCGACCTGCTCTTGTGTGAAGTCGCGGAACTCTTTGAGCGCGGTCGCGCCCTTGTCTGCGAGAGCGTCGATCATCGCCTGCGTGTCCGTATCGGGCGTAGCTTTGGCGTCTGCCATGAGCGTGTCCATCCTTTTCTGCGGGTGGAGTGAATAGAAAAGTACGTCGTTGTGACTCCAACCTACGTGGCTGCCGTGGTGCACTCAACAACGTTTGATAGCTGTCTAGATTAAGCAAAAGTGCAGGTCAGAGAGTTTGTTTGCGGAAGGTTGGGGGTGTGGTGTGCGGATCTGGAAATAGTGGGCCCGGACCAGCTTTGGTCTCGGTCACAAGCGCCAGTCTAGCGCTCTAGGGGTATAAGGTCCCCGAATGACCTGCATGTTCATTGAGACCATGAATACTGGGTGAAGTTGGACCTCGAGAGAGGGTGACGAGGCCGGAATGGAAGCGCGGTAACGTGCCGGTTAGGGTCCGACGGCAGCCGAAGGGATATTGGTCCCCATTTTTGAACTGTGGCCCGATTCACGTCGGCATGAAGTGCGGCTTGCTTGTGGGAGGGATCACCGCTCGTGGGGTTTCGCTGCCGCGGGTGTGGGGGTAAAGTTGATCTCACCGAAGACCGCCGGTCGTCGCCCTGCCATCAGGGGGACCGAAAGCTTTCACTGTGGTGAAACGGCCTGCGCAGGTGCTCAAGAAACGATACGCGCTATGTGCGTGCTCAAGCCTTGACCCTGCGGTCAAGGCTTTTTTCATGACTGAAGCTTTCAGGCCGGCCTCGAGACCTCTGGAAGGAGGGCCATGGCGAGGCCTGACAAGGCAGCTGCCGTTGCCGAGCTCACGGAACTG
Organism: Dermabacter sp.; assembly: GCF_032550575.1. Lineage (NCBI taxonomy): Bacteria > Bacillati > Actinomycetota > Actinomycetes > Micrococcales > Dermabacteraceae > Dermabacter > Dermabacter sp. The sequence continues at coordinate 106,621 of NZ_JAWFZC010000004.1, read as the reverse complement.
TTCCGCGAGTCGAGTGCGGCAATTCTGACCGAGTACCGCGGGCTGAGCGTTGACCAGCTCAAGACGCTGCGTCGTTCGCTCGGTGCCGACACTACCTACGCCGTGGTAAAGAACACGCTTGCTGCTATCGCGGCGCGGGAAGCTGGGATCGACGCCTTTGAGGGCGATCTCAACGGCCCTACTGCGATCGCGTTCATTAAGGGCGAGCCGGTCGAACCGGCTAAGGCTCTGCGTGACTTTGCCAAGGACAACCCCATGCTGGTCGTCAAGTCCGGTTACTTTGAGGGCAAAGCCCTCACGGCTGACGACGTTGAGAAGCTTGCCGATCTCGAATCGCGCGAGGTTCTTCTTGCCAAGACTGCCGGTGCTCTCAAGGCATCGATGTCGAAGGCTGTTTTCGTTCTCGCTGCGCCGCTCACCAAGACCGCGCGCACCGTGGACGCCCTGCGTGCCAAGAACGAGGGCTGAGGCTTCGAGTCTCATCCCGAGGCGTGATGCACGCGCTCGGCACAACCTTTTACACAAACACCCGGCGCACATGCGCCTGGCACCCTTAGGTGCCACTTGACAGGAAGGACTAGCCCCATGGCTAAGCTCACCAACGACGAGCTCATCGAAGCTTTCAAGGAAATGACCCTCATCGAGCTCTCCGAGTTCGTGAAGCAGTTCGAAGAGGTCTTCGACGTGACCGCTGCTGCCCCCGTTGCCGTTGCCGCTGCTGGCGGCGCTGCCGGTGGCGAAGCTGCCGCTGCTGAGGAGAAGGACGAATTCGACGTCATCCTCGAGTCGGTCGGTTCGGCCAAGATTGCCGTCATCAAGGAGGTGCGCGCTCTCACGGGTCTCGGCCTCAAGGAGGCGAAGGACCTCGTCGATGGCGCTCCGAAGCCGGTTCTCGAGGCTGCCTCGAAGGAAGACGCTGAGAAGGCCAAGGAGCAGCTCGAGGGCGCTGGCGCAACCGTCACCCTCAAGTGATTCCTGCGCTTTAGGCGCATTTCATAGCGAAAGGGTCGTCCCTGCCGGGGCGGCCCTTTTTGCTGCCAGCCCGAGGGTGTGAGGAGGCTCTCAAGGGCGGCTGGTAAGGTATGCCCGGACCTTGCCCCCTGCCCTAAGGACCCCCATGTCACGTACACGTCCCACGTTGACCCGCGCCGCGCGAGGCGTCGCCGCGCTGCTGCTTGCAACTTCCCTCGCAGCCTGCGGGGCGCTCGGGAGCAGCGTCGCTAAAAAGGAGGAAACCTCTCCCGCAGCCACCACTTCGAGCTCGAGTGGAGGATCTGCCGAGCCGAGCGAGGGGGCGAGTAGCGATCCAAGCGATACGTCGAGCGCCACGCCGGGGGGCACCTCCTCTGCATCTCCCACCGACGATGAAAGCGCCCCCGCAGCTCAAGGGGAGGAGCAGCCTGCCGGCAGCGTGGACAATCCCGCGACGTGGCTTGCGAACACTCCTTACGTTCCGCTCAAGGGCATCGAAGGTGTGACGGTCGATGTGCTGCAAGGCGGCCCATCCGGCGACGGAACATTCACCCTGAGCTTTACGTTCGAACATCCGAATGCATCGCAGAGCTGTGTGGACGCTGTGGCTAAATTGAACGAGTTTGAAGTTCCCATCCAGGGCATGGCTATTGCGAAGTACGAAGGTGACTTCGAGGCGTTGGATGAGACGGAAGGGGCAGCGACCGTGCAGTCAGCTGCGGTTGTGACCAAAGAGGACTTGAATCTCGGCGATGCCTATAACGACGTCATCAGTGAGTGTGCGAACACCCCCGGGGAGCCGAAGTCGGTCGTGGAAAAGCTTCCCGGGCACGACGGTATTCACGCCCGATTGGGGTCTGCGGACCTGCTAATTGTGTGTAAATCGCACGGCAATCGGCACGTCTGGATGATCCTTGCGAATGTCGAGCCTGAGCAAGCAAAAACATACATCGATGCCCAAATCGATCTTTTTGATCGCACTGTGACGAATGCCGCCTGACCGTAGCGAATTGTCATGAGCAACGCAACTGCATTCATATCTGCTCGCCGTTCAGGTATGTGGTTTTCGGGCCTCGCCGCTCTCGCCCTAGCCACATCGCTGACTGGGTGCGGAGCGCTTACCGATGCTGGACAGAACGACCAAGCGGGCTCCTCGTCGAACTCGCATAATGCAGGCGACAACGGGCAAACGAAGGGGAGCGGCGGGCGCGGCGTTCCCGACCGGAAAAAGCAGCCCGCGGGCAATCCCGATGATGTGAAGTCATGGCTTCTTACCGAGGAGCATCTGCCGGTGGACGGCATGAAACCCAGCGAGGTAGAAGTCGACAAAGAGGAGGGGGACTTCGAGCTGAGCTTCTCACTCGAGCACCCGAATATTTCAGCAGAATGCACAGACGCAGTCACCACGCTCGACAATGCAACGTTTACGTCCGAGGCTGTTGCGACCAGTGTGCTTCGAGGGCAGCCCGCTCCGGGCTCCGTCAATGCGGAGTCGATGATTAAGATTGTCGCGCTGACGACCCCCGACGACATGAACGTCATGGACTTCTACAACGATGTTGTGCAAAAGTGCGGAAATATCCAGGGCGCGCCCCCGGTCACCGTTGAAAAACCTTTTGGTGGTGAAGGGGTGCACGTCAAGCTTCCCGACGAAGAGTTCTTCCTCGCTGGAAAGTCCAGCGGCAAGCGCCATATCTTTGTCGTCATGTCCGATGTCGGTGATGACGAGGCCAAGGCCGTGATCGATGCCCAGATCGACCTTTTTGAACGCTCCGTAGGTAACGCAACGTAATGGCGAGGTGCTCCCCATGACTCAGACGATCTTTCCCACTGCTCTCTTGCGCCAGCGCGCGTGGGTTTCAGCCCTCGCCGCACTTGCCCTTGTCGGCGCTCTGGGCGGGTGTGGCGCGCTCAGTGCGAGGGAACAGGAAAAGTCCGACGCCTCCTCCACTTCCGCTGACTCTTCGGCGGGCGCAGAAAACTCCGGATCCTCAAGCAAGGGCGGAACGGGCAAAACCTCAGCCGGTGGAGTTGGTGAGCAAGAGGCGGGCGACGTGAACGACCCGGCGACGTGGATTCTGAAGCCCGAGAATACCCTCATCGATGGCGTCGAGGATTACGACCTCAAGACCTCGATTGAGGACTCAAGCGATCGAGACTTCACACTGCAATTTACACTCGGCGCCGAAGCCGCACAGATTCCCGAGTGCGCCGAGGTTTCGCAGAAGATCGAGAGCTTTCACGGCACTATCGCTCAAGGTGCGATTGCGACGTATAAAGGTGATATCGCACCTGTGACACCCGGCGAGGACGTGAGCATCAATGCTGCGACGGTCATCCTTGACGAGGAAACTGACGTGATGACGCTCTATAGCCAGGCGGCGAAGGCATGTGGCGATATCGGCGGGAAATTCGACGTGAGCGTCGAGCAGGTCGACGACCTTGACGTTGTTCACATCATGGCTGATGGAAAGCACTTCTATATTGGTGGGCGCTCCGCCGGCAAGGCGCAACTTTTCCTCTATGTTCAGGGCGTCGAAGAATCCCAAGCGGTCGCCTTCATCAAAGCTCAAGTAGACCTTTTCGATCGATCAGTGGACTCTGCCGGGTAGACATTTGTAGCGCCGAGGCCGGGTGTGCGCTTGGAAAGGACGTAGGTGTCGTGAAGTGCGTTGTCGCGAACGAACCTGGTCTTCTCACGGTTCGGAGGTTTTCCGTAGCGCTTGCCGTACTCGCCCTGACGCTGTCTGCATCAGGCTGTGGAGCACTGAAGAGCGTGGGCGCGGGTGGACAACCCGCACCCACGAGCGCTGTGCCGAGCGAGCAGCCGTCGGACCAAGAGCCTCCCGACGAGCCGGTGGGTGAGCCCGCAAAGTGGCTTCTCACGCCAGAGGACTCGGGCGAGTTGCTGATCCTTAGCGAGGTCGACATCACAACGGAGCGACCAGCCAATAAGCAGATATCTTTCCCTATTGAAATCCCCGACCCAAGCTACCTTGAGGCGGACTACAGAAAAGAATGCAAAGCGGCAGTGGAAGCGATGCAGGCACCGCAATCAGGCGTACACACAGTCGTGACAGCTGAATACACGGAAGACCCCGACTGGCAGGGGAGTGTGGGTGAACCCCCGAAGGCTCGGGTCATCGCGTTCCAGACCGACGAGGACGTCAATATCATGGAGGTTTTTCGCCTCCCGTGGGGAACGTGCCCCGACGAGCGAGGGGAGAAGCCGAGCTTCTACGAATACATCACCCCGGGCGGCGAAGATATGGACACGTTTGTGTACACGCACTTTTCCGACGGTGAAGGCATGCATTCGACCTCCTACTTCGGCGTAGTGTCCCGAGGAAAGAACCATATTTTCATCCAGGTAGACAACATCGACGCTCCGACCAGTGCCCCGTTCATCAAAGCGCAGATCGAAAAATTCAAGCGTGAAGCGGCGTGAGGAACCCCCGCACGTGCATCCAGGCGCGAACTTCCCACCGAGGCGACGTGCGCGGCTGTTGAGTCGATACGACCGGCCCACGCGGGACGGCTCGACTGCCGACGTGACCACAGTCTCGCCAGTTTTTTCGTGCGAGGTCTTGAGGGCGGAGCCACTCTCGCATACTCTTGAAACTTAGCGCCCGTGTTTCGTGCGCCCTTTTTCAACTCATTCGACTCATATAGCGGGGTTGGTCGTGAATGAGGGGCCGAAGCACATCGAGTCTATCGAAGCGTGTACGAGTCCTCATCCCGTGGAAGGATAACCCTTGGCTGCCTCGAGCACCGATTCTCACACCACTGCACTGCGCACCGCCTCGCCCCGCGTTACCTTCGCGAAGCTTGGCGATCCCATCGAAGTTCCCGATCTTCTTTCGCTCCAGACGAGCTCGTTTGACTGGCTGCTCGGTAACGAGCGCTGGCAGGAGCGCGCGGCCGAAGCAGAAGCGGCCGGACGCGAAGACGTCCCGCAGACCTCTGGCCTCGCCGACATTTTCGAAGAGATCTCGCCCATTGAGGACCTCGCCGGAAATATGTCGCTCTCCTTCAGGAACCACTCCTTCGAAGAGCCGAACTACTCGGTCGAGGAGTGCAAGGAAAAGGACCTCACCTACGCCGCCCCGCTGTACGTGACGGCGGAGTTCATGAACAACGAGACCGGTGAGATCAAGACCCAGACCGTGTTCATGGGCGATTTCCCGCTCATGACCGACAAGGGCACGTTCATCATCAACGGCACCGAGCGCGTCGTTGTCTCGCAGCTCGTGCGCTCGCCCGGCGTGTACTTCGAAGAGAGCATCGACAAGACGAGCGACAAGCACGTCTTTAGCGCGAAGGTCATCCCCTCGCGCGGCGCATGGCTCGAATTCGAGGTCGACAAGCGCGACCAGGTCGGTGTGCGCATCGACCGTAAGCGCAAGCAGTCCGTGACGACCCTCCTCCAGGCGCTCGGCATGTCCAAGAGCGACATCCTCGAGGAGTTCGGCGAGTTCGAATCGATGCGCGCCACGCTCGAAAAGGACAAGGTCGAGTCTCAGGACGAGGCCCTCATGGACATCTACCGCAAGCAGCGCCCGGGCGAACCGCCCAGCCGCGATGCCGGCGAGACGATGCTCAACAACCTCTACTTCAACGACAAGCGCTACGACCTCGCGAAGGTCGGCCGCTACAAGATCAACAAGAAGCTTGGTCTCGAAGGCCCGCTCAGCGAGAGCGTGCTCAACCTCGAGGACGTCATCGCGACGATCAAGTACATCGTTGCCCTCCACGCTGGCATGGACAGCATGGAAAACAGCTTCGGCACCGAGATCCGCGTGGAAACGGACGACATCGACCACTTCGGCAACCGTCGTATTCGCGCCGTCGGCGAGCTCATCCAGAACCAGGTTCGCACGGGCCTGTCCCGCATGGAGCGCGTCGTGCGCGAGCGCATGACGACCCAGGACGTCGAAGCGATCACGCCGCTCACGCTCATCAACATCCGCCCCGTGACCGCGGCGATCAAAGAGTTCTTCGGAACCTCGCAGCTCTCGCAGTTCATGGACCAGAACAACCCGCTTTCGGGCCTCACCCACAAGCGCCGCCTCTCGGCGCTCGGCCCGGGCGGCCTGTCGCGCGACCGTGCCGGCATGGAAGTGCGAGACGTGCACCCCTCGCACTACGGCCGCATGTGTCCGATCGAGACGCCGGAAGGCCCGAACATCGGTCTTATCGGTTCGCTCGCAACGTTCGCGCGCATCAACCCGTTCGGTTTCGTCGAGACCCCGTACCGCAAGGTTGTTGACGGTGTCGTGACCGACGAAATCGTCTACCTGACGGCCGACGACGAGGATCGCCACATCATCGCTCAGGCAAACGCCAAGATCGATGAGAACGGAAAGTTCCTCGAAGACCAGGTGCTCTCGCGTATGCCCGGTGGCGAGCCCGAGCTGATCGACCCGAGCGACGTGACCTACATGGACGTTTCGGCTCGACAGATGGTGTCGGTCGCAACCGCGATGATTCCGTTCCTCGAGCACGACGACGCGAACCGTGCTCTCATGGGCTCGAACATGCAGCGCCAGGCCGTCCCGCTCCTGCGCACCGAGATGCCTCTCGTGGGTACGGGTATGGAGCGTCGTGCAGCTGTCGACGCCGGCGATGTGATTGTTGCGGAGAAGGCCGGTGTGATCACCGAGCTCTCCGCCGACCTCATCACCGTCGCGGCGGATGACGGCACGAACCAGACCTACCGCATCGACAAGTTCCAGCGTTCGAACGCCGGTAACTGCTACAACCACCGCGTTCTCTTCGACGAAGGTGACCGCGTTGAGGCCGGCTCGGTCCTCGCCGACGGCCCCTCGACCGAAGACGGCGAGCTTTCGCTCGGTAAGAACCTCCTCGTGGCGTTCATGTCGTGGCATGGCCACAACTACGAGGACGGCATCATCCTGTCCTCGCGCCTCGTCCAGGACGACGTGCTCACGTCGATCCACATCGAGGAGCACGAAGTCGATGCCCGTGATACCAAGCTCGGTAAGGAAGAGATCACGCGCGACATCCCGAACGTTGGCGAAGACGTTCTCGCCGACCTCGACGAGCGCGGCATCATCCGTATCGGCGCCGAGGTTGTCCCCGGTGACATCCTCGTCGGCAAGGTCACCCCGAAGGGTGAAACCGAGCTGACCCCCGAGGAGCGCCTCCTGCGCGCGATCTTCGGTGAGAAGGCTCGCGAGGTGCGCGACACGTCGCTGCGCGTTCCCCACGGCGAATCCGGCACCGTGATCGGCGTGCGCGTGTTCGATTCGGAAGAAGATTCGGACATCCTCCCGACCGGCGTCAACGAGATGGTGCGCGTGTACATCGCGCAGAAGCGTAAGATCACCGACGGTGACAAGCTCGCTGGCCGCCACGGCAACAAGGGCGTCATCGCGAAGATCCTGCCCGTCGAGGACATGCCGTTCCTCGAGGACGGCACCCCGGTGGACATCATCCTCAACCCGATGGGTGTGCCCGGTCGTATGAACATCGGCCAGGTGATGGAAACTCATCTCGGGTGGGTCGCGAAGTCCGGTTGGGACATCGACGAATCGAACCCCGCCGCTAAGGATCTCCCGAAGGACGCCCTGCACGGTGAGCCCGGCACCCCGGTTGCCGTGCCCGTGTTCGACGGCCTGAGCGACACCGAGCTCGGCGCTCTCGTCGAGAACTACAGGCCGAACCGCGACGGCGAGCGCATGATCCGCTCGAACGGCAAGGCACGCCTGCTCGACGGCCGCACCGGCGAGCCGTTCCCGCACGAGATTTCGGTCGGCTACATGTACATCCTCAAGCTGCACCACCTCGTCGACGACAAGCTGCACGCTCGCTCGACCGGCCCGTACTCGATGATCACCCAGCAGCCGCTCGGTGGTAAGGCCCAGTTCGGCGGTCAGCGCTTCGGCGAGATGGAGGTGTGGGCACTCGAAGCCTACGGCGCCGCCTACGCCCTTCAGGAGCTCCTCACGATCAAGTCGGACGACATCACGGGCCGCGTGAAGGTCTACGAGGCGATCGTCAAGGGCGACAACATTCCCGAGCCGGGCATTCCCGAGTCGTTCCGCGTGCTCCTCAAGGAAATGCAGTCCCTGTGCCTGAACGTCGAAGTCCTCGGCGCCGACGGCCAGAACCTCGAGGTGCGCGACCGCGACGAAGACATCTTCCGCAGCGCGGAGGAACTCGGAATCAACCTGTCGAGCCGCCCGAACGAGGGCGCGATCAATATCGAAGAGGTCTGATCGATCGTCGGGGGAGGGTCCGACGATTGCCCAGCGACCGTCGGACCTTCATCCCCCGAAGATCTCAGCCCCAACCATTCAGACCTTGACGACTTTTTAGACGAGAGAAGGACACACGTGCTCGACGTCAACCACTTTGACGAGCTCAAGATCGGCCTCGCGACGGCCGACGACATCCGTTCCTGGTCATACGGCGAAGTTAAAAAGCCCGAAACCATCAACTACCGCACCCTCAAGCCCGAGATGGACGGCCTCTTCTGTGAGCGCATCTTCGGCCCGACCCGCGACTGGGAGTGCTACTGCGGCAAGTACAAGCGCGTGCGATTCAAGGGAATCGTGTGTGAGCGCTGTGGCGTAGAGGTCACCAAGTCCTCCGTGCGCCGTGAGCGCATGGCCCACATCGAGCTTGCGGCTCCCGTGACGCACATCTGGTACTTCAAGGGCGTGCCGAGCCGCCTCGGCTACCTGCTCGACCTCGCGCCGAAGGACCTCGAGAAGGTCATCTACTTCGCGGCCTACATGATCACGAAGGTCGATGACGAGGCCCGTCACACCGACATGCCCGAGCTTCAGAGCCGCCACGACCTCGAGATCCGCGAGCTCGAAAATGAGCGCGACGCCGCGATCAACGATCGCGCGGTCGCGGCCGAGAAGGACCTCGCTCAGCTCGAGGAAGAAGGCGCGAAGGCCGACGCGAAGCGTAAGGTTCGCGATTCCGCGGAGCGCGAGCAGGCACAGATCCGCAAGAAGTATGACGCTGAGATCACGCGCGTGCAGAACGTGTGGGAGCGCTTCAAGAACCTCGAGGTTGCCGACCTCGAGGGCGACGAACAGCTCTACCGCGCGATGAAGCTCCGCTACGGCCACTACTTCGAAGGTGGCATGGGTGCCGAGGCCGTGCAGCAGCGCCTGCTCGACTTCGACCTCGACTCCGAGGCTGAGAAGCTCCGCGAGGTCATCGCGAACGGCAAGGGGCAGAAGAAGGCTCGCGCCCTCAAGCGCCTCAAGGTCGTTTCGGCGTTCCAGCAGACGACCAACTCGCCCGCCGGCATGGTGCTTGACTGCATCCCCGTGATCCCGCCGGATCTTCGCCCCATGGTGCAGCTCGACGGTGGCCGCTTCGCGACCTCTGACCTCAACGACCTGTACCGACGCGTCATCAACCGCAACAACCGTCTCAAGCGCCTCATCGACCTCGGTGCGCCCGAGATCATCGTGAACAACGAAAAGCGCATGCTTCAGGAGTCGGTTGATTCGCTGTTCGACAACGGCCGCCGCGGCCGCCCCGTCACGGGACCCGGCAACCGCCCGCTCAAGTCGCTCTCCGATATGCTCAAGGGCAAGCAGGGTCGTTTCCGTGCGAACCTGCTCGGTAAGCGCGTGGACTACTCGGGCCGCTCGGTTATCGTGAACGGCCCGGAGCTGCACCTTCACCAGTGTGGTCTCCCGAAGGGCATGGCTCTCGAGCTGTTCAAGCCGTTCGTCATGAAGCGCCTCGTGGATCTCTCCCTCGCGCAGAACGTCAAGGCCGCCAAGCGCATGGTCGAGCGTTCGCGCCCCGAGGTGTGGGACGTTCTCGAAGAGGTCATCACCGAGCACCCCGTGCTGCTCAACCGTGCACCCACGCTTCACCGCCTCGGCATCCAGGCGTTCGAGCCGAAGCTCGTCGAGGGCAAGGCCATCCACCTGCACCCGCTCGTGTGTGGCGCCTTCAACGCTGACTTCGACGGTGACCAGATGGCCGTGCACCTCCCGCTTTCGCCCGAGGCGCAGGCAGAGGCGCGCATCCTCATGCTCTCCTCGAACAACATCCTCAAGCCGTCGGACGGCCGCCCCGTGACGATGCCCGCACAGGACATGGTCATCGGCCTCTACCACCTGACGACCCCGAAGCCCGAGGCACTCGGCCATGGCCGCTCGTTCTCGTCGATCGCCGAGGCGATCATGGCTTTCGATAACAACGAGATCGACCTGAACGCACCGATCAAGGTGCGCTTCACCGATGTCGTGCCGCCGTCGGACTGGAAGGCTCCCGAGGGCTGGAGCGAGGGTGACCCGATCACCCTCGAGACCACGCTCGGCACCTACTACTTCAACGAGACCCTCCCCGAGGACTTCCCCTACGTTGAAGGCCAGGTTGGCAAGAAGCGCCTCGGTGGCGTCGTGAACGCGCTCGCCGAACGCTACGACAAGGGCCAGGTGTCGGCTTCGCTCGACGCACTCAAGTCCTACGGTTTCTCGTGGTCGACCTACTCGGGCGTGACCTTCGCGTTCAGTGACGTTGTGGCGCCGCCGAACAAGCCGGAGATCATCGCGAAGTACGAAGCGAAGGCCGCGCAGGTCGAGGAGAACCGCGACCTTGGTCTCGTCTCCGAAGCTGAGCGCAGCAGCGAGCTCATCGACATCTGGACCGAGGCGACCAACGAGGTTGCCGAGGCGATGAAGGCGAACTTCCCGGTGGACAACACGATTTACCGCATGGTGCACTCCGGTGCCCGTGGTAACTGGATGCAGATCCGCCAGATCGCCGGTATGCGTGGCCTCGTGAACAACCCGAAGGGCGAGATTATTCCCCGCCCGATCCTCTCGAACTACCGTGAGGGTCTCTCGGTGCTCGAGTACTTCATCGCATCGCACGGTTCGCGTAAGGGCCTTGCCGATACCGCACTCAAGACCGCGCAGTCGGGTTACCTGACGCGTCGTCTCGTGGACGTCTCCCAGGACGTCATCGTGCGTGAGGGCGATTGTGGAACCTCGAAGGGCTTCACGATGGCCATCGGTCAGGACCTCGACGGTGTCATCGTGCCCGCCGACAACGTTGAGATCACGGCGTACGGCCGTACGCTCGCGCAGGACGTGGCAGGCGAAGACGGCACGGTTCTCGCATCTGCAGGTGACGACGTCGGCGATGTGCTCATTGAGAAGCTCCTCGCCGCGGGTGTCACCGAGGTGAAGGTCCGCTCCGTTCTCACATGTGACTCCGCCGTGGGCACATGTGCGCAGTGCTACGGGCGCTCCCTCGCGACCGGCCAGCTCGTGGACATCGGCGAGGCCGTTGGCATCGTCGCCGCGCAGTCGATTGGTGAGCCCGGTACCCAGCTCACGATGCGTACCTTCCACTCCGGTGGTGTGGCGTCGGCTGAGGGCGACATCACGCACGGTCTCCCGCGTGTGCAGGAGCTCTTCGAGGCACGTACCCCGGCGGGCTTCGCCCCGATCACCGAGGTTGCGGGCCGCGTGAGCGTGGACGAATCCGAAAAGCAGCGCAAGCTCACCGTGACGCCGGATGACGGCAGCGAACCCGTGACCTACACGCTTTCGCGTCGCGTGACCCCGCTCGTCTTCGACGGCGACCACGTCGAGGTCGGCCAGCAGCTCTCCCCGGGCTCGGTTGACCCGAAGCAGGTGCTTCGCATCCTCGGCCCGCGCGCCGTGCAGAAGCACCTCGTGGACGAAGTCCAGAAGGTGTACGTCAGCCAGGGTGTGGACATTCACGCCAAGCACATCGAGGTCATCGTTCGCCAGATGCTGCGCCGCGTGACGATCGTGGCCTCGGGCGACACGAAGCTTCTGCCCGGCGACCTCGTCGAGAACGCCGCATTCATCGAAGCGAACCGCGCTGCCCTCGCCGAAGGTGGGGAGCCCGCGCAGGGCCGCCCCGAGCTCATGGGTATCACGAAGGCGTCGCTTGCGACCGAGTCGTGGCTTTCGGCCGCCTCGTTCCAGGAGACGACCCGCGTGCTCACCGAGGCTGCACTCAGCTCCAAGAGCGACAAGCTCATGGGCCTCAAGGAGAACGTCATCATCGGTAAGCTCATCCCCGCGGGCACGGGTCTTCCCCGCTTCCGCAACTTTGAGGTGGAGCCGACCGACGAGGCGAAGGCGCAGATGTACACGGTTCCCGGGTACGACGACTTCGGTCTCACCGACTTCAGTGGTGCCGGCTCGAGCCTGAACCTCGACGACTTCAGCTACTCGGATCCGTTCAATACGGACTTCCGCTGATCTTCGCGCCTTCGGGCGTCACCGGAGGGCCGGTCCTTTCCCAAGCGGGGGAGGGCCGGCCCTCTTTTTCTCTGCTGTCGCGCAGGCCGCAGCGCCGCCTGCGCATGTGTGAGGCAAACCGCGGCGAGCGTCAAGCGTTGGCAAAATAGCGGTTTGTCTTGTTTTAAGGCTTGGTGTTGCGGGTACCGTCCCGCTTTCGTGCGCGACAAGATGGAGACATCCGAAAGCCGCACTCGCGCCCACCGTGCGCGACGCTTCCCGTGCACTCGTCAATGCGAAGGACACTCGTGAAGAAGAAGACTCCGATTATCGCCGCAGCCGCACTCGCGACCGTATTCGCGGGCGGTGGCGGTGGCGCAGCCTACGCGATGTCGAACGAAGTCACCGTGAACGCCTACGGCCGCGTGGCAACGTTCCGCACGTTCGACACGCAGGTGGCCGACATCCTCGAAGCGCACGGCGTGGATGTCTCCCACACCGATCTCGTGAGGCCGGCTCTCGGCGAGACCGTCGACTCGGGTGACAAGATCGTCGTGAAAGAACGCGAAGAGGTCAAGCTCAGTGTCGACGGCAAAGAGCAGTCGGTTCTCGTCGAGGGCGGCACCGTTGCCGATGCTCTCTCGCAGGCCGGAATCGACGCCAAAGGGGCCGCGGTTTCCCCGAAGCCCGACACCAAACTTGAGGATGTCGACGGTCCCGTGACCGTGACGACCCCCAAGGACATCACCGTGACCGGCATGAACGGCTCGTGGGTTGCCAAGGGCACGACCGTTCGAACCGTTCAGGACCTCCTCGATAAGTACTTCGCCGATTCGGTCGACGCCGACGACGACGTCACGCCCTCGCGTGACACCGTCCTCAAGGATGGCGACACGATCCACCTCGTGCGCCTCAACTCCGAGGAAAAGACCGAGAAAGTCGCGATCGACTACAAGACCGAGACCCGCAAGGACGACGCGATCTACGAAGGTGAAACTCGCGTGGTCACGAAGGGCGAAAAGGGCGAAAAGACCATCGTCAAGAAGGTTTCGACGACCGACGGAAAAGTGTCGGGCGAGGAAGTCGTGAAGGAAGAGGTCACGAAGGAGCCCGTCACCGAAGTCATCGCCAAGGGCACCAAGAAGCGCCCCGCTGAGGAACCGAAGAGCGAGGACGTGAGCAAAGCTAGTGGCGACGCCCCGAAGCAGAGCCGCAAAAAGCGCAGCGAATCCGCGCCTCAGGGTGGCAAGGCTGTGAGCGGCGTTCGTTCGTGCGGTGCCTCGTTCTACGGCAACGGCGACGGCACTGACGGCGGCCCCACGGCAAGCGGCGAGCGTTTCAACACGCATGCGTACACCGCGGCCCACAAGAGCCTGCCGTTCGGCACCCGCGTGCGCGTGACCAACAAGGCCAACGGCCGCAGCGTGGTCGTGCGCATCAACGACCGTGGCCCGTACGTGGGCGGTCGCTGCCTCGACCTTTCCTACGCGGCGATGAAGAGCATCGGCGGCGTGAGCTCCGGCGTGGCACGCGTCGACTGGCAGATCGTCGAGTAAGCCACCATGACAAAAGCGGGCCGACGGTACTCAGCTACCGTCGGCCCGTTTCCTTTGCTGTTGCCTGCGCGACACTTCCAGGTTCCCGTGCATGTGATGTACGACGAACTGGCCCCAGTCCTTTGACCGGAATAAAACGCGCAACGTAGACTGATGAACTGTGCCTGGGTGCCCTATGCCCTCTCGCGGCCTCGCCTCGTGCGAGTGCAATGAGCGGGGGTACGGTATCGCAGTCACCGGGCCTCATGAGGGGTCCGTGCGGGTCGAGATTGACACCCCTCGCGGCGTCGTCTCGGGTCGCGGCCCACTCCACACCCGTGGACCCGGTGCTTCGGCGCCTGTGGGCAAAGAAGGTGATCTGGCCGTGTGAAGAGCGCGGCTAGCGACAGAAAGAGAAAAAGTGCCTACTATTCAGCAGTTGGTGCGCAAGGGTCGCCAGGATAAGCCTGTCGCCTCGAGCACGCCCGCGCTCAAGGGCTCGCCCCAGCGCCGCGGCGTGTGCACCCGTGTGTACACCACCACCCCCAAGAAGCCGAACTCGGCGCTCCGCAAGATTGCACGTGTTCGTCTCTCCTCCGGTGTCGAAGTTACGGCCTACATCCCCGGTGAAGGCCACAACCTCCAGGAGCACTCGATCGTCCTCGTTCGCGGCGGTCGTGTGAAGGACCTCCCGGGCGTCCGCTACAAGGTCGTTCGTGGTTCGCTCGATACCCAGGCCGTGAAGGGTCGCCAGCAGGCACGCTCGCGGTACGGCGCGAAGAAGGAGAAGAAGTAATGCCACGTAAAGGTGCAGCTCCCAAGCGTCAGCTCGTGGTCGACCCGGTCTACGGCTCGCCCATCGTCACTCAGCTCATCAACAAGGTTCTCCTCGACGGCAAGAAGACCGTCGCCGAGCGCATCGTTTACGGCGCTCTCGAAGGCTGCCGTGAGAAGAACGGTCAGGACCCGGTTGCGACCCTCAAGAAGGCTCTGGACAACATCCGTCCGTCCCTCGAGGTTCGTTCCCGTCGCGTCGGCGGTGCCACCTACCAGGTGCCCGTCGAGGTGCGTGCCGGCCGCTCGACGACCCTCGCGCTGCGCTGGCTCGTTGGCTACTCGCGTGCTCGCCGTGAGCACACGATGACCGAGCGCCTGATGAACGAGATCCTCGACGCTTCGAACGGCCTCGGTGCCGCTGTGAAGCGCCGCGAAGACACCCACAAGATGGCGGAGTCCAACAAGGCCTTCGCTCACTACCGCTGGTAATCGCCGGCGGTACTCGAACCGAAGCGCAGAAAGGCATAGCCCGTGGCACTTGCAGTGCTTAAGGACCTCAGCAAGGTCCGCAACATCGGCATCATGGCACACATCGATGCTGGTAAGACCACCACCACCGAGCGCATCCTGTACTACACCGGCGTCAACTATAAGCTTGGCGAAACCCACGACGGTGCCGGCACCATGGACTGGATGGAGCAGGAAAAGGAACGCGGCATCACCATTACGTCCGCGGCAACGACCTGCTACTGGCACGACAACCAGATCAACATCATCGACACGCCCGGCCACGTCGACTTCACCGTTGAGGTGGAGCGCTCGCTGCGCGTTCTCGATGGCGCTGTTGCCGTGTTCGACGGCAAGGAAGGTGTCGAGCCGCAGTCGGAGACCGTGTGGCGCCAGGCCGACAAGTACAACGTGCCGCGCATTTGCTTCGTCAACAAGATGGACAAGATGGGTGCGGACTTCTTCTTCACCGTCGGCACCATCGTTGACCGACTCAAGGCGAAGCCGCTCGTCATGCAGGTGCCGATCGGCGCTGAAGCGGACTTCCGCGGCGTGATCGACCTCCTCGAGATGAAGGCCTACGAGTGGCCCGAAGAGTTCGAAGAGGACGCCCCCGAGTTCAACAAGAAGAAGGGCGATGCCGCTCTCGGTCAGTACCAGAAGGAGATCCCGATCCCCGCGGATCTCCAGGCCAAGGCTGAGGAATACCGCGAGAAGCTCGTCGAGGACGTCGCCGAGGCAAGCGAAGAGCTCATGGAGAAGTACCTCGAAGAGGGCGAACTCTCGATCGAGGATCTCAAGAAGGGCATTCGCGAACTCACGATTTCCTCGCAGGCCTACCCGGTGTTCTGTGGCTCGGCGTTCAAGAACAAGGGCGTGCAGCCCATGCTCAACGCCGTCGTTGACTTCCTTCCCTCACCGCTCGACGTCCCGCCGATGGTGGGCCACGACGTCAACGATGAGGAGAAGGAGCTCACGCGTAAGCCCTCCGCTGACGAGCCTTTCTCCGCGCTCGCGTTCAAGGTTGCCGCACACCCGTTCTTCGGCTCGCTCACCTACGTGCGCGTGTACTCGGGCCACGTTGAGACCGGTACTCAGGTGCTCAACGTCACCACGGGCAAGAAGGAACGCGTCGGCAAGCTCTTCCAGATGCACTCGAACCAGGAGAACCCTGTCGACGAGGCATTCGCGGGCCACATCTACGCGTTCATCGGTCTGAAGGACACGACCACCGGCGACACGCTGTGCGACGCGCAGCACCCGATCGCTCTTGAGTCGATGACCTTCCCGGAGCCCGTGATCTCGATGGCGATTGAGCCGAAGACCAAGGGTGACCAGGAGAAGCTCGGTATCGCGATTCAGCGTCTCGCCAAGGAAGACCCGACCTTCCAGGTCGAGCTTGACGAGGAAACCGGCCAGACGGTCATCAAGGGCATGGGCGAGCTTCAGCTCGACGTGCTCGTGGATCGTATGCGCCGCGAGTTCAAGGTCGAAGCGAACGTGGGCTCGCCGCAGGTGGCCTACCGCGAGTCGATCAAGAAGACCGTTGAGAAGTTCGACTACACGCACAAGAAGCAGACCGGTGGTTCCGGTCAGTTCGGTAAGGTTCAGATCACCTTTGAGCCTCTCACCGACGCTGAAGAAGGCGTGTTCTACGAGTTCGAAAACCTCGTCACCGGTGGCCGCATCCCGCGTGAATACATCCCGAGCGTTGACGCGGGTATTCAGGATGCGCTCCAGTCCGGCGTTCTCGCCGGCTACCCGGTGGTGAATGTCAAGGCATCGCTTATCGACGGTGCTTACCACGACGTGGACTCCTCGGAAATGGCGTTCAAGATTGCCGGTTCGATGGCGACGCGCGAGGCCCTCAAGAAGGCCCAGCCGATTCTCCTCGAGCCGATCATGAGCGTCGAAGTTCGTACTCCCGAGGAGTACATGGGAGATGTCATCGGCGACCTGAACAAGCGACGTGGTCAGGTTTCGTCGATGGAGGACGCGAGCGGGGTCAAGATTATCCGTGCTCTCGTCCCGCTGTCCGAAATGTTCGGCTACATTGGCGACCTGCGTTCCTTCACGCAGGGCCGCGCGATGTACACGATGCAGTTCGACAGCTACGCGGAGGTCCCGAGGAACATCTCGGAAGAGATCATCGCGAAGACGCGGGGCGAGTAAGCCTTACGAGGATTTGCGGGTAGAGTAGATCTGTTCGCTGATTCTCGGACCGCTTGGGTCGCCCCCTTCCGGGGGCGCCCCACCCGTTCAATAGAAGTACACCCAACCAAAGTCCTAGGAGGACACACTATGGCTAAGGCCAAGTTCGAGCGTACTAAGCCGCACGTCAACATCGGCACCATCGGTCACGTTGACCACGGCAAGACCACGCTTACCGCTGCCATCTCGAAGGTTCTGTACGACCAGTACCCTGACCTCAACGAGCAGCGCAACTTCGATACGATCGACAATGCCCCTGAGGAAAAGCAGCGCGGCATCACGATCAACATCTCCCACATTGAGTACCAGACCGACAAGCGCCACTACGCTCACGTCGACGCTCCGGGCCACGCCGACTACATCAAGAACATGATTACCGGCGCTGCGCAGATGGACGGCGCAATCCTCGTGGTTGCCGCCACCGACGGCCCGATGGCTCAGACCCGCGAGCACGTTCTTCTTGCTCGCCAGGTTGGCGTTCCCTACCTTCTCGTTGCACTCAACAAGTGCGACATGGTCGACGATGAGGAAATCCTCGAGCTCGTCGAGATGGAGGTCCGTGAGCTCCTCGCTTCGCAGGAGTTCGACGAGGACGCTCCCGTCGTTCGCGTTTCGGCGTTCAAGGCGCTCGAAGGCGACGAGAAGTGGGTCAAGTCGGTTCAGGACCTCATGGCTGCCGTCGACGAGTCGATCCCGGATCCGGTTCGCGACATGGACAAGCCGTTCCTCATGCCGATCGAGGACGTCTTCACCATCACCGGCCGTGGCACCGTTGTGACCGGTAAAGTCGAGCGTGGCAAGCTTGCCATCAACTCGGAAATCGAGATCGTGGGTATCCGCGAGGCTCAGAAGACCACCGTTACCGGTATCGAGATGTTCCACAAGCAGATGGACGAGGCTTGGGCAGGCGAGAACTGTGGCCTCCTCCTCCGTGGCACCAAGCGTGAAGACGTTGAGCGTGGCCAGGTTGTTGTGAAGCCGGGCTCGATCACCCCGCACACCGACTTCGAGGCTCAGGTCTACATCCTCTCGAAGGACGAGGGTGGCCGCCACAACCCGTTCTACTCGAACTACCGCCCGCAGTTCTACTTCCGTACCACGGACGTGACCGGCGTTATCACCCTCCCCGAGGGCACCGAGATGGTCATGCCTGGCGACTCGACCGAGATGACCGTTGAGCTCATCCAGCCGATCGCTATGGAAGAGGGCCTCGGCTTCGCTATCCGTGAGGGTGGCCGCACCGTTGGCTCGGGCCGCGTTACCAAGATCATCAAGTGATCTAGCGCTGCATAGCCTGCAGAGTTAAGAGAAGAGGCGCTCCGGATTCGTCCGGGGCGCCTCTCTTTGTGTTGCGGGGAGGGGAGAGGGCTTGGGGCGCCCGAGGTCTACGGGGTGCTACGGCTGCTCGGGGCGGGGTGGAGTCCCTTTCGTGCTCGGGGCGGGCTGGAATCCCTTCCGCGGATCTGTACCCAACGTTTGTGGCGGAATTGGGCGTGATACCGCCGCAAACGTTGGGGTTAGTTTGCTGGTTCAGAAGAAGGTGGGCTCGGGGTGCCGGGGTGCCTCAAGAGCCTGCGATGGCCTGGGAAGCCTGCCGTGCTGGGGAGCCTGCCGTGCCTGAGGAGTCTGGGGCGCCTGGGGGCCCGGGGCACACGGGGCGGAACCCCTTTCCCGGATCTGTACCCAACGTTTGTGGCGGAACGAGGCGTGATACCGCCGCAAACGCTGGGGTTAGTTTCCTAGGTAAGAAGAAGGTGGGACCGGCTCGGTTGGGGTGCCGGGTGGCCTGGGTGGTTGGGGTGCCGGGTGGCCTGGGTGGTTGGGGTGCCGGGTGGCCTGGGTGGTTGGGGCGCCTGGTGGCCTGGGTAGTTGGGGTGCCGCGTGGCCCGGGCGCTTGGCTGCCTCAGGTGCCTGCGGTGGCCTGGGAAGCCTGCCGTACCTGGGGAGTCTGGGGCGCCGGGGTACTCGGGGGCTCTGCCGAAGTTAGTCCCGTCTAACCGCGTGGGTGCGGCTCGTCATCTCCGTGGGTGCCGTGCGCGGAATCAGGGTCCGACGGCAACCCGAATGTTGGTCGCTTCGGGGCTTCGGCATCGTCGCCCTTCAGCGCAGGAGAATCACCGAAGCTGTGAGCACCGTCGCGGGCGGCCCCTGACGCCATCGAGCCTTGCGCCGGTTCCACCGGCTCTCGGCTCTCAGGTGCGCTTTGCCCGTATTGAGGTCGATTGGGGCGGGCAGGCATCGGGCCGTTCGCGCCGTGGCTGGGAGAATTAAGAGGTCGTGTGCCAGGCGATTGAGCGCCAGGCGTTTGTGTGCCAGGCGATTGCGTACCAGGCGACTGCGTGCCGGGCCCTGTCGGTCGATTCTTTGCGGAGTCACCATAGCCGCTGCCCCCAAAGGCGCCGTCGCCGAGACGGACGCCAGCGCCGGTGAGAATGCGACGCGCGTCCATGACGTTGCGGTGCTCGACGAGCAGCTCGTAGTGCATGGGGACCGTCGCGGTCATTGACGTGAAGTCGCGTTGCCCACCGCTCATGGCATGCCCGATCACGGCCCAGACCGTGAAGAACACAGCGCCGAGGAGAACGGAGCTGAGGATCGTCGAAAGCCAGTTCGAGGAAAGCATGCTGAACAGCAGGCCCACGAAAAGACCCATCCACATGCCGCTGAGCGCGCCCCCAAGAATGACTCGGCCCCAGGTCTTGCGGCCCGTCACGCGCTCGATGAGGCGCAGGTCGGTCCCCACAATGAGGGTATTCTGTACTGGAAAACCGGCGTCGGCGAGGATGTCGACCATGCGCTGAACGTCGGCATACTCCTTATACGTCCCAAGCGATTGCGGAAATTCGAGTGAAAATGCCTGCGATTGGAGCGGACTGTGCGGCTGTTGGCTCATGGGTCCACTCTAGGATGCTCACCTGCGCGTACGTTCGAAACAGTGTGGCGCACGACGCTGGAGCGCGCGGCATGGCGCTGGAGCCTGCGGCAGGGTGTGAGGGTGAGAGCCTGCGGCAGAGCGCGAGAGCGCGCGGTGGGGGAGTCCGACGGTCGATGTCCGACGGTGAATGCTTGTGAGGCGTTCCACGCCCCGACCCCTGGTGCCCGTTTGCGATACGTGGCAAACTAGATGAGTTGCTTGCGCGAGCGGCCATGCCCGGTTCCGTTCCCCGTCTCTGGGAATGACCACCGGATGACGCTCAGCCCAAGGATGCGAACAGTGTGGATACTCCGCTGAGGGCGCATCGTTCGAGGGAAAAGTCGCAAGGACAAGGGTTTCGCGCGGCCTTTTTGCGCCTCGCAAGAGCGACACACCCGACCGCGGGTGTCGGTCTGGCCCACTCCATGTAAGAGCGGTTTTAGAGAAAGAGATAGACCTAGGCTATGGCGGGACAGAAGATCCGCATCCGGCTCAAGTCGTATGACCACGAGGTGATTGACAGCTCGGCGCGCAAAATCGTCGACACTGTCAGCCGCGCTGGTGCAACGGTCGTGGGCCCGGTGCCGCTGCCGACTGAGAAGAACGTTTTCGTTGTGATCAAGTCGCCGCACAAGTACAAGGATTCCCGTGAGCAGTTCGAGATGCGCACCCACAAGCGCCTCATCGACATCGTCGACCCCACGCCCAAGGCTGTGGATTCGCTGATGCGCCTCGACCTGCCTGCGGACGTCAACATCGAGATCAAGCTCTGAGGTATCGGAACAGATGAGTAACGAACTGACAGGGCAGCGCGATCGCGTCATCAACGGCGTGCTCGGCACCAAGCTTGGCATGACCCAGGTGTGGGACGAGGACGGCAACATCGTCCCCGTGACCGTGGTTCAGGCCGGCCCGTGTGTCGTCACGCAGGTCCGCTCGCAGGACGTTGACGGCTACGACGCTGTCCAGATCGCGTACGGCGCGATCGATCCCCGTAAGGTGACGAAGCCCCTCAAGGGTCACTTCGAGAAGGCCGGCGTGACGCCGCGCCGTCACCTCGTTGAGCTCCGCACGAACGACGCCGCGGAGTACGAGCTCGGCCAGGAGATCGACGCTTCGATCTTCGAGGCCGGCCAGAAGGTCGACGTCGTTGGCACGACCAAGGGTAAGGGCAACGCTGGTGTCATGAAGCGTCACGGCTTCGCCGGTGTGAGCGCCTCGCACGGTCAGCACCGCAACCACCGCAAGCCCGGCTCGATCGGTGGCGCTTCGACCCCCGCTCGCGTGTTCAAGGGCATGCGCATGGCGGGCCGCATGGGCGGTAACCGCAATAGCGTCCAGAACCTCACCGTTCAGGCGGTGGACGCCGAGAAGAACCTCGTGCTCATCAAGGGTGCCGTTCCCGGCCCCAAGGGTGGCATCGTTCTGGTTCGCTCGGCCGTCAAGGGTCCGAAGAAGGGAGCCTGATTTTCATGGCTAACAACCTGACGGTCGACGTTCTCGACCCCGCAGGAAAGAAGACCGGCACTGCCGAGCTGCCCGCTCACATCTTCGATGTTCAGACCAACGTGGCGCTTATCCACCAGGTCGTGACCGCTCAGCTCAACGCTGCGCGTCAGGGCACGCACAAGGCCAAGACTCGCGGCGAGGTTAGCGGCGGCGGCCGTAAGCCGTGGAAGCAGAAGGGTACCGGTCGCGCTCGCCAGGGCTCGATCCGCGCACCTCAGTGGACCGGCGGTGGCGTCGTTCACGGCCCGGTTCCGCGCGACTACACGCAGCGTGTGCCCAAGAAGATGAAGGCTGCTGCGCTCCGCGGTGCCCTTTCGGATCGCGCCCGTTTCGGCCGCATCCACGTTTTCACCGCGCTCCTCGATGGCGACAAGCCCTCGACGAAGCTCGTGGCGAAGACCATCGCTACCGTCTCGGACAGCTCGAACTTCCTCCTGGTTGTTCGTCGCGACGACGAGGTCGGCGCGCTCAGCTCGCGCAACCTCTCGAACGCTCACGTGCTGTTCGCCGATCAGCTCAACACCTACGACGTCATGGCATCCGACCATGTCGTCTTCACCGAAGGTGCGCTCGAGGACTTCGTGGCAGGCGCGACTCTCGCCGCTGTGAAGGCTCCCGCGCAGCCCGAGGCTGCGGCAACCCCCAAGGCGGCCGCCACGGCTGAGGTGAAGAGCGAAGCTGCGGCTGTTGAGGCTCCCTACGGCGAAGGCAGCGCCCTTCCGCTCGACGGTGGCAAGGCCCCCGAAGGTTTCACCATCAAGGGCAACAGCAACTCCATGAAGTACCACACCGAGGATTCGCCGTGGTACGGCCGCACTAAGGCTGAGGTCTGGTTCGCGACGCCCGAAGCAGCGGAAGCTGCCGGCTTCGTGAACGCTGTTCGCCCGGCCGATGAGGAGGAAGCCAAGTGACCTCGATTAACAAGAACCCGCGCGACATTCTCTTCGCGCCGGTCCTCACCGAGAAGTCCTACGGCCAGATGGACGAAGGGAAGTACGTCTTCCTCGTCGATCGCCGCGCAAACAAGACCGAAATCAAGCTTGCCGTCGAGGAGATCTTCGACGTCAAGGTTGCTTCGGTGAACACCATCAACCGTCAGGGCAAGACGCGTCGCACGCGTTTCGGCATTGGCAAGCGCAACGACACCAAGCGCGCCATTGTCACCCTCAAGGACGGATCCATCGACATCTTCGGAGGCGCGACCGCCTGAGCGGTCGTGACCCGAAGACAAACGAGAGAGTCTGAGGAAACCCACGATGGGAATTCGTAAGAACAAGCCGACCTCGCCGAGCCGCCGCGGCTCGAGCGTCGCCGACTTCGTCGAGATCACTCGTAGTGAGCCGGAGAAGTCGCTGGTCCGCCCCCTGTCCAAGACGGGTGGCCGTAACAACAAGGGCCGCGTGACCTCGCGTCACCGCGGCGGTGGCCACAAGCGTGCCTACCGCGTGATCGACTTCCGTCGTCACGACAAGGACGGCATCAACGCCAAGGTCGCCCACATCGAGTACGACCCGAACCGTACCGCTCGCATCGCTCTGCTCCACTACCTGGACGGCGAGAAGCGCTACATCCTCGCCCCGGCGAAGCTTCGCCAGGGTGACGTGCTCGAAAGCGGCCCGAGCGCCGACATCAAGCCCGGCAACAACCTTCCGCTGCGCAACATCCCCGTGGGTACCGTTGTGCACGCAATCGAGCTCCGCCCCGGTGGCGGCGCGAAGATCGCCCGCTCGGCGGGTGCCTCCGTGCAGCTCGTCGCGAGGGAAGGCAAGTACGCCCAGCTTCGTATGCCGTCCGGCGAAATCCGCAACGTCGATGCGCGCTGCCGCGCGACCATCGGTGAGGTGGGCAACGCCGAACAAGCCAACATCAACTGGGGCAAGGCCGGCCGTATGCGCTGGAAGGGCAAGCGCCCGCACGTCCGTGGTGTTGTGATGAACCCCGTGGACCACCCGCATGGTGGTGGTGAGGGCCGCACGTCGGGCGGTCGTCATCCCGTTTCGCCTTGGGGCCAGCCGGAAGGCCGTACCCGCAAGCCGAACAAGGAAAGCGACAAGCTCATCGTGCGCCGCCGCCGTACCGGCAAAAAGCGCTGATAGGACGAGGGATAAACAGTTATGCCACGCAGTATTGCTAAGGGCCCCTTCGTTGACGATCACCTTCAGAAGAAGGTCGACGCTCAGAACGAAGCCGGTACCAAGAATGTCATCAAGACCTGGTCGCGCCGTTCGGTCATTACGCCGGACTTCCTCGGCCACACTTTCGCAGTGCACGATGGCCGCAAGCACGTCTCGGTGTTCGTCACCGAGTCGATGGTTGGCCACAAGCTCGGCGAGTTCGCTCCCACGCGCACTTTCCGCAGCCATGACAAGGACGACAAGAAGGGACGTCGTCGCTGATCGCCCACGTGGCGAAGTGATGATTTCCCTCGCTATTCACTAAAGAAAGCAGGACAGCAATGGAAGCCAAGGCGCAGGTGCGGTTCATCCGTATTTCGCCCATGAAGGCCCGGCGCGTCGTTGACCTTATTCGTGGTAAGAGCACGGGTGAAGCACTGGAGATTCTGCGGTTCGCACCGCAGGCCGCCAGCGAGCCCGTCTCGAAGCTCGTAAAGTCCGCGATCGCCAACGCCCGCGTGAAGGCAGATCAAGCAGGGGAGCGTTTCGATGAGCAGGATCTCGTCGTGTCCGCTGCATTCGTCGACGAAGGCCCGACCATGAAGCGGTTCCAGCCGCGCGCTCAGGGTCGCGCATTCCAGATCAAGAAGCGCACCAGCCACATCACCGTGGTTGTTGCCCCGTCGAAGAAGAAGGAGACCCGCTAGTGGGCCAGAAGGTCAATCCCAACGGGTTCCGTCTCGGTATTACGACCGACCACACGAGCCGCTGGTTCGCCGACTCCACGAAGGAAGGTCAGCGCTACCGCGACTACGTGAAGGAAGACGTCGCCATCCGCAAGCTCCTTTCCGAGGGGCTCGAGCGCGCTGGCGTGTCGAAGGTCGAGATCGAGCGCACCCGCGATCGCGTTCGCGTTGATCTGCACACCGCACGCCCCGGCATCGTGATCGGTCGCCGTGGCGCGGAGGCCGAGCGTCTCCGCGGTCAGCTCGAGAAGCTGACGGGCAAGCAGATTCAGCTCAACATCCTCGAGGTCAAGAACCCCGAGGCAGACGCGCAGCTCGTTGCTCAGGGCATCGCCGAGCAGCTCGCGAGCCGCGTGTCCTTCCGCCGCGCTATGCGCAAGGGCATTCAGTCCGCGCAGCGTGCTGGCGCGAAGGGTATCCGTGTCGCCGTTTCGGGCCGCCTCGGTGGCGCCGAAATGAGCCGCAGCGAGTTCTACCGTGAAGGCCGCGTGCCCCTGCACACGCTTCGCGCGAACATCGACTACGGCTTCTACGAGGCCCGCACCGCATTCGGCCGCATTGGCGTGAAGGTGTGGATCTACAAGGGCGACATCACGTCCAAGGAACTCGCTGCACAGCAGGCCGCCCAGGCTCCGCGCCAGGGCCGTGGTCCGCGCGCTGAGCGCCCCCGTGGCCGCCGCAACGAGCGCAACGCCGCCCGCCGTGAGAAGGCGGAAGCTTCGGCTCAGGCTCAGGCCGTCACCGAGGCTCCCGCTGCCGCTCCGGCCGATAAGGGAACGGAGGCCTGAGTCCAATGCTGATTCCGCGTAGGACCAAGCACCGCAAGCAGCATCGCCCCACCCGTACCGGTATGGCCAAGGGTGGCTTCGATCTCGCGTTCGGCGACTACGGTATCCAGGCTCTCGAGCCCGCCTACGTCACCAACCGTCAGATTGAGGCCGCACGTATCGCCATGACGCGCTACATGAAGCGTGGCGGCAAGGTGTACATCAACATCTACCCCGATCGCCCCCTCACGAAGAAGCCTGCCGAGGTCCGCATGGGCTCCGGTAAGGGTTCGGTGGAGTTCTGGGTAGCGAACGTCAAGCCCGGCCGCGTCATGTTTGAGGTTGCCGGTGTCGATGAGCCGACTGCACGCGAGGCACTGCGCCTTGCCATGCACAAGCTCCCCATGAAGTGCCGAATCCTCAGCCGAGAGGGTGGTGACATCTGATGGCAGCCACGAAGCTTACCGCTGACGAGCTCAACAAGCTCGATGACGCGAAGCTCACCGAAGAACTCGCGAAGGCCAAGGACGAGCTTTTCAAGCTCCGTTTCCAGGGCGCGACCGGTCAGCTCGAGTCGAGCGCTCGCTTGCGTTCGGTCAAGAAGGACATCGCACGGATCTACACGATCCTGCGCGAGCGCGAGTTGGGGATCCGCCAGGCCCCCGGTTCGGCCGAGTGAACGAGCGAGGTTAGGTAATGAACGAAAATCAGGTCGCTGAAGAGCGTCCGTACCGCAAGACTCAGCGCGGCTACGTCGTCTCCGACAAGATGGATAAGACCATCGTCGTCGAGGTCGAGGAGCGCGTGAAGCACTCGCTGTACGGCAAGGTTATGAAGAAGCACAAGAAGTTCAAGGCCCACGATGAGGAGAACACCGCCGGTGTCGGCGATCTTGTTCGCATCATGGAAACCCGCCCGCTGAGCGCTTCCAAGCGCTGGCGTCTGGTGGAGATTCTCGAGAAGGCTAAGTAAGCCGTTCTCAGGTTCGCCTGAACATAGAGAGGCCGGGGTGGACCCGCAATGCGGATCCACCCCGGCCTCTCTTTTGTGCCTTCGTGGTGTGGGTTGCTAGTGCTTCCCACGTTCGAGGTTCGTGACGCGCCAGCTGCCGTCGGCCTGCTTTGCCAACGTGAGGGACCCGGTGAGTTCGGGCGTGAAGCCCATATGTGCCGCGTCGCCATAGTCGTACTGGACCCGGGCAATCCTGCCGCGAACATCGATACCCGCAACGCGTCCGTCTTCGGGCATTCGGGGGCGGGGTGGTGCAATGAGCGGCTTCTGGAGTTCGCTGCAGCTGTGCGGGAAGCGGGGCCGACGGTTGCCTTCAACCCGGGGCACGAATCTTGCCGGACGCTCATGGCTCATGCATGAGCGGATTCCTTGATTGTGTCTTCTTCGCTGTCCGGGGTGAGCAGCAGCCACAATGTGAGGGTTCCGGCACAAAGCCCAGCGATAACGAGGGCGGTGCACGCGGTGAGGATAATGGCGGCCTTGGGCTTCGCTGTCACGGCATCTTCCAGCTGTTGTTGCTGCTCTTGCTTCCAGTGATCTTCCATTCGCCATCCTGGAGCTCGAGGTCGAAGACGTGGTCTGTCTCGGGGACGCTCACGGCTGGGTCGTGCAGTGTGGTGGTGACCTCCACCTGGGCCTTGGTGTTTTCGGTGCTGATGTGCGTGATGTCGTAGTCGAATCCGCCGCGACGGTCGATTTCCGCTGCGGCTTTCTTGAAACGCTCGCAATCGACGCTGTCAGCCGCTTGATCCTCGAGAGCGCCCGTGAATGCCGAACAATCCTGGGACTCAATGGCAGCGAACATGTCGTCCACAGTGTTCTTGGGCCCATGGATGAGGGCCGCTCCGCCGCCGATGACGAGAACGAGGGCGGCGATACCGGCGAGGCTGAGCAAGCTTAGGCAACCGCAAATGCCACAAAAAACGCCCCTACTGGAACCTTGGGGGCGGACGTATGGGGGAGGGGGTGCAGGGGAGTAGTGGGGGTAGGTCATTGTGCACCTTTCGCATGACCTGCGTTACAGTTGCAAACATACCCGCTTGAGATTGCACGTACAAACATGCGTTGCGGAGGCTTGGGGATTGGGAGGTAGGGCGCAACTTGGGCTTGGGCTTCGGTTGGGGTCACGGGCGAGAAGCTCGCCCGTGTGACGCGCGAACAACAACGAGGATTGGCAAAGCAATGTGGGGCCGGCCAAGGGCGGCCGGCCCCACATTCGGTGGAAAGGGGTTAATTCTCAAACATGTTTCCGCCGTCGGAGATGACCCACTTTCCGTCTTCCTTGACGAGGGTGAACGTTGAGGTCTTTGTGTTCGTCTCTCCGGTCTTCTTGTTCTTGGCGGTGAGCTTCGTGGGAACCGCGGCCTTGTCGCCGAGGGAGTTCGACGGCAACGGCAACTACACCTTCGGCCTCACGGAACAGGTCATGTTCCATGAGATCGATCAGGACAAGATCGACCGCGTTCTCATCATGGAGACTTACCCGCTGGGTGCTTCGAAGCGCTGGCGTCTCGTCGAAATCATCGAGAAGGCTAAGTAAATCTGTCGGGCTCAGTCCCGAAAGATCTCCGAGAAGGGGTCGTCCGCTGCTCAGCGGGCGGCCCCTTCCGCTATTGAGCGGGCGTTCGCGCCCTCGTGGCGTTACGATGACCAACGCTCATGCGCGTGACGACAGTTGTCGCAAATCTGCGACACGACATGGCAGAGTAGGTACCGCGTCGCAACGCCGCCGCGATATCCGGGCAATAGCGTGGAGGTAACGAGGAGGCGAGAAGCGGCTCCCGTGACTTTGAGGAGTGAATCCCATGACGACGACCACGATGACGAAGCGCCGCCTCGCGGCAGCCCTTGCAGCCGCGTCTCTTCTTGTTGCCGGTGCAAGCGGGTGCTCGTTCGGCGTGCTCGGTAGCAGCGATGAGAAGCCCACGGAACAGACGAGCGCGGCAGCCCCGGCAGATAACGGCAATGGCGGCGATCAGGGAAGCGGGTCCGACGGCGCGAATCCCGCGCAGGGCGCGAGCGATGACGGCGGCGCTGCGGCAGGTTCCGATCAGGGCGGCGAGAACGGGAAGCCGGCCAGCGGAGGTCAGAATAAGGCGAACTATCCTGCGCCGATTTTCACGACCGAGCGTCCTGTTGAGGTGAAAGAAGATCCGAACGCAACATTGACCGTCAATCTTCATCAGCTCAAGCGCGAGGGTGATACGGTCACCGCTTACGTCTCTTTCACACTCAACTCGACGGCGAAAGAGGCTAAGGACTTCTTTTTCCTCAATGGGAGTCTGATCTGGAAGCCATTCCTTATTGACAACGTGAACTTGAAGAAGCACACGCCACTTTCGACGACGAATAGCCAGCACTATGCGATGACTCCTATGGAAGACGTGGACCTCATGCCCGGTCAAACCACGTACGCGTTCGCAACCTTTGCCGCGCCGCCGGCGGACGTCAAGCAGATGGACGTGAGTCTTATGGACGGCACTGAGGTCGCGAAGGGGGTCGAAATCAAGTGAGAAAGCGTCACCTTGTAAGCCTCACGGCCGTGGCTTTCGTATTCGCTGCGGGGCCAGCAGCCCTCGCGGACAATGGCGGCGAAACGCCCGCCCCCGAGCCACCGTCGCAAATCGGAACTTACGAGTCCAATATCTACTCGCTCGACCAAAACATTTACGATCTCGAGCAAAATATTGAAGACCTCAACACCGATACACAAGAGGGCAACACCAAGGTCGTCACCTTGAACTCGGACATCCTCTTCGACTACGGATCCAACGAGCTTTCGGACCCCGCGAAAAAGCGCATCGGTGAGCTCGTCAAAGACGTTCCGCAGGGTGCGACCGTGAAGGTCGATGGTCACACTGACAACATTCCGTACCATCGCGGCAACGACGTGCTCTCTAAGGAGCGTGCGCAGGCGGTGGCCGACGCGATTTCCGCGGTGCGCGGCGATCTCAAACTCGAGGTCGCGGGCCACGGCGACACGAAACCCGTGGAGCCGAACAAGAACGGCGACGAGGACAACCCTGAAGGGCGCGCTAAGAACAGGCGCGTGGAGATCCGCTATGACGGGTAGCCAGACTCCTTCATTCGCGTCGGGATCGGCCGGTTCAGCGGAGCCGGCCGATCCGGCGCGTCAGCGCATCCTGCTCGTGGACGACGATGAGACGATTCGCGAGCATCTCGGGGGAGTGCTCTCACGCAGCGGGCTTGATGTGCGCATGGCAGCGAACGGTGCCGAGGCACTCGAGAGGCTCGATGAGGAGGAACCCGATCTCGTCATCCTCGACGTCATGATGCCGGTCATGGACGGTCGAGAAGCGCTTCGCCGGATCCGGGAACGCCATGAATGGTTACCCGTCATCCTTCTTACCCAGGTGGGGGAGAGCTTCGAGCGTGCGTCCGCGCTCGACGAAGGGGCCGACGATTACCTCAATAAGCCGTTCGACCCTCACGAGCTCCTCGCGCGGATCAGGGCAGTTCTGCGTCGAAGCTCGCGCGGCTCGGCCCCGCTCAGCACGTCCTCGACACTCACCTCCGGTGAGCTGCGCATCGATCGCACGGCCCGGCGGATCTTCGTGGGTGGCAAGGAAGACCAGCTCACGCCGCGGGCGTTCGCGCTCCTCGAGTACCTCATGGCGCACCCCGGCGAAGTGTTCACGCGTGAGCGGCTCCTGCAGACCGTGTGGGGTTTCGATGCGATCGTGACCACGCGAGCCGTTGATCACCGCATCGCCGAGATTCGCCGCGTGATTGGTTCCGCCGACGGTTCCCCCACGTACATCGAGACAGTCCCGAGCCTCGGCTATCGCTTCGCCCAGAAGGTCGAACGTTCATGAAGAAACACCCACTTGCCTACGCCTCGGCTTTCGCCGCGCTTCCCCTCGCGATCGGCGTGGTGGCGTCCCTCGTATGGAGCGTCCTCGGCGAATCGAGGCACATCTACTTCTCTATGTCGCTCGCCTGGCTCCCGCTCACGATCGGTGCGGTTCTCACCCTCGCCGTGCTCCCCGCCCTCGGCGCGTGGTGGTATACGCGCCACGCCGTGAGCAAGGCGCGGCGCGAAACGGTGGCGGAGCAGACGGCAAGCCGGCGTCGGCTCATCGCCCGACTCGACCACGAAATAAAGAACCCGATCCAGGGCATTCGAGCGGCGCTTGCCGACGAACCGTCCGAGCGCCAGCGCTCGAGCATCGACGCCCAATCACGCCGCCTCACCTCTCTTCTGAGCGACCTGCGCAAAATTGGGGAGGTCGAGCACACTCAGCTCGAGATTACGCAGATCGACCCTTCGCGTCTCGTCCACGATGCCATCGAAACCGCGCGCGAGGTGCCCGGTGCGAGCGAACGCTCGATCCGCGTCTCGCTTCCCACGGCCCCGCGCCCTCTGCCGCCGATCAACGGCGACGAAGACCTCCTCTTCCTGTGCCTCGTGAACGTCTTGAGCAACGCCGTGAAGTACTCGCGGCCGGGCGATGCGATCGAAGTGCGGGGGCGACAGCTCGAAAGCGGCATCGTGCTCGAGGTCGCCGACACCGGACTCGGGATTTCCCCGGACGATCTTCCGCTCGTATGGGAAGAACTCGGTCGTGCGAGCGAGGTGCGCGGAATCGAGGGCTCGGGCCTCGGGTTGCCCATGGTGAAAGCGATCGTCGAACGACATGGAGGCACTGCGACCCTCACGTCGTGGCATGGCGAAGGGACATCCGTGAGCCTTACCCTCCCGTTTGCGGGGCCCGCGCGGTAAAACACCTGGAAAAGGAGCGGGTCGGGAAAGAGCGCGGGTGCTCGTGCATGCGCGGTCGGGCTAAGGGCACGTATCAAAAGAAAGTCCGACGCTTGCCGTCCAC
This sequence comes from Dermabacter sp., assembly GCF_032550575.1. Lineage (NCBI taxonomy): Bacteria > Bacillati > Actinomycetota > Actinomycetes > Micrococcales > Dermabacteraceae > Dermabacter > Dermabacter sp. Next base: position 75,486 of record NZ_JAWFZC010000004.1, on the reverse strand, counting down.
CGTCGGCCCCTGGCAAACGGCGCCCCCGCACTCGCTGAACCGGCGGTGCCAAACGCAGCGAGACCAAGCACACACGCGCAGGGACCCTCGCCCCCTTACGTTCGGTGCCCGCGTGCCGTAAACTAGACGGGTTGCTGTGTGAACGCACCCAAAAACCGGGAGGTTGGCGGGATGCGCCACTGAGCACAGGACCCGGTCCTCGGGCCCCAAGAGGGACCCATCCCAGCCGGAGACCTTGCATCGCCATTCGGCAGTGCCTGAGTCCGGCTCGGGGTTTTTTGATGCCCGGGAACTGGAAGCCGCTGCGCCCCACGTGAGTGCGGTGGAAAACAAGTCCGATATCCGTTCCGCAAGGCTCGAGGCTCACGCCGAGAGAACCGGCGAGACGCAAGGAGAACGTTAGTGATTCAGCAGGAGTCGCGACTCAAGGTCGCCGACAACACCGGTGCAAAGGAAATCCTCTGCATCCGTGTTCTCGGTGGCTCCGGTCGCCGTTACGCCGGCATTGGTGACACCATCGTTGCGACCGTCAAGGATGCAATCCCTGGCGGAAACGTCAAAAAGGGCGATGTTGTGAAGGCCGTCGTGGTTCGCACCACGAAGGAACGCCGTCGTGCCGATGGTTCATACATCCGATTCGATGAGAACGCAGCCGTCATCCTCAAGAACGACGGCGAGCCGCGTGGCACGCGTATCTTCGGCCCCGTGGGCCGTGAGCTGCGTGACCGCCGGTTCATGAAGATCATCTCGCTGGCACCGGAGGTGCTGTGACATGAGCATGAAGATTAAGAAGGGTGACCTCGTTCAGGTCATCACCGGTCGCACGAGCGACGCAGACAAAATCGCCAAGCGCAACGAAACCCGCGCCGCAAAGGGCAAGGGCGAACTCGCCGCAGGCGACAAGGGTAAGCAGGGCCGCGTGCTCCAGGTGTTCCCCGACACCCAGCGCGTGCTCGTCGAGGGCGTCAACCGCATCACCCGCCACAACAAGCCCGGCTACAACGGCCAGGCTGGCGGCATCGAGCAGGTCGAAGCCCCGATCCACATCTCGAACGTCGCCCTCGTGGCTGACGACGGCAAGCCGACCCGCGTCGGCTTCCGTGAAGAGAAGGTCGAGCTCGAGGACGGCCGCACGAAGACCATTCGTGTGCGTTACTCGAAGCGCACCGGGAAGGACATCTGATGACCGAGACGACCACCCCGCGCCTTAAGACCAAGTACAGCGAAGAAATTAAGGATTCGCTCCAGAGCGAGTTCAACTACGCCAACCCGATGCTCATCCCCGGCCTCACGAAGGTCGTTGTGAACATGGGTGTCGGCGATGCCGCACGTGACTCGAAGGTCATCGACGGTGCCATCGCGGATCTCACCGCGATCACCGGCCAGAAGCCTCAGGTGACGCGCGCCCGCAAGTCGATCGCGCAGTTCAAGCTTCGTGAGGGCCAGGCCATTGGCTGCCACACGACCCTGCGCGGCAACCGCATGTGGGAGTTCCTCGACCGCCTGCTCTCGACCGCGCTTCCGCGTATCCGCGACTTCCGCGGCCTTTCGCCGAAGCAGTTCGATGGCAACGGCAACTACACCTTCGGTCTCACCGAACAGGTCATGTTCCATGAGATCGATCCGGACAAGATCGACCGCGTTCGCGGCATGGACATCACCGTGGTGACCACCGCCAAGACCGATGACGAGGGACGTGCGCTGCTTCGTGCGCTCGGCTTCCCCTTCAAGGAGAACTGATATGGCCAAGACAGCGCTTAAGAACAAGCAGCAGCGCAAGCCCAAGTTCGCTGTGCGCGCCTACACCCGGTGCCAGAAGTGCGGTCGCCCGCACTCGGTGTACCGCAAGTTCGGCCTTTGCCGCGTGTGCCTTCGCGAGATGGCCCACCGCGGTGAACTGCCCGGTGTCACCAAGAGCAGCTGGTAAGGACTATCGCCACAGGTCCCCGCTTTACGCGAGGGAAACCACGGTGAGAAAGAAGCATTCGACATGACAATGACTGATCCGATCGCGGACATGCTCACGCGAATCCGGAACGCCAACACCGCGTTCCACGATTCCGTGACCATGCCGTACTCGAACCTTAAGTCCCGCATCGCGGAGATTCTGAAGGCCGAGGGGTACATCAAGGACTGGCGCGAGGAAGAAGCCGAGGTTGGAAAGAACCTCGTCATCGAACTCAAGTACACCGACGATCGCGAGCGCGCGATCTCGGGCGTCCGCCGTGTCTCGAAGCCCGGCCTTCGCGTGTACGCAAAGTCCACCAACCTGCCCAAGGTGCTCGGCGGCCTCGGCGTGGCCATCCTGTCCACGTCCTCCGGCCTCCTCACCGACAAGCAGGCCACGAAGAAAGGCGTGGGTGGGGAAGTCCTCGCCTACGTCTGGTAACCGGAAAGGAGAACCGTAATGTCCCGCATTGGACTTCGACCGGTTTCCGTACCGGCTTCCGTCACTGGTGTGACTATCGACGGCCAGCACGTCCAGATCGCTGGCCCCAAGGGCGAGCTTCAGTACGAGGTTCCGAAGCCTCTCAGCGTTGAGCGCGCTGAGGATGGCTCGATCGTCGTGCGCCGCCCCAACGAAGAGCGTGAGAACAAGGCCCTCCACGGCCTTGCACGCACTCTCATCGCGAACATGGTTGAGGGTGTCACGGAGGGCTTCGAAAAGAAGCTCGAAATCGTGGGCACCGGCTACCGTGTCGTCGCGAAGGGAACCGATCTCGAGTTCGCGCTCGGCTTCTCCCACCCCGTGCTCGTGAAGGCCCCCATGGGCATCACGTTCAACGTGGAGAGCCCCACGAAGTTCTCGGTATCGGGCATTGATAAGCAGCTGGTCGGCGAGACCGCCGCGAAGATTCGCAAGATTCGTAAGCCCGAGCCGTACAAGGGCAAGGGTGTGCGCTACGCCGACGAGACCGTGAAGCGCAAGGCCGGAAAGGCTGGTAAGTGATAATGGGTTTCGCTGAAAAGCACACTCGTGGTGACCGCAAGAGCCGCGTCCGCGCACGTGGCCGCCGTCACCTGCGCCTCCGTCGCCGCGTTGCGGGTACCGCTGAGCGTCCCCGCCTCGCCGTGACCCGTTCGGCGCGCCACATGTACGTTCAGGTCATCGACGATACGAAGGGCATCACCCTCGCATCGGCATCGACCATGGAAGCAGACCTCCGCTCGTCGGAAGCCACGAAGACCGAGAAGGCCAAGCAGGTCGGCTCGCTCGTGGCCCAGCGCGCGAAGGAAGCCGGTATCGACGCCGTGGTCTTCGACCGTGGCGGCAACAAGTACCACGGCCGCGTGGCCGCCGTCGCTGACGGTGCGCGCGAGGCCGGACTGACTCTGTGACCACCCCCCGGAAATAGGACGAGAAGAGGATTCACATGGCTGCTGAGCAGCGTAACAATGGTCCCGCGGCCTCCGGTCGGAGGGGCGAGAACGAGGATCGTAACAACCGCGGTCGCGGCAATGACCGCAACCAGGGCGGGCGTCGCGGCGAGGGCCGTGGCGGTCGTCAGGAAGAGAAGTCGGCCTTCCTTGAGCGCGTGGTAGCAATCAACCGCGTGTCGAAGGTTGTCAAGGGCGGTCGCCGCTTCGCCTTCACCGCGCTCGTCGTGGTTGGCGACGGTGATGGCACCGTTGGCATCGGCTACGGCAAGGCGAAGGAAGTTCCCGCCGCCATCTCGAAGGGTGTCGAGGAAGCGAAGAAGAACTTCTTCCGCGTTCCCCGCATCCAGGGCACGATCGTGCATCCGGTTCAGGGAGAGGACGCCGCAGGCGTTGTCTTCCTCCGTCCGGCTGCTCCCGGTACCGGTGTAATCGCCGGTGGTCCGGTGCGTGCGGTTCTCGAGTGCGCGGGCGTCGCCGACGTTCTGTCGAAGTCGCTCGGTTCCTCGAACACGATCAACATCGTGCACGCGACCGTCAAGGCCCTCAAGCAGCTCGAGGAGCCGGAAGCAGTGGCAGCTCGCCGCGGCCTTCCCCTCGAGGACGTCGCCCCCGGCTACCTGCTTCGTGCACAGGCCGAGGGTCGCGCAGCGGCTCGCGAGGCGCGTGAAGAGAAGGTAGGTGCCTGATGCAGCTCAAGGTTACTCAGGTCAAGTCTGTAATCGGCGGTAACGACGCACAGCGCTCGACGGTGCGAGGCCTCGGTCTCAAGCGCATCGGCGACGTCGTCGTCAAAGAAGACCGCCCCGAGATTCGCGGCATGATCAATGCCGTCCGTCACCTCGTGACGGTTGAAGAGGTGGACTGATCCATGGCGAACGAAAACCCGCTTAAGCTCCACGATCTTCGCCCGGCTCCCGGCGCGAAGACCGCTAAGATCCGCGTGGGCCGTGGTGAAGGCTCGAAGGGTAAGACCTCGGGTCGCGGTACCAAGGGTACGAAGGCGCGCTACCAGGTGAAGGCAGGCTTCGAGGGTGGTCAGACCCCGATGCACCGCCGCCTTCCCAAGCTTCGTGGCTTCAAGAACCCCTTCCGTGTGGAGTTCCAGGTCATCAACCTGGACACCATCGAAGCGCTGTTCCCCGAGGGTGGCACCGTCACCGTCGAGGATCTTGTCGCGAAGGGTGCCGTGCGCAAGAACCAGCCTGTCAAGGTGCTCGGTTCTGGCGACATCACAGTGAAGATCGACATCACTGCCCAGAAGTTCTCGGCTTCGGCCGAGGAAAAGATCACCGCCGCTGGCGGCTCGGTCACCGTGGCGTGAGTTGAAGCAATTTTCATAGTGCTTCTTTGACCAGGCACCGCGACTCAGGATATTTTGAGGCGCGGTGCCTGTTTTTATAGGCCAATAACCCCTAGCTCAAATGCGCTCCGTGTGCATGATAGGCCCACCCCTCGGGCCGCCCGACAGGAGGAACCTGGTGGACAACGCCTTCGTGCGCGCCTTCCGAACCCCTGAGCTCAGGAACAAGCTGCTGTTTGTCCTTGGAATGCTCGCCATCTACCGCTTCGGCGTGTTCGTGCCGACCCCCGGATTCGACTACACGAACATCGCTGCGTGTACCGAACAGGCATTGAACGGTGCCGGTGGCGGTGTGCTCGGCATGGTGAACCTGTTCTCCGGCGGGGCGCTCTTGCAGATGTCCGTCTTTGCGCTCGGCGTGATGCCATACATTACGGCGTCGATTATCGTGCAGCTGCTACGCGTCGTGATCCCCAAGTTCGAGGAGCTGCACAAGGACGGCCAAGCAGGTCAGGCGACCCTCACGCAGTACACGCGGTACATGACCATCGGCCTCGCGGTCCTGCAGTCCACCACCGTGATCACCCTCGTGCGCAGCGGCGCCTTCTTCGCGGGCTGCAACCTCCCGCTCTTGCCCAATCAGTCGTGGTGGATGCTCGTCCTCATGATCCTGACGATGACGACCGGCACCCTCGTCATCATGTGGCTCGGCGAGCTCATCACCGAAAAGGGCGTGGGCAATGGCATGTCCCTGCTGATCTTCACGTCGATCGCCGCGGGCTTTCCCGCCTCGTTCGGTCAGATCCTGAAGCTCCAGGGGTGGATGACCTTCTCCATCGTCATGCTGATCGGCATGATCATCGTGATCGCCGTGATCTACGTCGAGCAGTCGCAGCGCCGCATCCCCGTCCAATACGCCAAACGCCAGGTGGGCCGTCGCCTCGTGGGCGGCTCCTCGACCTACATCCCGATCAAGGTGAACCAGGCCGGCGTTATCCCCATTATCTTCGCATCCTCACTTCTTGCCCTGCCGCAGCTCATAGCCTCGTTTGGCGACCAGAGGTCCGGATGGGTGCAGTGGATCCACGCCAACTTCGTGCTCGGCCAGGGCTTCTCGTGGATATATTCGCTTGTCTATTTCGCCCTCATCGTGTTCTTTGCGTTCTTCTACGTGTCGATCACCTTCAACGCTGAAGAGATCTCAGACAACATGAAGAAGTACGGCGGCTTCGTTCCCGGTATCCGTGCGGGCCGCCCAACAGCGCGCTACCTCGAGTACGTCATCAACCGCGTGCTCTCCGCGGGCTCCCTGTACCTCGGTATCTTGGCGCTTGTTCCCCTGATCGCGTTCGCGCTTCTTGGTGCAGACCAGAAGTTCCCGTTCGGCGGAACCTCGCTCCTCATCATCATCGGTGTTGGTCTCGATACCTTGAAGCAGATCAGCTCCAAGCTCCAACAACATCACTACGAAGGGATTCTCCGATGACCGCCTCCACTCCGGCCCGCCGCCTCCTCATTGTTGGACCTCCGGGTGCCGGCAAGGGAACGCAAGCGGAGCGCATTGTCGAGAAGCTCGGCGTCCCCGCCATTTCCACGGGCGATATTTTCCGTGCGAACGTCTCCAATGAAACTGAGCTTGGTGTTCTCGCGAAGTCCTACATGGATAAGGGCGAGTACGTTCCCGACTCGGTCACCAACGAGATGGTGGAGAGCCGCCTTGGTGAAGATGATGCCGCGAACGGCTTCCTCCTCGATGGCTACCCCCGCACCGTGGCGCAGGTGGAGGCTCTCGATGGAATTCTCGAGAAGCTCGGCGTGGCGCTCGGCGCCGTCATTCTCCTCGACGTTGAGAGTGAAGCTATCGTGCAGCGGCTTCTTCAGCGCGGAAAAGAACAGGGCCGCAGCGACGACAACGAAGAGACCATTCGCCGCCGCATCGACGTGTACGGCGAGCAGACCACGCCCCTCATCGATATCTACGACAAGCGAGGTCTCGTGAAGCGCGTCGACGGCATGAAAGATATCGACGCTGTGACCGCAGATATCCTCGCCGCGCTCGGAGTCTGAGCCCGGATGTCCTTTCGCCGCAAGCCCCGCGTGAGCCTCAAAACCCCCGAACAGCTCGGGGCAATGCGCCGCGCGGGGCTTCTACTTGACCGTATCCACGATGAGATCGAAAAGAACCTCCGCAGCGGTATGACGACGGCAGACATCGACCAGATCTCTCGTGCCGTTATTGCCGAAGCCGGTGCGAAGTCCAACTTCCTTGGCTACCACGGCTTCCCGGCGACTGTGTGCGTGAGCGTTAACGAGGAAATCGTGCACGGGATCCCCGGCACTCGGGTGATTCGCGACGGTGATGTGGTGAGCGTGGATGCTGGCTGCATCGTGGACGGATGGCACTCCGACGCCGCCCGCACCCACATCGTGGGCACGGCACGGAGCGAAGCCGATCGCGAACTGGTCGACGTGACCAGGGGAGCAATGTGGGAAGGCATCGCGGCGCTTGCCACCGCGAGCCGCGTGGGTGAGATCGGCGCCGCAATCGAAGACTACGTCGCCGAATGCGCGGGGGAGCGGATCCAGCACCTCGAGGAATTCGGAGGGCACGGCATCGGCCGAGCCATGCATGAGCCGCCCGACGTCATGAACTTCCGCACGCACGATCGCGGCCCGAAAGTCGTGCCCGGTATGGCCCTGTGTATCGAACCCATGCTCATCCAAGGCGACGGCGAATTCGACATCCTTGACGACGAGTGGACCGTGGTGGCGACAAAGGGTGGGCGCGCAGCCCACTTCGAGCACTCCGTCGCGGTGACCGAAACGGGAATCTTCGTGCTCAGCGCCGCTGACGGTGGGAAAGCCGAACTTGCAAAGCGTGGCGTGATGATCGCTGAAGAACCGTCGGACCACACCGCCACCGGAAGGTGAGCGATCGCACGCGCCAAGCCACTTATCGCGGCCCGCGTGCGCGTGTACGATTGACAGTCGAGTGCGCTCTTTCGGCAACCCCGAAAATTTAAGCGGTTCGCCGCTTGAAAAGTGCGCGCTTGAAGGTAGGACATGCGAAACCAGTCCCCGCAAGGGGCAGAGGGACAGTAGAGACTATGGCGAAAAAAGACGGCGTGATCGAAGTCGAGGGCACCGTGACCGAAGCGCTCGCAAACGCGCGCTTCCGCGTTGAGCTGGACAACGGCCACAAAGTACTCGCGCATATCTCGGGCAAGATGCGCCAGCACTACATCAGGATCCTCCCCGAGGATCGCGTTGTGGTCGAGCTCAGCCCGTACGACCTTGAAAAGGGTCGCATCGTTTACCGATACAAGTAAGCCGGGCCGCGCATGCGGTCAGCTACGCTCTCGGGCCCGCTAGGCTCGAGCGCAGATCAACTGTAGAAGGGCATCATGAAGGTTTACCCCAGCGTGAAGCGTATCTGTGACAACTGCAGGGTGATTCGTCGCCACTCGCGTGTCATGGTTATCTGCACGAACCCGCGCCACAAGCAGCGCCAGGGCTGAGTGCACCGCCTCCAACCGGAGGCACCCCGCGGCTCACGCCGCACCTATAAGTAAAGAGACAGCATGAACCTCATTGCGAGGATCACCCGCGGGCCAGGGGCCGCGGCGCACCGCTAAAGCGGGAGCGACATGCTGGATCAGGCCCCTGAGTAAAACAGTAGGAGAACTGCTCATGGCACGTCTCGTTGGCGTCGACCTCCCGCGCGAAAAGCGCCTGGAAGTCGCCTTGACGTACATCTACGGCGTGGGTCGCACCCGCGCAATCGAAGCTCTCAACGCAACCGGCGTTGACGGCAACCAGCGCGTCCACCAGGTATCCGATGAGGACCTTGTCAAGCTGCGCGATTACATCGAAGAGAACTACCAGGTCGAGGGCGACCTGCGACGCGAGGTCGCAGCAGACATTCGCCGCAAGATCGAGATCGGCTCGTACGCCGGCATGCGTCACCGCCGCGGCCTTCCGGTCCGTGGTCAGCGCACCAAGACCAACGCACGTACCCGCAAGGGCCCGAAGCGCACCGTGGCCGCCAAGAAGAAGGCTGCTCGCTGAGCGGCAGTTACTCCACGGGCAGTGTTCGGCACTGACCCGTATCGATCACCTTTCACGAACTCAAGGAGTTTTGGCACATGCCTCCCAAGTCACGTCAGGCCGCCGCGGCGCGTAAGCCTCGCCGCAAGGACAAGAAGAACGTCGTCAACGGCCAAGCACACATCAAGAGCACCTTCAACAACACCATCGTGTCGATCACTGACCCGAGCGGTGCTGTGATCTCGTGGGCCTCCTCGGGCCAGGTCGGCTTCAAGGGCTCGCGTAAGTCCACCCCGTACGCTGCGCAGATGGCCGCCGAGGCCGCCGCGCGCCGCGCCCAGGAGCACGGCCTCAAGAAGGTCGACGTCTTCGTTAAGGGACCGGGTTCGGGCCGCGAAACCGCGATCCGTTCGCTCACCGCAGCGGGCCTCGAGGTCGGTTCGATCCAGGACGTTACCCCCCAGCCGCACAACGGCGTTCGCCCGCCGAAGCGTCGCCGCAACTGAGCATTGCTCGGGTGCGCGAAACGATAACCGTCATCCATCAGTGTCGTACCGCCACCGCGAACGTCATATAGCGGACGTTCCAAGAAAGGACACAACGTGCTCATTGCACAGCGCCCCACGCTGACCGAAGAGGTCGTTTCTGACTACCGCTCACGGTTCGTCATCGAGCCGCTCGAGCCGGGCTTCGGCTACACGCTCGGCAACTCGCTGCGCCGCACACTGCTCTCGTCCATCCCGGGCGCGGCAGTGACGTCGATCCGCATCGACGGCGTCCTCCACGAATTCTCGACCGTTCCGGGTGTGAAGGAAGATGTCACCGAGCTCATCCTGAACATCAAGAACCTCGTGGTGTCGTCGGAAAACGACGAGCCGGTCGTAATGTACCTGCGTAGGGAGGGTGAGGGCGTCGTGACCGCCGCCGACATCACCCCGCCGGCAGGCGTCGAAATCCACAACCCCGACCTGCACATCGCGACCCTCAACTCGAAGGGTCGCCTCGAGGTCGAGCTGATCGTTGAGCGTGGCCGCGGCTACGTTTCGGCCCAGCAGAACAAGGGCGCCGAGAGCGAGATTGGCCGCATTCCGGTCGACTCGATCTACTCGCCTGTTCTCAAGGTGACGTACAAGGTTGAAGCCACTCGTGTCGAGCAGCGCACGGACTTCGATCGACTCATCATCGATGTCGAAACGAAGCCGGCGATCGCCCCGCGCGATGCCATTGCTTCGGCTGGCAAGACCCTCGTGGAGCTCTTCGGTCTCGCACAGGAGCTCAACCACGAGGCAGAGGGTATCGAGATTGGTCCTTCTCCGACCGACCAGGCCCTTGCCGCCGACCTTGCGCTTCCGATCAACGACCTCAACCTCACGGTTCGTTCGTACAACTGCCTTATGCGCGAGGGTGTGTACACCGTTGGTGAACTCACCAATCGCTCCGAGGCGGACCTGCTCGACATCCGCAACTTCGGCCAGAAGTCCATCGACGAAGTCAAGGCGAAGCTCGCTGAGCTCGGCCTCTCGCTCAAGGATTCCCCGGCCGGTTTCGATCCTTCCACTGTTCTTGACTCGTACGGCGACGACGAGTTCGGCGAGCAGTTCTGATTTCCATCTTTTTCTTCGAGGAGAAACAACATGCCTGCACCCACTAAGGGCGCTCGACTCGGCTCGTCCCCGGCTCACGAGAAGGCTATTCTCGCGAACCTCGCGACTGCCCTTTTCGAGCACGGTGCCATCACCACGACGCAGACCCGCGCGAAGCGCGTTCAGCCCCTCGCTGAGCGCCTCATCACCCAGGCGAAGAAGGGCGACCTTGCCAATCGCCGCCGCGTGATGCAGACGCTCAAGACGAAGACTGCCGCGCACGTTCTCATGACTGAGATCGCTCCGAAGTTCTCGGACCGCCCCGGCGGTTACACCCGCATCACGAAGCTCGAGAACCGCAAGGGCGACAACGCCCCCATGGCTCTTCTTGAGCTCGTGGAGGAAGAGTACTCGCCGAAGCAGGCCGTCGTGAAGGAAGCCGAAGGCGCTGCCAAGGCATCCGCAAAGGCCGACGAAGCTCCCGCTGAGGAGACGAAGGTCGAAGAGACCGCGGCTGAGGAAACGCCTGCAGAGGAGACCACGGAGAACACCGAGGCCTGATCCACGGCTCTTCTTCACGTAGAGGAAACGGCCCGACCCCCGTGAATGGGGTGTCGGGCCGTTTCCTCTATTGTTGTCGACTACGGTCGTGCCTTATGCGCAGCCGTAACCACGCAGGACGACACACTGCTGAGTCTTAGCTGCGTCGAGTAAAAGCGACCGATCGCCTCTTGGGATCCCACGTGAGACGCCCGCCTTGGAAATCTTGAACGATGCGTCCGCGGGAGTCTTTGAACTCGTCCGTGGTTGGGAAGCCGAGTGTGCTTTTTTCTCCCCCTCTGTGAAGCCAATAGGTGAGGAAACCATTCTTAATAATGCGTGCGCCGGTTGCACGCGACCAATACACTCGTTGACCGTTCTCGAACGCTTGGTATACACCGCCCTTGACAGGGACTTCCTCGCTGGCGGGGTAACCGAGACTTCCGCGCTCGAAGTTCTCGCGCACATAAACACCGCGGATCGCGCCCTTGACCGCGAAGGTTTTACCGTTCTTTGCATCGTGGAGCACAATTCCACCTTGGAAAAATTGCGAGCTGCCGCCATTCCTAAGCCCGGCGAAAGGATCTCGGGCGGGATACTTTAGCCAGCTTTTTTCGGCGCCGAGCTTGTTCCAGTAGTGGAGGATAGCCTCGCTTACCGTTACGGCTCCAGTAGCGCGGGACCAGACAATTTGCCCATTGCGGAAGGATTGTGCGAATCCTCCGTCGCTCAGAACTCGCTCGCGGCTCGTGGGGAACCCGAGCCTGGATCCGGTTGCGCCAAGGGAATCCCATTTGTTGCCGATAGCGTTACGCGTATCGTAAGCGCCGGTCGCAGGGTGCCACGATATGGTTGAACGAGCGAATTTCTGCTGGTATCCGCCGTCGATGCGGAATTCCGCGTCTTGCGGGGCACCAAATTCCGTTGCGCCACCGTTGCTCACGTAGAAAGCCCCGATCGCGCCGGTGACGCCTTCGGCTGAAGGCGAGGTCGTGTTCTTCTGCGGCGTGAAAGTGACCCTGCCATTGGCGCGTGTTGCGGTGCCGTTCTCGAAGCGCTGGGTAGTGCCCGTCGTGCTTTCGAGGGGGCGTCCCCAGGCAGACGTCCAGTCGGCGCCGAAGGCACTTTTGTGAGCGCTCGTGCGACCACCTGCCGTGAGAATGAGCCCACCCGTGAGGCGAGTGACGTCGTAGGCCCCTTCTGCCCGGCGAACGTGCGTGACGGTTCCGAACGCACCGCGCCCGCCGCCGTTGACGTAGGCAACGAGGTGCTCGGGGTAACGCTCCTTGAATCCGTTGAGCTTTTGCTGCACGAGGCTGCGCAGCTTCGGAAGCTGGCCGTAGTAGGTGTCCCCCGGGCAATCCGTGTAGTTCACGTCGCGGTGCGCGAAGAGGTGGGGCATGGAGAAGGTGCCGCTGCGCTTCACGTTCGAGGTGGTGACGGTCCAGGTCTCGGTGCCGTACACGTCCTGAGTGAACGTGCTGGCGAGCTTCCACGCAGCCACGGTTGCGATGGCGTTGAGCGCCGCGGTGGGCACGGGAATGTCCATGTAGTCACCCATGACGGAGATGCCACAGGAGCCCGTGTTGAAGCCGCGGGCGTGGGCGCCGGCAACGTTGCGGTGCAGGCCACCCGCGCGCCCCTCAAAGATTTGTCCGTATTTGTCGACGACGACGTTGTAGCCGAGATCGGCCCAACCGAGGGTTTTAGTGTGGTAGGTGAACATCCCGCGCACAACCTGAGGGCTTTGCGCCGCGGTGTAGGTGTTGGAGCCGCCCGTGTGGTGGATGCAGATCGCCTTGAGTTCCTTCGCGTAGCTCAAACGTGAAGTGTTGACCGTGCCGGCGCTCCATTCCTCACGGGTGATGAACGTTGGCGCGCCGGTGCCGGGCGTCACGGTAGCAGGCAGAATGCGGGTGATGCCGGAACCGCTACCGCTTGAGGCGAGGCGCACGTCGCTGCGTGATTCCGACGTGGTGATGAGGTGCGCGGTGAGCTGCTCGGAAATGTCGATGCCATCGCGGAAGGCGCGGACATTAACCGCGCTCGAGGGCCCGACCCACACGGCTTCGCTCGCGTTTTCCTCAATGTCGGTCATCAGCTCTGCGCTGAGCCAATCGCCCCAGTCGCCAGTGTTGATGTCTTGGCCCTGGAACTCCACCACGTCGGGCGCGTCGATATCGGCGGGCCAGGTTGCCGCGGCCATGGTGACATAGCCGGCGACATGCTTTGCCGCAGCACCGTTCAGTTCGGGGTTGTTTTCCGAGGCGCCTTGCGTTTCGACGGTGTTAGTGCGCGCGAGGTCGCGATCCACAACGGCGGTGTCACCACCGCTGGGGGCGGGGGAGTCGTCGGCAAGGGCAAGGCCCATTCCGAGAGCGCCCACTCCGGCTGCGGCGAAGGGGGTGACGGCACCGACCTTGAGTAGGGTGCGACGATTGAGGGGGGATTTTTCGAAGCTCATGGGGAAGTGCTTTCTTGTGAGGGGAAGTCGGCCTTACCATAGCGCACGCGGGCCTTCGCTGGGAAGGCCCGCGTGCGTCATCTGACCGGGTTAAGCGAGATGCTCGGGGAGCGTTTGGGCGCGGCGCTCGCGAAGCTCCGCGAGGGGGAACGTTCCGACGCCAGCCAGCTCCAGGCCGTCGCCACCACTTGTGCCGATGCGAGCCGCGGGGACCGACGCACTGCGTGCGAGTTCCTCGAGGGCGGGGGCATCGTCAGGGCGCACCGCGACGATAGCCCGCGCGTGCGACTCGGAGACGAGGGCTGTGAACGCATCGATGCCGTCACGGTCGATCACGGTCGTGAGGTCGATCGATGCGCCCGTGTCGAATCGAGTGGTGGATTCGACGAGTGACTGGAAGAGGCCGCCTTCGCTGAGGTCGTGGCTTGCGCGTGCGATTCCCTGGTCGGCGGCACCGATGAGTACGGTAGCGAGGGCTTTTTCGTGTGCGAGCGACACGTGCGGGGGTGTGCCGCCGAGGTGAGCGTGGGTGGCGTCGGCCCACGCGGAGCCCGAAAGCTCCTCGCGAGTTTCACCGAGAAGGTAGATGGCGAGCCCTTCTTCGTGCCATCCGGAGGGCACCCGCGTCGCGACGTTGTCAAACACGCCGAGGACGCCTACGACGGGGGTCGGGTGGATTGCCGAGTTGAGGCGGCCGGGCTCGCCCGTGGAGTTGTACAGGGAGACGTTGCCGCCGGTCACGGGAACTTCGAGCTCCTGGCAGGCGTCGGCGAGCCCCGTGATTGCTTCGACGAACTGCCACATGCGGTCGGGATCTTCGGGGGAGCCGAAGTTGAGGCAATCGGTCACGGCGAGAGGGCGTGCGCCTGTCGTGGCGACGTTGCGGTAGGCCTCCGCGAGCGCGGCGCGTGCGCCTTCTTTCGGATTGAGCATCGCGAAGCGACCGTTGCCGTCGGTGGCGATGGCGATGCCGCGGCCCGTTTCTTCGTCGATGCGGAGCACACCTGCGTCGTCGGGTATCGCGAGCGCGGTGTTGCCGCCGACGTAGCGGTCGTATTGGTCGGTGACCCACGCGGTGCTCGCGAGGTTCGGGGAGGTCGTAAGTGCCCACAGCTGCGCAACGAGTTCGTCGGTGCTTGCGGGGCGGGGGAGGTCTTCGGCGTGGTCGGCCTCGAGAGCATCCTGCCATGCTGGGCGCGCGTAGGGGCGGTCGTAGGTGGGGCCCTCGTGCGCGACGGTCGTGGGATCGACATCGACGATGCGCTTGCCGTAGTGGTCGATCGTGAGCCGGCCCTCGCCCGTGACTTCGCCGATGACGGCGGCTTCAACACCCCACTTGTCGGTGATCGCGAGGAATTCCTCGAGGTTGTCGGGGGTGACGACGGCCATCATGCGCTCTTGCGATTCGCTCATGAGGATCTCGCCCGCGGTGAGCGTCGGGTCGCGAAGGAGCACGTTTTCGAGGTCGATGTGCATGCCCGAGCCGCCGTTGGACGCGAGTTCGCTCGTTGCGCACGAGATGCCCGCGGCGCCGAGGTCCTGGATGCCTTCGACGGTGCCTTTCGCGAAGAGCTCAAGGCAGCACTCGATGAGCAGCTTCTCCATGAACGGGTCGCCGACCTGGACGCTCGGGCGTTTCGCCGGGCCCTCGTCCTCGAAGGTTTCGGAGGCGAGGATCGACGCGCCGCCGATTCCGTCGCCACCTGTGCGTGCACCGAACAGCACGACCTTGTTGCCGGCGCCTGTCGCGGAGGCCAGGTGGATGTCCTCGTGGCGAAGCACGCCCACGGCGAGGGCGTTGACGAGGGGATTGGTTTGGTAGGCGGGGTCGAACACGGTTTCACCACCGATGTTGGGCAAACCGAGGCAGTTGCCGTATCCGCCGATACCGGCGACGACGCCGGTGGCGACTCGTGCAGTATCCGGGTGGTCGATCGCGCCGAATCGGAGCTGATCCATGACGGCGACGGGGCGGGCCCCCATCGAGATGATGTCGCGGACGATGCCGCCAACGCCGGTCGCAGCCCCCTGGTAAGGCTCGACGTAGCTCGGGTGGTTGTGCGATTCGACCTTGAACGTCACGGCCCAGCCGTCGCCGATATCAACGACGCCAGCGTTCTCGCCGATACCCACGAGGAGGTTTTCCTTCATCGCGGGGGTCTGTTTCTGGCCGAACTGTTTGAGGTGGATCTTGGAGGACTTGTACGAGCAGTGCTCAGACCACATAACGGAGTACATGGCGAGCTCGGCGTTCGTGGGGCGGCGGCCGAGGAGCTCGCGGATCTTCGCGTACTCCTCTTCCTTGAGGCCCAGATCGGCCCACGGCTGCTGTTCGTTCGGGGTTTCACGCGCCCGCTCGATCGTGTCTGGCTCGTGCGTGTTCATGCTCGCGGCTGTCCTCCGTGTCGGTTGTTCTCAGCACCTCGTATTTTACGACGTCGCGCACGGTAACGCGGAATGACAGAGTAGAGACATGTCGCCTTCCACGAAGACTCTTGCGCGTGTGCCGAACGCTGCCGCCGCGTGGGCAGCGATTCTCACCCGCGCGCCCGTCGCGCGCGCCGAGGACGTTCCCGATCGCCGCTATAGCGTGCGCGGTGTTGCCATTGAAGAGCGGCGCGCCCTGCGCTATTCGCGCGTCGTTGCGCCTCATGGAAGGGACGCGTGGGCTGATGCGCATCTCGCCCATCCCGGTTTCTTGCATGCCCTCGCGCATCCGCTCGGGCTCGCGCTCATGGCGGCTCCGCGTTTTCCGCTTCCCGCGCTCGGGCTTGTGCACGTCAAGAATTCGCTCTTGTTGCACCGGCCAGTGTGCATAGGGGAGAGGATCGACATTGAGACACGTATTGGGGACCTCGCACGCTCTTCACGGGGGAGCGCGTGCGAAGTGGTCTCGGTGTTGTCGAGCGGGGGTGACATCGTCGCGACCGACGTCTCGACGTACCTGCTGCGTGGCTCCGGTAATTCTGCGACGCGTGCAAAGTCTCTCCAGACCGAGGCGGCTCCTTTCGCCTCGGCGGCGTCTCCGTCGCGATGGAAGCTCTCCGCGGGTGTGGGGCGCGAGTTCGCACGAGTGAGCGGCGATGTCCACCCGATTCACGTGAGCGCACTGAGCGCACGTGCGCTTGGTGCCCCTTCGCCGCTCGCCCACGGCATGTTCCTGGGATCGCGTGCGCTCAGCGAAGCCGGAGTAGGGGCGCACTCTCCGCTTTTGTGGGAACTCGAGTTCCCGTCGCTTCCGCCTTTGCCCGCAACGGTGTGGGTGCGGTACGGGCGAGAGGAGCCGAAGGAAGGAACGAAGGGCAGTTCGGTCGCGTTCTCAGGGTTCAGCCTGCGGGGTCCGACGCCTGCCGATCGCACGGCGCACCGTGCCTTTTCTGGCCGCGTAACGGTCCTTGGAGGCGCATGAGAGCCCCGCGTGGCCTCAGTAAACTCAAGAAGATTTCAGGAACCTCGATGCGGTGGGCGTTAGCGTGATTTAAGCAAAGACGAAGGTGGCGCGGGAATTGCGTCGCCGAAGGTGCGGACGAAGGAGTGCCATGCCCCTGTACGAGTTTCGGTGCGGTGAAGGTCACCTCAGCGAAGCACTGCTGCCGATGAGCAGCACGACTCGAGAACGCCAGTGCCCCGAGTGCGACACCACCGCGAGGCGCCTCGTGAGCGCACCTGCTGTGCGGTCGCTCGATCCAGCACTGACAAACGCGATTGATTCAGCGAAGCGCAGCGCCTATGAGCCTCAGGTTCATTCGTCGCTTCCCTCTTCGCGAGGCGCCAAGCCAACCCCTGTATCGCACGATCCGCGCCATCGTGCACTTCCGCGTCCCTGACGCCCCGAGTAGGCAAGCAAAGGAGCACACAGAGCCATGCCTAAGAATCTTTTCCCGCTTGATTCCACGAAGTCGTTCAAAGATCAGGACATCGTTGGCCACAACCGTTGGCACCCGGACATTCCGGCGGCTGTCACGGTAAACCCCGGCGACACGTTCCGCATCGACTGCCGCGAGTGGTTCGACGGCGACATCAAGAACGATGACAGCGCCCAGGACATCCTCGAAGCTCCCGTGAGCAAGGTCCACGCACTTTCGGGCCCGTTCCACATTAAGGGTGCGAAGCCGGGCGACCTGTTGATCGTGGACATCCTCGACGTTGGCCCGATTCCGCAGGAAGATGAGGGCCCCCTCGCGGGTCAGGGCTGGGGCTACACCGGCATCTTCGCGAAGAACAATGGCGGCAGCTTCCTCGTGGATCAGTTCCCGGATGCCTACAAGGCTGTGTGGGACTTCAACGGCCAGACCGCGACCTCGCGCCACGTGCCTGGCGTGTCGTTTACGGGTCTCATCCATCCGGGCCTCATGGGCACGGCGCCCTCGCACGAGCTTCTTAAGAAGTGGAACGACCGCGAGGCCGCGCTGATCGCCACGGACCCGAACCGCCTGCCTCCGCTCGCGCTCCCGCCCGAACCGAAGGATGCAGTTCTTGGCACGCTCACCGGCGACGATTTCGATCGCGTCGCAGCCGAGGGTGCACGCACCGCTCCGCCGCGCGAAAACGGCGGTAACCAGGACATCAAGAACCTCTCGAAGGGCACGCGCGTGTTCTACCCCGTCTACGTGGATGGCGCGCACTTCTCGGTAGGCGACCTGCACTTCTCGCAGGGCGATGGCGAGATCACCTTCTGTGGCGGCATCGAGATGTCGGGCTTCATCGACGTGCACGTGGATGTCATCCCTGGCGGCATGGACAAGTACAACGTCAAGGAAAACGCGATCTTCATGCCCGGCAATGTCGAGCCGCGCTACAGCGAGTGGATTTCCTTCTCGGGTACGTCCGTGACGCTCGACGGCGAGCAGCGCTACCTCGATTCGCAGCTTGCCTACCAGCGCGCCTGCCTCCACGCGATCGACTACCTCACGACCTTCGGCTGGACGCCGGAGCAGGTCTTCCTCCTGCTCGGTGCCGCGCCGATCGAGGGCCGCTTCTCGGGCGTCGTTGACATCCCGAACTCGTGCGCGACCGTGTACATCCCGACCGCCATCTTCGACATCGACGTGCGCCCCGGCGCAGGCGACGTGCCGAAGATCGATCCGGGCATCGGGGCGCCGCGCGCCGCGAACGCGTAAGGCAAAGAAGCGTTCATACCCGCGAACGCTCCTTGCACCTGAGGGGGCGCGCCAACCCAGTGGAGGTTGGCGCGCCCCCTCGTCACGTGCCGTAGGCTCGTGAGCATGACATTTCCCGACGCACGTGCCGACGCCCTCGACCGCCTCATCATGCACGATGCGAGCGCGCACGTCGCACAGCCCGGTAGCGGCGATGGAGACATCCTCGTTCTCGATGACCGCTCCGGCGCACTGACTCAATGGGCACTCGCGCACGTGGGGCCGCATTCGCGGGTGTTCGTGCGCACGGTGTCGCGCGCTCATGCATCGACCGTGCAAGCGGCGGCGCACGAGGCCGCCGCGACGTCGGGTCGGGCGGATCGAAATCGAGTGCTCATCGCGGGTCTCGACGGAAGCGAGCTCGATCTCGAATCCTTCCTTGCCGCCCACGGATTCTCGGGGAGGCTCACGCTCGGGCGCCTGCCAAAATCACTCGCCGCGCTAGAAGAGAACGCGCGGATGCTCGCGAGGCACGCGCGTCGAAGCGGCACGGACATGATCGTGGTGCTCGGTGGCGCCACGAAGCACATGACGCGCTCGATGAACGATGCGCTCGCGGCCGGCTTCACCGAAGTCCGGGGTCTACTGGGCAAGGGGAAATTTAGGTGCCTCGAGGCGTCCACGCCGCGCGAATCCGTGACGGTGATGCCCCCGCGCACGACGCGGTGGGGCGGCGGGACGCTTACCGCCTTCGGCGGCGTGTTCTCGGGCGCTAAGCCTGACCGCGGGGGAGAGGCGCTCGCGAATGCAGCGGCCTCATGGCTCGCGGCCCGCCCACAGCATGCGGCGCCCGCCACGCGCGTCCTCGACCTTGGCTGCGGCAACGGCATGCTCTCGCTCGCGGTATGCGAGGCGGCTGCGCGAACGGCCTGTGCCCTCACGCTCGCCGCGACGGATATTGACCTCGATGCGGTTCGCTCGACGCGCGCCACGCTAGAGCCCTACCGGGCACAACCCGGCGCCACTCTCACTCTCACGTGGGACTCTGCCGCTGCCCAGCACCCCGAATCCTCGACCGACCTCGTGCTCCTCAACCCGCCGTTCCACGACGGCACGCGTATCGATGCGACGCTCGTCGAGCCGCTCATCGAGGCGGCGTACCGCATTCTCGAGCCGGGCGGAGAACTGCTCCTCGTGCATAACTCGCACCTGCGCTACCGGCCCCTCCTTAAGCGGCGATTTGCCGCCACCCGAGAGGTGAGCCGGGACCGCACGTTCACCGTGCTCAGCGCGAAAAAGTAAGGACGCTGGGGAGCTCCTTAGGCGAGGATCGACTTCATGACCGAGGTGAAAAAGCCGAGGCCATCCACGCCCGTGCGGGTACCTTCTCCCGGCATGTCCGGGCCGAAGCCTGCCTCGACAGCGTGCTCGGGGTGCGGCATAAGCCCCACGACGTTGCCGTACTTGTTCGTGATTCCGGCAATCCCGCGATAGGAGCCGTTCGGGTTGTCCTCGAAGCCAGCGGGGCCGCCCACGGCGCCCTCGGCGTAGCGGAACACCACGCGATTATCGGCCTCGAGCTCGTCGAGAGTCTTCTCATCAGCGACGTAGAGGCCGTCCTGATTCTTCAGAGGGATCCGGATGATCTGGCCTTCGGCGTAAGCGGTTGTCCACGCCGTTCGCGTGTTCTCAACGCGAAGCGGCTGATCGCGGCACACGAAGGTCCGGTGCGCATTCTTGATCATCGAACCGGGAAGCAGGTGCGTCTCGGTGAGGATCTGGAAGCCGTTGCAGATCCCGAGCACGGGCATGCCGCCCTTGGCCGCATCGACCACGCGTTCCATGATCGGCGCGAAACGGGAAATAGCGCCCGCCCGCAAATAATCCCCGTAGCTGAAGCCGCCCGGAAGAATCACCGCATCGACGTCACGCAGATCGTCGTCCGCGTGCCACAGCGCAACCGGCTCGCCGCCGGCGATCGTGACGGCGCGAAGTGCGTCGCGATCGTCGAGGGTACCGGGAAAGGTCACCACACCGATTGCGGGCATCAGGCCTGCTCCTCCTCGACGCGCACCGACACGACGTCTTCGATAACGGGGTTCGAGAGCAGCTCGGTTGCCGCCTCGCGCACGCGCTCGAGCACGTCGTCGGTCACGTCGCCCTCAACTTCGAGCTCAAAACGTTTGCCTTGACGGACCGAGGTGATGTTCTCGAAATCGAGTCGTCCAAGAGCGCCGAGAACGGCCTTTCCCTGTGGGTCAAGAATCTCGGGTTTCGGCATTACGTCGACGATGAGGCGGGGCATGTCATCTCCAGAAAACAGTAGGCACGAAAGTGTCGTCGAAAACTGCGCGCGTCGCGCACACGATGATTCTACCGGCCAGTGCGGCTTGTCCTCATCTTTTGCCCCTACTGTGGCGGCATGGACATTACACACTTTGGCCATTCCGCTCTGCTCGTTTCGTACCGCGGCGGCACCGGAGCGCGCGCAGGGGAGGGAGGGGCGGGAGAGTCCGACACCACCCGGCTCCTCATCGACCCCGGCAATTTGAGCGATCCTTCGCTCACGCACCTTACCGATCTTGACGCGATTGCGATCAGCCACCAGCACCCCGATCACGCGCACCCGCCATACCTTGCGGAGCTTTTCGCGCACAATCCCGAGGCAGCAATCCTTCTCGAGCCTCAAACCGCGCAGGCTCTAAGCGACAACCCCGAGACCTCACGCTTTCGGGAGCGCTTCACGCCTCTCGCGCCAGGTCAGCGAGCGAGCGTCGGGCCCTTCCCCGTCACCGTCACCGCAGCCGGGGGAGCCCACGCGACCATCCACCCGTCTATCCCGCCCGTGGGAAACGTGGCGCTTATCGTCGAAGCGGCCGGCGAGAAAACACTTGTGCACACCGGTGACTCGCTCGCCCCGCACCCCGAAATCGTCGGGGCTGACGTTCTGTCGTTTCCCCTCGTCGCGCCGTGGTCGAAAATGCACGAAACGATCGATTTCCTCAGAATTGTGAAACCTGCCGTGGCGATCCCCGTGCACGATCGCGTGGCCTCTGCCGAGGGGCGAGCGATCTATCTGAAACAGTCGCGCGCCTTCGCTCCCAAGGAATGCGAAGTGCGAGATTGGCCCGTGGGTACCGAACCCGGGCAGGGTCGTACCCTCAGTTTTTAGCGGCGCAGCGGCGCGGCGGAATTAATGAACCTCGAAGCCTCCGCGCGCGCGGAACTGCTCACGCACGCGCTCGACGAGTTCCTTCTCCGGCGGCCGGGTATCGCGCAGCTTGTAGTCGAGGCCGAGTGAATCCCATTTGTCGGTGCCCATCTGGTGGAAGGGCAGCACCTCGATACGACTCACGTTCGAGCGCCACCGCTCAACGATGTCGGCGACTTTCTCGACGTTGTCATAGTCGTCGGTGAGTCCAGGAACGAGCACGAAACGCGCCCACACCTCGATCCCCTTCGCGTTCAAGCGATCGCCAAAATCGATCGTCGGCTGCAGGTCGCGGCCAGTCGTGCGCTTATACACGTCGGGATCGCCGCTCTTAACGTCGAGAAGCACGAGATCGACCGACTCAAGCAGGTCGTCTGAGGCATTGCGGCCGAGAAAACCCGACGTATCGATCGCGGTGTGGACACCCATGTCCTTGGCAGCCTCGAGGATTCGCTTGGCAAAGGCGGGCTGCTGGAGAACCTCGCCGCCCGAGAGCGTAATGCCGCCGCCCGAGGCCTTGAAAATGCGGCGATAGCGGCGGATCTTCCCAATGATCTCGTCAGCGGTCACGTCCTGACCGTTCTTCGCCTCGAACGTGTCGGGGTTGTGGCAGTACAGGCAGCGAAGCGGGCAGCCACTGAAGAAGATCGTGAGGCGAGTGCCGGGGCCGTCGACTGCCGTCACAAGTTCCCACGAGTGAATCGAGGCGAGTTCGCCTTCGCGTACCGCCTGGAGTCGATCAGGGCGCTCCAGGTGCGTTTCCTCGAGCCCCTCAATGCCGGCGCCCTGGCGCCTCTTGTGAAGCGGAAGGTCAACCTGGCTGATGCTCTTGGCCTCGGACTCGGTCATGAAACGCCTCTCGTGAAAATCGTGGTGGGCACACGTGCCGCCGATCGGGGGCATGCGCCCTAAAGAGTTGGGCCCGGAAACCGGAGCTTCCAGGCCCAACAGGTGAACGCTTCGATGCGTCAATTATTGCGCATCATGCGTGTAAAGGGGATGTCTCAGGCGCCCTGGTGGAAGGTGCGGTTGAGAACGTCGAGCTGCTGCTCGCGCGTGAGCTTCACGAAGTTCACGGCGTAGCCCGACACGCGAACCGTGAGGTTCGGGTACTTCTCCGGGTTCTCCATCGCGTCGACAAGGGTCTCCTTGTTGAGCACGTTGATGTTCGCGTGGTAGAGGCCCGACTCCATGTTGTTTGCTGCGCGGTTGGTCTTCATGGACTCAAGGCGCTCGTCGAAAGTCTTGACTGCCATTATTCTCTCCTCAATCAGAGTGATGGAAATGTGGGGGTGAAAACCGGCCGAGCCCGAGGGGCTCGCGCCCGACCGATTCACATTTAGGGGTTCAGACGATCAGTCTTCGTCGTCCATGATGAAGCCGGAGTCGAGAATGCCGACCAGGTTCTTGACCTGCTCGTCCTTCGTGCGACCGAGGCCCTGCGGGGTGATCGTGTTGGTCAGCGAGATGCCGTCCAGCGCGTCGTTGTAGTCGAGCTTGCCAACGGAAAGCATCGAGGCCACCATGCCGTGGCTATCCATGCCGTTTTCCGGGTTAGCGCCCGGGGCGAAGGGCGTGCCCTTCTCGTGGCCCGAGGGGAACGAGCCGGTCGCCTTGCCGTACACGACGTTCGACGTAATCGTGAGCACCGACTGGGTCGGGATCGCGTCACGGTACATCGGGATTGCCTTGATCTTCGACATGATCGTGTGCACAACGGTCGCGGCGATGTCGTCGGCGCGATCGTCGTCGTTACCGTAGATCGGGAAGTCACCCTCGGTGCGGTAGTCGACAACGAGGCCGGACTCGTCGCGGATCGGGTACACCTTGGCGTACTTGATCGCGGAGAGCGAGTCCGCGACGATCGAGAGGCCAGCGATGCCGCAGCCCATCGTGCGCGTGATATCCGAATCGTGAAGCGCCATCTCGATCGCCTCGTAGGCGTACTTGTCGTGGCAGTAGTGAATGATGTTGAGCGCTTCAACGTAGGTGCCGATCACCCAGTCAAGCATCTCTTCGTACTTCTGCCAGACCTCGTCGAAGTCGAGCGGGCCCTCGCCCTCGATGGGGGCGAACAGACCTTCTTCGGTGACCTGCTTGCCGCTCATTTCGTCGCGGCCGCCGTTGATCGCGTAAAGCAGCGCCTTCGCGGAGTTCACGCGCGCACCGAAGAACTGCATCTGCTTGCCGACCTTCATCGGGGACACACAGCACGCAATTGCTGCGTCGTCGCCCCAGCGATTACGGATCTGCTCATCGGACTCGTACTGCACGGAGCTCGTCTCGATCGAGATGGCCGAGCAGAAGTCCTTGTAGCCCTGCGGGAGCTTCGGATCCCAGAAGATCGTAATGTTCGGCTCGGGCGCCGGACCGAGATTACGAAGGGTCTGGAGGAGGCGGAAGGAGGTCTTCGTGACGAGCGAACGGCCGTCCTCACCGAGGCCGGCATCCGACCAGGTGGCCCAGTACGGGTCGCCCGAGAAGATCTGGTCATAGTCGATCGTGCGGAGGAAGCGCACGATACGGAGCTTGATCACGAGGGCATCGATGATCTCCTGCGCGTCTGTCTCCGTGATGCGGCCCTCCTGCAGGTCGCGCTCGATGTACGCGTCGAGGAACGGCGAGAGACGGCCGATCGACATGGCGGCGCCGTCCTGGCTCTTGACCGAGGCGAGGTAGGCCATGTAGACCCACTGCACGGCTTCCTGAGCGGTAGCGGCGGGACGACGAAGGTCAAGGCCGTAGGAGTCGCCGAGGATGACGAGCTTGTTGAGAGCCTTGATCTGCTCGGCATGCTCTTCGCGGAAGCGTGCCCAGTGCTCGCTGAACGGCTGATCCGAAACCGCGTCTTTCGCGGCCTTCTTCTCGGCGATCAGGAAGTCCGCGCCGTAGAGCGCGAGGCGACGGTAGTCGCCAATAATGCGGCCGCGACCGTAGGCATCGGGAAGACCGGTGATGATGTGCGAGCTACGTGCTGCGCGGATGCGCGGGGTGTAGATGTCGAACACGCCATCGTTGTGGGTCTTGCGGTACCTGGTGAAGATCTTCTTGATCTCCGGATCCGGTTCCTTACCGGCTTCCTTGATCGCGGTCTCCACCATGCGCCAGCCACCGAAGGGCATCATCGCGCGCTTGAGGGGAACGTCGGTCTGAAGGCCGACGATGACGTCGTCATCTTCGCTGATGTAGCCAGCGGGGAAGGCGTCGATGTCGGCGGGGGTCTTCGTATCCACGTCGTAGACGCGGCGGCGGCGCTCCTCCGAGAGGTACTTCTTCTCGAGGGTGTCCCACACGCGAAGAGTCTTGTCGGTCGCACCCGCGAGGAACTCGGCATCGCCCTCGTACGGGGTGTAGTTGAGCTGGATGAACTCGCGAACGTTGATGTTCTCGTTCCAGTCGCCGGTCTTAAAACCGCGCCACGGGTCGAGCTGTTCGCCCTGGGCTCCGGCGTTCTTTTCTTCCACAGCAGTCATGTGAGCCTTCCTTCCATGGCGGGGGCTAAGCCGCATGCTCGTGAGGTGTGCTGGTAGTTCCACCGTAGGAGTGAGGCCTATATGTGTAGGGGACTTTGAGCCCGCTCCGTGGCGGCGGTCACATGGTATCGCCGAGGTCTGGAAGGCAGGTGGGGAGGGCTAGAATTTCTCGCCCGAAAGGCGCTCGTAGGCCTCGATATATTTCTCGCGAGTCGCCTCGACGATGCTTGCGGGGAGTACAGGCGGTGCGACCTGGGTGTTCTTGTTCCAGCCACTCTCGTTCGTGAGCCAATCGCGCACAAACTGCTTGTCGAAACTGGCCTGCGCGCGCCCGGGTTCGTACTGGTCAGCGGCCCAAAATCGCGAGGAATCCGGAGTGAGAACTTCGTCACCCAGCACGATGTTATCGGTGTGTCGCGAGTGGCCGAACTCGAGCTTTGTATCAGCAAGAATGATGCCCCGCTCTCGCGCAAAATGCTCCGCTGCTCGATAGACGGAGACAGTGCGCTCCTCGAGCTCGTCGACGAGGTCCTTCCCAAGCCTCGCGCGAGCCTCGTGAACGGTGATGTTCTCGTCATG
This sequence comes from Dermabacter sp., assembly GCF_032550575.1. Taxonomy (NCBI): domain Bacteria; kingdom Bacillati; phylum Actinomycetota; class Actinomycetes; order Micrococcales; family Dermabacteraceae; genus Dermabacter; species Dermabacter sp. Next base: position 49,809 of record NZ_JAWFZC010000004.1, on the reverse strand, counting down.
CTCTCCCTGCTCGGCCTTCGTCGAGGGGGTAAAGAGCGGGGACGGGAGGCGGGAGCCGTCGACGAGGCCCTCGGGAAGGACGTGACCGCCCACCGCGCCGTCGCGCAGGTAGTCCGCGAGCCCCGAGCCGGTCAGGTAGCCGCGCACGACGCATTCGAGCGGGACCATGTCGAGAGCCTCGCAGTGCAGGGCGCGCCCCCGAACCGCATCGGGAACGTCGACGGCGCTCTTCACATGATTGTCCGTGACGCCCTTGAGATGGTCGAACCACAAAAGCGACATCGCCGTCAGAATTCGTCCTTTATCGGGGATTCCCGGGGTGAGCGAGTAATCGAATGCGCTGATTCGATCGGTCGCGACGACGAGCACCTCGTGCGCCTCGGCAAGCGTGCTCCCGTGGGGAACGTACAGCTCGCGCACCTTTCCACTCAAGACGTGGTCCCAGCCCTCGAGAGCGGGGGCCTCGGTCAGCGCGCCATTCACATTCGTGTTCACAGCTGGGTCACCCTTTCGATAGCGCCGAGAGCTGCCCGCTCGGCGATGTCGGTTCGGTAGTGGGAGCCTTCGAGCAAGACCCGTGCGATGGCCGACTGTGCGCGAACGCGTGCACCCTCGAGCGTGTTCTCGCGCGCCACGACGCTGAGAACACGGCCGCCACTCGAGCGCAAGGTGCCGTCGGAATCTCGCTCGGTGCCAGCGTGGATCACCGTGCAGCCTTCCTCTCCTACCTCGTCAAGACCCGTGATCTCTCGCCCGGTCTGGGCGGCGAGTGGATAACCCTCGCTCGCGAGCACGACGGCGACCACGCTCTCGTCGCGCCACGCGAGGTCAGGTACGCTCGCGAGATCCCCGGTCGCGGCGGCCTGCAGGAGCTCACCGAGGTCGCTCCCGAGGCGCTCGAGGACCACGAGGGTCTCAGGGTCGCCGAAGCGAACGTTGAACTCGATGACCTTGAGTCCCTCGCTGGTGGCCGCGAGGCCGCAGAAAAGGAGACCTGTGAACGGAGTGCCGCGCTCACGCATGGCGCGTATGACGGGTTCGGCGATCGACTCGACGGTCGCGTTCATCGCGGCGTTTTCGTCGAGCCACGGCAGCGGTGAATAGGCACCCATGCCGCCCGTATTCGGGCCCTCATCTCCCTTAAACGCGCGCTTGAAGTCCTGGGCTGGAACGAGCGGAACGGCCCTCTCGCCGTCGCACACGCAGAACACCGAAAGCTCGGGCCCGTCGAGATACTCCTCGAGAACGACGCGCGAGCCGTGTGCTCCGCTTGCGAGGCAGTCGCGGGCGTGTGCTAGTGCCTCCTCGCGCGAGGACGTAACGACGACGCCCTTGCCGGCAGCGAGGCCGTCGGCCTTGACGACGTAGGGGGTGCTCCCTCCCGGGTTCATGTCGTCGAGTGCTGCTTCGAGCAACGCCGGATCCGCCACCGTCATCGAGCGTGCGGTCGCCACCCCCGCTTCGCTCATGATGCGCTTCGCGAAGTCCTTCGAGCCTTCGAGCTCCGCCGCAGCCTTCGAGGGGCCGAACACGGTGAGGCCAGCCTCGCGCATATCGTCGGCAAGACCCGCAACGAGCGGCGCCTCGGGGCCAATGACGACGAGTTCGATGCCGAGCTCGAGCGCAAGCGCGGTGAGGGCCGCGCTATCACCGAGAGAAACGTCGTGGATGGCCGCGTGGGCCTCCATGCCCGGGTTGCCGGGGGCGGCGTGGAGATCGTGAGGGATGGAATCTTGGCTGAGGCGTCGCACGAGGGCGTGCTCGCGCGCGCCGGTGCCCACTACGAGAATTTTCACGCCTTAACCCTAGCGGTTCGGGCTAGGCTTCTGGGGTGAACACCGAGCCCACAGCCCCCAAGTCCTCGCTCGAGCCAGTGCCGCGGCTGCGAGTGCGCCTCGACCTCGCATACGACGGTACCGACTTTAAGGGGTGGGGAATTCAGCCGACGCTACGCACTGTCCAGGGGGAACTCGAAGCGGGGCTCGCAAAAATCGTGCGTGAGGACATTCGAGTCACGGTCGCCGGTCGCACCGACGCTGGTGTCCACGCGAGCGGCCAGGTCGTGCACGTCGACATTCCATACGAGCGGTGGCAGCGAATGCCGGGCAGGAGTGACCGCTCGTGCGAGGACTCAATCGTTCAGCGCCTCGCCGCAGTTTTGCCCCGCGACATCGCCGTTCGGCGCGCGAGCGTCGTCAGTGAAGATTTTGATGCCCGCTTCAGCGCGCTTGCGCGCACCTACCGCTATCGCATTTGTGACAAGCATGCGCGGCGCGACCCCCTGCGCCGCGACGTCGCCTTCCACAAGCGCTCGCTCGACGCAGAGGCGATGAACACTGCCGCGCGCGCACTCGTCGGCGAACACGACTTCCTGTCCTTCTGCAAACCCCGTGAAGATGCGACGACAATCCGCACGCTCCACAAGATCACGTGGGAGCGCCCCGAAACAGGCAAAGACGAGGGGCTCGTTGTCGCCACCGTCACCGCCGACGCGTTCTGCCATCACATGGTCCGTTCGATCGTCGGCGCGAGCGTCGCGGTCGGCGAGCACCGCCTCGACGCCGAGTGGATGGCTGCGCTCATCACAATTCCCAGGCGCGACGAAGCCGGCAGCGCCCCCATGTTCGCCCCCTCCGGCCTTACGCTCGAGCGGATCGACTACCCGGAAGAAGCCGAATGGGCGGCACGGGCCCGGCAAACGCGCGGCAAGCGCGGTGCGCCGTTTGAACGCCGTTAAAGTCCGACGGTTGCCGAACACCGGCGAACCCTCGCCCTGCAAATGTGAGGGAAAACAAGAGGCGAGCAGCCGTCGGCCCGTTGCCCTCGCTGCGGATCCGCACTAGAGTAGAGGGCTGTTGTGCCATAGATGCGCGCTTTGCCGCTGCCGCTTTCTCACGCTCGGCGCGAAAGAGCTCCTCACACGCATCTGAGCCCCACGCCCGCCCCTAAACCCGGGCAGCCGGTTCAGCACGACATTTCTTGGTCATGCTTTAAACCAAAGGAAGCGTGTCCACGGTCCATTCGAACCGTGTTCTTGCGCGCCCACAAGGGGCGTCGCGAGGCACTTAAACGAGAGAAGAAGGCACGAGTGCGTACGTTCACCCCGAAGCACGACGACGTCGAGCGTTCCTGGTACGTCATTGACGCAACTGATGTCGTCCTCGGCCGGCTCGCTTCCCACGCCGCTCAGCTCCTGCGCGGCAAGCACAAGCCGGTCTTCGCACCCCACGTGGATGCGGGCGACTTCGTCATCATCATCAACGCTGAGAAGGTTGCCCTCACGGGCAAGAAGCTCGAGCAGAAGCTCGCATACCGCCACTCGGGTTACCCGGGCGGCCTGCGCGCGACTCGGTACGCCGAGCTGCTCGAGAAGAACCCCGAGCGCGCGATCGAGAAGGCTGTCAAGGGCATGCTCCCGAAGAACAAGCTTGCCACCCAGCAGCTCAAGAAGCTCAAGGTGTACGCGGGTCCCGAGCACCCGCACCAGGCTCAGAAGCCGGTCCCGTTCACCATCGACCAGGTGGCGCAGTAACGGGCCCCGCCCGGCTACGCCGATACGAGATCTGAGGAAATCAAGTGGCAGAAACCACCCCCGAAGTTGAGGAGTTCGAAGGCGACGCCTCGAACTACACCACCGAATCTACGAACGACGCGCCCGTCGGCAAGGGCTCGTCGATCTCCGCTCCCGGCTACGGCACCGGCCGCCGCAAGCAGGCTGTCGCCCGCGTGCGCCTCGTGCCCGGCACCGGCGAGTGGAAGGTCAATGGCCGCACCCTCGAGGAGTACTTCCCGAACAAGGTGCACCAGCAGGAAGTGAACGATCCGTTCAAGCTTCTTGACCTCCAGGGCCGCTTCGACGTGATCGCCCGCATCTCCGGCGGTGGCCCCTCGGGCCAGGCCGGTGCGCTGCGCCTCGGCGTGTCGCGTGCGCTCAACGAGATCGACACCGAAGCGAACCGCCCCGCGCTCAAGAAGGCGGGCTTCCTCACGCGCGATGCCCGCGTCATCGAGCGTAAGAAGGCCGGCCTCAAGAAGGCCCGTAAGGCTCCGCAGTTCTCGAAGCGCTGATCGCCAGCACTTTGCACTGCATCGAAGGCGTCACCTCACCGGTGGCGCCTTCGGTCGTTAACGGTGTGAAGGCCTAAGGTTGTAAACGTGGTCGTCCTCGAAATTCTCACCGAGCAGCCACTGCTAGCGCTGTTCCTCGTCATGGCGCTCGGCACGCTCCTCGGTCGCATGCGCTTTGGCCCCGTCCAGTTTGGTGCGGCGGGTGCCCTCTTCGTGGGCCTCATCGTCGGCGCGCTCGATCCGCGCCTCGGCGAAAGCTTTGGCGTGTATCAAACGTTCGGGCTTGCCCTCTTCGTTTACATGATCGGGCTCAGTGCCGGTAATGGTTTCTTCCGCGACATGCGAAAGCAATACCGGCTCATGCTAGCCGCCGTCGGACTCTTCGCCATCTATGCCGTGGGCGTCAGCATTCTCGGCTCCGCCGCTGGGCTCGGGAAAGAACTGACCGCGGGCACATTCACTGGCACGCTCACCTCGACTCCGGCCCTCGCAGCCGCGAGCAGGGCGACCGGCGGCTCGACGATCCCCGCCGTGGGTTACGCGATTGCATACCCGTTCGGCGTCATCATTCCCATGATTCTCGTGTCGATCATGATGTCGAGCACGTGGGTGCGCTCGAAGTTCGCGTCTCGAAGGGACCCCGGCCGCCCCCGCGGCTCCCAGATTCGAGACATGAGTGTGCGCGTGACCTCAACGATTGCCCTCATGGATGTGCCGGGTGTGCGCGAGGGGACGGTATCGGCGTCGTACCTGCTCAGGCGCGGCATGATGACGATCGTGCGGACCGACACCGTTTTGCACGAAGGCGATGAGGTTGTGCTTGTGGGCTTTCCAGAATCGCTCGATCAGGCACTCGAGACAATCGGCGAGCGCGCCGAACACCGGCTCCTCGATGACCGCAGCGCCGTGGACTACCGCCGCATCCTCGTCTCCAACCCAAGACTCGAAGGGCGACTCCTTCGCGAAACCCGGATCGCCTCGCGCTATGGCGCTATCGTGACCCGCCTGCGTCGTGGGGATGAAGACATGGTCGCGTCGCCGTGGACTCGCCTCGAACTCGGCGACCGTGTCCGCGTCGTTGCGCCACGCGAACAAATCGTTCGCATCACCGAATACCTTGGCGACAGCGAAAAGCGCATCAACAGCGTGGACTTTCTCGCGCTCGGCCTCGGGATTTCCTTCGGGCTGCTCCTGGGGCTCGTCAGCATCCCCATCGGCGGGGGCGCGTCGTTCGCGCTTGGCAGCGCCGCGGGACCGCTTGTCGTGGGCCTCATCCTCGGCCGGTGGGAGCACACGGGGCCCATCCTGTGGACTCTGCCAAGACCCGTGAATCTCACCATTCGCCAACTCGGTCTGTCGGTCTTTCTGGCGGCGGTAGGGGTGATCTCTGGGCCCTCGTTCGCGGAGAATGCCTTCACCCTCGACGGCCTCAAGGTTGCTCTTGTCGCGGCTGCCTCCCTCATGCTCATGCTTCCCCTCGTTCCCGTGGCGGGAGCGCTGCTCGGGGTGAGCCTCGAGCGCTCGGCGGGTGCCGTCGCGGCCTTCGTCGGTCAGTCGGTCGTTCTCGAGCACGCACTCAACCTCGGCCACGACGATGAACGCACCGCCTCCGGCTACGCCGCGGTCTACGCGCTCGGCATCGTGGTGCAGCTCCTACTCGTGCAATTCATGGTCACCTAAAGCGCCCCCGTTACACTCGAAGAGTTTTCGTGCACGCCTCGTGCACCCTAATGAAGGAAGACACCACATGGCACGTTTGTTTGGAACCGACGGCGTTCGCGGAGTGGCGAACAAAGACATCACCGCGGAGCTCGCGGTCGAACTTGCCGTCGCAGCAGCCCACGTCCTCGGGCAGTTCGGCGCATTCGAACCGAGTGAAAGCGGCGAGGGCCGGGCGAAGCCCCGCGCAATCGTCGCCCACGATCCGCGCCCCTCGGGCGACTTCATTTCCGCGGCGATCTGTGCAGGTCTCGCTTCCGCTGGCGTTGACGTGCTCGATGCAGGCGTACTGCCCACTCCGGGCCTCGCCTACCTCGTGAAAGAGTCCGAAGCCGATCTTGGCGTCATGATCTCCGCGAGCCACAACCCGCACCCCGATAACGGCATCAAATTCTTCGCGCGCGGCGGAGTGAAACTCCCCGACGAGGTCGAAGATGCGATCGAAGCGCGCCTTCACGAAGAGTGGTCGCGGCCGCTCGGCGCAAAGGTTGGCTCGATCACCCCCTACGACAACGCGATCGACAGCTACGTCGATCACCTTCTCTCGACCCTCGACGTTTCCCTTGACGGACTGAGCGTCGTCGTCGATTGCGCGAACGGCGCTTCCTTCGAGACCGGTCCCAGGGCCCTCGAGCGTGCAGGCGCACGAATCCACGTGCTCGGCGACCGAACCGACGGCCGCCAGATCAACGAGGACTGCGGCTCGACTCATCTCGAGCAGCTGCAAGGCGCCGTGGTCGAGCACAGCGCCGATATTGGCGTTGCCTTCGACGGCGACGCCGATCGCTGCCTCGCAGTTGATGCCGACGGCGCCGTCATCGACGGCGATCAGATCATGGCGATCCTTGCCCTCGCCCTCAAGGAAGAAGGCAAGCTCGCCGACGACACCCTCGTCGTGACCGTCATGAGCAACCTCGGCCTCAAGCTCGCCATGCGTGAGCACGGTATTCAGCTCGGGCAGACCTCCGTTGGTGACCGCTACGTCCTCGAAGAAATGACTCTCGGCGGCTACTCTCTCGGTGGCGAACAATCCGGCCACGTCATCCTCCTCGAGCACGCGTCGACGGGCGACGGCGAACTCACGGCCCTGCACCTTCTCCAGCGCATGAAGGAAACCGGCAAGAGCGCCCGCGAGCTCGCGAGCGTCATGACCCGCATGCCGCAGGCCCTCATCAACGTCAAGGGCGTCGACAAGAACCGCGCCCAGATCGACGCAGTCGTGACAAAGGCGGTCGAGGACGCCGAAGCCGAACTCGGCGATACCGGCCGGGTGCTTCTTCGCCCGTCCGGCACGGAGCCCGTCGTGCGCGTCATGGTCGAAGCGGCCGATGACGACCAGGCCCACAGCATCGCCGAGCGGCTCGCGGGCATCGTGCGCGATCGCCTGGCGCTCGAGGGCTGAGGTGTTGTAGCTGAGAGCGTTTCGCTTTGTGAAGATTTGGGGGCCGACGGTGGTTGGGAGGCCGTCGGGCCCTGATTTTTTTCATAGAGAGAGACGGCTGGAGCAGCGGCTGGGGCAGTTGCCGGAGCTGAGCTGAGCACCTGCCGGGGGTGCTAGATGCGGCGTAGCAACACCGAGTGGATCTGGTGATTCGAGCCCTTGCGGAGGATGAGATCAGCACGACCGCGTGTGGGCCGCACGTTTTCTTTGAGGTTCGGGCCGTTGATCGTGTCCCACACGTGACCAGCGCGTTCGATTGCCTCGCTGTCGCTCAGGTCGGCGTAGCTGCGGAAGTACGATTCGGGGTTCGAGAAGGCCGTTTGGCGCAGCGTGAGGAACCGGTCGATGTACCAGCGGCGGATGTCGTCCTCTTTCGCATCGACGTAAATGGAGAAGTCGAAGAAGTCGGAGACGGCGACGCCGAGGCGGCCATCGGCACGGGGGCGCGCCGGTTGGAGAACATTGAGACCTTCGACGATCAGCACGTCGGGGCGCTCCACGATGATGCGCTCGCCCGGAACTCGGTCGTAAGAGATGTGTGAATAAACCGGCGCTTCGACGCGAGCCTTGCCGCTCTTGACGTCGGCGATGAAACGCAAAAGAGCGCGGCGGTCGTAGCTTTCAGGGAAACCCTTGCGTTCGAGAATGCCGCGGCGCTTGAGTTCGGCGGTCGGGTAGAGAAAACCATCGGTCGTGATGAGCTGAGCCCGGGGGGTCTCGGGCCAACGGGCCGTCAGCAGGCGCAAAAGCCGCGCGGTTGTGGACTTACCAACCGCGACTGACCCCGCAACGCCGATCACGAAGGGCGTGCGGCGGAAGTGCTCTTGGAGGAAGCTCTGGCGGAGATTACGCAGATGCTGGGCGGTCATGACCTGGAGGTTCAGGAGCCTCGAAATGGGACGGTAAATGTCGTTGACCTCGGCGTAATCGAGGGGGTCTCCCTGGCCGCGAATCTCCGTGACCTCCTCGGGGGTCATGGGTAGAGGGGTTTGGTCGCTTAACCGGGCCCAGTCCGCACGGCTGATCTCCGTGAACGGCGTGAGATGCGAGTCATCAATCGGTGTGCGTCCCCGGTGTGGGTCGCGCTCGAAAGGAACGGAGAGGTCTTGATGCTCGTGCATTCCTCAAGTTTATGGCGACGCGCACGTGTGAAGCAGCGTTTTTTCATGCGGCGAGGATTACTCTCTGTTTCATGTGTGGAATCGTAGGATACGTAGGGCCCGCCGGAGCGGGCACGTCATCGCGACCGAGTGAGGTCGTTCTTGGGGGACTGAGTCGCCTCGAATACCGCGGCTATGACTCGGCAGGGATCGCCCGCTGCGGCGAAACGGAAATTGAGCTCTTCAAGGCGTCCGGAAAAATTCAAAACCTTCGCGACAAGCTCGAGGGCCACGAATCCTCGAAAGCGCGAGCGGCCATCGGGCACACCCGCTGGGCGACTCACGGCGGTCCAAGCGACACGAACGCCCACCCCCACCTCGGTGGTAAAAACGGCGAGGTAGCGCTTGTCCACAACGGCATCATCGAAAACTTCGCCGCCCTCAAAAAGGAGCTTGCCGACGACGGCTACGCGTTCCTCTCGGACACCGACTCGGAGGTCGTCGCCCACCTGCTCGCGCGCGAATGTGAGACCGCCGAGAGCCTCACGGCGGCCATGCGTGCGTGCGTCGCGCACCTCGAAGGGGCCTTTACGCTGCTCGCAATCCACGAAGACAATCCGGACGTGATCGTCGCAGCTCGCCGCAACAGCCCGCTCGTTGTCGGCCTCGGCGAAGGGGAGAACTTCCTCGGCTCCGATGTCGCCGCGTTCGTCGACCACACGAAGCACGCCGTCGAGATCGGCCAAGACCAGATTGCCACCGTGAGTGCCGAACGCGTCGACGTGATCGAGTTCGACGGCACCCCCGTCCCCGAGCCGAAGCAGTACACGATTGAGTGGGACGCGGCCTCCGCTCAGAAATCCGGGTACCCCTCCTTCATGGCGAAGGAGATCCACGAGCAGGCGAAGGCTATCGCCGACACCCTCCTCGGGCGTCTCGACAATAACGAGATTGTTCTCGACGAAATGCGCATCGACCCCTCGCATCTGCGCTCGATCGACAAGATCATCGTGGTCGCATGTGGAACCGCCGCCAACGCCGGTGAGGTCGTCAAATACGCCATCGAACACTGGTGCCGAATCCCCGTCGAGGTCGAACTCGCCCACGAGTTCCGCTACCGCGATCCGATCGTCCACGAGCGCACGCTCGTGGTTGCCATCTCGCAATCGGGCGAGACGATGGACACCCTCATGGCGGTCCGTTACGCGAAGGAACAGGGCGCGAAGGTTGTCGCGATCTGTAACACGCGAGGCGCGACCATCCCGCGCGAATCCGACGCCGCCATTTACCTTCACGTTGGTCCTGAAATCGCGGTCGCCTCGACCAAGGCATACCTCGGGCAGATCGCGGCGTGCTACCTCCTCGGCCTGTTCCTCGCCCAGGTGCGCGGCAACCTCTACGGGGACGAGATCGAGGTGATCATGCGCGATCTCGAGGAAATCCCCGGCAAAATCCAAGAGGTGCTCGATCGCTCCGGTCAGGTCGAGAAGCTTGCGCGAGACATGGTGGACGCGACGAGCGTGCTGTTCCTCGGCCGTCACGTGGGCTTCCCAACCGCGCTCGAAGGCGCCCTTAAACTCAAGGAAATCGCCTATATTCACGCGGAGGGATTCGCCGCGGGCGAGCTCAAGCACGGGCCTATCGCGCTCGTCGAAGAGGGCCAGCCGGTGTTTATCGTCGTGCCGAGCCCCCGCGGGCGCGACTCCCTGCACGCGAAGGTCGTCTCGAATATTCAGGAGGTCCGCGCTCGCGGCGCCTTCACGCTCGTGATCGCAGAAGAAGGCGATACCGACGTTGAGCCGTACGCCGACGTCGTGATCCGATACCCCGAAACGCGCACCCTGTTTGCGCCGCTGCTCACGATCATCCCGCTGCAGATTTTCGCGTGCGAACTCGCGACCGCCAAGGGGCTCGACGTCGATCAGCCCCGAAACCTCGCGAAGTCGGTCACGGTCGAGTAACGAGCCCGGGCGGGGCTCTACGGCCCGACCTACAATGGAGGCCATGTCGAACTCTCCGATTGCGTGTGAGCGAAGCTTCCTGCCTTTCGGTAACGAAGCGTTCGCGGGCATCGGAGTAGACATCGTTGATATCGAGCGCCTAGGGGATCGCCTCGAGCGGTCTCCGCGCCTTCGTGAACGGCTTTTTGCCCCTGAGGAGCGCGAGTTGAGCCTTGCCTCTCTCGCTGCTCGTGTGGCCGCGAAGGAAGCGCTCGGCAAGGCGCTCGGGAATCCGGGCGACCTTTCGTGGCACGACGTGATCGTGCGCCGCACCGAGCATGGACGCCCCTACCTCGTGCTGCGCGGTGCTGCGCTTGCGACCGCGAATGCGCAGTCCTTACGTTTTGCGCACCTGTCGCTCTCGCACGATGGCAACCTTGCGACCGCAATGGTCGTCCTGGAGGCCCGCGACACGCGAGGCGGGGCGCGCGGGGATGAGGAGCCCCAAGCATGAACCTGACACCCGAAATCGATCCGCTCATGAGCCCGAACCGCGCTGAGGTTTCGCTCAAGGCGATCGCCCACAATGCCGCGCAGCTTCGTGAGGCGATCCCGGACTACATCGCTCTCATGGCGGTTGTGAAGGCCGACGGATACGGGCACGGCATGGTGGAAGCGGCCCGCGCGGCGATCGCTGGCGGTGCAACGTGGCTCGGTGTCGCCCACCCCATGACCGCTCTTGACCTCGCGCATGCCGATCTTGACGTGCCGATTCTCGCGTGGCTTCACGAGCCGGTGTCCGCGAAGAATGTGCTTCCCCACGCGATCGGCGCGGGCGTTGATCTCGCCGTGAGTTCTCTCGCGCAGCTCGAGGCTGTGATTGAGGCCGCGCGCTCCATTGAGCGGCGCGCGCGAGTGCATGTCTCCTTCGAGACCGGAATGGGCCGCGAAGGTGCTTTTGCAAGCGAGGTCGAGCAGATCGGAGCGGTGATCCTCGAAAGCCCGCACGTGTCGCTCGCAGGCGCCATGAGTCATCTGTTCAATGCGGATGTCCCGGGCGATGCGAGCGTGCGAGAGCAGGCTGAGCGGTTTGAGGCGATGTGTGAGCGGCTCGAGGCTTCTGCGGGTCCCATCCCGCTTCGGCATCTGTCGGCGAGCGCGGGGGCGCTCGCGGGGGAGGAGTTCCGCTACGACATGGTGCGCCCGGGCATTACGCTGTACGGCTACTCGCCGGTGGAGACCGATCTGGACCTTCGCCCAGCGATGTCGCTGACCTCCCGCATCTCGCTCGTCAAAAGCGTCGAGGCGGGGCAAGTCGTGGGCTATGGCGCGCGGTTTGTTACCGAGCGCGCGACGACTCTCGCGCTCGTGCCGATCGGTTATGCGGATGGCCTCGATCGTCGGCTGACGAATCGGCTCCAGGTACTTGTGCAGACGACCTCGGCATCGAGGCTTGTCCCGCAGGTGGGCACAATTTCGATGGACCAGATCGTGCTGGACCTCGGCCCCGACAGTGATGCGAAGCCCGGCGACCGCGTCGTGATTTTCGGCGACCCGCAGCGATACCCGGGCGCGTGGACCGCGCAGGATCTCGCGCGAGAGGCCGGAACCATCTCGTACGAGATTCTGACGTCGGTGTCCTCGCGCGTTCCGCGCATTGTGCTCCCGCTGGCGTCGGACCCAAACGAGCGCACGTGGAGCGTTGAGGGGGAGCCGCCGGCACCGCGCTCGTTTACGGTGCGCACGTCGGGGGCGGAGGACACGCGAAGGGCCGCTCGCGCCATTGCGCATCATGCGAAGGCAGGCGACCTGTTCGTGCTTGATGGTCCGCTTGGCGCTGGGAAGACAACATTCACGCAGGGGTTTGCGCGGGAGCTCGATGTTCGCGGCAACGTCGCATCGCCGACTTTCGTCATCGCGCGCGTGCATCCCGCGAACGCCGAGGGCCCCAATCTCGTGCACGTCGATGCCTATCGACTCGACGAGGATTGGGACATCGAGGATCTCGACCTGGATTCGGATCTCGACACGTCAATCACCCTCGTGGAGTGGGGCCGCGATCGCGTTGAGCATCTCGCGAGCTCGTACGCGATTGTGGAGCTTCGCCGCGCGGAGAGCCTCCAGAGCGGCCCGCTTGATGACCCGGACGACACCGATGAGGAGCGCAGCCTCACCGTGACGTTCGTCGGCGAGCGATACACGCGCGAGGAGCTCGTGCGCATCGGTATTGATCTGCGCGAGGCAGGGTTTAACCCGGAGCAGGGCGGTGAGTGACATGGCAGAGCTGACGTTGGGGATTGATACGTCTGGTGCGGTGAGTGTGGCGGTTTCCGACGGTTGCCGCATCCTGTCGCGCCGCATGGATGAGCGCGCGCGCCACCACGATGAGGTGCTTCTCGAGATGATCGATGCGGCCCTTTCTGAGGCGGGCGCCTCGCGGTCCGATCTCACGTGCGTTGTTGGCGGGCGCGGCCCCGGTCCGTTCACGGGCCTTCGCGTGGGGCTCGTGACGGCTCGTTCTATCGCGACGGTCCTCGGGGCCCGCCTGATTGGCGTGCCGAGCCTCGATGCGATCGCACTCGAGGCGGCGGAGGGATGCCCGGAGGCAAAAACGATTGCGGTCGCGCTCGATGCGCGTCGCCGCGAGGTGTACTGGGCGCTGTATGAGGTGAGCGGTGACGGTTCCGACGCCTCCTCGCGCCACATTGTGCGCACGTTTGAACCGGGTGTTGCGGCGCCGGCAGACGTCGCGTCGAGTCTGACCGCTGCCGATGTGCTCGTGGGAAGCGGTGCGCATCTGTATCCGGAGATTCTGCCGCCGACGGGCGAGGTGCGTCACGCGGATGCGGGCTTCTTGATTCGCGCGGCACTCAGCGCCGAGGCCCGGGGGGAGGATCTCACGTCGACCGAGCCTCTCTATTTGCGCGAGGCTGATGCGGCAAAGCCGAAGCGCCGTAAGTCAGCGCTCGGCCTTGGCGATCGCCCGCTTTAGCTGTGCCCGCGATAGGTAGGCCTTTGGAGCCTTCGCGCGCGCGGCCCGGTTCGGGGCCTTGGAATCTTCGTCCGGTTACGCGCGGGGATGCGCCCGCGCTGGCGCGTCTCGAGCTAGAGCTCTTTCCCGATGAGGCGTGGAGCCTCGAGATGGTTCTCGAGGAGATTACGCACCCCAGTCGCGCCTATGTCGCGGCTGTGGACGAGCACGGTGGCGTACTCGGTTATGCGGGGATTTTCGTTGGTGGCGAGGCCGCTGATGTGCAGACGATCGGCACCGTGCGCGAAGGCGTGGGAATCGGTCGCGCCTTGCTCGCGTGGTGCGAGGAGCGCGCGCGAGAGGAGGGCGCGGAGGGTCTGTTTCTTGAGGTGCGGCGCGACAACACTCGCGCGCGTGAGCTCTACGAGCGCGCGGGTTTTGCCGAGATTGGCGTGCGACGTGGGTATTACCGAACGCCCGCGGGGCCGGTCGACGCTTTTGTCATGCACAAACCCCTCCCCACCTGAATTCCATAGGGGTTGTGGGGGTTTGAAGCTGTGCCCCGCCCGCCCTTCCCTCGCCCCTCCCCGGATTGCATAGGGTTTGTGGGGGTTTGACGGCTCCCAGGGGACCCCTTTTCCACATTTGTGCCACACCCGTTGCGCGCGGGGGATGTGCATGGTTGGCTATGTGACGTGGGCCTCGCTCGGGGAAGTGGGGTGTTTTCTAGAGGGGGAGTGCATGCACAGCAGGTATACGCGTGTCATGGGTGCTATCGGCGCGGGGATGTTGATGGTGGCGTTGGCGGGTTGCGGTGGCGAGAACACCAACGGAGGTCCGACGTCACCTGCGCGCACCACTGCAGCTTCGTCAAGCAGCGATGCTGGCGGAAGCGACGCAAGCGGTGGTGCTTCGGATGCCGGTGGTGCGGATTCAGATGTCCGGACGAAGGGGCTGCCACCGGAGAATGAGGCGCTTAAAGCCCCAGACAAGACGGATTACCTCGGCATCTCCTATCCAACGGATCAGGGGGCGCAAGCGACGGCAAGGTATTTCATTGACGCTATGTACTACGGCTACGCCACGGGTGATACGGGGCCACTGGAAAGTGTGACCGATCATGCGAGCTGTGTGGAATGCACCGAACTAATTAACGACATTCACTCGTGGCGTGACGAAGGGAAATACCTAACTCCGGCGAGAGTGAAACTTGATGATGAGTGGACTGTCGACAAGTCTGAAGACCTCACAAAAACAGAATACTGGTTCACGGTTGATGAACTTCAAATTCGGCGGCAAGACTCATCTATTAAGACAGTCGCGAAGACTCAAACAGCCTCAGCGTTTCACCTCGCCTTTGAAGATGGGGCGTGGGTAGTTCGGGCGTGCCGATGGGAAAAGGCCGATGGACTGCAAGAGTAGGTTGTTGGGTCTCATTGTCACTCTCTTGACTGGTGTGCTGCTCACTTTCTCTCCGGCCTGGGCAGAGGACGACACGGAGGAGAAATTCACTGCTATCGGTTCAGAAGAGCGCGTAGAGATAGTTGGACGTGTTTCGAAAAAATCGTCGCCAGGTCATGGGCCCCGTATTGAACGCCCGAGGGACATGACATCTGGAAAAGGCGCCGTGGTGTCGGATGGGCCTCGGAGGGTGTGGGCTGCGGCTGATGATCCGGATCTGGGTTGTCGGGCTGATAAAAGTAGTTTTGCTGTGCAGGTTGTGGGTCTTGGGTGCAGTGGAATAGGTGTTGTGTGTTCGACCGCGATCCCTGGCGCGTCAATGAGTATTGGAAGGGATGTTGACTCGTCCACAGGTGCTCCCGTTTTCGGTACGGAACGGTGGTCTGGTTGTTCGCGACCGTCGTCGGGCGGTGGTGGTGGTGCGGTGCCTGTGATGCCGGTGGTGACGGAGTCGGATTTTCGTTCGCTCGGAATCGAGCCCCTTGTCGCGCATATCGGCCCACCTGGCGGCTGGATTCCGATAGGGATCGACATGATTGCGTGGGCTGAGTCCAGGGAGCAGACCTTCGACGTGGTGATGCTGGGGCAGGCAGTGAAGGTTCGGGCAACCCCGGTGAAGTATGTGTGGGACTTCGGGGATGGGACTGTGTTGACGACAACGTTTCCTGGCCGAGAGTATCCCGCGCGGGACGTTTCGATGCGATATGCCTACCAGGGATGGTATGAAGTTTCACTTGTGACGCAGTTCAGTGGTGAGTATTCGGTAAATGGTGGCCCTTGGCAGCCGATTGCTGGAACAGTCTCGGTAGCGAGTGAGAAGCGATGGATCTATTCGGATCTTCGTGAGTCGCGCCTTGTTGGTGATGAGGTTCCCGAAGAGTATCGGAACGTCCCGGAGCGTGGGCCCGACACGTTGGGTCCCGTGAATCCGAATGCGCGAGTAGAAACACTGACCGCTTCGCACCCCTCCCCGATTCCATAGAGGCTGTGGGGGTTTGAAGCCGTACCCCGCCCGCCCCTCAGATCTATTGCATAGGGGTTGTGGGGGAAACGCCTGATTTTCCGTGTCGCAATAGACCGCGCCCTGATCGATCAAGCTCTAATCGACCGTGCTGTCGCCCGTTCTCGATGCGCCACGTGGCCGCAATGTGAGGAGAGTAAGCGTCGGAATCCTTCCCCCGCTTCCCAAACGGAAGCTTGACCCGCCAGCGCACCCCAGCCAACCCGTTTACCCAATCGCACGAGAGGACGAGACGTTGCACTGTGCCAGGGCAAGGGAGAACGTGCGCCAATTCCAGGTACCAAACCCCCACAAACCCTATGCAATCCAGAGAGGGGAGGGGCTAGTTGGAGAAACGCCTGATCTTCTGGAACTCATCCGCGTAGTGAGCGTCGAGGTGCTTTACCGCGAACCTCTGGCCGAGATAAAGCGTGACAACGCCGATCACGAGCGCAAGCGCCGCTCCCGCGTACTCAAGCCCCGGGATCAGCTTGAGGCCCACGACCATGAGGATGATGCTCGGGGCGAGGGGGAGCCACGTGCCAACGAACGTCGCGAGGAAAGTCATCCACATGTTGCCGTTGCCGCCACCGCTACTGGAATTCTTCATCGTCCCCGGCTTTGGAGCGGGAGAAGGAAGGAACGCCGTCGTGAGAAGGGAAACACCCCACGAACTCGCCACGAACCCGAGCGAGGCCGGAACCGTGAGCGCGATGAACTGCGGCTGAGACTGGAGAAGCGGAGCCGCGATCGCGACGATCACCACGAGCGGAAGCATGAGAATGCCAAGAGCGACATACCTGCCGAGCAAATTGGCGCGGTTATCCATCCCCGCGACGATGTTGACCCACGAGGAGGGGCCGTCGAAGCCGATCTCGTTGCTGATCGTGATGCCGGCAAGCCACGCCACGAGCGCCACAGCGAAATACGCCATGAAAGCGTTACCGTCCCCAATGACGCTCATCGCGAGCATGAAAATCGCGAGGATCGGCGCGATGATGAGCGCCGTCGAATAACGAGTATCGCGGCGCCAGTACTTGAGCGAACGCCCCGCCGAAGCACCGAGCGGGCCCGGCTTGAGGAACCGCGGTACGAGAGGTTTGATCTTGGCATCTTGCTCCTGGCTCGCGCCCTTGAGTGCCTGGAGCTGGCCTTCGGCAAAGCTCAGGCCCCACCACTGCCACAACAGCCAAATGGTGGCGATTGTGAGAACAAAACGGATGAGCGCGGCGAGCCACAGTCCTTCGGCGAGGTCCATGGGTACTGCGAAGGGCGCGCCGAAAGGCGTCCATAGGAGGAATTCGTACACGGGCCCCGCGAGGCGAGCAAGACCATCCATGACCCCACCGCCCGAGTTGAGAAGGAGGTTTGCGCCGTAGGCGATGACGAGGACGGCGATGAGCAGGAATGCCTGCAGTCGTTCCTTCTTACGCTTCGCGATGCGGATCGTCGAGGTCCACGCGAAAATCGCGCGAGGAATGAGCACGCAAAGGAGAAGCCCGAGCGCGGTCATGGGAACGAGCGAGACGAGGGCAACGATGGCCCCCGGCGTCGAGATTGCGGCGCCGTTATTCGAGACCAGTGCACCTATGAGCCAAATCGCCTCGAACACAACCGCCACGAGCGCTGCGAGCGACGTGAAAAGAAAACCGACCGAAATGAACGAGCCCACGAGGATCGGCTTCAAGAGATCCTTCGGTCCTCGCCCAAACTGCGCGAAGCGAGCGGGGGAAAGCGTGTCGTCCACGCCGAACACGAAGAGCGACTGGAGGGTCCACACAACCACGGCGCCGAGGCCCACCGCGCGAATCACGAGGGCAAAAAGTCCCGAGTCGGCGGGAACAAACAACATGCCCGACATTGCGATCGAAAAGAGCACGAGTGCGCCGACGCCGTACAAAAGCGCAAATCCGAGTCCGATGATCTTAGGCCAGTTCTTGTGGAAGCTGCGCTTGAGCAGTGTCCATTGAAGCCGTGGGAGCAGTCGCATGAGGCTCGGGGTCTTCTTAGGCGCTGCCTTCGACCCATCGTCGGCGGTGGTCGAGCTTTCTCGGTCGAGGTTTTCGAAAAACTCTTCGGTTCCGACGGTTGCCGGGGCCTGATCGTCTACTGGTTCAACCACGAAAGATCCCCCTGCGCTTCGTCGACACCGGCGATTTCAATGAAGCGATCCGTGAGGCTACCGCCGCGGCGAACCTCGTCGATCGTGCCCTCGGCGCGCACCTCGCCTTCGGCGATGATCGCAACGTGTGTGCACAGGCCCTCGACGAGCTCCATAACGTGGCTCGAGATCACGACGGTGCCGCCGCCTTCAACGTACGAGGTGAGGAAGGTGCGGATGCCGTGGGCTGAGACCGGGTCGACGGCTTCGAGGGGTTCGTCGAGCACGAGCAGTCGCGGCGCGTGAATGAGCGCGCACGCGAGCAGGATCTTCTTCGTCATGCCCGCGGAGTAGTCGGTGACGAGTTTGCCTTCGCTATCGGCGAGACCGAGTGCCTCGAGGAGTGACTGCGCGCGAGTGTTCACCGTGTCGATATCCATGCCGCGGATGAGGCCGACGTACGTCAGGAGTTCGCGTCCCGTGAGGCGGTCAAACGTCGGAAGGCCGTCGGCGAGAACGCCCATGTGGGCTTTGGCTTCGTTGGGGTGTGTCCAGACGTCGGTCCCGAGCACCTCGGCGCTGCCGCCGTCGGGGCGGAGCAAGCCTGTCGCGATCGACAGGGCTGTTGTTTTGCCCGCGCCGTTGGGGCCGACGATTGCGTAGAACGAACCGCGCGGAACTTCGAGTGAGACGCCGTGGAGGACCTCGGTGCCGTCGAAGGATTTGCGCAGGCCGCGCATGGACAGTGCTGATGTTACGGCCGAGTTATCGACCGATGGGTCAATCGCAGTCATGACTCAAACCTAACAGGTGTCTTCGCAGAGTATTTTCAGTATCGGCGTAGAGATTGCGGGCGACCGTGCCAGGGTTCCCCGCGCCCACGACCGTGCGAACCACGTGCGGTGAAGAGGCGGGAAACGTCCTCAACTGTCACGTTCGGCACCTCACTTTTGCGAGGGAACCGGGTGGGCCGTTCGATACGATACGCTGTGGACCTTCCGTCTCGGCTGCCGTGAGCGCCGGGCCCCACCTCTTGGAGTGCATATGCAAATGCCTAGGCGCGTAAATCTTCCCGTCGACAAATCCACTGGACGCAAGGGGCAGAGCCTCACGCTCCCCCGCGAAGTCGAAGAGCTGCCCATGGGCCTTCGCCGGGCAGCGTCGTGGAGCTGGCGCTTCATGGTTGTGATCGGGGCACTTTGGCTCATCTTCAAGGGCCTCGGGATGGTGTCAACCCTGTTTATCAGCGTGCTTGTGGCAATCCTTCTCGCCTCGATGCTGCAGCCGTTCGTCAAACTGCTCACGAAGCATACGTTCCTTCCGCGCATGGCCTCGGCGGCGATTGCACTCGTGGGGCTCATCGTGGTCGTCGTCGGCATGTTTGTGCTGGCGGGCAGGAAGCTCGTGGACTCGTGGGGCGCGATTTCGAAAGCTGCCGTTTCGGGTTTCACGCAGCTGTGGAACGACATCACGGGATACTTCAAAATTGACGTCGATAGTCTCGGGAATCTGGGGCAGATCCAGAAAGAAGCCATCGAACAGCTTCAAAAGAACTCCTCGAGCATTATCTCGGGGGCCTCGAGTGCTGCGAGCACCGTCGGCGACCTCGGCACGGGCCTGCTCGTGTGCCTCTTTGCCCTGTTCTTCCTCCTTGCCGATGGCGGGAATATTTGGCGTTGGTTCCTCGGCTTTGTTCCGGCACACTCCCGCGCCGTGACGCACGAGGCGTTCCGCCGCGGCTGGAAGGCACTGTCGTCGTACTGCCGCACGCAGATCCTCGTCGCGGCTGTCGACGCGACGGGCATTGCGCTCGGCATGGTTGGTATCGACGTCGTGAGCGGCATGATGGGGCGCAGCGCGATTGCACTTTCCCCCTACTCAGTGCCGATCTGGCTTATCGTGTTCCTCTTTAGCTTCATTCCGCTTGTGGGCGCGATCGTGTCGGGTGCGATCGCGATGCTTCTTGTCTTCGTGCTCCAGGGGTGGATCCCCGCGCTCATCATGCTCGGCATCGTGATCCTCGTGCAGCAGCTTGAATCGAACATCCTGCAGCCGATTCTCATGGGGAAGGCGGTGGAGCTTCACCCGCTCGCGATCTTCCTCGGTGTCTCTGCGGGCGCAGTTGTTGCGGGGATCCCCGGTGCGCTTTTCTCGATTCCGCTCCTGGCCTTCCTCAACGCCCTGTACTGCTACCTCGATGGGCGCGATCCCGATCCCTCGCTTGGCGTAGACACCAAGACAATGGCGTACTTCGAGGCACGCGAACGCGAGCAGAAGAAGACCTTCGCCCAGCGCGAGCGCCTTTTGTCGAAAAAGTAGCTAGGTGCCCCGTGGCTAGGGCAGCTGCCGCGCAAACTGGGGTATAGAGAAAGGGCGTGGAGTGCGCTCCCGAGAGGGAGGCTCCACGCCCTTTCTCGTCTATCGAGCTTGGGGCTCACACCGTGTACGGCTTTGCAGCCTTGATCACGATCGGGATCGCCTTCCCGTTAGGGGCGGTGTAATCGACCGTGTCGCCGGCCTTCGCGTTCACGATGGCGGCGCCGAGCGGGGACTCGGGCGAGTACACCTCGATGTCCTTGTCGTCGGCGATTTCACGATTGCCGAGCACGAACGTGCGTTCCTTGCCGGCCATGGTGATGGTGACGAGCATGCCGGGCTCGACGATGCCGTCGTCTGCCGGGGTCTCGCCTACAACGGCGGTCTTGAGAAGGGCCTTGAGCTCGGCAATGCGAGCTTCGAGTTTGCCCTGCTCTTCGCGTGCGGCGTGGTAGCCGCCGTTCTCTTTGAGGTCGCCCTCGTCGCGGGCGGCCGCGATGCGCTCAACGACCTCGCTGCGCCCGGGGCCCTCGAGGTGCTCGAGTTCCTTGACGAGGCGGTCGTAGGCGTCTTGAGTGAGCCAGGTGCCCTGGTTGGGTTCGCTCATGGTTCTCCTTGGAATCAAAAAAAAATGCGGACCCCATGGCTCCATGGGCTCCGAATCCACGTCTGAGTGGTCATAAAAGTATAACGCGAGCGTCAGAAAAAAGGGGTGAGGCACGCGCCACAAGTCGACGGTATCCCCGCCTACTCTGCGGCTTCGCACCTCCTTACGATCGCGCTCACAGCCTTCCCTTGCGTCGTGATTTCGGCCCGGTGGGTCGTGAGTCTTTCCGCTTGAGCAGGAATATGGACGACCGTATAGCCCACCTGTGCACGGACGGAGTTGAGGGCCTCGAGCGAGCAATCGAGCGCGGTGCCGGGAGAGGCGTTGACCGAGAAGCTCACAGAAATTCGTGAGTCGTCGATGTGGGTGTAGGAAAGCGTATTGGCCTTGATCGGCTGCGAAGAGATGAATGCGAAGGCGACCCAGACGACCGTTGCGATGAATCCGACGGCGATCACGATCGTGCCCACGAGTGCAAAACGGCGTTTTTGGGGGGAATTTCTCACGCCGTAGCGTTCTTGAAGTGTGCGCTCGCGGGTACTCATGCCTACATTGTTTCACGTGTGTGAACTTTGCGTAATGACGACGGGGCGCTACCGCGCAGGCGTAGCGCCCGAGGATGCGGGGGTGCCAAAGGCGGCGCTTGCACCGAGCGATGAGACCTTCAAGGCACTCCTGAATCACGGTGGACACCCCGAAGCAGAAGTCGAGAAGAATCCCTGCCGCTTGCGGCTCATGGCTGTTCACGCCCACCCGGACGACGAGTCGTCGAAGGGGGCTGGGACGATGGCCCGCTATGTCGACGAGGGTGCCGAGGTGACCGTCGTGACCTGCACGGGCGGTGAGCGCGGAGACATCCTTAACCCGCGGCTGAAGGACGATCCCGAGGCAAATGCGGATCTGAGCGCGGTGCGCCATCGTGAAATGGATCGCGCACGCGAGATTCTCGGCATCAACCAGGTGTGGCTTGGCTACGTCGACTCGGGGCTCCCCGAAGGGGATCCGCTGCCCGCACTTCCCGACGGTTGCTTTGCCCTCATCGATCCCGAAGAGGCAGCGCGCCCCCTCGTGAAGCTCGTGCGTGAGCTGCGACCGCACGTGATGCTCACGTACGACGAAAATGGTGGCTACCCCCACCCCGACCACATCCACTCGCACAGGATCAGCATGCTCGCCTATGAGCTTGCAGCTGATCCGAGCTACATGCCTGAGCTCGGTGAGCCGTGGGCGGTCGCAAAGATTTACTACCAGCTTCTGTTCCCGCCGGCCCAGATGATCGCGTACGCGCGCTACATGCGCGAGCATGGGCTCGACAACCCGTTCGAGGCGCAAATGGAGTATTTCGAGGGCCTCGATCAGCGACCGATCACGACGCGAGTGAATGTTTCGAGGTATCTTGACGTGCGTGATGCCGCGCTCCTCGCGCATGCGACTCAGGTCGATCCGGACGGTTTCTTCTTCGCTGTCTCCAACGAAATTAAGCGCGAGGCGTGGCCTACCGAGGATTTTCAGTTGCGTCATTCGCGTATTGGCGTGACGCTTCCGGAATCCGACCTGTTCGAAGGGATCCGACAATGACTCTCGCGCATCTTTCGGCCGTGGGTATTCTCGCTGATGGTGCTCCGACGACGCCTCCCGGCTCGGAAGACATGACGACGGCGACGGTGACGCCGGGTCTGCCGGGCTTTGTCGTGTTTTTTGTGATGGCGATTGCGCTTGTGCTTCTTGCGCTCGATTTGTCGAGGCGCGTGCGGCGTTCGAGCGCCCGCGAAAACGTGCGTATTCGCATGGAGGAAGCTGAGCGTGCGGAACACGAGGCCGCGGAGCCTCAGGAAGAGGCGTAGCGCTTTAAACGACGGCGAGCCACACGGCGATCAGGTGGCACACGAAACCCACGACAGTGAAAGAGTGGAAGATTTCGTGGAAGCCGAACCACGCCGGTGAGGGATTGGGTTTCTTAGTGCCGTAGACGATGGCACCGAGTGTGTAGGCGATGCCGCCCGCGATGATGAGGGCGATGACGGCCGCGCCGCCACCTGCGTAAAGCTGAGGCATGTAGAAGATGGCAACCCAGCCGAGGGCGACGTAGGCGGGTACGTAGAGCCATCGCGGCGCGTTCGTCCACAGGAGCCTGAATGCTACGCCGATGAGCGCGCCGATCCAGCAGACCGTGAGTAGCACGGTCGCGTCGTGGGGGTTGAGCAGCGCGACTGCGAGAGGCGTGTATGTGCCAGCGATGATGAGGAAGATGTTCGCGTGGTCGAAACGTCTCAGTGCGAGAGTTCCCTGTACCGACCAGGTTCCGCGGTGGTAGGTCGCTGAGACGCCAAAAAGCATTCCCGCCGTGACGATGAAGACGACGGTTGCCAGGCGCACCGCGAGCGACGAGCCGGTCGCGATCAGCAGCATGCCCGCGATCAGTGCGGTGGGGAAAGCCACGAGGTGGATAATTCCGCGCAGCTTCGGCTTTTTAGGGAGCGTGGGCAGGTGAATTCCGTACGCGCCAAGGAGCTCGGGAACGCTCGCCCCGTTGGCGGCGGTGGGCACCGCTTCGCCGTTGGTGGGAGAGGTTCCGACGCTCGCTACGCTCTGCTGCGTGTTTCGCTGATCGGTGCTCATAACGGTAGCGTAACTTACGGTGGCGTAGGTGTCACGGGACGTCCACTTTTTTGACTCTTCCACGAATCTTTTGTGAAGGAGTCGTGGGAAATGCCGGGCAAGCGCGCGTCGGCTGGGACGCTCCTGCCACAATGGAGGGCGTGAATTCCTCGAGACCTGCTGACACCACGCCGCACTCCGCACTTCCCGCGGGGTCCGTGCCGCGCCATGTCGGCATCATCCTCGACGGCAATCGTCGCTGGGCGAAAATGAGAGGGCTCGAGACTTACGAAGGTCATCGCGCCGGGGCAGCGATTATTCTCGAAGCGATCGAGTGGGCGCGCGAAAGTGGAATCGAAACGCTGACGCTGTGGCTCCTGTCGACCGACAACTTCCGTAGGCCCGACACCGAACTCGCGCAGCTTTTTGACATCATCGTCGACCTCGCGCGCGAGGTGGCACACATGGGGTTTCCGCTTCGCATCCTCGGTGCCGAAAGCGTGCTCCCCGACTCTCTCGCCGCACGACTCGCCGCGCTCGATGCGCCGCAGAAACCTGCTGAGGCTTCCTCCACGACGTTCGAGGTGAATCTCGCGATCGGCTACGGCGGCAGGCGCGAGATAGTCGATGCGGTTCACTCCCTCATCGACGAGGAAATTGCGCGCGGGGGAGACCTCGCGAGCCTGCGCGACGCCGTGAGTGAAGCTACCGTCGGAAACCACCTGTACACGGCTGGGCAAAGCGCCCCCGACCTGCTCATTCGCACCTCCGGAGAGCAGCGCCTTTCAGGCTTCCTTCTGTGGCAGTCCGTGCACTCAGAACTCGTGTTCTGTGAGGCGCTGTGGCCCGATTTCACTCGTGCCGACTTTGATGCGGCACTTGCGGAGTTCGCTCGCCGCGAGCGGCGTTTCGGGGCTTGATCGTCGCGGCGTCTCCCAACAAAGAGTTTCTCGGGTAACGCTTGGGTGAAGGCTAAGTGACCGTCGTGGATGAGCGGCGCGTCAGCCGATCGAAGAAGCCGAAAACGGTGCAAGGATCGAAGCGGTAGCCGGTCGTGGACGACCGGAAGGACTTCGAAAGCGAGAGACCATGAATGCGCCGCTTACCTATGTTCTCGATACGTCCGTTGTGCTGGCGGACCCACACTCGATCTTTCGATTCGCGGAGCACCACGTTGTGCTCCCCATCGTCGTGATCACCGAACTCGAAGGGAAGCGGCACCACTCCGAACTCGGCTATTTCGCCCGCCAATCTCTGCGCATCCTCGACGACCTGCGCGAAAAGCACGGCACGCTCGCCGAACCGCTGCCGATCGGGGACCAGGGCGGCACGGTACGCGTCGAACTCAACCACCAAAGCCCCGAAAACCTGCCCGACGGCTTCCGCCTCGGCGATAACGACACGAGGATCCTCTCCGTCGCGAAAAACCTGCAGGTGGAAGGTGCCGAGGTCACTCTCGTCTCGAAAGACCTTCCCATGCGGATCAAGGCGAGTGCATCGGGGCTCAAGGCTGAGGAATACCGCGCAGAACTCGCACGCGACCGCGCCTACACGGGTATCACCTCCGCCGATATCACCGAAGAACAGATGGCGGCGCTGTGGAGTGATGAGGGCGGTGCCCGCCACACGGGCATCGAGATCCCCGAGCTCGCCGATCTCGGCATCCACACTGGTCTCAAGCTCACGTCCCCGCGCGGCTCGGCCCTCGGGCGCGTCCTGCCAAACGGCAACGTGCGTCTCGTTCCGGGAGACGGAAACGTTTTCGGTGTGACCGGAAGAAGCGCCGAGCAGCGCATCGCGATCGACCTGTTGCTCGACGACGAACTGTCCATCGTGAGCCTCGGTGGCCGCGCCGGCACCGGCAAGTCCGCCCTCGCCCTATGCGCGGGCCTCGAAGCGGTTCTCGAAAAACGCCACCAGCGCAAGATCATGGTGTTCAGGCCCCTGTACGCGGTAGGCGGTCAGGAACTCGGCTACCTTCCCGGGGATCACGACGACAAGATGGGGCCCTGGGCGCAAGCGGTGTTCGACACGCTCGGGTCGATGGTCTCGGGCGCCGTGGTCGACGAAGTCCTCGGCCGTGGACTGCTCGAAGTGCTGCCGCTTACCCACATCCGCGGCCGCTCCCTCCACGATGCCTTCGTCATCGTTGATGAAGCGCAGTCGCTCGAGCGCAACGTCCTGCTCACGATGCTCTCGCGCATCGGCCAGAACTCCCGGGTCGTGCTCACGCACGACGTTGCGCAGCGTGACAACCTGCGCGTCGGGCGGTACGACGGAGTCACCTCAGTGATCGAAGCCCTCAAAGGCAACGAGCTCTTCGCACACGTGACGCTCCAACGCTCCGAGCGCTCCAAGGTCGCCGAACTCGTCACGCGAGTCCTCGACGCGCCAGTCGCGTAAACGGCGCCCCTACTCGCCCCGAGGGGCAGGGGGAGTGGTCATCGTTAACACGTCGAGCGCGGAATCGAGCTGCTCCTTGGTGAGCTCACCGCGCTCGACGTAACCGAGTGCGATAGCCGCTTCGCGGACCGAAACGCGGTTGGCAACCGAATACTTCGCGATCGCGGCCGCATTCTCGTAGCCGATCAGCCTATTGAGAGGCGTCACGACCGAGGGAGAGGCCTCCGCAAAGAACCGTGCCCGCTCCTCATTCGCACGGATTCCTTCGATCGTCTTCGTCGCGAGGACGCGCACGGAGTTCGATAGGAGAGAGATCGACTCGAGAAGCGCCGTTCCCATCAGCGGGATCTGAACGTTGAGTTCGAACGCACCCTGCGCTCCGCCCCACGCGATCGCCGCATCATTGCCGACGACGCGTGCACACACCATGAGCACCGCCTCGGGAATAACCGGATTGACCTTCCCGGGCATGATCGAACTGCCCGGCTGGAGATCGGGCAGCGCGATTTCGCCAAGTCCAGTGTTGGGGCCCGATCCCATCCATCGAAGGTCATTGCAGATCTTCGTGAGAGAGACCGCAAGTGTGCGCATCGCCCCGCTCATTTCGACGAGGGAGTCGCGTGCCGACTGCGCTTCGAAGTGATTGCGCGCCTCCGTGAGCGGGAGGCCAGTGCGCTCGCGGAGGAGTGCAATGACTCGCGAGGCGAAACCCGCGGGGGTATTAATGCCGGTTCCCACGGCGGTCCCGCCGAGGGGCAGCTCGGCGGTGCGGCCAATTGCGGCCTCGACGCGTTCGATCCCATAGCGTACCTGCGCGGCGAAACCGCCGAATTCCTGGCCGAGGGTGACGGGGGTAGCGTCCATCAGGTGCGTGCGGCCGCTCTTGACGACCCCCGCAAATTCGCGTTCTTTGCGCTCGAGCGCGCTCGCGAGCGACTCGAGGGCCGGTATGAGGAGAGTCGTGACATCGCGTGTCACGGCGAGATGCACGGCTGTGGGGAAGGTGTCGTTGCTCGATTGCGAAGCATTGACGTGGTCGTTCGGGTGCACCGGGCGTTCGTTCGTGCTCGCGAGATGCGCGAGCACCTCGTTCATATTCATGTTCGAGCTCGTGCCCGAACCCGTTTGGTACACGTCGATCGGGAACTGTGCATCGAACTCGCCTTCGCTCACGCGCTCGGCGGCCCGGGCGATGGCCTCGGCGCGCTCCTCGTCGAGAACGCCGAGTTCGGCGTTCGCTAGGGCAGCGGCGCGCTTGACCTCCGCGAGCGCGTGAATGTTCGACGGTGCGAGAGGGCGATGGGAGATGGGGAAGTTTTCCACTGCGCGCTGGGTTTGCGCACCGTAGAGCGCCGAAACGGGAACTCGCACCTCACCCATGGTGTCGTGTTCGATGCGGAAATCTTCGGTGCCAGTCATGTCAGTCCTCCGTGGATGTAAGCGTGCAGCGATCAGCGATTTCGCGCGTCCACGGCGGATTCGCGCCCGCGCGAGATACTGTCACGGATGCGAGGAGCGCGGCGTGCGCGAGGATGTCCTCGATGGCCGTCCCCTCGAGCGCGCTGATCTTCTCGCGGCCCGAAGCTCCGAGGAGTCCCTTGCGTGATAGTGCATCGAGGAGGCCGGCCGAGAATGTGTCTCCCGCTCCAACCGTGTCGGTGACGTCGACGCGGACGCCCGGAATATCGAATCGCCCCTGCGCGGTGAACGCCGTCGCGCCCTTCTCGCCGCGCGTAATGACCGCGAGCTTCACGCCTCTGCGAAGCCATGATTGCGCAGCCTGGTCGATGTCGGTCGTTTCATACAGCCACTCGAGGTCTTCGTCTGAGGCCTTCACGATGTCGGCGAGCGCGATGTTCTCCTCTATTGGTTCGCGCGCGATCGCGGGATCTCCCATGAGGGTGGGGCGCGCGTTCGGATCGTAGGAGATGAGGGCGATCTCGCGGAGCGAAGCCACGACCGTGCGGAGGGTATCGGCGCCTGGCTCGAGTGTCGCGGCGATCGAGCTGGTGTGCACCGCATCGACCTTCGCGGGCAGTCCTCGTGGATCGGGGTCCCACGTGATGTCGAAGTCGTATGAAGCCGCGCCGCCTTCGCCGATCGTCGCGGCCGCAGTCGAGGTGTGAGCCCCAGGCCTTACCGAACCGGGGGTGAGCGAGACGTTCGAGGATTCAACATGCTGCACAATGGCGCGCCCGCGCTCGTCATCGCCGATGTGGGTGAGCAGGTGCGAGGTGTGGCCGAGGCGGCCGAGGGCAACGGCCACGTTCATGGGGGACCCACCCGGGAGCTCGGCCCTGGGAGCGTCTTTGCGGATTACGATGTCTGTCAGCGCTTCGCCGATCGTTAGATAGGTACTCACGCCAGTATTGTTTCAGATCACAGCGGGGGCCGCATGGTCCTCAGTCACGGCGCGCGACGCTTCGGAATTTGGAACAATGGCGGTATGGCCGAATCTCACGAGAGACCGCAGCGGAAAAAGCGCGAGCTGCCCACGAAGAAAAACACCTCGGTACGGAACCTTGTGTGGGCGATCGGACTGAACCTCATTGTGGTAGCTATTGCCGCGGTTGTCATCGTCGGGCTCGGACGGAACGATCGTGATACGGCCTCCTCCGCGCGTTCACATGTCAATGTGAGCGAAAGCGCGGCGCGTGCGAGTGAGTCTCTCGGCTTTCGCGCGGCCGACGTCGAGCCGGAAGGGTTTACGGTGCGTGAGGCGAAAATGTCGACGACCGAACCAGCCTACTGGGAGGTGCGCTACACCTCGCCCTCCGGTGAGCTGGAAACTCTCCTTCAGGCGCGGGCGGATTTTTCCGCGCTCTCCCCTCGAGTCCGCGGAAAAGTGACGCAGGCGGATTACTTCGAGATCAGAGGCACGGAGTGTGCGAATCTCGAAATTCAATCCCCCTCGAGCGACGCAAACGCGGACGCAGCCAAGCCGGTGTCGGGAATCGAATGCTCCGCTCGAGAGACGACGCTCATCGTGTACGGGGCCGGCGATGGTGCCGAGCACACAAAGCTCATGCAAGCAGCCCTCGACCGTGTCAACCAGTGAGGAACCATGAACGACAACTCCCACCGTCCGTCGCGCGGTAGTGCCGACGCCACCGAAAAGCTCGATGCGCCGCTTGGCGCTGACCCCACCGAAGTCCTCGCGCCTGTCGCGAGTCCCGACCCAACTGCGTCAACGCCCACCGCGAGGCCCGCGCGCACGTCTGCGCCCGGGCCTGCCGCCGCCTCGACGCCGGTAGAGGCCCCAGGGACGCAGAGCCGGCAACGCCCGCGCTCAGCAACCGCCCCCGTCGTCATCGTGCTTGGCCTCGTCGCCTCCGCGCTCCTCGCAATTTTTGCCTGGGGAGGCATTTTCTCGACCGCCCAGCTCGCGTGCGTGATCGCAGGTGCAGCGCTGTTTGCGCTAACGGGCATCGTCGCGGTGCGCACGTGCACAACAACGGGCGCCCTCGTCGCTGCGTGGATCCTCGCCTTTGTTCTCCTGTTCGCCCCGCTTCTCGTGTGGATCGGTGTGCAGGGAGGAGCGGCCGTCACGAGCACGCTCATCTTCGGGGCGATCGGCATGTGGGTGTCAGGCGTTGCCGTCGTCGCTCTCGTGGTGGCCGTTCTCGGCACGTACCTTCACGCACGCGCGGCAGCGCGGTAGGAGATCCGCGCTGCCGCGATACACACTCGTATCCGTGGCGCCATAGCGCCCCGGGTGCGGTGTGTGCGTGGGGCTCAGTGCGTTGTGCCCTCGACCGTGGCCACATCGCTCGCGTTCTCAGCGATCGCGCGGATCGCTGCGGTGAGCCCCTTCGTGATCGTCTCCGTGGAAAGCGAGGGCTGACCAGGCTTGCCCACGGTCTGCTCGGGGATGAACGGCACGTGCACGAAGCCACCGCGGGTGCCCTTCGGGCCCTCGGTTGCGAGGTGGTGCAGAACGCCGTACATGATGTGGTTGCACACGAAGGTCCCCGCCGAGTTCGAGACCGAGGCGGGAACGCCTGCGTCGCGAATCGCCGCGGCCATCGCCTTGATCGGCAGGGTCGCGAAGTACGCCGACGGTGCCCCGTCAACCACGGGCTCATCAATGGGCTGATTGCCGTCGTTATCGGGAATGCGCGCATCGTCGATGTTGATCGCGACGCGCTCTGGGGTGATGTCGAAGCGCCCGCCAGCCTGGCCGACACAGAGCACGGCGCTCGGCTGGTGCTTCTCGATCGCTGCCGTCGCCGCCTCGATGGCTTTGCCGAACACTGTGGGCACTTCGACCGTGATGACCTCTTCTCCCGCGATTTCGGCGGGAAGTGCCTTCACGGCCTCGAGCGCGGGGTTGATCTTCTCCCCGCCAAACGGATCAAATGCGGTCACAAGGATTGACATGGTGTTCCTCCAATTAGAACGCGAGGGTGTACATGAGCACGATGTGCACAAGCAAAAGCAGCGTGGCAGTCACGGCTTGAGACTTGATGACCCCGTACTTGTCTTTCATCTCGAGCAAGACCGCGGGAACCACGTTGAAGTTGGCGGCCATAGGGGTCAGGAGTGTGCCGCAGTAGCCCGCGGTCAGGCCGAGCGCTGCCACGATGATCGGGTTTCCACCCTGCGCGACGACGAACGGGATACCGATGCCGACGGTAATCACGGAGAACGCTGCGAAGCCGTTGCCCATGATCACGGTGAAAAGGGCCATGCCCACGCAGTAGGCGATGACTCCCACGAGGGGGTTGTGTGCCGGAATGACTTTCGCGACGGTGTCGGCAATGACCGTGCCCACGCCCGCGGCGGTAAACACCGCACCGAGGGCCGCGAGCAGCTGGGGAAGAATTCCCACCGGTCCGACGTCCATTGTGAGGCGTGCGCCGTCGACCGCCACGAATTTTGCGGGCGCCTTCGTGACGACGAGGCCCACGACGGTGGCGAGCACGGCGCCGGTCCCCACCGCGAGGTAGGTCGGCATCTCGAGTTTCTGGTACACGGTTGCCGCGACGAGCGCGAAAACAGCGAGCGACAGTGCAGGAATAAAGACTTTGTAGCCGAGCTTCGACGCGCGTTCCTCAACGTGCGCGGGGTCGGGGCGATCGACCGCGGCGGGCTTTACGCCCCACACGGCGGTGATCGTGGCGAGCGCAATGACGCAGATGCCGATGAGCCACGCCGGTACCCAAGGGCCGGTGATAAACGCGAACGCGAGAATGAACCAGAAGGTCGCCGCCGGGATGCGGTTCTTGAGTGCGGCATCTTTCCCGCACAGGCCGCCCGTAATCGCGAAGATCACGCCGACGAGGATGAAGAAAAATTCGCCGATCACGATATCGGGAGTCATGCCTTCACGCTCCCTTCGGTGCCGGTCGATGCAGCGCCGGAGGTCGATTCGGCGCGAAGGCGGCGGTCGAGAAGGAAGTTGCGCACGACGCCAAAGATCATGGTTGCAATCGCGACAGGGATCGACCACAGTGCCACCGCAAGCGGGGTGACCTGGGTGTAGCCCTGCTCCGCCATTGTCGACACGATGAGCAGTACGCCCGGTGCGCCGAGGAACAGGTTCTGTGCGAAGAAGTTGCCGAAGTTATCGGCGGCGGCGGAGGCGCCCTTAATCGAGTCGCGCTGCTTCTCGGTGATCGAGCCGAACTTCGCCTCGGCGGCGCCCTCAGCCATCGGTGAAATGAGCGGGCGCACGAACTGCGGGTGGCCGCCAAGTTGGACCGAGAACGCGATGGCGACCGCGCGAATCAGCTGGTAGAGCGACAGGACAGTGCCGGTCGTCGCATTCTTGACGGATCCGATGAGGTCCACGGCTTTTTGCTTGAGGCCATAGCGCTCACAGATGCCCACGACGGGCAGGGTCAGGATGAACAACGTGGCAACGCGCTGATCGGTGAACGACTGGCCGAGAAGGGTCAGCAGCTCCAGTGGGCTCAGCCCAGCCACGAGGCCCGTAACCAGACCGGCTACGACCACGACGGCAAGCGTGTCTCGTTTGAGCACGAAGCCCACCACGATAATCACGATGCCGATGAGCTTCAGGTACTCCATGAGTAGCCTTTCTCATAACGGTAAGTAAGTGTGCGCAGTCACTCTAGTCGTTACAAAACGGTGACGTCGAGC
This sequence comes from Dermabacter sp., assembly GCF_032550575.1. Taxonomy (NCBI): domain Bacteria; kingdom Bacillati; phylum Actinomycetota; class Actinomycetes; order Micrococcales; family Dermabacteraceae; genus Dermabacter; species Dermabacter sp. The sequence goes on along the minus strand of NZ_JAWFZC010000004.1, from coordinate 17,979 downwards.
CGTGCACAGGCGTGAGAAGCCTCGTTGCGAGCGTTAGTCCTGCGAAGAGCTTTCTTCGGGTACATCCTGCTCGCGCTCGAGCGCGCGGTCGAGCCGTACGCGCGCTCCGTCGAGCCACTGCTCGCATCGCCGAGCGAGAAGCTCGCTGCGCTCCCACAGCGCGATTGATTCCTCGAGCCCGCTCTGGTTGCGCTCGAGGGTCTGCACGATCGAGAACAGTTGGTCGCGCGCTTCCTCGTAGCCGAGCGCCTGAATGTCCTCAGGCAACTCCTGCGGTTCGCTAGTGGTGCCTTCGCTCTCCATGATCTTTTCCTTCACAGTTCGTTATTCCTCGCCGAGAGAGGTCGCTGCTAGGCGACCGCCCGCGAGCCTGATTGATACGCGAGTACCCTCGGGTGCTTCGCTCGGGTCGGTGAGCGCGGCTCCATTCGCGCTTTGCACGACCGCGTAGCCGCGCTCGAGTGTATGCAGTGGTGAGAGCGCCCGAGCTTGATCGGCGAGGGACCTCACGCGCTCACCGGCGCGGTCGAGGGCAATCGCAATGGTCGCGCGAGCCGAGGCAATCGCGCCGTCGATCACCTGCGCGTGGCTGTCAATCATCGTGTGCGGCTGCGCGAATGCGGGGCGAGCTCGGACAGCGGCAAGTGCTTCCCGCTCCCGCTCGAGACGTGAGGAGAGCGCCGCGTGCGAGCGACGGCGTGCATCGCCCAACTGTGCGCGTTCGAGGGCCATATCGGGAACAACGCTCTTCGCAGCGTCGGTGGGGGTCGATGCGCGATAGTCGGCGACGAGGTCGAGAAGCGGCGTGTCGATCTCGTGTCCAATGGCCGACACGATAGGGGTGCGAGCTGCAGCGGCGAGGCGCACGAGCGATTCATCCGAGAACGGGAGAAGATCCTCGAGCGAGCCGCCGCCGCGGGAAATGATGATGACGTCCACGTCCTTGCGCGCGTCGAGTTCGCGCAGTGCTTCGCTGACCTCGCCGACGGCGCGCGTGCCCTGAACGGCGACTTCGCGCGTCTCGAACCTCACCGCCGGCCAGCGTTTCTCGGCATTGACGATGACGTCACGCTCCGCCGCAGATTTACGCCCGCAAATGAGTCCGATCTGGCGTGGGAGGAACGGGAGAGGTTTCTTGCGGTCCGCGGCGAAGAGCCCCTCGTGGTGGAGGGCCCTCTTGAGACGCTCGAGGCGCTGGAGCAGATCGCCGATTCCTACCGCGCGGATATCGGCGGCTTCAAGTTGGAGCGTTCCACGCCGCCCCCAGAACGTCGGCTTGCACTGCACCACCACTTCGCTGCCCTGCTGCGGTTCGAGGGGCAGCCGCGCAAACGCGCTCGCACGCATCGATACCGAGAAACTCGCATCCATGTCGGTATCGCGAAGAGTCATGAATACCAGTGCGCCTTTGCCCCGGCTGACCTGCACCAGTTCGCCGCGTACCCACACGACACTCATGCGGTTCACGTAATCTCGCACCTTCTGGCTGAGCAACCCCACGGGCCAAGGGCGCTCCGCGGTCGTTTCCGCGGCCGTCGCCGGCAGCGCTGGGGGCTCTCCTCCCTCGAGTGCGGTCATGTGGTGTAGGTCCACGCCTCTTTCGTGCATGTCTCTACTGTGCCAGACCATCCTCGGCTTGCGTGGGCTCCGCCCACCGCTGTGGATAACCAATGCACAATACAAGGGCCGACGCCACCCTCTTTCGGGTAGCGCCGGCCTTTCGGGAAGCGCCCGCTCACGCGGGGTCTATGACGATCAGCGCGAGACGCGGCGCGAGCGGAGAACCGCGGCGCCACCCGCGACGAGGACGAGCCCCGCCGCGAGAATGCCCATCACCTCGGCACCCGTGCGGGGGAGCCCCGTCGAGTGCGTCTGTGCGCCAGTGGCGGAGGAAGCGTCGGAACCGTGCGAGCCCTCGTCCGGATGCCCCTTGCCAGAACCAGCGCTGCCGGTGTTGCCGGTTTCAGGGTCGCCGCCCTCGCCGGGCTTGTCGCCCTCGCCGGGCTTGTCGCCCTCGCCGGGCTTGCCGCCCTCGCCGGGCTTGACCGTGCCGTCCGGGTCGACTGTCGTGCCGCCATCCTGGCCGCACTCGGTCTTCGTCACAGAAGCGTTGCGCACCTCGCTGTAGTGCTTCGCGCCGTACGGGTCGGTCGTGAGCGTGTACCACGAGAACTCACCCTCGGGCAGATCGCTCGCGGGGACGCTCACGGTGTCGCCGGAGGCAACGCCGTCCTTGTGACCGAATTCCTTGGTCGTGAGCACGTCGATGCGCGCTTCGGCGGTCGTGAGGGTCTTCTTCTCGGGCGTGAGGCCAAGGTCGGCATAGCTCACCTCGAACTCCTGGTCGATCGGCTCGAAGCTCGGATCGTCCGAGTCATAGTCCTTGAGCGACGGCGAGTAGGTGCGCACGATCATGCGGCCCTTCTCGTTGTCGAAGTGCATGAGGCGGAGGTAGCCGAGGCCCCCCTCGGCGAGGCCCTGGTAGTCGAACAGCATCTGGGTCACGGTGCGGTCCGGGGTGCCGTCGCCGTTGTCATCGAATTTATCCACGCGCGTGTGAGCGTCGTGGTAGTGGCCGCTCATGACCGCGCGCACGTTCGGGTTGGTCGCGATGACTTCGTCGTAGATCCGCTGCGGGATCGGGCCGAGGCCACCGGTCGTGAGCATGTACTCGTGAAGCTCGATGAAGGCGATGCGCTCGGGATACTTCTTGAGCACCTCGTTCATCCACTCGATCTCTTCATCGCCCGGGCTCCATCCCATGTACAGGACGATGTAGTCCTGGCCCCCGGCGCTGATGAGGTCGTAGTGGCCGCGGTTGTCCTTGTAGCTACCGCCGTACCACGGGTTGCCGCTGTAACGGCTCTCGCCGAAGTATTCGCCGTACTTCGAATAGTCGTTGGCGTGGTGGCCAACGTCGTGGTTGCCTGCGAGAACGCCATAGGGGAGCTTCGCGTCGTCGAGCGTTTTGTAGGACTCATCTGCGCGGACCCAGCCCTCGGCATTGTCGATCTTGTCGACGATGTCGCCCGTGTGGAACACGTACTGAAGGTTCATCTTTTCGCGCACGCGCAGAAGGTAGTCGTGGATCGCGACCTGGTGGTGGTAGATCTTCGCATCGTCGTTGTAGTACTGGGTGTCCGACTCAACGGCGAAGGTGTAGTCGTAGTCCGAACGCGGGGTGTCGTCGGCGTGCTCGCCGGGCTCCGCTCCTGTGCGATCGGAGAGGTCTGCACCGGCGTATCCAACACCCTGCTGAACGAGAGCCTTGATCTCGCCATCCACGTTGTGACCCTTGAGCGGGACGATCGCTTCGAGCTTCGCCTCGCCAGATTCGCTATCCGTAAGGAGCGACTGGACTTCTTCCCAGCTGTTCTTCTCGGTGTTCCACACGAGAAGACGCACGCGCTGTCCCTTGTTGGAAGCACCGGTCCAGCTCACGCGGATCTCCGAGTCTTCGCCTGCGCCCTCGGGCACGGCGGTCGAGAACTCGTGGAAGGGAAGTGCCGAACCCGCGGTTGTCGTCTCACCGGCCTTGAGCGCATCGCCCTGGCGGTCTGCTTGGTCGGCGTCGTGGACGCTTCCCGCAGTGCCCGCGAGCGTACCTTCGCTAAGCGAGGTCGAGTAGCCCTCACGGAAGGAGACCGAGAGGTCATCCTTGCTGGGGTCGGTCGCGGTCGCCGAAAGCGAATCGTCTACGCACACGTTCAGGCCCGCGCCATCCGCCGTATCAAGGGTGGCCGACGGTTGCTCGACGGGCGTCGTGAACGTGATCGTCTTCTTCGACTCGTTACCGAGCTTGTCCGTCGAGACGATCGTCAGCGTGTGCGTGCCTGCCGCGAGGGTAAGCGAGGAGAACGTCGTGCCGGATTCGACCTTCTCGCCGTCGAAGGTTGCGGACGTGCTCGCGACGCCGACGCCGGCGTCGGTTGCCTCGAAGTCCAGGGTGAACTCGCCGCGCTGCTCGGAGCCGTCGGCGATCGAGGAGGTGATCACCGGGGCGGTGTTGTCGACGATGACGGTCGTCTCCACTTCGGAGGTGTCGCTGATTGAGTCGGCAGCGAAAGTGGCGATTCTGGTCGTCGAACCCGAACCAACGAGCGTGCCCTTCACCTTGTGCTCGCCGTCAGCGACCTTGGTGGTGTCCCACTGGTAGGCGTTCGCGGTGAACGCATCGTCCGGTATCGAGAACGTCGCGTTGAGAATCTCGACCTTCCCCTTCGAATCGCCCATGTTAATGATCTGGGTGGGATCGCTGGCCGGGACCGTCTTACCCTCGGCGTCTGTGTAGTCGGCCGCGCGCAAGGTGCGCCCGTCGGGGAGGACGAGGCGTGCGTTGCGGGCGTTGAAGTCGTCGTTGTTTTCGTTCGGGTCGATGCCGGGCTTGGCCTTGGTGCCCGCCGCGACGTCAACCTGGAGTGACTCGCCCTTCGTGACGTACTTGAGCGGGACATCGGCAGTCACGGTTTCCCAGTTCTCGTAGAAACCCTTGTCGAAGATCGTGAGGACCTCGTCCTTGACGAGCACGCCGTTGCGGAAGAACGCATCGGTTTGCGTCGCGTCGATGGCGAAGACGGGCTCCTTCTCGAGCGAGGGAATATCCGCGTTGACTTCGGTCCCGTCGACGGCAAGCGTGCGAGTGTCGTTTTCGTGATCGCTCGAAACCGAGAGGCGGGTCGTGCCGCTCACGTACTGCTTTTCCGAGACGTTGAGGCGAACCGGACCTTGCTCGGCCCCTTCGACCTCAACGCGAGTCAGCGGAATGGTGGCGATGTTGGTGCCGTCGGAGGCCTCAACCGAATACTCGAAGTACTTCTTCCCCGTGAGGTCCGCCTGGGGGATCGTGAGGGTGAAGGTGCCATCCTCGTTCGCGAGGAGGTCCTTGGCCATCGGCTTATCGTCAGTGTTCGACTGGAGGGAGACGGTGAGGCGACGAACCTGGACGTTATCGGTCGCCTTGATCGTGATCTGGGCGTCCTTTGTCGGGTCGAGGGACTTTGCGGTCTGATCCACCAGAGCTGGCTTTTCGGTGTCCTCGTTGAGCTTCACGAGCTTCGAGGGAACCTTCGCGGGAGCCGCCTGACCCGGCGTTGCTTTCGAGATCTCCCCGATCTCGCTCACCTGGAAGTTTTCGGGATTGACCGCGTAGTGGATGCCCTGATCCGCCTGGGTGTCATCGCGGCCGTTTTCGTTGTAGAAGACGCGGCTTACGGTGTGGCCCGTGCGGGTCTGAATCTCCATACCGCGAAGCGAGCCGTTGGCCATACCGCCCGCCGAGGACTCAACAATGGTGAGGCTGTTCGGGTCAACACCGTAGTTCTTGGCGAAGTCTTCGACGGTCTTGGCATCGTTAGAGCCGTTCTTGATCCATACGATGACCGTGCCGCCGGGCTTGACGACCTTATCGGCAGGTTCCATGGGCCACACAGCCTGGTTGCCCATTTTCCGGCCCTCACCGGGGTATTGATAGGCGACCTGGTAGTCAGCGAGGCTGATCGGTTTGGTAGTGGGGTTGTAGATTTCAATGAATTCGTAGCCGTCGCCCTCGCCGGTGTTGGTGGAATCGGGAACGAGCTCGGTAATGAGGAGCTGGCCGACGGTCGTATCGGCCGCCGGGCCGGGGACGTCTTCGGTGGGGGCGGGCTCAGCCGGTTTCTCGGGCTGAGGCTCTGCAATGCGGTCCTCGAGCTGCTTCGGGTCGACCTTGCCTGCGGTGGGAGCAGCCGGGCCTTCGAGAACCTCGAGACTCTTCACGCTCGAATCGGCAGGGGTGCGGAACTGTGCGGACTTGTCCTCAGCGACCGAGCCTTTCGGGTAGAACGAGCGCGAGACTTCGGCGCCGTTCGAGTCGAGAACGCGAATGCCGCGGTTGCCGCCGTTCGCCATACCCGTTTGGCCGGTGATGCGCTCGACGCGCGCGTTCGGATCCATGCCCCACTGCGTGCGGAACTCTTCGACGGTATGCGCGGCCGAATCGACCTTGCCGTCATCGCTCGTGTAGCTCAGCCACAGGGTCACGGTCTCCCCGGCGGCCAGTTCGATCGGCTTCTCGGATGCGAGGGCGACGTCCTTCGCGGTGTTAGTGCTGTCCTCGTAGATGTAGGCGAGCGAGTAGCCGCCCTCACCGATCGTGAGGGGTTTGTCGGTCGTGTTAGTGACCTCGACGAATTCGTAGTGGTCGTCGCCTGCGTTGTTCGGTGCGATCTCGGTGACGACGAGCGGCCAGGTGCTCGCCGGAGCTGCCTGGGCGGCGTTCATCGTTGAAGGGGCGATGCCGGCGGGGACGATTGCGGGGCTCGCGACAAGAGTGAAGCCGAGTGCCGCTGCGGCGAGGGATTTGGAGTAAATGGCAGGAGTGCGGCGCGTGCCGCGCGACTGAGGAGTCATACCCTTCACTTTCGCTAAGTGCCTGTTGGGAGTTTCGGGGAAGCTCCTCAACGTTGCTCTTGGCGTTTAACGGATTGGTGAAGAAATGGGGGCTGTTGGCTGTACGCGCCGTGTACGAGTGGAGATTAGGCATTCAGGTTTGACGGATCGATATCGCGTGCGAGCTGCGTCACTGGTTCGACTCCTTCGAGGGCGCCACCGACGATGTGAAGCTCTTCCATCGAGCGCGCCGCGGGCACCACTCGCGCCTCGTACGAGCCCACCGCGTTGTTGAACGCCCGCACCGACGAATCGAGCGAACGGCCGAGTTTCGCAAGGTGCCCGCCAAGAGTGCCGAGCCTCTTATGCACCTCGCGACCTGCCTCGAGAACGCGGAGGGCGTCCTGGTTCAGTGCGTCCGTGCGCCACGTGTGGGCGACGGTTCGAAGAAGTGCCATGAGGGTGGCGGGAGAGGCGATCACAACATCGAGCGTGAAGGCACCATCGAGCAGCCCTGGATCCGCCTCGAGCGCGCCCGCGAGAAGACCGTCGCTCGGCACAAACAGCACCACGAATTCGGGGGAGTCGCCGAGCGAGGCCCAGTACGACTTCGAGCTGAGGTGCGTGACGTGCGATCGCAATGCTCGCGCGTGGTCCGCGAGGTATTTCGCCCGTTCGTTTTTCTCCGTGGCTTGGGCAGCACGCAGGTAAGCGTCCATGGGAGCCTTTGCGTCCACGACGATCGTGCGCCCGTGGCTCAAATGAACGACGAGATCGGGGCGCTGGTTCTTCTCTCCGCTCACGTTTTTCCCGCTGAGCTGTTCGGTGAAGTCCGTGTGCTCGAGCATGCCCGCAGCCTCGACGATGCGTCGCAGCTGCACCTCTCCCCACTGGCCTCGGCTCGTGGGGGCTTTGAGGGCGGTGACGAGGGCGTTCGCCCCCATGCCCAGATCGCGTGTGCGCTCCGAGAGATTCTTCAACTGCGAAGCCAGGTCACCATCGGCCTTTTGCCGGGCCGCCTCCGTGCGCGCAACCGAGCGCTCCAAACTCGTGAGGGTTTCCGAAATGGGGGAGAGCGTGCGGGCAAGCTGCTCCGAGCGTGCCGCATCGACTGCTTCGCGCCGAGCCGAATCGCGATCGAAGCGTTCCGAAGCGAGCTGCAGCAGTTGCGTGCTCGAGGCGTTAACCGCGCGTGCGGCAAGTGCTTCGATGTCGGTTCCGTTCGCCGAGGCCTTGGCTTCAGCAGCACGAACCCGCTCGCGCATGAGGATCCACATGACCGCTGCTCCGAGAGCAGCCCCGATGAGCAACGGAAGGAGAACGGTCACAAGAGTCGAAAAGTTCATACTTCTACCTCACCACGGGGGTGAGACATTTAAAGTGCGGCACGCCCTGAGGAGGGCAAGCGTCGGGCCCTGCCCCTAGAATGAGGGGCGTGGCTTTGACAATTGGAATCGTTGGCCTGCCCAACGTTGGTAAATCGACCCTGTTCAACGCGCTCACCCGTGCGGAGGTGCTCGCGGCGAACTATCCGTTCGCGACGATCGACCCGAACGTCGGTGTGGTGCCGCTTCCGGATCCCCGCCTCGCGCGGCTCGCAGAGATCTTCGGGAGCGAGAAGATCCTCCCCGCGACCGTGAGCTTCGTGGATATCGCCGGCATCGTGAAGGGCGCGAGCGAAGGTGAAGGCCTTGGCAACAAGTTCCTCGCAAATATCCGTGAGGCCGATGCGATTTGCCAAGTCACCCGCGCTTTCAGCGACCCCGACGTCACGCGCGTTCCCGGCTCTGAGACTCCCGCGGGCGACATGGAGACGATTTCGACCGAGCTCATCCTCGCCGACCTCCAGACGATCGATAACGCCCTTCCGCGCCTCGAGAAAGACACGAAGCGCAAGGTCATCGATGCCGCGATCCTTCCCGAGGTGCTCAAAGCAAAAGAGCTCCTCGAATCCGGGAGCACCCTCTTCCAGGGGGCCGACGGTGCCGGGATCGACGTGTCGCTCCTCAAAGAACTGCAGCTCATGACTGCCAAGCCGTTCATCTACGTGTTCAACACGGACGAAGAGGGGCTCGCGGATAACGCGATGCAGGAGGAACTGCGCAAGGCTGTCGCCCCCGCGGAGGCGATCTTCCTCGACGCGAAGTTTGAGAGCGAACTCATCGAGCTCGAGGCCGACGAAGCCGCGGAGATGCTCGCCTCGACGGGCCAGGAGGAATCCGGCCTCGACCAGCTCGCCCGGGTCGGCTACGACACCCTCAACCTGCAGTCCTACCTCACGGCTGGACCCAAGGAATCGCGTGCCTGGACCATCCACAAGGGCTGGACTGCGCCCCAAGCCGCAGGTGTGATTCACACCGACTTCGAGCGTGGCTTCATCAAGGCCGAAATCGTTTCCTTCGACGAGCTCGACGACGCCGGTTCCATGCAAGAAGCGAAGGCCCGCGGCAAGGTGCGCATGGAGGGCAAGGATTACGTTATGCAAGACGGAGACGTGGTCGAGTTTCGATCAGGACTAACGTCTGGCGGTAGAAGGTGAGCCGCCCAGTTGTCCAGAGCGATGCGCCGCATGGCGGGTTTGCGATTGTCCCGCCCGGCAAAGTGCTCGACTTCATCGACGGCGCCACGTTGAGGCAGGACACGCCCGAGGAGTATGTCCGTCAGGAGATCCTCAAGTCGCTCGTGCGCGAGTACGGGTACGACAAACGCGACATTCGGGTCGAATTCCCGATCAAGTTCGGTAGTCGACGGGTCCGCGTCGACATCGTGGTGTTCCCGCCCGACCTTCGGGCGTCAGAGCAGACCCAATCAACTGCCTGGCTCATCATTGAGTGCAAGAGCGCCAAGGTCCGTCCCTCAATGAAGAAGGACGGTGTCGAACAGATGCTCAGCTACATGGCCGCATGTCCGAACGTCGAAGTCGGCATGTGGACCAACGGTGAGGATATGGCGAGCTACGCCTTTGAAACGGGGACGTCTGGCCAGCGGGTCTCCGTTGAGATCCCTGACATTCCCCACTGTGGTGACAGTGCTGAGGCGGGCACGCCGCGTTTCGACCAACTGCGCCCGGCTGCATCGGACTCTTTGCTGTTTGCTTTCCGGAGGGCTCACAGCTATATCGCTGGTAATCAGGGGATGCAAAAGCCGGAGGCGTTCTGGGAGCTGCTGAAGCTCATATTTTGCAAGATCCAGGATGAACGTGATTCCAGCTCGCCGCAGTTTTACGCAACACCTAAGGAACGTCAGAACATGACTGGCCTGATGCGGTGCTCCTCGCGGATCGGGAAGCTATTCGAGAACGTCAAGACTCAGTACCCTCAGATTTTCAAACCAGTCGAGCAAATCGAACTCGACCCTAAGGTTCTGGCATACATTGTCACGCAGCTTCAGATGTTCTCGTTGCTTGACTCCGATGTGGACGTCAAGGGTAAGGCGTATGAAGAGGTCGTAGGTTCGAACCTTCGCGGGGACCGAGGAGAGTTCTTCACCCCCCGCAACGTCTGCAACATGATGGTCGAGATGCTGGACCCCAGCGACAAAGACCTCATACTTGAAACTTTCATTCCACGACGGATACAAACGCGCGCGAGCTACGATTTGGCCGCCTGACTGGTTCACTCCGCAATCCATGAGCAATTTGAGAGAATGCCATCCAACCGACGACTTAGGGGCAAGTAATGACTGGCGAAAATAGGCAGCTCGATGCAAAGGAAATAAGCGTCGGCAGGCTACTTAATGATGGAGACTACGAGTTTGTCATCCCTGAATACCAACGCCCTTATGCCTGGGGCGTCGAGTGGAGTGGCCTAAGAATTAGGCCCACTCGGTTTAAGTGTTGACCGTGTTTTCTTGTTTCCATTGTTCCGCGTATTTCCGTGGGCTGAGGTAGCCGAGTGAGGAATGCGGATGGAAGTTATTGTAACGTGATGACCATTGGGCCACGAGTAGGCGGGCATGCTCGAGATTCTCGATACTGTTGTCCTCCAAGAGTTCGTCTCTCATCCGGTTATGGAAAGACTCAACGAACCCGTTATGCCAGGGCTGGCCTGGTGGGATGAATGCCTGGATTGTCTCACCCTCGGCTGCCCACTCCTGGAGCGCATGAGCGATGAACTCGGGCCCGTTATCCATCCGGATCACCCGCGGGCGCCCGTCGTGCTCCAGACAAGCCACGTCAAGGAGTTCGGTCACCGAGACCGCGTTAATGTTCTTGTCGACCGTGAAGGCGAGGTGTTCGCGGGTGTATTCATCGATAATGTTACAGATTTTGATTGTCTTGCCGTGCCAGGTTGAATCGAACTGGAAGTCCAACGCCCACACGTTGTTCGGGTACTGGCCGGCAGGAACATCACGATGGGTATCGGCAGCTAGACGCTTGAGCTTCTTCCTAGGCAAGACACGCAAGCCCTCTTCACGCCAGATCCTGCGGAAAGTCTCGCGGCATATCCCGTACCCTTCGGCGAGGGCGTTTCTCCAGGCGCGCCGGTGTCCCCACCGGCGATGATCCTTAACGAAGTCGTGCATCCACGCCCGTAGGTCCGCGTACTTATCCGGCTTGTTCTCGCGGGTCCTAGCGCGCCGGTAAGCACTGCGAGAGAGCCCAACAATCTGGCAGGCAAGTCTTTGGGAGTAGCCCAGCCCGACCAGATGCCAGACGGCATCATGGCGGCGAGCTGGGCTTAGAAGTTTCCCTCCGACAATTCTTTCCACGCAGCCTTTTCCAGCTCTGCCTGACCTAGGAGGCGTTTGAGGCGCGTGTTTTCCTCGCGCAGGCGCTGGAGCTCTTTCGCCTCGCTCTTGGTCATCGCCCCATAGGTAGCCTGCCACCTGTTCAACGTGGCTTCGCTAATCCCCAACGTGGTCAGGATCTGAGCTGTAGTTGATCCCGATTCCTTCAATTCCCGCGCCCTATCGAGCTTACGAACAATCTGCTCGGGAGTATGCTTGCTGAATTTCTTCACCATTCATCCATTCTCCCCACCCACAGGCAGGGCATCAATGGACAGCACTCAAGTCACCTGGACCTAAAAACCTAGAGCACTCCAGGTTCGGTATGACGTAGTCTGTACTTCGGCGTGTCGTAGATTTGTGAGATTATTCGTGCTAACCACTATATGTGGTGCCCGCAATGTGGGTCAGGACTAGATGTAGGGGTGGGATTGCTGAGGTGCAAATGCTGAGAGGAGAACATGCTGATGAGTGAACGCAGGGAAGGCCGAACACGAAGCGTCGCGGAGGTGCGAGTGCTCGAGGGGCAAGATTCACCTGACCTGGTGTTTTTCTCGAGTGTTTCGGAGAACACCCTCCGCTTCGTCGAGAAGCTCGAGCGCCCGGCGGTGCGGATCCCACTCCGACCGCGCACAGAGGGAATGATCCGAGTGACCAGGCCCTACGTGCTCGTGGTTCCGACCTACGGCGGCGGAGCGCAGGCCGGGGCGGTGCCGCGGCAGGTGATTACGTTCCTGAACGATCCTGCAAACCGCGCGCTGATCCGCGGCGTGATTACCGCGGGGAACACCAACTTCGGTGAGCACTACTGCATCGCAGGACCGATCATCTCAGCCAAGTGCAAAGTTCCTGAGCTGTACCGCTTTGAACTTCTTGGCACCAACCGCGACGTTGCTCGAGTCAAGGCTGGTTTAGACGAATTTTGGGCACGACAGAACACATTAGAAGCAGAAGCAAATGAGGAGGACGTCGCATGACGATCGCCACACCATCAGAAACAACCACCCCCAACACTGCACGGGTTGGCGGGGTCGGCGAGCGGAAGGACTACCACGCGCTCAACGCCCAGCTGAACCTGTTTGCGGCGGACGGGTCGATCCAGTTTGACAAGGATCACGAAGCGGCGGAGGCCTACCTGAACCAGCAGGTCATCCCGAACACGAAGCAGTTCGCTTCGGTGTGGGAACGCCTGGAGTGGCTGATCGAAAACGAGTACTACGAAGCCGAATACCTGCGCGCCTACGACAAGGACTTCGTCGAGCGCCTCCACGAACAGGCCGACGCTTTCGGGCACAAGTTCCAGACCTTCCTCGGTGCGTTTAAGTTCTTCACCTCCTACGCGCTGAAAACCTTCGACGGCAGCCTCTTCCTCGAAAACTTCGAGCAGCGAGTTGTTGCCACGGCGCTGTTCCTCGGTCAGGGTGACGAGGAACTGGCTTCGAAGACGGTCACCGAGATCCTCTCGGGCCGTTTCCAGCCGGCAACTCCGACGTTCTTGAACGCGGGTAAGAAACAGCGCGGCGAGCTCGTGTCGTGCTTCCTGCTGCGCGTTGAAGACAATCTCGAATCGATTGGCCGCAGCGTTAACTCTGCGCTGCAGCTGTCCAAGCGCGGCGGCGGTGTGGCGCTGCTGCTGTCAAACCTCCGCGAGGCGGGTGCCCCGATTAAGCAGGTCGAGAACCAGGCTTCCGGTGTTGTTCCCGTGATGAAGATCCTCGAAGACAGCTTCAGCTACGCGAACCAGCTCGGCGCTCGCCAGGGCGCAGGCGCTGCGTACCTGCACGCGCACCACCCCGACATTATGCGGTTCCTCGACACGAAGCGTGAAAACGCTGACGAGAAGATCCGCATTAAGACCCTGTCGGTTGGGGTTGTGATTCCGGATGTGACCTTCGAACTGGCTAAGCAGAACAAAGATATGCACCTGTTTAGCCCCTACGATGTGCTTCGCGAAACCGGTATTCCGCTTTCGGATCAGTCAATCACCGAGCGCTACGACGAGTTCGTCGCGAACCCGCGGATCCGCAAGACCACGATCAGCGCGCGCGAGTTCTTCAAGACCCTCGCTGAGCTGCAGTTCGAGTCGGGCTACCCGTACGTGCTGTTCGAAGACACTGTGAACCGTGCGAACCCGCTCGAGGGGCACATCAACATGTCGAACCTGTGCTCGGAGATTCTGCAGGTGAACACCGCCTCTGAGTACGACGCCGCAATCGGGTACGAGACGATCGGTCACGACATTTCGTGCAACCTCGGCTCGCTGAACATTGCGCAGGCAATGGCCAGCCCGGACTTCGGCGCAACCGTTGAGATTGCGGTGCGGGCGCTGACGAGTGTGTCGGATCAGACCGACATTCAGGCGGTGCCGTCAATTGCCGAGGGTAACCGTGCGTCACACGCCATCGGCCTCGGCCAGATGAACCTGCACGGCTACCTCGCTTCGCAGCGCATCCACTACGGCAGCGAAGAGGGAATTGACTTCACCGACGCGTACTTCCGCACGGTGACCTACCACGCGCTGCGCGCTTCGAACCAGCTGGCGATTGACCGCGGTGCGACCTTCGCGGGCTTCGAGAAGAGCGACTACGCTGACGGCAGCTACTTCGACCGTTACACGGCCGAGGAGTGGGTGCCAGAAACCGCGCGGGTGCGTGAGCTCTTCGCCGAGGCTGGAGTTGCGCTGCCGACGGTTGCGGACTGGGAACAGCTGCGCGAGTCGATCCGCGAACACGGTATCTACAACGCGTACCTGCAGGCGGTGCCACCGACCGGGTCGATTAGCTACGTGAACAACTCGACGGCTTCGATCCACCCGATCGCCTCGAAGATTGAGATTCGTAAAGAGGGCAAGCTCGGCCGCGTGTACTACCCGGCTCCGCACATGACAAACGACAACCTCGAGTTCTTCGAAGACGCCTACGAAATCGGCGCCGAGAAGATCATCGACACCTACGCTGCTGCGACCAAGCACGTGGATCAGGGTCTGTCGCTCACGCTATTCTTTAAAGACGAGGCGACCACTCGCGACATCAACCGCGCGCAGATCTACGCGTGGCGCAAGGGCATCAAGACGCTGTACTACATCCGCCTGCGCCAGCCCGCGCTCGAGGGAACCGAGATCGAAGGCTGCGTTTCCTGCGCGCTGTAGTCGCGTTCGCGCCCGTGCTGCGCGCGCGGGCGCACCGCGCGCCGTCCGCGCACTCCGCGCACTGACCACCAGACACCACTAGTGAAAGAGCTTTATTGAACTATGACTGATCCGTTGAACACCGACCGCCCGCTGCAAGAGATCTCGGTCACCCCGCCGTCGTACCGCCACGACCCGGCAGCGCGGCTGCGCCCCATTAACTGGAACCGCGTCACCGACGACAAAGACCTCGAGGTGTGGAACCGTCTGACCGCGAACTTCTGGCTGCCAGAGAAGGTGCCGCTGTCAAACGACATCCCCGCGTGGCAGAAAATGACCCAGGAAGAGCGCACCCTCACGATGCGCGTCTTCACCGGTCTGACCATGCTCGACACCGTGCAGGCAACTGTCGGTGAGATCGTGCAGATCCAAGACTCCCGCACCGAACACGAAGAGGCCGTCTACACCAACATTGCGTTCATGCAGTCGGTGCACGCCCGCTCGTACTCCTCGGTGTTCTCAACGCTGACGAGCACCCCGGAAATCGACGACGCCTACCGCTGGGCAGTTGCCAACGATCTGCTGCAGGAACGCTGCAAGAAGGTGCTGCACCACTACTACGGCGATGATCCGCTCAAGCGTAAAGTGTCTTCGACGCTGCTGTCGTCGCTGCTGCTGTACGCAGGGTTCTACCTGCCGCTGCACTTCTCGGTGCACGCGACGCTGACGAACACCGCAGACATGATCCGCCTGATTCTGCGTGACAAGGCAGTGCATGGTTACTACTCTGGTTACAAGTACCAGCGCGGACTCGAGACGCAGAGCAAAGAGCGTCAGGAAGAGATGCGCAAGTTCACCTTCGACCTGCTGGAAGAGCTCTACGAGCTTGAGCTGCAGTACTCGGGTGAGCTGTACGAGCCGCTCGGCCTGATGGACGACGTTGCCGTGTTCGTGCGTTACAACGCGAACAAGGCGCTGATGAACCTCGGTTACCCGTCGCGGTTTACCGCTGAAGAGACCGAAGTGAACCCTGAGATTCTCGCGGCGCTGTCACCTGGCAGCAACGAAAACCACGACTTCTTCAGTGGATCAGGATCGAGCTACATCATCGGTAAGGGCGAAGACACCACCGACGACGACTGGGACTTCTAGGCTCAAGGGCTTAACGGCTCGAGGGCTCAGCGGCTCGATTCGGGCCGCACCGTCCGAATAGCGCACCGCGGGTTGGACGCTGGCACACGCCGGCAACCTTCCCGCGGTGCGCTGTTTTGTGCCCGAGCCAGCGCGATTCTTGTCGACTATGATCGACAAAACCTCCGCAAAGTAGCAGCTTGTCGACTATACTCGACAAGACAGGGAGGTTTGTGGTGGACAGAATCATTGAACGCCCGAGATACTTTTCGCGGATCCAGCCCTTTATCGACAAACCCCTCGTGAAGGTGCTCACCGGTGTGCGTCGCTGCGGCAAATCTACGATTCTGCAGCAGCTGCAAGAAGTGATTCGCGCGGGCAGCGCTGATCCACAAGTGTTTGCGATGAATTTTGAGTCCGCTGACGGGCTTCACATCACAGACGCAGCGGCGCTGCTACGGCGCATCGAAGCCGAAAACCTCAACAAAAACACCCGCGCGTATTTCTTCTTTGACGAAATTCAGCAGGTCGCCGACTGGGAGAAAGCCATCAACGCGATCCGCGTCGACTATGACGCAGATATCTATGTCACCGGGTCGAATTCGCGCATGCTTTCCGGTGATCTCGCCACACATCTTGCCGGTCGCTACGTTGAGTTCTTGATCCAACCGTTTTCGTTTGCGGAATTTGTCGAGCTGCACCGCCAAAGCGACCGCACACTGAGCGAACACTTCCAGCACTTTGTGCAGTTCGGCGGTTTCCCGGCGTTGAAATACTTCAACCTCGACCGGGAACCCTCGCTCGACTACCTTGACTCGGTGTACAACTCGGTTGTGCTCAAAGACGTGATTGAGTATCACCAGATCCGCGACGTCGACATTTTTCACCGCATCGTCGGTTACTGCTTCGCAAATATTGGAAAAACCTTCTCGGCGCAGTCACTGGTGCGTTTTTTCAAAAGCGAGGGGCGCACCGTTTCGGTTGATACCGTGTTGAACTACCTTGAGTTTTGCGTGAACGCTTTCTTGATTTATCGGGTTCCGCGCTTTGACATTGCGGGGAAGGCGAGGCTTCGGGCAACTGAGAAGTACTATGCGGTGGATCACGGTTTTCGTGAAACGCTCGGCCTTTCGAACCAGGCCGACATTGAGCTGACCCTCGAAAACATCGTGTGCGTGGAGCTGCTTGCGCGCGGGTACGAGGTAAGTGTCGGAAGAGCCGGCGCGCGCGAGATTGACTTCATCGCCCGCAAAGGTTCCGACACTGAGTACTTCCAGGTGAGTTACCTGCTCGGCAGCCAAAACACCGTCGACCGCGAGTTCGGTGCCTTTCGCGGGGTTACCGACAACTTCCCGAAAACCGTGCTGAGCATGGACCAGTTCGACATGAGCCGCGACGGGATCCAACACAAAAACATTATCGAGTGGCTTGTCGAGCCCTCACCGTTGCACAGCTAGGTGTCATCGCCTAGCCTGAATACCAACATGACCGGTACCGCTACCCATTTTGGTGGGAGCCCAGGGCCGGTCTTTGTTTTTCTCGATCTAGCCGTCATGCTCCTGTAGCCAAATGAGGCCACCCAACGCGCTGGGGCCGTGGCATTATTTAGGTAATCGTTCAGCCCGCTTCGACCATCAGGTTGGAGACGGGCTGGATTTCTTTCGAGGCATGAAAACCCGATGAAGAAGATCAAAAATCCCACCACGGTTGAAGTGCAGATTGCCCTCATGCGCTCACGAGGGATGGAGCTCAACGAATCCCTAGCAAGGCAGTGGCTGTCTAGCGTCTCTTACTACAGGCTGTCCGGGTATTGGTACGCCTACCGGATTCTCCCAGAGCCTGAAGACCCCAAACAGCCGCAACGCGCCGACAGCTTTGTGCGAGGCACGAAGTTCGAAGAAATAGTCGCTCTCTACGAATTCGACCGTAAAATGCGCACACTTATTTACGATGGGATTGAGCGGATTGAGGTTGCGCTACGTGCACGGATCGGCGAACTACTCGTCGCGAAAGGAGCCTTATCTTACAAAGATCCAGGTATCTTTCGTGAGGATTTCCGGCATCAAGACTGGCTAGAGACTGCTGAGAAGCGTGTGGATCGCGAGCGAAAACGTAACCGCGCTGTGGCTCACTACAGTGTCAACTACGGGGATTACCCATTCTGGGTTCTTGCTGATGTCCTTGATTTTTCCGATATTTCCATCCTCTTTGATGGCCTCACTCTTGATGATCAGCGGAGTATTGCACACAGTTTCGGTTTCTTTGGCGACGTCGATCGATTGAACTCTAAGCAGAAGAAGAGCTACTACAACCAAGATCCCCTCGCTCGATGGTGCGAACAACTCACCGTTCTGCGAAACACAGGTGCACATCACGGCCGCGTATGGAACCGCCACTTCACCCCGGCAGCGACGAATGCTTTCCGAACGATACAAGAACTGTCTTGTCTCCCGAAGGGGCAAAGTCGGTGGGGTTACCCGCAAATCGTGGACACGTAGTGGAGCTACCTAGTGGTTAGGCAGCTATTCCTTTTCTGCTAGTGATTAGACCAATTTGGTTCTCAAAGTCGACGGGGCTGACCATACCGAGTGCGGAATGTCGGCGTCGACGGTTGTAGACGACTTCAA